>NZ_NEIP01000003.1:0-373719 GCF_002112745.1 Pseudomonas sp. B7(2017) | reverse complement strand
CGGCGGCGCAGCGTTGGATGCGAACACCGGTGCATGGACGGCACCGAGCTACTCCACCAACAGCATCAGCGCCACAGGCACCAACACCGGCCCGCTGGTCAGCACCAACGTCGGCGCAGCGCTGACCAACCTCAACACCAGCGTAACCAACACCGCCGCCGTGGCGGTGAAGTACGACGATGCAACGACCAAGACCCAGGTAACCTTCAACCCGGCCGGCACGGCGGTGAAATTGACCAACGTCGCAGCCGGCGCCCTGAACGCCACCAGCACCGATGCGGTGAACGGCTCGCAGCTGTTCGCAACCAACCAAACCGTCGACAACCTGGTCAACAACGGCGCCGGCATCAAATACTTCCACAGCAACTCGACCCTGGCCGACGCGCAAGCCAACGGCCAGGACAGCGTGGCGATGGGCCCGGGCGCCGTTTCGGGTGGCATCAACAGCATCGCACTCGGCAATGGCGCCACCGCCAGCTTCGCCAACAGCATCGCCTTGGGCGCAGGCTCGTCGGCGACAGGTTCGACGCTGGGCAACGCGGCTTATGGCGTCGGCGGGACGGCGACGGCGGGCGGCGAAGTGAACATCGCCAACGGCGCCGACGGCCGCCGCCTCACCGGCCTTGCCGCCGGCTCCAGCGCCACCGATGCCGTCAACGTCAGCCAACTGAACAAGACAGGGCAGGACACCGCGACCGCACTGGGCGGCGGCGCAGCGTTGGATGCGAACACCGGTGCATGGACGGCACCGAGCTACTCCACCAACAGCATCAGCGCCACGGGCGCCAACACTGGCCCATTGGTCAGCAACAACGTTGGCGCAGCGCTGACCAACCTCAACAACAGCCTGACCAACACCGCCGCCGTAGCGGTGAAGTACGACGATGCCGCGACCAAAACCCAGGTGACCTTCAACCCGGCCGGCACGGCGGTGAAGCTGACCAACGTCGCAGCCGGCGCCCTGAACGCCACCAGCACCGACGCGGTGAACGGCTCGCAACTGTTCGCGACCAATCAGACCGTCGACAACCTGGTGAACAACGGCGCCGGCATCAAGTACTTCCACAGCAACTCGACCCTGGCCGACGCGCAAGCCAACGGTCAGGACAGCATCGCGATCGGGCCGCAATCCATCGCCGCCGGCGTCAATTCATTCGCGGCCGGTTCCGGCGCCAGCGCGAGCGCGGACGGTGCTCTCGCGCTGGGCCGTCTGAGCCAGGCGCAGGTGGCGGGCGGTATCGCGCTGGGCGAAGGTTCGGTCGCCGACCGGGTCCTGGCACCGACCACCGGCTCGATTGCCGCCGGCGCCGGGACGATCATCTACGACACCTCGGATGCCACCTTGCTGGGCTCGGTGTCGGTGGGCAAGGCCGGCAGCTACCGGCAGATCACCAACGTGGCGGACGCCACCGAAGACCACGACGCCGTGACCCTGCGCCAGCTGACCGGCGCGATGGGCTCGCTGAGTTCGACCGGTACGCTGTACTTCCACGCCAATTCGACCAACCCCACGGACTCGCTCGCCAGCGGCGCGGAATCGGTCGCCGTCGGCCCCGGCACCGTGGTCAACGGCGACAACGGCATCGGGCTCGGCAACCAGGCCAACGTCAGTCAGGCCGCCGCCGGCGGCATCGCCATCGGCCGCAACACGCAGGTGCTGCTGGCGTCAGGCATTGCGGTGGGCAGCGCGGCGCAGGCGGCGGCGGAGCAGGCGGTCGCGCTGGGCGCTGGCGCCAATGCCAGCCATGCCATGAGCGTGGCGTTGGGTTCGAGCTCGCTCACCACGGTCGGTGCCGAGACGGGCTACAGCGCCTATCGGCTGGCCGGCCCGCAGACATCGGTCGGCGAGGTCGGCATCGGCACGGCCCTGGGCAGCCGCAAGATCACCGGGCTGGCGGCCGGCACGCAGGACAACGACGCGGTCAACGTGGCCCAACTCAAAGCGGTCGGCGACCAGGTCGACCAGAACACCACGGACATCACGAACCTGGGCGGACGAGTCGGCGGGCTTGAAACCCTGATCGGCGCGGGAGGCGGCATCAAGTACCTGCACGTCAACTCGACCCGGGCAGACTCCAGCGCCACGGGCACCGACGCCATGGCGTTGGGCGCCCAGGCCCAGGCGTCGGGCACCGGCTCGGTGGCGGCGGGCAGCGGCGCCACGGCGACCGCCGCCGGCAGCGTCGCGCTCGGCAGCGGCGCCAGTGATGGCGGACGCGGTGCCGAAACCTACAGCGGTCAGTATTCGGGGGCGAACAACGTGACGTCGGGCACCGTATCGGTGGGCAATGCCGCGACCGGCGAGACCCGCACGGTCAGCAACGTCGCCGACGGCAAGAACGCCAACGATGCGGTCAACGTGCGCCAGCTCGACGGCGCGGTGGCGGAAGCCAAGCAATACACCGACGACTCCATCGCCAACCTGGGGGCCAACGCCGGTCAGCAGGACGGCCGCATCACCTCGGTGGAGGGGGATGTCGCCAACATCAAGAACGGCACCGACGGGATGTTCCAGGTGAGCAACGGCAGTGCGGCGGCCAAACCCAAAGCCACCGGCGCCGATTCTCTCGCCGGGGGCGCGGGGGCGGTGGCGTCCGGCAAGAACAGCGCGGCGGTCGGCACGCGGTCCCAAGCCAGCGGGGAGAACTCGGTGGCACTGGGCAACGGCGCCAAGGCGTCGGCCAGGAATGCCACGGCGCTGGGCGCCAACTCGGTGGCGGACCGCGACAACAGCGTTTCGCTCGGCAGCAGCGGCAACGAGCGCCAGCTCACCAACCTGGCGGCGGGCACCCGCGGCACGGATGCGGTGAATCTGGATCAGCTGAACAGCAGCGTGGCGGACATCACCGCCAACGCCAATGCCTACACCGACTCGCGCTACATGGAACTGAAGAACGACCTCAAGCAGCAGGACGAAATCCTTAGCGCGGGCATCGCCGGTGCGATGGCGATGGCCAGCCTGCCGCAGTCGTATTCGCCGGGTTCCAGCATGACGGTGGCCGCTGCGGGCACTTATCGCGGCCAGTCGTCGCTGGCCTTCGGCGTATCGCACATGTCCGCCAACGGCCGCTGGGTGACGAAGCTGCAGGGCAGCACCGACACCCAGCGCAAGGTCGGGGTGGCGGTGGGCATCGGTTATCAGTGGTGACCCGCAGATGGGTCTTGTGCAGGTCATGATCAAACTCTTGAGGCAACAACCATGAACATGAAATCCGTTTTCGTCGCCATTCTGATCCTGCTCGTGGCCCTGGCCGGCTACGACAAATTCCTCAGCGGCAAGCCGGCCGACGCGCCGCGCATCTGGTTGCGCACGCCGGCGCTGCCGGTGATCCAGGAGGCGGTCTTCCAGCTGTCGCCCAGGTTCGACGAGCCGCGCCAAACCCTGATGATGGAGCAGCTTTGCGGGCTGGCGCGCGGCGAGGCGAAACAGGAACAGGTCAACGCGTTCCTCACGCAGCAGGGGATCGACGCGCAGACGTTGCCCCGCCAGGGCAGCCCGCTCTCGTTGCTGATCAACGGCGACCGGGCCGGACAGGCCTCGGCCTGCGCGGCGTACCTGGCGACGACGGTGCTGTCGACCGTCAACGTGGCCGAGTTCATGCGCCCCGTCACCGTGCCGGCCGCCAACGGCCAGCCTGAGAAGTCGTCGCTGCAGATCGACAACGCGCTGCTGACCTCGACGCTGGCGGTGAAACTGGCAGTGGCGCGGGCCAATGCCGATGTCTTCGCCTTGATCGCCGTGGAGCTGCAGCGCAGCCCTGGCCTGACGATCCCGCAGTACCGCGAACAGGCCGGGCAGCTGTTTGTCCGCCTGGCCCCGACGTACCTGCAACGCATCAAGGAACAGCTGCCGCCGGCGAACACCCAGTACAAACTGCTGCAGATGGACGACAACCGCTTTGTGTTCAGCAGCTCGGTGGGCAGTGTCTTCGAGTTCGGCCGCAACGGTCTGATCCTGAGTCAGGGCGGCATCGTCTGGTACGGCAAGGGGCGGTTGATGGGGCAGGAATATCCGTTGCAGGTGGAGTGCTTTTCGGCCGCCGTCAAAGGGCTGCTGGCATCGCCCGCGGCGCCTCTGACCACGTCGATCCAGTGAGGGAAACATGACCCAGACGAACGATCCAAAGGCAGGTTTTGCGGAGGTGGCGGGTGGCTGAGACAGTCGACAGATTCGTGCTGCGCTTGCCCGAAGGCCTGCGCCAGACGCTGAAACGCATCGCGAAGCAGAACCAGCGGAGCCTGAACGCCGAAATCGTCTCCCGCATGGAGCGCTCCCTGGCGGGGCCGCGCGGCCACGATTCCGATGACGAAAAGAGACAGGCTTTGCTTCGTGCATTCTTTGATCACACGGACGAGGTCAATTAGGGAGCAGGGCAGGGACGGGCCCGCTCAAAGCGAGGCCTGATCCAGAAACCTGCTGATCTCGCGCGAGTAGGCGCCGGGGTGCGAGAACCTGAACATGTGGCCGCTGCGCGGCAGGATGACTTCCTGCGAGCCCTGTATGCCCTTGAGCAGGATCCCGGCGGCTTCCTCGCCGATCAGCTTGTCTTCCTCGGGTGTCAGGATCAGCGTGGGCACGTCGATGTTCTTCAGCAGGTCCGTGTAGTTCACCTGTTCGATGGAGCGTATGCGGTTGACGTAAGCCTTGTGGGGGGTCTCCTTGAGGAAGAACGCGCGGCTCTTTCGGGCCGACCAGGGAATCTCCCCCTCCTTGTCGAACGACGACGCCAGTTGGGCGGCGTGTATCCGCAGGGTCGTCTGCCGGTAAAAGGGCCCGGGGAAGAACGGCGCCAACGCCGCCAGCGCCTTGAGCAGGGGCGAGGTGATCGGGCTCTTGGCGAACCCGCCCGACAGCACCAGGCCCTTGAGCCCTTTCGGGCGGCGCGTCGCCACCGCAATCGATGAGACCGCGCCGTAGGAATCGCCCACCAGCACGTAGCTCTTGAGATCCTTCACCTGGTCGACGATGAAGTCGGCCAGTGTCTCCAGTTCGCGCACGTCGTCCGGCAACCGAAGGGTGCGCATGGGGCGATCCTGCAAGCCGCTCAACTGGTCCAGTTGCCACGGAGCTCCGGCGAAACAAGGGATCATGACCAGGGTAGGCGCGGTGTTCATGGGGCACTCCAGGCGGTTGAATGAACGGCAACCGGACTCTAGGAGAACCGAGGCCTGCGATCCAATGGCATCGGCGCAGCAACTCGATGCACGGGATGCATCACGCCGGCGAGGCTCAACCGGCGGTCAGCAGCTCGGTCAGCCACTCGATGGCCGGCTCGTTGGCGCGCCCTTGCGCCCGAATGACGAACACCTCCCAAGCGGGCAGCGTCACAGGCAACTCGAACAGGCTCAGTTGCGCCGCCTCCTGCATCTGCAAGGCGACCTGCTCGGCCACCACGGCAATCGACTGCGAAGCACCGACCAAGAAGGGCACCGCCAAAAAGTTCGGGCAGGTGACGCTCACCTGGCGGGTGTGGCCCAGAAGCTCCAACGCCTCGTCGACCGCGCCCCGCGCATCGCCCCGTGGCGAGACCAGGATGTGCGGCAGGCGGACAAAGTCCTCCAGTTCCATCCGCAGCGTCTTGCCGCGCTTGACCAGCGCAGGGTGCCCCTGGTGCGCGATGCCGACGAAGCGCTCCTGACGGACCCGCCGGCAATCGAAGCGCTGCGGACGCTGGGCAAAGGAGCCCGAGCCCAGCACGATGTCGGCCTCGCCGGCGTCCAGCAGGCGCAGGGCGGATTCGGCGTCCGCCGGCCGAAGCTTCAGCACGAGGTGCGGCGCCGCAGCCTGAATCCTCTCCAGGGCCGGGGCGATGACGGTCACGACCGCGTGATCGGTCGCCGCCACGGACAGGGTCGCCTGCAAACGGCCGGGATCGAACGGCCCCCGTGGGCTGGCCACTAGCCTGATCGATTCAAGCACCGCCAGCACCCTCGGCATCAGCTCGATGGTCAGCGGCGTCGGCGCCATGCCGCGGGGGTTGCGGATGAACAGCTGATCGTCAAACGCGCCGCGCAACCTCGACAAGGCGTGGCTGGTGGCGGACTGGGACAGGTTCAACCGTTCGGCTGCGCGGCCCACATGCCTTTCGGCCCACAGCGCCTCCAGCACGACCAGCAGGTTGAGATCGAAACGCGTCAGGTCCAAGGGCTTCATGCGGGGCGTCAACCTCTTCGTTATGGGTTACACGGACGGGGCAGCGACGGGCGCGTGCCGGGCCATCAGCTCGACGGCCCAGTCGATGAACACGCGCAGTTTGGTGCTCACGTGCCGGTTCGGCGGGAACGCTAGGTACAGCGGCATGGGGTCGAGTGTCCAGTCGGTGAACAGCTGGACCAACTCGCCGCGCGCGTGATACGCCTGGGACATGTAGTGCGGCAACCACAGCACGCCCATGTCGGCCAGCCCGGCCGCCAGATAGGCATTGCCGTCGTCGACCGCCAGCGCGTAGTGACCGTGCACCTCGACGGACTCGTCGCCACGGCGCAGCGCATAGGGCACGACCTTGCCCTTGCGGGCCCAGATGAACCCCACGATGCGGTGGCGGGCGTCTTCCAGCTCAAGCGGATGCCCCGGAACGCCGGTGCGCTCCAGATAGTCCGGTGCCGCGAACACCCCCAACTGCAGGTCGCCGACCCGCCGGGCAATCAGCGATTGATCGGTGAGTTCGCCGCCGCGTATCACGCAGTCCACGTTTTCATCGATCAGGTCGACGATCCGGTCGCTGACGCCCAAGTCGATCTGGATATCGGGGTACTGCGCGTGGAACTGCGGAAGCGCAGGCACCAGGATCATGCGGGCCAGGGGACTGGGGACGTCGATCCGCAGCCGGCCCCTGGGCGATGCGGAGGCGGTGGACAGGCTGGTTTCGGCGTCGTCCAGGTCGGCCAGCAACCGCACCGCGCGCTCGTAGTAGGCGGCGCCGTCGGCGGTCACGTTGAGCTTGCGCGTGGTGCGGTTGATCAGCCGGACGCGCAGCCGCGCCTCCAACTGCTGAACCAACTGCGTCACGCTGGTCCTGCTCATGTGCAGCGTTTCCGCAGCCTTGGTGAAGCTGCCGGTGTCCACCACGCGCACGAACGCTTGCATCGCATCAAAACGGTCCATGGGGGCTCCGGTGGATTGTTTGGAATCTGAAAACAGTGATGGTCAAGATTGCCCGTTTATCCGCCGAAGGCGCCACCGTAACGTTGCCCCATCGTTGAAAACAGGGTCGCTCAGGCCCTTGATGGAGAAAGTCGATGGCAACACGCAATGTAGTTTTCCCCGCCGGCCGCCAGGCGCTGTACGAGCGCAACCGCTACTCGCCGGCGATCCGCAGCAATGGCTTGCTGTTCGTCTCAGGGCAAGTGGGCAGCCGCGAGGACGGCACGCCGGAACCTGACCTGCAAGCCCAGGTCCACCGCGCGTTCGCCAACCTGAATGCGATTCTAGCAGCGGCAGGTTGCACCTTCGACGATGTGATCGACGTGACCGTCTTCATCGTCGACCCCGAACAAAAGTTCGAAGCCATCTGGGAAGTCGTGCCCGAGTACTGGGGCCAGGCACCCCATCCGACGCTGACGGCGGTGGGGGTGACGTGGCTTTATGGGTTTGATTTCGAAATCAAGGTGATCGCGAAGTTGCCGGAGGCTTCGACGTAGGCGTGAGGAAGGCGCTACAGTTCGCTCTTTCATAAGGAGTGAAACATGCGAATTCTGTTAGGAGTAGTGGGCGCGCTGTTGTTGACCGCTTGTTCGACGATGGAAGAAAAACGGGCAGAAGGGCCGGCGCGCAGTTTCACGAGCAACAAGGACGCAGCGACCGTCGCCGAATGCTCGCTTTTCGCCTGGCAGAGTCAGAAGTGGGCAGGGGTGATTCATGAGGTCACTATCCAGCCGCTTCAGGGTGGCGGTAAAACGATTGTCAGTGTCGGACAACCAGAGTTCGCTGATTTCATCCCGACGGCTTCGGGCTCCGAGGTTAAGGTTTACTTCGTGGCGAACGTCTTCGAAACGCGGCGCGACCGTAGGGCTGAGGCGATTCGAGGGTGTTTGTGAGGGGGGCTGAGGAGGGTGACGAACTGTAGGTTTGCAGATTTGGCTAGGTGAGAGGTTTTCAGCGTGCCAGACAATACAAAGCCCTGAGTGATCAGGGCTTTGTTGTATTGAGGAGGATGGAGGCGAGGGGAGGCGGACTTGTGGGGGGGGGGCGGTCTTGGGTCGATCTTGACTGGTAGCAAACGGCCAAAAGCGGTCAATCTTGTGTTTTATAAAGAGAGACAGTCGGTCATCAACGACCTGTAGCACCCTAGGAAATTGCGTTTTCTGCATACGTTCGAGTCGAGTTTTTCTGTTTGATTTTAGGCAGATTTTTTTGACAACCTGCAATTTAAGTCCACTCTTGATATACGAACGAAGCGATGGTTGCTTCACTCGTACAGGAGAGTCTAATGCCATCGTGCATCAGGTGATGTCCGTGGAACAATATATTGAGTACATAATTTACGGTGTCTCGCCCGAAAAGGATTGGACTGATTATGCGGCGACGGTAATTGCCTTAGCGGCGGTTTGCTTTACGATCTACCAAGTTATGCAGCAGCGAAGGCACAATAGATTGATGGTGACTCCAAATCTTGATGGGGTTACTCATGAGGATGTACAACAAAATTCCTATGTGTACACGATAACCAATAATGGCGTGGGGCCGGCGATACTTAAATCGGTTGAGTTGTATTTTGATGATGTTTTGATGGCCCCTGAAAAGTTGATTTCTGACATGGTTGTTGAGATTTTTCCCAGTCTTCCTCGTGGTAATTTTGGTCATCACGTAGTCGCAGTTGGGTCATTTATACCTGTTGGAGCTGTGATAAAAATTGTAACGATAAGCTGTATGGGGGACTTAACACCAGATGAGGTGAAAAAGACGCTGTCGAAGCGCACTAGGCTTGTGCTTCAGTATGAGTCGATCTACAAGGACGTTTTTTATTTTGACTCTAGTGTCGACTGATCTCGTAGTTTGAGTGCGTTTGGTTTTGACTTTAGGCCGACGGATGGATGCTCTAATCTGTAAAGGATGAGGGGGACGGATTTATTTTCTTCACTCCAAACGTCCGTTTCTAGCCGAAAGATGCCATTCACCCCTTACCAACAAACCCCCGAACCGCCCCAACCACCACTCCAGGCGCTTCCTCCATCAACCAATGCCCCGCCCCAGGAACCACCAGTTCCTTCACATCGACAGCGGCATTGCGCATCACAATCGCCTCATTGGCCCCAAACGATTTCTCCCCACCGATGGCCAACACCGGCATCGTCAGTTTCGCCTTCATCACCGGTTCGTTATCGACCGCATCCTGGCGGATGGCGCGGAACTGGGCGAAGGCAGCGTGCATGGTGCCGGGGCGGGCGTACAGTTTGGCGTAGTGCTGGCGAATGCCTTCATCGACCTTGGCCGGGTCGCCGGCGAATTCGTTCCAGAAGCGGTCGAGGTAGATGCGTTCGCGGCCGGCCACCAGGCGCTCGATGTCCGGGCCGCCGAAGTCGAAGTGCCACAACATGGGCGAGCGCACGATGTCGTTCCACGGCGCGATGCCGGGGACGGGGGCGTCCATGACCACCAGTTTGTCGGTCAGTTGCGGGTAACGCGCGGCATAGGCGAAAGCGACCATGGTGCCGATGTCGTGGCCGATGATCACGGCGTTCTTGATGCCGAGCGCGGTCAACACGGCATGCACGTCGCCCGCCTGGGTTTTCTTGTCGTAGCCGCTCTCCGGCATCGACGACAAGCCCAGCCCGCGCAGGTCAGGCACGACGACGGTGTGATCCTTGGCCAGGTCGGCGGCCAGCGGCGCCCACATGTCGCCGGTGTCGCCGAACCCGTGCAGCAGCACAACGGCGGGGCCCTTGCCACCCACACGCACATGGATTTTGGCGCCTTCGACCGCGATGTCCTGCGTCTTGAACGACGCCGGAAACGGCGTCACGTCGGCAAGCGCTGGGAGACTGACGACAGACAGCAGGGATGCGATCAGCAGGGCTCGGATCATCGCGGGTGCTCCAGGTTGGAATGGGAGGAGCGTAGTCCTGTTTACGATAAATGCATGGGTGAGGGGAGTCGTTCGTCAACTGCGGACGAATTGCAGGGCGAGTACGCGGGGTTATGAATTCTGTGTGGATCGCCAGTGCACGAAAGGAGTTCGCGAAGCGATTGCCGATTCGGAGGGCGAATAAAAAGGGCCAGCCTGTTCAGGCCGGCCCTTTCGGTGCGCTAAGGCAGCAGATCAGCGATCGTTCTTGGAGGACGAATCCGCCGCGTTGTCCAGGCCCTTGGTATTGTGGGTTCCCGGTGTGGTATCGGAGATCGCCGTTGCCTTGGAGAGGCCACGGGTATCCTTCGAATGAGCTACGGACGCAGTCGTCGCGCCATGCCCTTTGCTGTCGTTCCTGGCAGTGCCGCTGTGCTTGCCGCTCACGCCGTGGTCGCGGGTGGCCTTGCCAGCATGGTCGATACCTTCGACCTTGCCATTGCGCTTCGCACCACGGATGCCGGAGGTACCGTCGGACGGGGCACTCGTATGGCCAAGAGCGCCTTTGCCCTTGCCGTTGCCGTGACCATTGCCATCGCCGTCACCGCCGCCATTGTCGCCGCTGTGGCCGGCACTGTTGCCGCCACCATGACCACTGCCATTGCCACCACCGCCGTGGCCACCACCATTACCGCCACCGCCACCGCCACCGCCACCGCCACCATTGCCCCCGGCATAAACCGAACCAATCGGCGAGAGGTCGGCGGGCAGCAAAGCCGTGGCGCCAAACGCGAAAGCACAGACTGCTGCAACAACCAGGGTTTTCTTCATGATCGATACGCCTCCAGGGGCGGGGGTTGAGATCCCGGTCTGACTGCACTAAAGCCTCTTTGTTCGGGGCTTTCCGACGAAGTGAACTCGCTCAGGTGCCCACTTCGCTACTGCTTACACAGTGTTGACTTGAAAGGGGACGGCTCCATTCTCAGAAAATAGAGCCGTCCCCTTTTTACCCATTACTTTTTTGGGACTGTTCCGCCCGATAGCGTCCTGACTGTCCTTTTACTCCCACGCCCTTTGCTGCGAACATTTTTGCACTGACCCAGCCCTGGATAAGAAAAAGATGGATCTTGCTGTCGAGTTTCCCGAGTTCTTCCTGACCAATTGCACGCTGCGGCGGATTTATCGCAATGACGTCGAGGCGATTTTTGCCGGGCTTTCCAACCCCCAGGTAGTTGCCCACTACGGCGTGTCTTACGACAACCTCGAAGCGACGGACGAGCAGATGCGCTGGTATGACGCGCTGCTGGAAGAGCACCGGGGCATTTGGTGGGGCATTACCTTGCCGGGGCGTAACGAACTGGTGGGCGCCTGCGGTTTCAATGATTGGTCACACTCCGATCGCAGCCTGGAAATCGGCTATTGGCTGATGCCGGAACACTGGGGACGGGGGCTGATGCGAGACTGTCTGTCCACCATCCTCCGCTTTGCTCTGAGTCGCCTCGGCGTACACCGCATCCACGCAGATGTTGAGCCGGAGAACCCCGCCAGCACTCGTTTGCTGGAGCGGCTCGGCTTCGTGTTGGAGGGAACCCTGCGGGATGTGGAATACAAGAACGGGCGCTTCCTCAGCCTGCACCAGTACAGCCTGCTGGCCACTGACCCGGCGGGGCGAGCTTTGCTGGAGGACGACACACCGACCCTTCGCCCCTCCCGGGGCGCTGATGCGCGGGCGCTCAGTGCTTTGGCTCAGCGCAGCAAGGCCCATTGGGGATACCCCGAAGCCTGGATGAAGGCATGGGAGGCCGCGCTGACGTTCCACCCCGGGCAAATGACCGGCCACTACGCGGTGCTGGTCGCAGTGGATGGCCGGCTACTGGGCTTTTATGGGCTTGAGAACGGCGAGGACGGCTGGCAGTTGGAACATTGCTGGGTCGACCCGCAGTCTATGGGAGGTGGTCACGGACGGCGCCTGGTGGGGCATGCTCTGGCTGTAGTGCGAGGGCTGGGTGTGAGCACTCTGGCGGTAGAGTCGGATCCGTCGGCTCGGGGCTTCTACGAGCTGCTCGGTGCACGGTATGTGCGCGATGTGCCACGTCCAGTATGTGGCGAGCCCCGGTATCTGCCGATCCTTAAGTGGGAGTTCAGTGACTAGACCTCATTGAAGAGTAACGGGTGCAGGTCGATGGGTTGCTGGCAGGCCACTCGCCGTTTGCTGCACCTTATCAAACACAACCATCGTCTCAACCTCTCTCACCGCCGCGCAGACAACTGCTGCGGCGCCAAAAACGCATCATGGAAATAATTGCGAAACGCATGCATCGCCGGGCTGAACGCCTGTTCGCGGTGCCACGCCAAGCCGACGCTCATCGGGGTGACTTTGTCGGTGATGGTCAGGGTTTCGATGCGTTTGCCTTCCAGCGACCAGGGGCGGTGCACCAGATCCGACAGGATCGCCACGCCGCTGCCGTTGGCGACCATGCTGCGCACGGCTTCCACTGAGCTGGTGCGCACGCGCACATTGGGTTGCTGGCGGGCGTTTTCCCAGTAGCGCATGGCGCTTTGTTCGGCCTCGTCGACGGTCAGCAGAATGAAGGGTTCTTTCGCCACATCGGCCAGGCTGACCGCCGAGCGTTCGCACAGGGGATGGTGGCTGGGCAACCATAACCGGCGTTCGGAATTGAAGAGTGTCTCCGAGACGATGTCCGGGTGGGTGAGGTTGGCGGTGAGCACCACGGCCATGTCAAAGCGGCCTTCGAGCAGGCCTTGTTCGATGGCTTGACGCTCCTGTTCGTGGACTTCGATGGTGACGTCGGGATGCCAGTGTTCCAGCCGTTGCAGATGGTGCGGCAGGAAGTAGCCGAACACCGTGTAGCTCGCTGCCAGGCGCAGCACGCCACTGGCGCGGATGTCCGGCAGCGGGCTGTTCAAGGCGTCGTCGACGCTGCGCAGAATCACGTAGGCCCGGTTCAGAAAGTGCCGCCCGGCGTCGGTCAGGCTCATGCCTTGCGCCGAGCGCTGGAACAGCAACGTGCCGAGTAGGCCTTCCAGTTCCTTGATCGCCGTGGTCACCGCCGACTGGGAAATGTTCAGGTGAATCGCCGCCTGAGAGATCTGCCCGATCTCGGCGGTGGCGACGAAATAGCGCACTTGGCGCAAGGTCAGGGACATGGGCACTCCGGTCGACGAGGTCGCAGTTTCAGGCTATCTGTTTTTCAGAAGATGACCTATCTGTTAATAGATCTTCCCAAGGGGTGATCGAGAATCTACTTTGACCTGCATGAAGTCACAAGCGTCAGGAGTAAGCGTCATGCAAGCAGTAGATTTCAACTCGGACATGGGTGAAGGCTTTGGCCCATGGACCATCGGCGACGGTGTCGACAACGAACTGATGGGCTTCATCAGCTCGGCCAACATCGCCACCGGTTTTCATGCCGGCGACCCGGGCACCATGCGCCGCACCGTCGAACAGGCCAAGCGCCTGGGCGTGGCCATCGGCGCGCATCCGGGGTTTCGCGATCTGGTCGGTTTCGGCCGTCGGCACATCAACGCACCGGCTCAGGAACTGGTCGACGACATGCTCTACCAGTTGGGCGCCCTGCGTGAACTGGCTCGGGTTCAAGGCGTGGCGCTGCAACACATCAAACCCCACGGCGCGCTCTACATGCACCTGGCGCGGGACGAGGAGGCGGCGCGTCTGCTGGTGGAAAACCTGCAGCGCCTGGAGCCGGACCTGCTGCTGTATTGCATGCCGGATTCGGTGATCTGGCGGGTCGCCACAGAACTCGGCCAACCGGTGATCCGCGAGTTCTACGCCGACCGCGAATACGACCTCAGCGGCTCCATCGTCTTCACCCGCAACGTGCGTGCCTACGACCCGGAGCACGTCGCCGCGCGCGTGTTGCGCGCCTGTCAGCAAGGCGTGGTGCGCACGGTGGAGGGTGAAGACCTGGCCATCGAATTCGATTCCATCTGCCTGCACAGCGACACCCCGGGTGCCCTGGCGCTGGTCGAGGCCACGCGCAAGGCGCTCGACAACGCCGGGATCGAGGTGCGCGCACCACGCTGATCGCCCGCGAAAACACCTGGCACACAGACGCCAGCGTTGCCCCATCCATGGATTTTTTGCCTGCCTTTCTACAACTATTCCAAAAGGAACAGACATGGCCGAACACACTGTAATCACCCCGTTGCCCGGGACCTTCTATCGCAAAGCCACGCCGGAATCGGCGAACTACGTCGAGCCGGGCGCGCAGGTCAGCGCCGACACGGTGATCGGCCTGATCGAGGTCATGAAGCAGTTTTCCGAACTGACCGCCGGGACGGCCGGTCGCCTCAGCGCATTTCTGGTGGAAGACGGCGATCCGGTGGAACCGGGTCAAGTCATCGCAACGCTCGACGACGAGTGAGGGCGTGATCATGACCCAAGGTATTCATAAATTGTTGATCGCCAACCGTGGCGAAATTGCGGTGCGGATTATTCGCGCCGCCAGGGAGCTGGGGATTCCCACTGTGGCCGCGTGCAGTGAAGCGGACGTCGATTCCCTCGCCGCGCGCATGGCCGATGAGGTACACGTCCTCGGCCCGGCGCGCGCCGATAAAAGCTATCTGAATGTCGAAGCCTTGCTCGGTGCTTTGAAAGCCACAGGCGCCAACGCGGTACACCCCGGTTACGGCTTTCTCTCGGAGAACGCCGATTTTGCCGAAGCAGTGGTGGCGGCCGGGGCGATTTTTGTCGGGCCGAGCGCCGAAACGATCCGACGTATGGGCGATAAAGCCGAAGCCCGGCGCACCGCGCAAGCGGCGGGGGTGCCGGTGGTGCCGGGCTCACCGGGTGAGCTGTTTGACGTCGAATCGGCACTCAAGGCTGCCGAAACCGTTGGCTTCCCGCTGCTGATCAAAGCCTCGGCCGGTGGCGGCGGGCGGGGCATTCGCCTGGCGGAAAACGCTGCGCAGCTTGCCGAAGAGTTTCCCCGTTCCCAGCGCGAAGCCCAGGCTGCGTTCGGCAACGGCGCGGTGTACCTTGAGCGGTTTATCGGTCAGGCCCGGCACATTGAAGTGCAGGTGTTGGGCGACGGTCAGCACGCGGTGCATTTGTTCGAGCGTGAGTGCTCACTGCAACGTCGCCGGCAGAAAATTTTCGAGGAAGCGCCGTCGCCAGTGCTCAGCCAACAGCAACGCGAGATCCTCTGCGCGAGCGCCGTGCGCCTGACCGAGTCCTTGGCCTACAAGGGCGCCGGCACTCTGGAATACCTGTATGACGATGCGACCGGCGAGTTCTTCTTTATCGAGATGAATACGCGGATTCAGGTCGAGCACCCGGTCAGCGAGTTGATCACCGGCATCGATCTGGTCCAGGCCATGTTGCGCATTGCTGGCGGCGAACCGCTGGGTTTCAAGCAGAGTGACATTCAACTCAACGGCGCCGCGCTGCAAATGCGCTTGAACGCCGAAGATCCGCAGCGCGACTTCTTCCCGAGTCCCGGTCTGGTCGAGGAACTGATCTGGCCGCAGGGCGAAGGCATTCGTGTCGACACTCACCTGTATCAATACTACCGCGTGCCGCCTTACTATGACTCGTTGCTGGCCAAGTTGATCGTGCACGGTGCTGACCGCGCCGAAGCATTGCGTCGGGCGAGGGCAGCGGTGGAACAGACCACACTGTCCGGCATGGCCAACACCCTGACGCTGCACAGCGAATTGCTCGAGCAAGCGTGGCTGCACAGCGCCGACTTCCACACCGGCACCCTGGAAACCTGGCTGGCGGCGCGCCGCCGTGGAGGTCAAGCATGAGCACGCCAATCCGCTACAGCTTCGGTGCCGATGAGCATCTGTTTGCCGAAGTCAGCGACAGCATGTCCCTCGACGCGTTCTTCAAGGGGCTGGCCGTCACCCGCGCGGTGGAGCGTCTGGCGCTGGATGGCGTGCTTGATGTGTGCCTGGCCAACGCGTCGTTCCAGATCCGTTTCGACCCGGACCGCATCGCTCCGCACACCTTGCTGGAAGCGGTGAAAGGCGCCGAAGCCGAGGCCGTTTCCGAGCGTACGCTGCAGACACGGATCATCGAGGTTCCGGTGCTGTACAACGACCCCTGGACCCACGAAACCCTGATGCGTTTCCGCGACCGGCATCAGGACCCCAGCGCCACCGACCTTGAGTACGCCGCACGGATCAACGGTCTTGCGGATGTCGAGGCGTTCATCGCCGCCCACAGCGGCGCACCGTGGTTCGTCTCGATGGTCGGCTTCGTGGCCGGGCTGCCGTTCATGTTCCAGATGGTGGAGCGCGAGCGCCAGTTGCAGGTGCCGAAGTACCTGCGGCCACGCACCGACACACCGAAGCTGACCCTCGGCCATGGCGGATGCTTCGGCTGCATCTACTCGGTGCGCGGTGCCGGTGGTTATCAGATGTTCGGCGTCACGCCGGCACCGATCTACGACCCGCATCAGACCCTCGCGTACTTGAAGGAACACATGGTGTTTTTCCGCCCGGGGGACATCGTTCAGTTCAAGCCGATCGACCGTGACGCCTACGACCGCGCGGTCGCTGAAGTGGACGCCGGGCGCTTCGATCTGCGGATTCGTCCGGTGGAGTTTTCCCTGGACGCGTTCCTCGCCGACCCGATCGGCTATCCCAAGTCGTTGCAGGAGGTGCTGGCATGATCAAGGTACTCAAACCCGGCCTGGCGACTTCGGTGCAGGATCAGGGGCGCGAAGGCTATTACCACCTGGGCATCCCGCCTTCGGGGGCGCTCGATCAATACGCCTTGAGCGCGGCCAACCAACTGGTCGGCAACCCCGCGAGCCTGGCTGCGCTGGAGTGCACGTTGCTCGGGCCTGATCTGGAGTTTCAGCAGGACGCGCTGGTGGCGGTCTGCGGTGCGCACATGACGGCGCGTGTCGACGGTGTGGAAATGCACCATGACACGGCGTTCGAGGTGAAGGCCGGGCAGGTGCTGCGTTTCGATTTTCCGAAGGCCGGCGCCCGGGCTTATCTGGCGGTGGCGGGCGGCATCGATGTGCCGGTGGTGCTCGGCAGTCGTTCGACCTATGCGTTGGGTGGGCTGGGTGGCTTTGCGGGACGCCGACTGGTCGCCGGCGACGAATTGCCGATCGGCACCGCCAGCGGCAAGGGCCGAGCCGGGGCCAGCCTGCCCATGGCGCTGCGCCAATCGCTGGGCGGCGAAATCACCCTGCGCGTCGTGCCGGGGCTGTATTACGAGCGCCTGAGTGACGCCGCGGCGAAGAGCTTTTTCGCCGAGCCATGGACGGTGGGCTCGGAGGCCGACCGCATCGGCTATCGCTTCAAGGGCGGCAGTGCGCTGAGCTTCCAGCCCCGCGAACAGCCGTTCGGCGCCGGCTCCGATCCGTCGAACATCGTCGACAGTTGCTACCCGATCGGTTCTATCCAGGTGCCGGCCGGGCTTGAGCCGATTGTCCTGCACCGCGACGCGGTGTCCGGTGGCGGCTACGCGATGATCGGCACGGTGATCAGCGCCGACCTCGACTTGATCGGCCAGATGCAACCCAACCAGAAGGCCCGCTTTGTCGCGGTGACCCTCGAAGAGGCGCTGGAAGCGCGACGTTCCTATAAGAAAAAACTCAGCTGCCTGAGCAAGCTGTTCCCTTCCTGATTCTGCCCGCCGCATCGCGCGGGCCCTGCCAAACGGTGAGCCAACGCCGCACTCCGGTGCGGTGACGGCTGCCCGCGCTTCAACCTTTGACTGGTTCTGGAGTTCACGCATATGGCTGCTTTATCGCAATCGAGTCAAACCGGGCAAGACCCGGCCCATCATCCCGTGCCGGCCGAAGCGCGCATGGGGCGACTGTCGCTGACCATGGCCTGGTGGGCGGTGTGCAGCGCGATGTTCTACATCGTCGTCGGCGCGTCGCTGGCGCTGTCGTTCGGTGCGCGCAATGCGCTGATCGGCATGGTGCTGTCGGTGATCAGCTACGGCTTGGTCAACAGCGTGCTCAGCCGTTTCGCGATCCGCAGCGGCTTGTCGGTGGCCTTGTTCTCGCGCCTGTTGTTCGGCAGCACCGGCGCCAGCCTGGCGACGCTGATCTTCTTTTCCACGGCGATCTACTACGCGGTGTTCGAAGGCTCGGTGATCGCCGTGGCGCTCAATCACCTGTATCCGCAACTGATCTATCCGCTGGCGGCCCTGGCCGTGGTGCTCTACAGCGTGCCGATGATCCTCGGCAGCGTACAGCACTGGCTCGACAAGCTTAACGGCGTCTTGCTGCCCGTGTATCTCGGCGGTCTGCTGGTGGCGGTGGGGCTGTCGGTCAGCCGTTATGGCTACCAGCCGCAATGGCTGGATTTCGGCCCGGCTACCCCCGACGCGTTCGGCTGGTGGCACTGCTTCGTCGCCTACATGGGCGTCTGGATCCTGATGCTGTTCACCTTCGACTACGCGCGTTTCGGCCAACCTGAAGACGCCGACTACCACGGCCGCTGGAACTTCGGCATGCCGTTCTACGTGGTGACGTTCTTGCTCAACGGCGCGGCGGGGATCTACCTGGTCAGCAGCATTCCCCATGACGGCGCGCTGAACGAAGTCTCGGTGGTGATGGCGATCCTGCAGTTGATGGGCCTGTGGGGGTTGCTGTTCGTCTGGGCCACGCAAACCCGCATCAACACCGCCAACTACTACCTGGCTACCTTGAACATGCAGGCGTTCTTCGGCCGTTTCGGCGTACGCGGTTCGTACCTGATGTGGGCATTGGTGGTCGGGGTCGTCGTCTACGGGCTGATGCTGGCGGACGTGTTCGCCTACCTTCTGAAGGCGTTGGCCTATCAGGGGATTTTCGTGGTGGCTTGGGTCGGTGTGGCACTGGCGCAGATTCTCTGCGGACGCAATGATGCGGCGGCGCTGGAGCGAGTGGCGGCATTCAATCCGGTCGGGTTGAGCGCCTGGTTCGGCGCGACGGCGCTGGGGCTGGCGTTGATGTTTGCCGGTGGTGGACTGAGCAGTTTTTCCGCGCCGGCGACGGTGGTGGTGGCGTTTGCTCTGCAGGTGGGGTTGGCCCGGCGAGGCCGATTGCGGCTAGGGCTGGCGGAGTAGTGTTTTGCAGTCAGTTATCGCTTAACCGCGTGTTCCAGAAACGAGAAGACGCAAGTCACTGGGCGCTGGCGCGACTTCACTTCACCGAGGGCAAAGGTGTCCAGTGGAAGTTTTTGTCCCGGTAGATTCTCTGGCATCCGGGGGAACGTAAGGGCGCCGGGTCACTCACAGATAATGTTGGTTTGCGATCGATAAAGGCAGAAGAAATGGCGCAACTGATTGATCTACTGCAATGGCCGGCCATGTTGCTCACCGTCGCAGCGGCCTGGTGCACCGGCTCGCGTCAGTCAGGATATCGGCGAATGGGCTTTTGCTTCTTCATCGGCAGCAATGTGTTGTGGGTGGTATGGGGCTGGCAGGTCGACGCATGGGCTTTGATCGTGCTGCAGTTCTGTCTATGCGCCATGAATCTGCGAGGCTGGAAAAAAAATACCCCAGGGAAGAACCCTGCCTGAGCCGGTTCAGCTCAGGCAGGCGCCGTGTCCGATGAACTACGGCGTGGGGTCGCCACCGGTGACGCCGAAGGTTTCACCTGTGATGTAGCTGGACTCCTGTGAGGCCAGCAATACGTACAAAGGTGCGCACTCGGCGGGTTGTCCTGGGCGTTTCATCGGTGTGTGTTCACCGAAATGCGGGATCTTTTCCGGAGGCTGGCCACCGCTCGGTTGCAGAACGGTCCAGATGGGCCCGGGCGCAACGGCGTTGACGCGTACGCCCTGATCGATCACTTGTTCGGACAGCGCTTTGGTGAAGGCAACGATAGCGGCCTTGGTCGTCGCATAATCGAGCAGGGTCGCCGACGGATCGTAGGACTGGATCGAGGCGGTATTGATGATGGTTGCGCCCGCAGGCAAAAGAGGCAATGCCGCTTGGCACAGCCAGAACAACGCGTAGACATTGGTCTTGAACGTTGCGTCGAACTGTTCGGTACTGATTTCGTTGATGTTTTTTCTAGCGACTTGCTTGCCGGCAATATTGACCAGGATATCCAGACCGCCGAGCTGTTCGTGCGCTTGGCGAACCAGGGAGCGACAGAATGCTTCCTCCGTGATGTCGCCAGGCAGGGCGATGGCCTTGCGCCCCTCGGCTTCGATCAGGCCGACTGCCTGTCGAGCATCCGGTTCTTCGACCGGTAGATAATTGAGGGCGATATCTGCACCTTCCCGGGCAAAGGCAATCGCCACCGCACGGCCGATGCCGGAGTCGGCCCCCGTGATCAGGGCCTTGCGGCCTTTCAGCCGGCCAAAGCCTACATAGCTTTTTTCGCCATGATCCGGCTCTGGACGCATGTCGCTGTCCAGCCCTGGGGTCTCTTGGGTCTGGGCCGCAAACCCCGGTCGCGGATATTGAGTTTGTGGATGCTGCATCTCGTATTGGTTCATGGGTCACTCCAAAAAGAACAGGAAGAATTCCCGCTACGTGAACGTTGGAAGGGGTGCCCCAAAGAAAGGTTTATTTTCATTGTTTTTTGATGCGACGAACGGGCGCACAGTTGACGGATGAATCGCGAAAGGCCCTGCGTTTGCGGCGCAACAGCGATAAAACTGACGGCTTGGACGGTCCTGCGGGCCCCATGACTTTTACAATCATGCTAATTGAGTGAGCACGTCGCCCAAACGCAAAGGAATACAAGATGAAGTCGACTCCGAAACGCCCCAGCTCCCTGCCGCAACGGGAAGGCGTTACACCTAGTCATTTGTCGTTCCCGGTCGTTGGAATCGACGCTTCGGCGGGCGGCCTCAATGCATTGAAAACCTTCTTCGAACAGATGCCTGCCGACAGCGGTCGGTAGCCACGTGGCGATTGACCTGTTTTTCCGTGATCTGGCTGATGCGCACAAGGACCATGCCTTCTGCATCGTGCTGTCCGGGTCCGGCAGCGACGGTGCCGTCGGACTGTCGCGGATCAAGGAACAGGGTGGCGTGACCCTTGTGCAGACACCGTCGGACGCCGAGTTCGACGGCATGCCGCTGGCGGCCATCGCGACATCGATGGTGGACGTCGTGCTGCCCGTCGCCGAGATACCCCAGAAGATCCTCGAACTGTGGCGCAACTCGCAAACCATAACGCTGCCCGCACCGCATGACATGCCGACAGACACCCCCCGGAAAAGAGCAGGCGGTCGCCGAGCAAACGCTGCAGGATATCCTGCTGTTGCTGCGCAACCGCACGGGGCATGACTTCAAGCACTATAAGCGCGCCACAGTGCTGCGGCGCATCGAGCGGCGCCTGCAAGTGACCGCGCAACCGGACCTGCCGACGTATTTCAGTTAACGCCTCAACTACCCGCAGCTGGCGGACGACGCGACCTCGGTGTTCGAGTCGCTGAACATGATGGAGCGAGAGGTCAGCAGCATCGATCACCGTTGGTACATCGCGCGCCTGTTGCCTTACCGGTCCAGCGAAAACCACATCGACGGCACGGTGCTCACGTTCATCGATATCACCAAGCGCCGAGAGGCCGAAGAAGACCTGCGGCTGGGCCAGGAACGCATGAGGCTGGTGGCCGAGAGCACGCACGACTTCGCGATCATCATTCTCGATGAGCAGGGCCTGATCACTGACTGGAACACCGGTGCCGAGCTGATTTTCGGTTACAAGAGCACTGAGGTCATCGGCGTCTATTACGACCTGCTGTTTTCGTCGGAAGACCGCAAAGCCGGGGTTCCCGAGAATGAATTGCGTCAGGCCCGCGAGCACGGGCGATCCTACGCGGCTGGAGCAGATCATCTGGAATCTGCTGCACAATGCGCTGAAGTTCACCTCGCAGAACGCCCGTATCCAGATCATCCTGGGTGTCAACGACGGCCACGCGCGGCTGCAGATCATCGACAACGGCATCGGGCTCGCGCCGGCGGACATCGAACATGTCTTCGACCTGTTCAAGCAGGCCAAGCCGAGAACGGGCACCCATCAGCGCGATGGCTTGTGCATCGGCCTTTCGCTGGTTCGCCAACTCGTGCAGGCCCATGAAGGCTCGGTCAGCGTCAAATCGGCGGGGCTGGGCCACGGTTGCGCGTTCACCGTCTTGATTCCGCTGTCGGACCAGACGATGGATGTCGATCAGAATGAACCCAAGGCCGAGCAGAAAGGGCGGCTCAAGGGGCTCAAAGTGCTGCTGGTGGACGACTCCCCGGAAGTCGTCGATGTCATGCGCATGTTGCTTGAGATGGAGGATGCGCGGGTCAACTCTTTCAGCGAACCCTTGCTGGCCCTGCGCAACGCCACGGATGAGCACTATGACGTCATTTTGTCCGACATCGGCATGCCGGTCATGGATGGGCATGAGTTGATCCAGGCGTTGCGTCAGACCAAATTGCACAAGTTCACCCCCGCGATCGCTTTGACCGGGTACGGCGTTGCGGCGCAAGTGCAGAAAGCCAAGACAGCGGGTTTCGATCGGCATTTGAGCAAGCCGGTGCAATATGAAGCGTTGGTGGAAGCCATCGAGGAACTGTGCAGCAGCATGTTGAAATGAGTGTGGCTGGCGTGTCTCTTCAGCGGCAAGGCTTGCGGGGGACGAGCGCCGATGCGCCCCTTGTCTCCTGGAGCAAGTGATCCACCACTTGCGCCAGCGCGAGCGGCGTCGGCAGCCTGTCGCTCAGCGCCTGTCGGAAGACCTTCCGTTGGCGGTCCGCACTCGTGCCGGCGGCGACCATCTCGCGCGCCTGATCGAAGAGGTCAGGCATCTGCAGGCGCTCAGCGGTCGCGCCCATGACGTGTTCGGCCTGTTCCAGCCACTGCCCGATGGAAACAGTCCGCTCGTGGCCTTCGACGAGAAACGCGCCCAGCAGGCCCGAGCGTTTTGCTCTCCAGCGGTTTTCCTCAAGCAGGATCCGTGAGGTCGGTGTGTACGAAGTGCCTGGTCGTTCCTGCTCCAGGGCGTGGGCGACCAGCAAACGATAGAGAGAGGCGAGTGTGAGGGCGTCGGCCAGGCAGGGGCACGCGTCGGTCATGCGCAACTCCAGCGTGGGGTACCTGGCGCACGGGCGTATCGCCCACCAGCACTCGCTGGGCCGTTCGATGACGCCTGTGCGCGAGAGCAAGGCGATGTGGGCATCGTAATCGTCCTGCCCGGCAAACAGCGGCGGGATGCCCATGCGCGGCCATTCATCGCACAGCGTCTGGCGGAAACTCATGTAGCCGCTGTCCGCGCCGTCCCAGAACGGTGACGAACAGCTCAAGGCCAGCAGCAGCGGCGTCCAAGGCAAGACTTCATTCATGACGCGTATCCGGTCGACGTGACCAGGCACCTCGACATGCACATGCAGCCCCGATAAAACGCTACGTCGCGCAACATGGGCGTATCGGCGGAAGATCTGCCGGAAGTGTTCTTCATCGGTCGCCGTTTGCCCGCGCCAATCGGCGAGCGGGTGACTGCCGGCGCTGATGGCGCCCAATCCATACGGCAACAGGCTGCTGATCAAGGTCTCGCGGGCGCCGGCAAGGTAATCCGTCGCCTGGCCCAACGTATTGAACGTCGGCGAGGCGACCTCGATTTGTCCCTGGAACATCTCGAACGCGAAGTGTTCGCCGAGCGCGTCCCGGCATGCCTGGACTGCCTCACGGCATGGCTGGCCCACCATGGCGCGGGACGCGAGGTCAGTGATGAAATACTCCTCTTCGATACCGAATCGCGGGCCTTCGCTCATGACCATGCTCCTCGCGGTACGCCAATCGGGTGCCTAGCGGTAATCGTCACCGGCGATCGCACGCAGGTACGCCTGATCGGCTTCGATGCGCAGGTCTCGCCATTCTTCCCAGCTCACGATTTGCCGACGGTGCATCTCATCGCACTGGCGCAACAACTCATCGTGGTAGTCATTCGGGCAGTCCATGCGCAATGCCTGGTTGTCCAGTGCGCGGTGCCAGCGGTCGAGTGCCTGAAGCTTCATCTCTTGTGTGGCGGTCAGCTGGTGGTTGAAGGCGTGCATGGCGAAGCTCTTCCACGGGGCGTTTCAACGTTGAGCACCGGCCTCGCCATGGGGTTCAGCGAATCCGACAAAGGGCTGCCGACCGTTCAGCCTTTGCTGTGTTCCGGTGAAGAAGGGCCTTTGGTGACACCTCGGGGGCCGGAGATGCCCCAGATGACCGCCCCCAAGATCGGCAGCAGCACAAGCGCCGACCACCAGACCTTGCTCAGCGTATGGCCGTCGCTTCTGAACACGCTATTGATGATCCACAGATCGAGCAGAAGGACGATCACTGCGCCGCCGATCAGAAAGTATGTGGTTTCCATGATGCACCTCCATCGGTTGTAGAGGTTTTGGGTGAGACGGCGAACGAAGGTTCAGCCGCAATGACTGCCGGACGCGATCGTTCGGTGTGCCGTTGCCGCTCATGCAAATAAAAGGAATTTTCCCTGTCGCATTTTCTCTTTTGTTTAAGACGTTCGATCTGCAGCCTTCCCAGGGGAAACAGCTCCATGACATCGATAGAGTGCCTGAGCACCGTGCCTGCCGCGCTTCACGAGAGGCCGAACCGTCCGAACCATGAGATCTACGCAAGACTGCTCACGGACGACCCCGAGGCGGGCGCCATCGCCCAAGCCTTTTTGCAGCCGCATTTGGCGGCGGCCGGCGACATGGCCGATGAGTTGCCGGCCGATCCCGAGCAACTCCTTCACTGGTCGCAGGCCCGCTGCGCCGCCGTCGCGGCGCAGTACGCGAGTTATCTGGCGTCCCGGCAGGCCGGAGAAGGGCGCCGCTACTTTCGGAACACCGCCCATGCCTTGTACTTTCTGCAGCATGTCGGGCCGACCAAGGCCGTTGATGGCGCCTGGTTGGCGGGGGTGCTGCACCATTGGCAAGACGTCCGTTTCGATCACTTGCAAGCGATCTATCTTGAGGAACTGGGCGAGGGCGTGCCCAGGCAGAACCATGTGCTGATCTATCGCCAGCTGTTGGCTGAGCACGGTTGTGACGACCTGTCCGACCTTGGCGACGAATACTATCTGCAAGGTGCGATACAGCTGGCGTTGGGGCATGGCTGCGACGCGTTGTTGCCTGAGGTCATCGGTTACAACCTGGGTTACGAGCAATTGCCGCTGCATCTGTTGATCAGCGCTTATGAGCTGCGCGAGCTCGGTATCGACCCGCATTACTTTCGCCTGCATGTGACCATCGACAACGCCAGCACCGGGCACGCCCGCCGCGCCGTGAAGGCTCTGCAGGACTTGCTGCCGGCGGGGGAGCAGCGGGCCGCCTTCTATCGGCGCATGAAATCGGGCTATCGGCTGAACGACCTCGGGCCCGGTTCCACGGCGGTGATCCAGGCATTCGACTTGAAGCGCGAGGCCCTGGCGATGCTGGAGCGCAAAGCCGTGTTCGGGCGACACATGCATTCCGATTACTGTCGGATCGAAAACCGCACCATCAACCAATGGCTGGCGACGCCGGGCCAGATGGAAGCCTTTCTCGATGCGTTGATCCGCAAAGGTTGGATCAAGCGCGGCGAGGATCCGACCCAAAGCCGCTTCTGGCGACTCATCGACGGCAGCCCGGCGGTGATGTTCGGCGTGTTCAGCGTCTACGAAAAACAGCTGTTGCATGATTGGATCGCCGACGGCTGGCAGGACGGCAACCCGCGCGCCGGAGGGGCGCGCAACCCTACCGGTGAGGACATCGGCCAGGTCAGCGACAGCGAGACCCTTACCCTGCACAAGACCCTGCAAGCGCAATCGCCGCTTGAACAGATGAACACGTTGATCCCCTGGCTGGCGCCGCAACGTCACTGGCGCCCGGCAGGGCTATTCGCCACCCGCCGATTCATGCAGCTGCGCAAAGCCTTGCGCTGAACATTCAGGAGGTTCCATGACCGCGCAACAGCGGATCGATCGCGAATTGCTTGAGCTGGGCATGCACCTGCGCCAAAGCGGTTACCGGTTCATCACACCGACGCCCTTGACCCACGAGCGGGTCATGCAACGGGCGCAAAGGCCCTTGGCGAAGGATCAGCGCGACGTCTTCGGCTGGTCGATGCCCTTCGACAAAGGGTTGTTTGCGGCCGACCGGTTTCAAGCGCTGGAGCGCGCAGGCATTTTCGAACAGCAAGGCTCGCTATGGCGCAGCACCGTGCGCTGGTCGTCGTTGAATGACCTGCTGTTCGTGCATTCGGCCTATCCGACCCGCCAGACCGATGCCGTGTTTTTCGGTCCGGATACTTATCGGTTTGCCCGGGCCATCGAGGCGCACCTGCAACGGCGGACGGCACCGGTGACGCGCGCGGTGGACATCGGCTGCGGCGCCGGCGTCGGCGCGGTATTGATCGCCCGGGCGCGGCCGCAGGCCCAGGTGGTCGCGGTGGACATCAATCCGCGCGCGTTGCGCTTGACCGCCGTCAATGCCGGGCTGGCCGGCACCGACAACATTGCGATTTACCACAGCGACCTGCTGGCCAGTGTCGAAGGTCGGTTTGACCTGATAGTCGCCAACCCCCCTTACATGAACGACCCGCAGCAACGTGCATACCGTCACGGCGGCGGAGCCCTGGGAGAGGCGCTGTCGGTGCGTATCGTGCGTGAGGCGCTAGCGCGCCTGAGCGCGGGCGGCACGCTGCTGCTGTACACCGGCGTGGCCATGGTGCGCGGTGCGGATCCTTTTCTGGACCGGATCGAAGCGTTGTTCGACAGTGGTTTCAGCTGGGCCTATGAAGAGCTGGATCCGGACGTCTTCGGTGAAGAGCTGCTCGAGCCCGGCTATGGGCAGGTCGAGCGCATTGCCGTGACGCTGCTCACGGTCACCCGCAACTAATCGAAACTTCGCCGGCCGCGGGGCTGTCGAGACCTTTACACCTCCCGGGTTCGCCTGCACTGCATGCGTGCCGGGGAAGCCATGCGCAAAGGGGACAGCGAGGGTGAACATGACAGTCACAGTGGGCGATTTCCTGGTCGAGCGGCTCAGCCAATGGGGCGTGACACGAATTTTCGGTTATCCGGGGGACGGCATCAACGGGGTCTTCGGCGCGTTGAGCCGTGCGCGGGGCAAGATCGAATTCGTGCAGGCCCGACATGAAGAAATGGCCGCGTTCATGGCCTCGGCCCATGCCAAATTCACCGGAGAACTGGGCGTATGCATCGGCACCTCCGGCCCCGGCGCTTCGCACTTGATCACCGGCCTGTACGACGCCCGGCTCGATCACATGCCGGTGCTGGCGATTGTCGGGCAGCAAGCGCGTACGGCGCTGGGCAGCCACTATCAGCAAGAGCTGGATCTGGTGTCGATGTTCAAGGACGTCGCCGGTGCTTTTGTGCAGCAGGCCTCGGCACCTGCCCAAGTGCGGCATCTGCTGGATCGCGCGGTACGCACGGCGATCGGCGAGCGGCGCGTGGCCGCACTGATCCTGCCGAACGATTTGCAGGACATCGAATACAAGGCGCCGGCGCGGGCGCACGGCACAGCGCATTCCGGGGTCGGCTACTGCAAGCCGAGAATATTGCCCTACGACGCGGATCTGCAGAACGCGGCCCAGGTGCTGAACGCGGGCGAGAAGGTCGCGATGCTGGTGGGCGCCGGAGCGCTGGGGGCAAGCGATGAAGTGTTCGCGGTTGCCGAAAGGCTCGGCGCCGGTGTGGCCAAGGCTCTGCTGGGCAAAGCCGTGTTGCCGGACGAGTTGCCGTGGGTCACCGGCAGCATCGGCTTGCTGGGCACCGAGCCGAGCTACCGGTTGATGATGGAATGCGACACCTTGCTGATGGTCGGCTCGGGGTTTCCGTATGCCGAGTTCCTGCCGAAGGAGGGGCAGGCGCGCGGGGTGCAGATCGACGTGCAGCCCGACATGCTCGGCCTGCGCTATCCGATGGAGGTCAATCTGGTGGGCGACGCTGGCGAGACGCTCGCCGCGCTTGCGCCGTTGCTCGAACACAAAACCCAGCGCAAATGGCGCAAGAAGATCGAGGGCTGGCGCGCCGCTTGGGAGAAAACGCTCGAGAAGCGCGCCATGGCCAAGGCCGATCCGGTCAATCCGCAGCGGGTGGTGTACGAGTTGTCCCCGCGCCTGTCCGAGCAAGCCATTGTCACCAGCGATTCCGGCTCCTGCGCCAACTGGTTCGCCCGCGACCTGAAAATCCGCAGAGGCATGAAGTGTTCGCTTTCCGGCGGCCTGGCCTCCATGGGCGCGGCCGTGCCCTATGCGATCGCGGCAAAGTTCGCCTTCCCGCAACGCCCGGTGATTGCCCTGGTGGGCGACGGTGCGATGCAGATGAACAACATGGCCGAGCTGATCACGGTCGCCAAGTACTGGCGGCAATGGGAAAGCCCGCAATGGATCTGCGCCGTGTTCAACAACGAGGACTTGAACCAGGTCACTTGGGAGCAACGGGTGATGGAAGGCGATCCGAAGTTCGAGGCTTCGCAGGACATTCCCGATGTGCCGTATCACCTGTTTGCGATTTCCATCGGCCTCAAAGGCATTTTCGTCGATCGCGAAGAGGACGTGGCGGCAGCCTGGGAGCAGGCGTTGGCGTCGGACGTACCGGTGCTGATCGAGTTCAAGACCGATCCGGACGTGCCGCCGCTGCCGCCGCACATCAAGTTGGAGCAGGCGAAGAAATTTGCCGCCACCTTGCTCAAGGGGGATGCCGACGAAGCCGGCGTCATCGTGCAAACGGCCAAGCAGGTACTGGGCGCGGTATTGCCCGGCAAAGCCAGATAGCGAGGTCGACCTCGGCCCATGGACACCCTCGGTTCCGCTCTCATGGCCGCGCGAATCCAGTTCGCGGTCACCATCGGTTTCCATATCGTGCTGGCGGCCTTCACCATTGGCCTGGCGAACTGGTTGATGGTGCTGGAGGCGTTGTGGCTCAAGAGCGGGCGCGAGACCTATCTGGACATCTACCGCTACTGGCTCAAGGTGTTTGCCTTGACCGTGGCGGTCGGCACTGCCTCCGGCCTGATTCTGGAGTATCAGTTCGGTCTCAACTGGTCGCGGCTGTCGGTCAAGGCCGGCGATGTTCTCGGGCCGTTGATGTTCTACGAAGTCCTCGCGGCGTTTTTTCTCGAGGCCGGCTTCCTCGGCATCATGCTGTTCGGCTTGAAGAAGGTCGGCCCGCGTCTGCATTTTTTCGCCACGTGCGCGGTGGCGGCGGGGTCGTTGATCAGTGCGTTCTGGATTCTCTCGGCCAACTCGTGGATGCACACCCCGGCGGGTTTTTCCCATGGCCCGGACGGTCGGTTCATTGCCCAGGACTGGTGGGCGATCATCTTCAATCCTTCGTTTCCCTATCGCCTGACGCACATGACGCTGGCCGCCTGCTTGGGCACCGCGACGCTGGTGGCGGGGTGCAGCGCCTGGCAGTTGCTCAAGGCCGCCGGCAACCCGCGGGTGCGCGTGCAGTTATCCATGGCGATGTGGGTGTTGACGGTGCTGACGCCGGTGCAAATCGTCGTCGGCGACTTGCATGGCCAGCACAGTCTGCAGGTGCAGCCGCAGAAAGTGGCGGCGATCGAAGGTTCATGGACGCGTCCCGCCGAGGGCGCCGGCGAGCCGCTGCGGCTCTTCGCCTGGCCCGACATGAGTGAACGACGCAATCGCTGGGAGCTGGCGATCCCGCGCATCGGTTCGCTGTACCTGACGCATGACCTGAGCGGAACCATCGCTGCGCTCGACGAGTTCGCGCCACAGGACATTCCGCCGGTGGCGCCGGTGTTCTTTGCGTTTCGGCTGATGGTCGGCCTCGGGCTGTTGATGCTCGGGCAGGGGCTGGCCAGTCTGCTGCTGCGCCGGAACAAGCGCTTGTACCGTTCTCGCCGCTGGCTAGGGGCTTGCGTGCTGATGGCGCCGGCAGGTTTCCTGGCCATGCTCAGCGGCTGGACGGTGACCGAAGTGGGGCGTCAGCCGTTCACCGTGTATGGGCTGCTGCGCACCGCCGACAGCCTGTCATCGGTGTCGCGGGCGCAAGTGGTCGGGTCGACCTGGCTGATCCTCGGGTTTTATCTGGTGGTGTTCGCGATCGGGCTTTGGGTGTTGCTGCGCCTGTTGCGTGATCCCCCGGACCGCGGCGAGCCCGGGCCGCAGCCGACGCTGCCCGACGAAACCGGGCACTCCTGAGGACGTGTGGCCATGGACACTGACGTGATGACACTGTTGTGCGCGGCGGCTCTGGCCTTTTCGATCTTGAACTACGTGCTGCTCGATGGCACCGACCTGGGCGTCGGCGTGCTGCTGGGGTTGACCCGCCGAAGCGACCACCGACGGACGATGGCCGTCAGCATCCTGCCGATCTGGGACGCCAATGAAACCTGGCTGGTGCTCGGTGGCGGCGGGTTGCTGGCGCTGTTTCCGCTGGCCTACGCGATCCTGCTGCCGGCTCTGTATCTGCCGTTCATCCTGATGTTCCTGGCCTTGATCCTGCGCGCGGTGGCCCTGGAGTTCCGGGATCATGCGCCGAGCGAGCGGCTCAAGCGCGCGGTGGACGGCGTGCTGCTGGTCGGGTCGCTGTCGGCGAGCGTGGGGCAGGGCGTGGTGCTCGGCGCGCTGGTGCAGGGCGTGCCGCATCAGGGCGGGCAGTACAGCGGCAATGGCTGGGAATGGCTCGGGCCGTTTCCGTTGTTTTGCGGCCTGGTGCTGGCGTGCGGCTATACGTGGCTGGGGGCGTGCTGGCTGTACTGGCGCACTGTCGATGAACTGCAGCAGCGTTGCGCGCATCAAGCGCGCGTGCTGGCGCTGGTGACGGTCGGGCTGTTGGGGGGACTGGTGGCCTGGACGACCACGTTGCACGGGCAGTATGCCCAGCGTCTCGAATCGCCGCTGATCGCGCTGCCGGCGGCGTCGGTGCTCGCCGGTCTGCTGGTGGGCTTCGCCGCGGGCTTTCGCAGCCGGTTTCAAGGCATGCCGTTGTTCGCGGCGCTGGGTGTCTTTGTCCTCGCGTTCGGATTGATGCTCGTCGCGCTGTACCCGCTGATCATCCCGCCCGGGTTGACCCTGCAAGCGGCCACGTCGAGCACCGGGAGTCAGGCGTTCATGCTGGTGGGGTTCGCCGTGCTGGTGCCGGTCACCCTGATCTACAACACCTATGGTTTCCGGGTTTTCAGCGGAAAAATCCATGGGGCCTCGCCACGTTGAGCACGTTCGTCGAGTCGTTGACTTCACGCTCAACGTGAAAAATTGTACGTAAGAATTTTATATGTACAGCTTTTTCCAGTGCCTTTTAGCTTTCCGGCAAACTTTCTGAATTTTTCCACACGAGCCCTCTCACTTGTTATGAGCGCAAGGAGAACCTCAGGAGCCAGGCAAGGGGCTCAGTAACCCTGCACGCGCCTTATGGCGGCCGAACACCGCCCTGACGTAGAAAAGGGAGGCAAGCGATGAGCGAGGAAATCCTGCGGCCGAGCACCAGCCATGCGTGGGACGATGAGATTGCGCGCAACACCGAAATGTTTCGCGACGCGGATCTTCTGGAGGAGCAAGCCTACCGGATCATCGACGCCGGAATGGATGAGCCGCAAGTGTGGAGCCGCTTCTCCGAAGCCAAGGCCAGGGCCGATGCCAAGCGCACGGAAGCTTACCGGGACTGGATGCGCATCAAGCGGGCGATGATGAACAAACCGGATCACCGCTGACGCCAGGGGGGCGCTGGCGGGGTGCTGTCCCGGACCGCCAGCGTGAGGCGATCATCGGACGGTGCAGGTCAGCGATGAAGGTCTCGCGAACCCACTGGCTTGCGCTCCGCTGATCCGGAATGCGCAGTGCCGAGTGAACTCGCTGGGGCTGAGTCCTTCGGAATCTGAAGAGGCACTTCTTCAATTCCAACGCCAGAGGATTCCACCATGCGAGCAATGACGTACCACGGCGCTCATGACGTCAGAGTCGAAACCGTACCGGATCCGATCATCGAGGCACCGGATGACATCATCCTTCGGGTGACGGCCACTGCGATCTGCGGTTCGGATCTGCACCTGTACCGGGGCAAGATCCCGACCGTCGAACACGGCGATATCTTTGGGCATGAGTTCATGGGCATCGTGGAGGACACCGGCCCCGCCGTCACCGCCGTGCAGCGTGGGGATCGGGTGGTGATCCCGTTCGTGATTGCCTGCGGCGACTGTTTTTTCTGCCGGCAAACGCTCTACGCAGCGTGCGAGACGACCAACACCGGTGCAGGTGCGGCCATGAACAAAAAACGGATTCCGCCGCCGGCAGCGTTGTTCGGTTACAGCCGGATGTACGGTGGCATTCCCGGCGGGCAGGCGGAGCTGGTGCGGGTGCCGAAGGCCAACACCGGACCGTTCAAGGTGCCGGGAACCCTGGCGGACGAGAAGGTCCTGTTCCTGTCCGACATACTTCCGACCGCGTGGCAGGCCGTGATCAATGCGGATCTGGGGCAGGGGGCGAGCGTTGCGATCCACGGGGCAGGACCGGTGGGATTGCTCAGCGCGGCCTGCGCACGGATGCTGGGCGTCGAACGCATTTTCATGGTCGATCACCATCAGTACCGACTGGACTACGCGCGACGCACCTACGGCGTTATCCCGATCAACTTCGATGACGACGATGACCCGGCGGATACGATCATCAGCCAGACGCCCGGCAACCGGGGTGTGGACGCCGCAATCGATGCAGTGGGGTTCGAGGCCAAGGGCAGCGCCACCGAAACCATGCTGGCCACGCTCAAGCTCGAAGGCAGCAGCGGCAAGGCGCTGCGGCAGTGCATCGCGGCGGTGCGTCGGGGCGGCGTGGTCAGCGTGCCGGGCGTGTATGCCGGGTTTATCCATGGTTTCCTGTTCGGCGACGCCTTCGACAAGGGCCTGACCTTCAAGATGGGCCAGACCCACGTGCAGCGCTATCTCCCCGAGTTGCTGGGGCATATCGAAACGGGCCGGCTGCAGCCGGACGCGATCATCAGCCACCGGCTCTCCCTCGAGCAGGCGGCGGAGGGCTACAGGATTTTCGACAAGAAACAGGAAGACTGCCGCAAAGTCATCCTGACGCCGGGCGCCGGCGATGTGCCGCCGGCCGTCTGATCAAGCAGATCCGTGGCGAAAACCCTCGCCACGGGACAACTCAGGGGGAGAAGGTCATGAAAACAATCTGTGTCTGGGTAGGTCTTTGCTCGGTTATGCTCTTGCAGGGCTGTTTTGAAGGTTCGAACGATGCGCCGAACAAGGACGGCGACGAAAGCAAGGCTTCCTTGCAGATCCAGAAGGACAAGGCCGCCGAACAGGATCGGTGATTGATTTCGCGGATACGCGGGCGCAACTCAAGCGTACCTGCGAAGGTCAACCGGACAGCACTCTCTTCGGGAAACCGCCATGTCGATTGCCAAAGACACTGTCGATTATCTGCGTACGCATTCGCTGATCCTGACCACCGCCGCCTGTACGGCCGGCATGATCGTGATGGTGTTGTCCGAAGTGCAGGGCAGCGGCGACCTCATCGAATGCGGTTACGTCGTGTACTCGCCCCAGGCCAAGCGACGCCTGCTGCATGTCCGCGCGGCAACCATCTCCCGGTTCAATCTGACCAGCGTCGAGGTCGCCCGCGAAATGGCCGTGGGGGCCTTGCGCGACAGCACGGCGAATGTGGCGGTGGCGACCACCGGCATTTTGGGGCCGGACGACGTCGACGGCATTCCCGCCGGTACGGTGTGTTTCGCCTGGGCCTTTCAGGCGGCGGACAGACAATGGGTCTTCAGCCGCGAGATGCACTTCTCGGGCAGCCGTTGCGAGGTGCAGGCCGCGGCCACGGAGTTCGCGCTGATGGGGGTGCGGCGATTTCACCGCTGTATGGCGCAAGACGACGAGGGGGCTGCTCATGAGTGACGACGGCGACCATCCGGATCTGCGTAGCCGGCAGGCGCCGATCCGTGAGGACATGGCCTATCAACTGAAGGTTTGGCGCTTCGAGCGCTGCGGCTGGTATGTCCTGGTGCTGTTGGTGCTGCTGGGCCTGGCGGGACTGTTTTCCCGAGGGATGATCAGCTCCCGGGAGGTGCGCTCGGCGGACGGCAATGTCCGGGTGGGGTACGAGATGTTCCATCGCAACGGCTCGACCAACTCGATGAAGATCAGCATGGCGGCGGCGCCGGAAGCAACCGTAGAGCTGGAGCTGACCGGTGACCTGCTCGAGGGGTTCAGCATCGAGACCCTGCAGCCGGAACCGGTACGCAGCCGCAGTTCGGCCAACGGTCTGCACCTTTGGTTGCAGGCGGATACGCAAGGGGAGCTCAGCCTTTACCTGACCCTGCGCGGTGACGGTCTGGGCTTGTTCCGCAGCCATATCACTACGCCGGGTTCCGACGGTGTGACGCTCGTCCAATTCATTTTTCCATAGGTGCCCCATGGACTCGGTCTTGCGTGCGGCGGCGATGTATGTGGCCCTGATGGTGCTGTTCAAGATTGCCGGCAGGCGTTCGCTGGCGGAGCTGACGACATTCGATTTCGTGTTGCTGATGATCATTGGTGAGGCCACTCAGCAGGCCTTGCTGGGGGACGATTTCTCTCTGACCAATGCGATGCTGGTGATCGTGACGCTGATCGCCATCGATGTGGGCTTTTCCCTGCTGAAACAGCGCTCGGCTCGGGTGTCACGGCTGATTGACGGCGAACCGACGATCATCGTCGAGCACGGCAAACTGTTGCACCGCCGCCTGCGGCACGCGCGGCTGGTGGAAGCGGACGTCATGGAAGCGGCCCGTTCCAGTCAGGGCATCGAGAGGATCGAACAGATCAAGTTTGCGATCATCGAGCGTAACGGCAAGATCTCCGTCATTCCTCAAGAGGCCGGCACGACATGAGCACGTTTTCCTTCGCCCGTTCATCTGTTCGGCCGCACTCGGCAAGCCTCGCGGCTTCGAACCTGTACGGCCCGGATTATCCGGGGCTTCATGGGTGAGGTGGTTATGTCTACCGATTCGAGTTTCGAAGACCAAGCGCAAGGTTCTGTTCCCTCCAAACCTGAACCCGGTACGGAGGAGCCGACACTGGATCCTGAGGATCCCGACAAGTACGACCCGTTGAAGAATCCACCGGATGATCGTCCGCAGGACTGGCGGGATCCGGCTGAAAGGGTCACGCCGGAAGCGGATGAGCCGACGCCGCTTTCGGATGACAGACGATAAGCGAAACCCGGCCTCTGGCCGGGTTCTTGTGTGCGCCATTCGTCCATTGCGCTGCACTTGCGGCGCCCCGTGGCTTCTCACCTCTATGCACGGAATTCCCGCGCCGCAGCCGGAGAGGCATGATGGACATTGACGAGAACGCACCAGGCAATCAATCGCAGCAGGCCGTTACCCGCACAACGGACAACGAGACCGGGCACGATCCGGGACGGAGTGAACCGCAACCGCCGTTGCCGCCGGATGACGAAGCTCCGGTCGACGAAGACATGGCCGACGTCGATGCCGCAAACGCGGTAGCGACAGAGCATCCCGAACCGGGAAGCACGGGCGCTCTCGGCGGTGCCGGCAAGCCTCACCGGAACCCCGAGCGCAGCGGCGACGTAGAGACACCCCGCGGCATGCCTGCCAGCGATCCTGAATCGGGTGCCTGAAGCCCAGGGGGAGGAGGGAACACCCTGCCGATCACCGATGAAAGGGGTGATCGGCATTTCAAGCCAATTGCACTGAGCCGTTCGCCTTTCACAACAAGGCCCTCGTCTATGCTTGACGGGTGTCAGAGATCCCGCAGTCGCCATTTCAGAACAAATAGGAATAAATGACTCGACCGAGTTTGCCTTCCACGCCATCCTCGTTGCGGTCAACAGCTTCCCCATAGGTCAGCTTGATCGAGGCGTTCCTGGAGAGCGTAAGACCGGCCGTCACCCCCAGTGATAAGGATCGCTGCGCATTGTCGTCATTCTCTCCGTCCGTGCGGGTTTCGCCGCCACGCCAGAACAGCATGTCCGCCGACATCCAGAATGGGCTGGCGAAGTTGTGGGTGATGTGAGCCTCACCACCGTACAACGGTGCTTGGGACTTGCGCCTGGCACCGTAGGGCGAATGATTGTCGCTGTAGAAAATCACGGCCGGAAGCAGTTCGAAGGTGGTCAGCGATGGATCCAGCCAGGAGTTGCCCAGCGCATAGGACATGGGTGCCCCCAACTGCCAAGCGTAGCGGTGGGTGCCCAAGTTGACGGCTTTGTTCGAGTCGTACTCACCGGTGGGCAAGAATACTTTGCCGAGAATGCCGAGGGAAAATCCCGGGCGATACTTCACGTACTCCTCGACGGACAATGCCGGCGACCCGATCAAGCCGAACGCCACCCCCAGTTGCGCATCGCCAAGACCCGAGCTGGACGTCGAAAGCGATTGCCTTGGCAACTCCACCGTCGCCTCGACCTCTCCGAACGGCAGCACACCGAAAACAGCGGTGGCATGCCCTGCAAGATCCACGACCTCGGTGTACTGCAGAACGCCGACATTGACATCGACTTCGCTGCCGCGGATGACCGACCCAGGCGCAGCCGACTGGTTACCGCGGGTGGCAATGCCGTGAACGGTCAGCATCTTCGTGCCGACAGGCGCCAATTGATAGGCACGAGCGCCGTCATCGGCGGCTTGTCCTTCACATGACATGCCCAGCAACAGGGAAAAAAAGACGCAATGTTTGTTTGGGTACAGAGACATGGAATGGTCCGGGCGACGGTTGTGCATCACTGGGCAGGTTGCGCTTCAGGAAACTTCCATTGCCCATCGAGGACTTCAGGGCGAGGCCGATACAGGCGCACGACGTAGTTCCAGCCGGCGGTGACGGGCAAGCAATTGGGCGTCGTGGCCTGGCATGCGCCGAACTGAATGGTGTAGGCGCCGTCCCTGTCGGGCTTGGCGGTGAGGTTGTTGAGCGAGTACGCGCCCAGCGCATTTTTTTCGAAGTAGCCATTGCGGTCGTAGACGCTCAATGACCAGAAACCGTCCACGGGGACATTCTTGACCGTCAGCTTGTAGGGCGTGCGGCCGTCATTGTGCTCCGGGAACACGCTGACGTATTTGGCCGCGTAATCCGGGTTGCCTCCCCAGCCCGCGGCCGTGCCCATCAGATGCGCGATCGGGTTGACCTCCTCGCGGGTGCCGAACATGTGCGGTCCGCCGCCGAACGAGGACAATGTCTCCAGGGTCTGGCGGACTTTTGTCTGTGAAGCCGCATCCCAGGCCACGGTTTCGTATCGGCCTTTGTTGGCCTGTTCGACACCAATGGCGTCTTGTAAGCGCTGAGCGGCCTTGACGTCGTCCGGCTGCCCTGCGTTGACCAGCGTGCGCACGACGATAAATACGTATCGGGTGCCAACCTTGTCCCGGTCATAGGTATGACGCCCTGGGGTATAGGTCACCTCGGTGGTGTAGTGATCCTGGGAAATCACCTGCAGTGACATGAAGCGCTTTGCGGCCTCGGGCAAGGTGATGCTGACGGGCCCTGCGTCCAGATCGAAAACCCCTGAGGTGTACAGGGTGTCGCGGTTCATCCTCACCACGGTCTGCTTTTCGATTGCGGTCGGTTCGCGTTCATGTATCAGGGCACCGAACCCGCCTTTCTCGACGGTTCTCTTAAAGTACAGATCGGTTTCTGCACGGATGAAGTTGAACGCGTCGACTCGCACGGCAGGACTGTCGTCCGCCGATACGGCCAGTGAACACAAGCAGAGCGCCATGCAGGTGAGGGCGCGGGGGGAAACAGGTTTGCGCATGGATCTTTCCTTGAGAGCGGAGGGGCGTTCTTATCGGATTGCGATGGTCGCAATTGCTCGATCCGGAGCATCGGCGCTGCCGGTGCCTGACCACCAATCCTCAACTGACAAAAAATGTACCGCCCGCAGGATTGCCTCCATCCGAGGTTCAATCCGTCGTACGGACAAAAAGTGCCGGCCTTGCCGGGAGGCAATGCCGGTTGTCTGCAGAGGGCAGAGCGATCAGCCGAGCCTGATCAGCGTCGGACCGTCCCAGCGCAGCTCCTTCATCAAGCCGCGTGGCTCGTAGGCCCTCACCATCAACCAGAAAAGATCGCCCTTCTTGACCGGCAACCAGTTGGCGCGCTTGTCCGCGCCCGGATCCTCGGCCTGGACATAAATATCCAGGCTGCCGTCGCTGCCGTATTTCAAACCGGCTGTGCGATCTCCGATGGCATAGCGGTGGATCGGGTTATCGATGACCGTGTATTTGGCGGTATAGGCGTGCAGCGACCAAAAGGCTTCGGCATCGGGTATCTGGTCGGCGGAAAAATGCAACGTGTAACGCACATCACCGTTGAGCAGGGCGCCGGAGCCATCCTTCTGCAAGACGTGGTAAGGGTTTTCGGTCACGGGCAACGCCACTGTACCGGCCAAAGCCACTGAAGCCCGATACAGGTAGTCGTTGTCATGGAAGTAGCCCAGGGTCCGTTTGGGCAGCGTCCAGCCGTTGGCGGTATGCATTCCGGCCAGCGCCCGCGATGCCTGAATCACCGTCTGGCGTCCATCCTGCTCGGCGCGCTTGAGGCCTCTCTGGACTTCGGGGGAGAGGTGCTCGAAACCATGCTGCCCCTGGGCCAATGCAAGGCTGGCAAAACGGTTGACGAGGGTGGCGTCTTCCATGGGTGGTGGGCATTCCTGCCACATGTCCTGCAGGATCTTGAAATCGGCCAGCGGGTCTTCCGTCGGCAATGGCGGGCGAGGTAGCTCGGCTTCGACCCCGGGAACGGAGTCCGTGCCGGCCAGAAAGTCTGACAGCGGCGCGACGACGAAGCGCTGTTGAAAGTCGATGACCTTCAGACGGTCTTGTTCGTTCGCAAAGAAGATGCGCATGACATTGAACGTTTGCGGGATCTTCGCACGGACAACCAGATCGATATCGACAGGCAGCATGCCGTTCCAGTCAGGGCCGACCACCGCTACACGTCCGCCCTGGGGCAGGCTGCGCCGGCTCGGAAGACCGAAGGTCGACCCGAACAGATCGCAGAACTGAACGCTCCAGTAGCGATCGTCCATGCGGGGAATGGTGACGATGTAAGGCTGCGCACGCAGGTCCAGCCATAGACTGGAATACAACGTATCCGTTTGCGGCGCACCGGCGATGTCCGGTGTCACGGGCACATTGCGGTGCAGCCATTGCCCCCAGGTCTGGCGAACCCGCATCATCGGGTCGCCATCCATCATGCGCGAATAGCGCAGGCGTGCGAAATAGATCAACGGATAGCCATAGACATAGGCTTGCATGCCCAGTTTGTAGGCTGCCTCTTCGTCCAGTGCCGCCGGGCTGGTCCAGAGCGGTCCGGCCGCGAGACCGGTCGACAGGCCGGTGGCCCCCAACACAGCCAGTGCCTTGAGCATGTCGCGTCTGCAGTACATCCCCGTGTGGGTGTCGATCCAGTCATTCAGGCCCCAATGGCCTTCGGCTCGATTCGTGTTGTCCTGGGGGGCGCTGGCTGATTTATGCTTCATTTCTTTGATTCACCTGTTATTTTTGTTCTCGCATGAGGGGGATCCCCTGAGGCCGCGCAACGACGTGGCCCTGAAGAAACTTGCAGGCAACCGGTGAGCAGAGATGAATCCTTGGCTGACAAATAATTACCCCAATCACCGCGACCGCCTTTCGCTTTCGCCTTCGACGGTCATGGCGGGGATTCGCTTGTTGGAGTCGCGGGGAACATCGATGCAGGCGCTGCAGCAGCGCTGGAATTTCCCGTTGTCGGCATTGCGCCAACCGTATCTGCGGCTGCCGGCGTTTCTTTCGCGACACTTCTGGGAGTGCGCGCGAGCGTTGGACGATGACCCTGCCATTGGCGTGGCCGCCGCAAGGCCTGCGGATCTGGGCCAGTTGCTCGGCTTGAATTATCTGATGCAGCTGGCGCCTACACGCTTGGAGGCCCTGCACATGATGCAGCGCTTCTGGCCGCTGGTGGCCAGTCACCTCCAACTTCACTTCGATCAGCAACCCGGCACGCTGCGCTTCGAGTTGCAGGCCCCTGCAAAACTGCGACCGGCGGTGGAGGAGGTCGACTACTGGTGCGCCAGGCAGATCCATCATTTGCGCAGCTGGATATGCGCGCCGAACCCGATCATTGAGATCCACCTGCGGCGTCCGCCCCCCGTCGACGCCGGCCCTTGGCAGCGCCTGGCCGACAGACCGGTGTATTTCGCCGCACCACGCGATGAAATGGTGCTGGACGTCGAGGCGCTGCAGTTCGAACGACCGGCAGGCCCGCTCAGCGTGCGCAAGGCCCTGGAAGAGTCCATGGATGACTACGCCTGCCAGACCGCCAAAGGCAGCTTGCTGGAAATGGCCAGCAGTGCCGTACTGCAGGAGCTGCGCACAGGCATCAATCTGGAAGACATGGCCGAACGGCTGCACATGACCGCTCGCACCCTGCACAGGGCATTGCTGCGCGATGGCTGGAGTTTCAGCGAGCTGATCGATATCCATCGACGCTACCTGGCCCATGACCTCTTGCTGGACAGCCCTCTGTCAATCGCCGAAGTCGCCGATCAACTGGGATACAGTGAAGTCAGCAGTTTCACCCGTGCGATTCGCCGCTGGTATGGCACCACACCCAGCGAGCTGCGTGACGGAAAGGGCGGGCAGGGTTAATTTTTTGTCGGTTGGCGCCTCACATGAATGCGCTCGCCGGTGCCAATCTTGGTGCTCGAGTATGGCAGTGAGTGTGTGATCGAGCGTCGCTGAGCAGCACCCTGTCATTGACCTTGAACACCACTCTTATTGAGCGTCCCGTCGATCAGGCGGGACGCTTTTTTTTCGACCGCCAAGCCCGTGCCCATGAGTTCCAGCCCTTCAGCCGATGTATCCCATACCACGCTGGCGACGGTGGCTCGCTGCATTGCCAGAGGACTGGAAGCCGAGTACGGCATCGACGCCAGCGCCGTGTTGCAGAGTGCCGGTTTCGCATCCGGCGCGCTGTCGACCGATGAGCAACGCATCCCTCTGCCCGATTTCAGCCAGCTGTGGGCGCTGTGCGTCAAACTCACTGCAGAGGAACAGTTCGGCCTGCGTATCGCCCGGCACATCGCGCCGGCGGATTTGTATGGCATCGATCTGGCGCTCTATGCGAGCGCAACGCTGGGTGAGGCGGTCCAGCGCTTCGCCCAGCTCCTGGTGCTGCTCACCACCGCCACCGAAGGCAGGGTGCAGCGCGATTGCAACGGTGACTGGGTGCTCAGTTATCACCTCAAAAGCGGTGGCGAACCCTCGGCGCCCGCCAGGGATTTTTTCATCTATGCGCAAATCCACCTGTTCGAGCGGCAGTGCCAAATGACGGCAAGGCGCTTCTTGCGTCGGATTGAACTGACCCGTGCGCACCCCGTCGACCCGACGCCATGGCAGGCCTTGGGCGTACCGATCCATTTTGGTCGCGGCCATGCTTCGATGGTTTTTCACGCCGACATCTGGGACAGGCCGATACTGGGGACGAACGCGAAATTGCTGGCGCAAGTCGAGCAGCCGATCCTGCGCCAACTTGCGCGACTGGGGGCACCTCTGCCGTTGAGTGCATTGCGCACTCGCTTGATTGATCGACTGGACCGGCCCTTGAGCCTGGAACAGTTCGCCGCCGATCTGGGTATCTCTCCACAGAGCCTGGAACAGTCGCTGGGACAACAGCACGTCACGTTCAGCCAGCTACTGGATCAAACACGCGAAGCGCAAACGCTGCATCTGCTGGCCATGCCGGGGTTGAGCCTGGCGCAGATTGCTTCGCGGGTCGGCTACAGCAAGGTAAGCAGCCTGATCAGGGCTTTTCGGCGCTGGAAAGCAATGACCCCTTTGGCTTACCGCAAGGCGCTGTTCAAACACTGACTTTTCGAACGGCCCGGGGCCGGCGCAGGCCCGGGCAGCTCACAGGACGCAGGCGGTCACTGATGCGCCCGTTGCCCAGCGACCAGATCCAGGCGCGGCTTGAGTGGGTCGGTCCCGACGACAGGGCCCTCATTAGTGAAATGCATCAGTCGATCGATCGCCGGATCGTGCCGGGGCCATTGCAGCCTGCCTGCACCATTGGGGTCGCCGCTTTTGCCGAATGCCGTCCAGTAGGCACTGGCAAGACGGCCCATGGCCTTGTCGTCGGCAGTGACGCCCTTACCGACCAACGCAGCCGGCAAGTCAAAGGTGTAAGGAATCTCCAGGGCATGCAACGTACCCTTTTGTTTGCCGCGCAGGACTTCGGCGACATAGCCGAAGCGATACAACCAGACCGGTTGCCCTGACCTGGCCACTTCGTCCGCCAAGTGCCTGGCGGGTTCAATCAGCGTCTCGTCGGCCAGGACATCGCTCTTCAGTTCCTCCAGCGCTTGTTCACCGCTCGGGTCGTACAGCCGCCTGGCTTCATCGGAAGCCTCACCGAAACGCGCGAACAGTTCGTCCTTGCTCTTGGCATCGCCGATCCCCAGGTCTCGACTGTTGGCGCCGACCAGTACAGGCATCTTGGCCTGATGCCCCGCAGCCAGTGCTTGTTCCGGCGACTCGATGATCATGCGTCCATCGAGGATGGCGCCAGCGACGCCGCTGACGGGGACACCACGGGAAAGCCCGGCCATCACTTCAGACGCCGAGGTGCCTTGCACCAGTTTTTCTGCGGGCAGTTTGCGCAGCGCCGCCAGCGCTTGCGCACCGTCGCCGTGGATGCCTTGCGAGCGGGCGTAGTCCAGCGCGCGCTGCCTGGCCTGTTCAAGTGAGGTCAACGGCAGGGCCGTCATGCGGGCGGTCGGAATGCCGGGCGATTGCAGAATGGCGCGCTGAAACAGCCCTTTGGACAAAGGGGAGGTGAGATGCACCAGAACCGAACCACCCCCGGCCGACTCGCCGAAAAGCGTCACTTGCCCGGGGTCGCCGCCGAATGCGGCAATGTTGCGCTGCACCCATTGAAGCGCTGCCTGCTGATCGAGGAAGCCATAGTTGCCGTGCACTTCATCCGGCGCGTCCTTTTCTTGAGCGGGGTGCGCAAAGAACCCCAGGCGTCCCATGCGGTAATTCATGCTGACGACAATAACGCCCTGCGCGGCCAAGGCATCCGCCGGGTAGAGGGATGTCGCGCCATGAACCAGTACGCCGCCGTAGATCCATACCATCACCGGCAGTGGTTGGGTGCTGGCGGCGGCCGGTCGCCAGATGTTCAGGGTCAGGCAATCTTCCGACATGGCCACCTTGTCGACTTGCATGCACTCTGGACCGAAAGCGTCTGCGCTTCTCACGCCGTCCCACGCCTTGGGCGGTTGCGGCGCCCGCCAGCGCAATTCACCGATGGGGGGCGTGGCATAGGGAATGCCCTTGAAGCTGAGTACCTCTTGTTTGGCGACACCTTGCAGCAACCCGGTATCGACGCGCACCTGTTCAGGAAACGGTGGCTTGCCGGTTGCCGCCGTTGCCAGCAGGGGCAGCCAACTGCCCAGCAGCACCGGTGCGACCCAGAATGGAACTTTCATTTCCCTGTCTCCCTTGATTCAACCCGTTACTCAACTGCAGGTAGCGCAGTCGGCATCACGCATGCCTGGACGATAACGATCGAAATTCTGTAGGGCCTCAGACGCATACGCATGTCTTCAACTGACAAAAAGAATACTGAGAGCCGAATCGGCTGCCGTTAACCGATCTGTTTTCGGTAACTGAGCGGGGTGATACCTTTCCACCGTCGAAACGCCCGGATCAAGCTGCTTTTGGAGCTGAAACCCACACGACTGGCGACCTGGTCCAGCGTCAGGTCGGGCAAGGCCAGAAGGTTGAGCGTCTGCGTCTCTCGGGTTTGATCAAGCAGTTTTGCAAAGGTGGTCTTTTGCTGGGCCAGGGAAAGGTTCACGCATTCGAAGGGCAGCGTCAGCGCGTCGGCCAGATGTTGCGGGCTGACTTCCTGCCCGAGTATTTCGGCCAGGCCTGCCCGCAATGCGCTGAGCGGTACAGGTGCACCAAGCCGGGCAAGGTGCTGCAGAATCGGCTGTTCAACTCGAACCAGCCAGTGCGCGTTGGCACCTGGCAGGGCTTTATCCCATGCCTCACGCTTGAAGACCAACGTTGAGCAAGATTGCCCGAACAGCACCTCAACGCCCAACTTCAGCCAGGGTGTCGGGTCGGCCGGCCGGGAGCGGGGGAGTTCCAGTCTGCGCAGAAAGTCCGGGGCCTTTGAGGAGCATTGGCGTTCAAACATCTTCACGTTGTGATAGTTGAAACAATCCCGTGCTGCATCGGCCGGCACTCGCACACCGGTGAGGCGGGTTTCCATCCGCCAGTCCCCCCTGTCGTCCTGCGACAGGTGTAGTCGGGTGACAGTGGTGATCAATGGAAGGAAGAGCACGAAACGTCGCACGGCGTCGCCGAGCGTGGCGCTGGTATAGAGCGCCAGATCAATGCCGTACAGATCGGAGGGGGCAAGGCGCCTGGCAATCCGAATGCCGACGTTCGGGTCGCCGCTGAGTTCGGTTGCGCGCAGCCACAAGGGTGTGATGTCGGTCAGATCCATGCGCAGTTCGTTATCCTGCAGGATGGCCGGGTCGAGTCCCAGATCGATCAGTACGGGCAACGGATCGATGCCGTAGTCCGTCTCCAGGGTTTTGGTAATGGCGCGTGCGACCGACGCCAGGGTGGTTCTGGCACCTGGAGTCGGGGGTGGCGGGGTGGTCTCCATCACTGCGTCTACTGCCAGGGGAAAAAGGATCTCCAGCATGACGCGCCGCGCCTGTACGCGCAATCGGCAGGGGCTGCGGCCCGATTTCCGGCCAGCACCGGCTGCATGCACGGATCAGCCCCACAGCAATGTCCCGGTATGCCGAGAGCGCCATCCCACTCCGGGGAAACTATTTGTCAGCCAATGACTCATGCCTGCGCGTTGTTTGCTCGCATGGTTACAGCGGGGCATTCGCTTTTTGCGTTATTAGGACTATCGCCAGCACCTGCAAGTGACTGGCGGACGCTTGAGTGCCTCATCGCCAATAAAAAAATAACAGGTGAGTCAACACATGAAGCAAGTCTCAATCACCCGCAGAGCCCGCCGTCAAACATCGCTTCCTTATCCGCACCTGCTTGCATTGGGCGTTGCCATCGGCAGCCAGTCTGTCAATGCAACAACCTGGCAGGTCAACGATGATTGGGGGCTGACCACTAACACCACACTCAGTCTGGGCACCAGTTGGGCGCTGAAAAATGCCGACAAGTTCCAGATGACGGCCGCGGATGCAGCCACTATCGGGAAAACCGGCACCGGCGTTAACTACAACGCCGATAACGGCAAGCTCAACTTCAGCAAGGGCGACACCCTCTCGACGGTGTTCAAAGGGTTGACCGACTTCGATCTGAACGATGGTTCGCAGGGCGCCTTCGTTCGTTTCAAATACTGGTATGACCATGCCCTGGAGACAGGCAACGGTGACTACGAGAAATTCAATGATTCCGGCTGGCAGGACCTCGCCCGATTCAAAGGATTCGAAGTACTGGATGCTTATGTCTGGAAGGACTTCAACATTGCCGACCATTCGTTGAACGTCAAAGTCGGCAATCAAGTGCTGAGTTGGGGCGAGGCATTGTTCATTCAGAACGGTGTCAACGTGATCAACCCCCTCGACGTCTCGGCCTTCAACCGGCCGGGGGTGGAGCTCAAGGAAGGGCAGTTGCCCGTCGAGATGATCAGCTTCAACTTCGACTTGAGCGACTCGGTCAGCCTGGAAGGGTTCTGGCAGTACAACTTCCGTCCTTCGGTATTCGATGGTTGCGGCACCTTTTTCAGTATTGCCGACAACCTGCAGGAAGGCTGCCAGAACAACTACATGATCGCCGGCGGCACCGGCACCACGGCCCAATCCCTGCAGGACTTCAATCCCGCAGCGGGTGCCGCCAACGCGCAGCGTGAACGCTATCTGCGACGCACGTCCACGGACTACCCCAGTGATACCGGCCAGTACGGCCTTGCCATGCACTACACCATCGAGTCGTTGCATGATGCCGATCTGGGGCTGTACTACATCAACTACCACAGCAGGACTCCACAGCTTCAGGGCGTCATTGCCCGCCAGGCGCCGGCGGGGGCCAACGTCAACATCAATACCGGCGACTACTCAAACGTCTACCCCGAGGACATCCGTCTCTTCGGCGCCAGCCTGAGCGGCATCATCGGCACCACCGCCACCTTCGGTGAACTGAGCTATCGGCCCAACATGCCGCTGGCCTACAACGGCGCGGATTTCGTCGGACTGCTGGCGGGTTCGAACACCACGCCGATCCTGCCGTTGACGCCTGCGCAACTGGCGGCGGCCCGAGGTTCCGAAGTCGACGGTTATGCGCGCAAACCGCTTTGGCAGTTCAGCCTTGGCGCGGTCGACACCCTTTCCAACGTCATGGGGGCCAACCGCCTTTCACTGGCGGGAGAGGTGGGGTTCAACTGGATCGATGACATGGATGGGGAGCGTTTCGGTCGCGCCGGCGGCTACGGACGTACCTTGCCCACCACCGGTGTCGCCACTTCCTGCGTCGGTGCCGGCGCTGGCGGTCTGAACGCCGCGCAAGTCGCGCAGATGAATGCCGACTACTGCAACACCGATGGCATCTATACCAACTTCTCTTGGGGGTATCGCCTGCGCGCAGGTCTTTCCTATGAGGAGTTTCTGCCGGCAACGGTCATTACCCCCGCCATCAACTGGCGACATGACGTCGAGGGCTATGGCCCCAATTTCCAGGAAGGTCAACAAGCCGTGGGTCTGACATTGACCTTCGACTACCGCAACGATTACTCGCTGGAATTTGCCTACAACGAATTCCTTGGAAACAACAAATTCTCCACCATCGATGACCGCGATTTCGCCTCGGTGAATCTCAAGGTGAGCTTCTAATGAAAAACATCACACAGAAATTGCCGCTCGTTCTGGCCTTGATGGCCGCCTGCGCCATTGTCCAAGCCAAACAGAACGACCCTGGGTTGATCGGTGCGAAACTGACACCCATGGGGTCGGAGAAAGCAGGGAATAGCGATGGCAGCATTCCGGCCTGGACGGGGGGCATCGCCGCCAACGCGGCTCCCGTCAGCGCGAACGGCGACTATGCCGATCCGTTCGCTGCGGAGAAACCGCTCTATACCGTGACCAAGGATAATGTCGGTCAATACAAGAGTGTCCTGACGCCGGGCCAGGTGGCCATGTTCACGCGGTTCCCCGACTATCGCATGCCGGTGTATCCGACCCATCGTACCGCCACGATTCCCAAGACCGATCAGGATGAAGCGAAGGCTAACCTGGGTAAGGTCGAGTTGGCCGACAGCGGGTACGGCCTGAAAAACTACAATTTCGGGATTCCCTTTGCAGAGCCCACTGAACCTTTGGAAGTGCTCTGGAACCATTTGACCCGTTATCGCGGTGGCTCTTTCGTTCGAGAGATCGCGTCGGCCACCGTTCAGGACCAAGGACAATCCACCGTTGTGACCTACAACCAGGTGGCTGCATTCCGCGACCGGATCAAGGATCTCGATCCCCAAGATAACCTGCTCTATTTCTATCGCGCGCAGACCTTGACGCCTTCGCGCTACGCAGGCGAAGTGACCCTGATTCACGAACCGATGAACCAGGTCACAGAGGCGCGTTCGGCCTGGCAGTACCTGCCGGGGCAACGCCGCGTACGCCGCGCGCCCACCGTCTCCTATGACAGCAGCGCGCGCTACAGCTTTGGCCAGATCACCAGCGACGGGACCGACGGCTTCAACGGAGCACCGGACCGGTACGACTGGAAGCTGATCGGAAAGCAGGAGTTGCTGGTGGGGTACAACGCCTACAAGTTGAACAGCAAATCCCTGAAGTACGCCGATCTGCTCAAGCCCGGGCATCTGAGTGCGGATCCGCTGCGTTATGAGAAACACCGCGTATGGGTCATCGAGGCAACACTCAAACCCGATGCGCGCCATGTCTACGGCAAGCGCCGCTTCTACATCGACGAAGACTCGTGGCAGATCCTGGCTTCGGACATGTATGACACCCGCGGCGAGTTGTGGCGCCTGTTCGAAGCGCACTACGCGATGTTGTACGACGTACAGGTCCCGACCACTGTTGCCGAAACCACTTACGACCTGATTTCGGGGCGCTACGGGGTTTCCCAGATGACCAACGAGGTCAATCAGAAGGTCGCCTACGGTGCGCCGATGGTCAAAGCCGATTTCACGCCTGCGGAAATCCGGCGCCTGGGTAAGTGAGTCGGCGCGAGCCCACCTGAGTGGGTTCGCCCATCTGTTGCTGGCATAGGGCGCGCGGGGCCGGTTTCCATGGATCAATTCCCGGAACTCCGAACCCGTGCTTCGATGCACGGCACCCACGACTTCGTGATCAAAGCCATGCAAGACGGTGCTGGGCCTATGTGCTCAGGGCGCTGTCGACATTCTGAAATGGAGTCTTATGCAATGAGAGCGATGTTACTCAATGGACTATTGTGGGCGGCAACTGTAGGCCTGACGGGTTGCGCAGGTTCGCAAGTGGACCCTGGCCAATACTCGGGATTTCTGCGGGATTACAGTCATCTGCAACCTGGCGATAGCGCGTCGGGCAAGCCCGTGATGCGCTGGGTCGATGCCCAGGCAGACTTTTCGACCTACACCCGGATCTACATTGAACCCAGCCAGCTTTATCCCGCGCCCATAACCACCGCTGTCATTTCCGGCCAGACACTGCAATCGATCACTCAGTATTTCGATGAAGCCCTCAAGCGCGAGTTCGGCAAAAAACTGAAGCTGGTCAACGCTCCGGGGCCCGACACCATCGTTATGCGTCCGGCCATCACCGCCGTGTCAACACATAACGAAGGCCTGAAGCCTTATGAGTTCCTGCCGCTGTGGTTTCTCGCCGCCACCGTGAACACCGCCGCCGGGGGGCGTGATCAGACAGTGGAAATCGCTACTGAGGCTGAGTTTCTCGACGGGAACAGCCACAGACTGCTGGCACAGGTGGTACGCAAAAGTACCGCGCACGAACTCGAGAATGACAAGCAGCGGCTAACCGTCAATGACGTCAAGTCAGCCATCGATGGGTGGGCCGGCGACATGCGTCAGGGTTACGAAAAGCTCAGGAGCGCAAGCCGCTAAGCGCGTTTGCGCTCGGATGGTCATTCGCCGTCCGCATTTTCTTATGAGCAATCCAATGAAAGAACGGGAGCCCTTGATCAGGCGAACTCCCTCTGCCCATCAAGCACAAGAGGATGTTTCTGTGCCATTTCGTTTTTATTTGAGCTCGCTCGCCATCGCTTTGAGCACTTGCTCTGTGCAGGCCGCAGACCCAGATGTCACTCAACAGATCAATGCGCTGGTCTCCCAGGACGAGCCGCATCTGATCGAAGTGTTCAAACACCTGCACCAGAATCCGGAACTCGCTTTTCAGGAGAAAGAAACCTCGGCGTTGGTGGCCAATGAGTTCAAGGCACGAGGTTTTGAAGTCAAGAGCGGCATCGGCAAGACCGGTGTGGTGGGCATTTTTCGCAATGGGCCAGGGCCTGTGGTGATGTATCGGGCCGACATGGATGCACTGCCTGTGAAAGAGACAACGGGGCTGCCTTACCAAAGCACCAAAAGCGCAAATTGGCTTGGGGATCCCAACCAGCCGGTGATGCACGCCTGTGGTCATGATGCCCATACCACCTGGCTGTTGGAGGTGGCGAAAGTCATGACCCAGCTCAAGGATCAATGGTCCGGAACCCTCGTGCTGGTGGCCGAACCTGCCGAGGAGATCATCGAAGGGGCCAACGCCATGGTGCAGAACGGCCTCTACGACTTCGCTCCCAAACCCGATGTCCTGCTGGCGGCCCATGTGTTCCCGGTTTATCCCGCTGGCAGTGTCGCGGTCCGTGAGGGCAAGCGACTGGCGGGCACCGATCAGCTCGACGTTGTGTTGCCTGGGGTGGGCGGGCATGGTTCGGCGCCGCACACGGCAAAAGACCCCGTCGTAATGGGGGCCATGGCGGTGATGGGTTATCAGACCATCGTCAGTCGCATGGTCAATCAGGCCGAGCCGGCCGTGTTGACGGTGGGCGCCTTTCAGGCGGGAACCAGCAACAACATCATTCCCGACAGCGCTTCACTCAAGCTCAATTTGCGTTGGTACGACGAGCGTGTCCGCGAGCGGATGATCACGGGTATCAAGTCGGTCAACACCGGTGTGTTGGACATGAACGATATGCCCACCGAACGCAAGCCTGTGTACACCATGAAGGGGCACTCCACGCCGTTGGTCAACGACGCGGGGGCGACCGTCATTGCCCGTGCCGCCTTGGTGCGCCAACTGGGTGCCGACAAGGTATTGAACGGCTTGCCGCCTGCAATGGGGTCGGAAGACTTTCACATGCTCGCCACACCTTTTCCCGACACCAAAATCATGTTTGTCGAGGTGGGGGGCGGGCTCCCCGATGCCTATGCCAACCTGATCGAAAAAGGACTGGCGCCGGCCATGAACCACAGCCCGAAGTTCGTCGTCGAGCTACCGGCGATTGCAGCGGGTGCGCGGGCCATGAGCGCGACACTGTTGGCGTTTTTCGCCAAACCGCAATAGCCGCACGTTGTGTTGCCCGACTCTGGCTCTTTACCTGGTGAGGATCGCCAGGTTGGAGTCGGGTAAGTCTTCTACGCCATCTCAAATGCCTTTAGAGCATTTCGCAATGCAGTTGAGCGCAGGTCAGGCGCTCAGGGCTGCCGGGGACTCAACCCTCTGTGCAGCTATCGCCATTGCGGGCATGTAAATCCAGATTCAGGAATATAGAAATGAAATTAGCCAACACATCGAGAGCGATCCAATACGTGCTGGTTGCGATAGTGGCGACATTTTCAGGCCTGCTTTACACCTTCGTGACGCTCAAACAAGCCGCCCATGATGCACGCGAGGTCAGCGAGAGGCGTTATCAGTCCTACTTGCTGGCGGATGAACTTCGCCAAAGCTCCGACGATTTGACCCGCCTGGGGCGGACTTATGTAGTGACGGCCAACCCGGAGTACGAGCGCGAGTACCTGCAGATTCTCGATATTCGTAACGGGAAGGCTCCGCGTCCTGAAGACTATCACCGTATTTACTGGGATTTCGTCGCGGCGGGCAATGCGCAGCCTCGCCCTGATGGCGAGGCGGTGGCCCTGGAAACCCTGATGAAGCGGGATGGTTTCACGGATGATGAGTTCGCCAAACTCAAGGAAGCGCAGGCCAATTCAGACAAGCTTGTTCAACTCGAAGTCCAGGCGATGAATGCGGTCAAGGGCAAGTTCGTGGATGCCCAAGGCAACTACACCGTCAACGGCGAGCCTGATCTCGCGCTCGCTCGCACCTTGGTGCACAGCCCGCAATATCATGCCTTCAAGGCACAGATCATGAAGCCGGTCGATGAATTCTTCGGCCTGATGGAAGGGCGCACATCGCGGGCGGTATCACAGGCAAACGACGCGCTGAATTTTGCGCAGAATCTGTTTGTGGCGGTTTTGCTCATGTTGATCGGTGAGATCGGCCTGATGATTTACTTGGGGCGAAAACAAATCATCGAGCAGTTGGGCGGCGCCCCAGCCGAACTGGACCGTGTGTTGACGGAAATTGCGAGCGGCAATCTGGCCGTGACGATTCACGATGCCCCGGACAGGAGCGCCCTAGGCAGCGTGCGGGTGATGACCCGTACGTTGAGGACTCTGATCGGCGCCATTACCCAGACGAGTGAACAGTTGCGCGGTGCTGTGGCGCAAGTTGCCCAGGTGGTGGAAGAGACCGCTGCACGGGCGTCTCAACAACGGGAAATGACTGACCTGGTGGCCACTGCCGTGCATGAGATGGGGCTTACCGTTCAGGAGATCGCCCGCAATGCCAGTGGTGCGGCAGAGGCGTCGCAAGTGGCGCAAGCAGAAGCTCATCAAGCCAGCGGCATCGTCGGTGAGTCCACCGCGCACATCGAAAAAATGGCCGAGGAAATCGGAACAGCCGGTCACTCCGTCGGTGAGCTGGCCGAACACGTGTCGTCTATCGATCAAGTGCTGGCGGTGATTCGCGGCATTTCGCAACAGACCAACCTGTTGGCGCTGAACGCCGCCATCGAGGCGGCACGGGCCGGCGAGTCGGGGCGCGGATTTGCCGTCGTGGCCGACGAGGTCCGAACCCTGGCCGGTCGCACCCAGAACTCCACGGATGAAATCCAGCAAATGATCCAGGGCCTCAAGCAAGGGGCGGAAACAGCCGTCAGTTCCATGCGCGCTGGCCAGGCGGCAACGCAGACCGGCGTCGATGCCAGCCAGCGGACCAATCAATCGTTGGAGGCAATCGCGTCGCAGATCGAACGGATCAGCGACATGAACAGCCAGGTGGCGACCGCGACAGAGGAACAGTCCTCGGTTACCGAGGAAATCAATCGCAACGTTCAAGGCATTGCCGACCTGGCTCATTTCACCTCCAGTGAAACCCATCGCTGCCAGCAGGATTGCCAGACGTTGCGTCAGGTGTGTGATGAATTGACGGCGCAGGTCGGCAACTTCCGCCTGTAGGGGGCACATTCGATGTCTCAGCAGAAAGACGATGCCCCGAGTGGCCGACACAACGATGCTCCGATAGTCCTGGACCTGTCGCTGTTCGACGCCATCACTGATGCGTCGCCCAATACGGTTCTGGTCATCGATGAGCGCGGCATCATCCAGGCGGCAAGCCACTCGGTGCTGCATAACTTCAATTTCGCCCAAGTGGAGTTACTTGGGCAAAATCTCTCGGTCTTGCTGCCCGAAGCCTACAACCAGCGCCAGCCGACCTATCTTGAAAGTTTTCGCAATGCCAGCAGGCGCAGGGTCGTCGGCGGCGGGCGCGAGGTGCTGGGGCAGCGCAAAGACGGTTCCTATTTCCCCATGCAGTTCAACGTCAATGAATTCCAGCTGGGGGGACAACGCGCCTTCGTCGGCGTCTGCTACGACATCAGCGAACGCCATCGATTGACCAAGCGAATCACCCAATTGGCCACTTACGATGACCTGACCGGGTGCATCAATCGCCATCAGTTTGTGGAAATGCTGGAAAAAGCCTTGGGCAATTGCCAGCAGACCAACGGTCGATTGGGTTTGCTCTTCATTGATTTGGACGGATTCAAGAACATCAACGACAGCTACGGCCACGGAGTGGGTGATCGCCTGCTCAAACAGGTCGCCGAACGTTTGCGCCTGGCTTTGAGGGGCGGCGATATTTTGGGGCGGGTCGGTGGTGACGAGTTCGTGGCGTTCCTGTTGCTGAACGATGGCGACAAGGCCGAGCAGATCGCAGACCGCCTGATCAAGAGTCTCCAGCAGTTGTTCGACATCGATGGTGTGCCGCTGTTGGTCTCGGCCAGCATCGGGATCAGTCTGTTTCCCGAGCATGGCCGATCGGCGGACAAACTGATCAACGCGGCGGATATCGCGATGTACCGGGGCAAGTCCGACGGGGGCGGCGAAGTACGTATTTTCAGCCATGAGATGCGTGAGGAAAACGAGCGCAACTATCGACTGGTCTCTTGTTTGCGCGAAGCGCTTGAGCTTGGGCAATTCGAACTGCACTACCAATTGCAGTTCGATACGCGAACCTTCCTGCCTTCAGGCCTGGAGGCGCTTATTCGCTGGCACCATGGCGATACACTGTTTGCACCCGGCCAGTTCATAGCCATCGCGCAGAAATATCGCCTGATGCCCGCCATTACCCGTTGGGTCATTCGTCAGGCGTGCGTCGATAACGCCTGGCTGATCAAGTCGGGCATTCTGGATGTGCCGGTAGCGGTGAATGTTTGTGTGGATTCGTTCGTCGACGAGCAGTTCGTAGAGGTGATACAGCAAATGATCAAGGAGACCGGACTGCCACCCGAGAGACTGGTCCTGGAAATCACCGAAGACGTGGCCATGACGGGCGCGGAGCAGGCCATGCGCAATTCGCTGGCGTTTCGCCGCTCGGGCATTCGCCTGGCGATGGACGACTTTGGCACGGGGTATTCATCCCTTGGCCGCTTGCGTAGCCTTCAGTTCCACAAGTTGAAAATCGATCGATCCTTCGTGGCGATGCTGCCTGGCAGTACCGCCGATCAGGAGATCGTGCGCGCCATTCTCAGCATTGCCCGTGCATTGGGCATGCAGGCAATTGCCGAAGGTATCGAAACCCGCGAGCAACTGGCGTTCCTGCAGGCCGAAGGATGTCACGAAGGGCAGGGGTACTGGTTCGCCAGACCCATGCCGTTGGAGGCACTCATTACTTGGGTCGAAGGGCGGATTCAGTAACAGGAGGGTATTTCAGGGGAACCGTAGGCAAGCCGTTTGCGGGGACGTAGCGCTCAAACCGGGCTCTGGTGCTGGACAGCTGTGTGGGATGGGCCACTGAGTGGCCCTTCGTGAAATGGCTGAAAAGATGCGAAAACGATCCAGGGGGAAAGAATAGGATTCCTGAATGCCAGAAACGACAAAGCCCTGAATAATCAGGGCTTTGTCGTATAGAAGATGGCGGAGGCGATGGGATTCGAACTCATGGACCTGTTACAGTCGACGGTTTTCAAGACCGTTGCCTTAAACCACTCGGCCACACCTCCGTTTGCATTGCGGGCGCCATAATACCTGAATGAAACACACTGTCAAACTCTGTACATGGCTTGTTGCAGAGCGTCTGTTATCATCTTTGCGACTGAACGTTTCAAACCAACAGGAGTGTCGCCATGCGCGAACAGGATTACGCAGTTCACAACGGCGTGCAGGCCGAGCAGCTAGAAGTTAGCCGCGTCCTGCGCAACACCTACGGCCTTCTGGCGCTCACCCTCGCATTCAGTGGCGTGATGGCGTTCGTGGCCCAGCAGATGCGCGTCGGCTACCCGAACATCTTCGTGGTGCTGATCGGTTTCTACGGGTTGTTCTTCCTCACCAACAAGCTTCGCGATTCGGCCTGGGGCCTGGTGTCGGCGTTTGCCCTGACCGGTTTCATGGGCTTCCTGCTCGGCCCGATCCTCAACCGTTACCTGGGCATGCAGGGCGGCGCCGAAGTGGTCAGCTCCGCGTTCGCGATGACGGCCCTGGTGTTCGGCGGCCTGTCGGCCTACGTGCTGATCACCCGCAAGGACATGAGCTTCCTGGGCGGCTTCATCACCGCCGGTTTCTTCGTGCTGCTGGGTGCGACGCTGGCCAGCTTCTTCTTCCAGATCAGCGGCCTGCAACTGGCGATCAGCGCAGGTTTCGTGCTGTTCTCGTCGGTCTGCATCCTGTTCCAGACCAGTGCGATCATCCACGGTGGCGAGCGCAACTACATCATGGCCACCATCAGCCTGTATGTATCGATCTACAACCTGTTCGTCAGCCTGCTGCAACTGTTCGGCATTCTGGGCCGCGACGACTGATCGGTTATCGCGCAACCCTAAAAAAACCCGCTTCGGCGGGTTTTTTGTTGCCTGTGAAAACGCGCAGGCGTTATCAGTTGATGACGATGCTGCCGTCGGTGTGCTGCCGGTAGACCGTGTAAGGCAACAGCAGGGTGTCCAGCACCCCGGACGCCGCCGCATCGATCACTACGCCGAGCGGCGCGTTGCTGTGGTTGAAGGCATCGACGCCGTCTCCCAGTTGGGCGTTCAACTGGCAGAAATCGAATGCCACGCCGCTGTAGATCCGCGGTACGGCCCCGCAATAGGTTTTCTTGTCCTTGAGGTAGTCCACGGACGTCTGGTCGGAACGCGCCACGGTCTGCACCGTTCCGCAGCCGGTGAGCGTCAACGCCGCCAGCGCCATTGCCAAGACCTTCATGCCGCATTCCTTCGCCTGAAAAACATCAATCTACGCTGATCCCGTCGGTAAAGCACTCAGTTCATCGGCGGCAATCGACGTTTCACTGGGGTTTTCTTGACGATGGCGGTATTGGTTTCCGCCAGGGTGTTGAGCCGGTCGAGCAGGGTGTCCAGCTGCTCCATCGAGCGTACGTGCAGGCGGGCGATGAAGCAGTCCTCGCCGGTGACCTTGTCGCACTCGGTGAATTCGGGGATCGACAGGATCTGCCGCTCCACTTCCTGCAACTGCCCCGGCAGCGGCCGCACCCGGACGATGGCCTGCAACTGGTAGCCGAAGCACTTCGGGTCGATCTCCACGGTGTAGCCCTTGAGCACGCCGCGCTCTTCCAGCCGTTTCAGCCGCTCGGCGACGCTGGGGGAGGAGAGGCCGCTGATCTGCGCCAGGGCCTTGAGCGAGCGGCGCGAGTCCTCCATCAAGGCGCCGATGAGGATCTGGTCGATGTCGTCGGTCATGGTGCGGGTCCTGATTAGGCGGTGGAGGGCATCCACCCTCGATAAAAAAGGCGGATCTTGAGTTTAGCCTTCTTTTTGCGCTGGAGAGATGTCGGCGTGGCTTGGCATACTTTGGCCACAACACAGGAGATTTGAAATGGACAAGACCCTGCGCCGCGGCTCACTCGAAATGACCGCCGCCATGCTGATTTCCGGGACGATCGGCTGGTTCGTGCTGGTGTCCGGGCAACCGGTGCTGGACGTGGTGTTCTGGCGCTGCGTGTTCGGCGCCGGCACCTTGCTGCTGATCTGCGCCGCGTTCGGCTTTCTGCGGCCGGGCATCCTGACCCGCACCACCTTCCTGCTGGCGGTGCTCAGCGGACTGGCGATCGTCGGCAACTGGGTGCTGCTGTTCGCTTCCTACTCGCGGGCCTCGATCGCCATCGGCACGGCGGTGTACAACGTCCAGCCGTTCATGCTGGTGGGGCTGGCGGCGCTGTTCCTGGGCGAGAAGATCACGCTGCAGAAGCTGCTCTGGCTGGCGGTCTCGTTCATGGGCATGTTGGCCATCGTCAGTGCCCACGGCGGGCAGGGCGAAAGCGGCAACGACTATCTGACGGGCATCGCCTTGGCGCTGGGCGCGGCGTTTCTCTATGCCATCGCCGCGTTGATCATCAAGCGCCTCACCGGCACGCCGCCGCACCTGATCGCGTTGATCCAGGTCTGCACCGGCGTGTTGGCGCTGGCGCCGTTCGCGCACTTCTCCGCGCTGCCCCAGACGCCGAACGCGTGGGCCAGCCTGGTGACGCTGGGTATCGTCCACACCGGGCTGATGTATGTGCTGCTGTACGGCGCGATCCAGAAACTGCCGACCGCGCTGACCGGCGCCCTGTCGTTCATCTACCCGATTGCGGCGATCTTCGTCGATTGGGTTGCCTTCGGCCATCGCCTGGAGACTCTGCAATGGCTGGGCGTGGCGGCGATTCTGCTGGCCGCCGCCGGCATGCAGCAGGGCTGGGGCCTGAAGTCGCGGCGCCTGGCCGCGCAGTAGTCCTCAAAGGTTCCAGCGCGGGGCGGATGTCGCCAAGCGCTGGCGCATGTCGCCGATGTTGGCCGCCAGTTGCCGGGTCAGCAGCCGGTAGCCGTCCAGCGCGCTGTAGACCGGTGCGTCGAGGCTCGCGTCCGGCAGCGCCATCGGCCGTCCCAGACGCTGGACGGCGCCGGACTTCAGCGCCCGGGCCATGCCGACCAACTGCACGCGGACATGCCGGTGTTCGGCCTTCAGCGCCGCTTGCAGATGGGCCATGGCATGCGGGTCGTTGGCGTCCGGCCGGGTGTTGCCGAGGATCTCCAGGGTGCTGATGCACAGGCGCAGGTTGCGCTGGATCGCATCCAGTTCGGTCATCGACACGTTCACTTCCTTGGACACCGACGGCATCAGCGAGCGCAGCTGCACCATCGCCGCGTTCAAGCGGTTCATCAGCTTCAGGTGTTCGTCGGCGTTGACCGGCTGGCCGCCGATGATCCGTCCGTAGACCGTCGCGCAGTCGCGCAAGGCATCGGCCAGGTTGTAGCGCCACGAATACACCGCGTACAGCGGCAAGGCGAAGGAAAAGGCCAGGGCCAGGGCGATGCCGATCAGGATGTCGACCCCGCGCCACAGCCCGTCGGTGATGGGGTTGTCGCCGTGGCCGGCGACAATGAAAACGGTGATGGCCGAGAGCAGGGCGGTGTAGCCGCCCTTGCCGATGGCGTGATAGGAGAAGAAGCCGCAGACCACGGCCATGGCGAAGTAGGTCAGCCACGGCAGGCCGAGCCAGGCCTGCTGCGCCACCAGCGCCAGGCCCACGCCGGCGCCGATCAGGGTGCCGGTGGCGCGTTCGGCGGCTTTCTTGCCGATGTTGCCGTGGTGCTGCAAACCGCCGATCACCACCAGCATGGTCACCGACGCCCATTCGCCGTGGGGCAGGTTGATGCCGGTGGTCAGTGCGATGGTCGCCAGCAGCCCCAGCGCCACCCGCACGGCATGGATCAGCCGGGCATGCCGGTAGCGCCGGTACGGGTCCAGCAGCGGCCGCAGGATCCGCCGCAGCAGCGGCGGCCAGCGGTGAGGGCTGAAGGTGCTCAGCGGCGTTCGCTCCTCAGAAGATGTAGTCGGTGGCGATGAAGTTCGAGTCCCGCCCGCGGATGATCTCGCTGATCAGATCCTTATTGTTGTCCTGGAACTTGGTCGCCACCAGGGTGCGGATCGAAAACACCCGCAATGCGTCGTGCACCGACAGCGTGCCTTCGGCGGAGTTTTTCCGGCCGTTGAACGGGTAGGTGTCCGGGCCGCGCTGGCACTGGGCGTTGAGGTTGATGCGGCCGACCTGGTTGGCGAAGGTGTCCACGAGCCGGCCGATCGCCACCGGGTTGGTGCCGAAGAGGCTCAACTGCTGGCCGAAGTCCGATTCCAGCACATAGTCGATCACCGTATCGAGGTGGCGGTACGGCACGATCGGCACCACCGGGCCGAACTGCTCTTCCTGATAGACGCGCATCTGCGGCGTCACCGGGTACAGCACCGCCGGGTAGAAGAACGACGCGCGGGCCTCGCCGCCGTTGGGGTTGACCACCGCCGCACCCTTGCTCACCGCGTCGGCCACCAGGCCGTGCAGGTAATCGACCTTGCCCGACTCCGGCACCGGCGTCAGCGCCACGCCGCTGTCCCACGGCATGCCGGGTTTGAGGCTGGCCAGTTTGGCGTTGAATTTCTCGATGAAGCGATCGACCACGTCTTCATGGACGAAGAGGATTTTCAGCGCCGTGCAGCGCTGGCCGTTGAACGACAGGGAGCCGGTGACCGCTTCGCTGACCGCGTTGTCCAGGTCCACCTCCGGCAGGACGATGCCGGGGTTCTTCGCGTCCAGGCCCAGGGCCGCGCGCAGGCGGTGCGGCTTGGGGTGCAGCTTCTTCAGGTCGCTGGCGGCCTTGTTGGTGCCGATGAAGGCGAAGATGTCGATCTTGCCGCTGGCCATCAGGGCGCTGACGGTCTCGCGGCCGCTGCCGTAGATCACGTTGATCACGCCGGTCGGGAAGCTGTCGCGGAACGCCTCCAGCAGCGGACGGATCAGCAGCACGCCGAGCTTGGCAGGCTTGAACACCACGGTGTTGCCCATGATCAGCGCCGGGATCAGCGTGGTGAAGGTCTCGTTCAGCGGGTAGTTGTAGGGGCCCATGCACAACGCGACGCCCAGCGGCACGCGGCGGATCTGACCGAGGGTGTCCTGTTCCAGCTCGAAGCGGCTGGAGCGGCGGTCGAGCTCCTTCAGGGCGTTGATGGTGTCGACGATGTAGTCGCAGGTACGGTCGAATTCCTTTTCCGAATCCTTGAGGTTCTTGCCGATCTCCCACATCAGCAGCTTCACCACCGCGTCGCGCTGCTGGCGCATGCGGCCCAGGAACGCCTCGACGTGCTGGATGCGCTCGGCCACCCGCATGGTCGGCCACAGGCCCTGGCCCCGGTCATAGGCGCGCACGGCGGCGTCGAGGGCGGTGAGGGCGGTGTCGGCGTCCAGCAGCGGCGTGCTGCCGAGGATCACCTGTTCGTCGCCGTTGTCGCCGTGTAGATACACCGGGCTGCGCACGGTGGCGAGAGGGCCGTCCCAGCGGCGCAGCTCGCCGTCGACCAGGTACTCGCGCTGCTCGGTCTGGCCGTCGAGGCGGTATTTATCCGGGATGTCGCTGACAGATGGGAACAGGTTGCCAAGGATGTTTGCTGAGGTCATGTCACTACCCTGTAGATGATGTCGGCGTACGGATTGGAAAAGGCTTCAGTGGTTATACGCCTGAACGGCCCCGGAGTTAAACCCGTGCGGGTCAGGCAAAGGCGCGAAACAGAGCCGGTTGCTCGCGATGGCGGTGTGTCAGGGACTTGGCGGCTAGCTGACCTGACGCCATCGCGGGCAAGCCCGCTCCCACAAGGTTCTCTGTCGTTCACAAGTGTTGTATGCGCCGCATAGCCTGTGGGAGCGGGCTCGCCCGCGATAGCGTCGGTCAGGGCGCTGCAAGGCAAATGCCGTTCGCGCAACAGCGCCATGGCCCCGGATGCCCCCTCGCTGGCCCGCAATGCCCTCAACCCCCGCGCGGCGCTGGCTTAAGGTTGACCCTGCCTTGACCACAACAACAAAGGTGCCGCCGCCATGGGCGCGGTGCCAAACGCGAGGATTGCCATGGGGGCCGCCCGATTCCTGCTTCCGCTGCTGCTGGCCGTTGCCGTGGGGGGCTGCGGCGATGACGCCAAGGCGCCTGCCGCCGCCGGCATCGCCAGCACCGCCACGCCCGCCGACCCGGCACTGGCGCAGATCTACGCCAACAGCTGCCAGCTCTGCCACGCCAACCCCGCCGCCAACGCGCCGCTGACCGGCGACCGCAAGGCCTGGGAGCCGCGCATCCGGCAGGGCGGCGACACGCTGCTCGACCACGCCATCAACGGCTACAACGGCATGCCGCCGATGGGCCAGTGCGTAGAGTGCTCGGAAGAGCAATTCCTGCAACTGATCGGCTTCATGGCCGACCAACCGATCCCACAGTAAGGGTGCCCGCATGACGATGGATCTGACACGGCGTCAGTTGTTGCAACGGGCGAGCATCGTCGGCGCGTTCAGCGCGCTGGCCGCGAACCCGGCATTGGGCCAGTTGATGCGCGCGCCACGGCTGATTCCCTGGCGCAACTGGTCCGGCGGGCAGAGCTGCCTGCCGGCGGCGCGGCTGGCGCCCAAGAACCTGGACGAGTTGAGCCAGGCCATCCGCCAGGCGCCGGGCAAGATCCGGCCGGTGGGCTCGGCGCATTCCTTCAGCGCGCTGGTGCCCACCGACGGCACGCTGCTGTCGCTGAGCTACTTCAACGGCCTGCTCGGCCACGACCCGAACACCCTGCAGGCCGAGTTCGCCGCCGGCACGCCGATGTCGCGCATGGGCCAGCCGCTCAAGGACATCGGCCAGGCCCTGCACAACATGGCCGACATCGACTACCAGACCCTGGCCGGGGCGATTTCGACCTCGACCCACGGCACCGGCAAAACCTTCCAGTCCTATTCCGCCCATGTCTGCGGGCTGCAACTGGTGGGCGCCGACGGCCAGGTGCTGGACTGCGACAGCCAGCGCCACCCCGAGGTGTTCAACGCCGCCCGCGTCTCACTCGGCGCCCTCGGCGTGGCCACGAAGATCCGTCTGCAGAACCGTCCGGCCTACCGCCTGCGCGAGCGCCAGTGGATCGCCAAGACCGAAGAGCTGCTGGAGGACATCGACAAGAACACCTCGGAAAACCAGCACTGGGAAATGCTCGTGGTCACCCATTCCGACTACGCCTTGTCCATCGCCCTCAACGAAACCAGCGACCCGGCCACGCCGCCGATCAGCCCCGAAGAGGAGGGCGGCAACGAGTTCGTGACCCTGATCGAGAAGCTCGACAAGTACGGCAGCGATTTCCCCGAGCTGCGCAGCTCGCTGCTCAACAGCCTGCGCCACCTGGCCAGTTTCGATGACCGGGTGGGCGACTCGTTCGACATCTACGCCAACGTGCGCACCGTGCGCTTCAACGAGATGGAGTACTCGATCCCGGCGGAACACGGGCCGGCCTGCCTGCGCGAGATCCTCAAGCTGATCCGCGACAAGGACCTGCGCACCTGGTTTCCCATCGAGTACCGCTACGTCAAGGCCGACGACATCCCGCTGAGCATGTTCGAGGGCCGCGACAGCTGTTCGATCTCGGTGCATCAGCATTACCAGATGGATCACCATAACTTCTTCGCCGCCGTCGAACCGATCTTCTGGAAGTACAACGGCCGGCCGCACTGGGGCAAGTTGCACACGCTCAACGCCCGCACGCTGCAGCCGCTGTACCCGCGCTGGCACGAGTTCATCGAAGTGCGCCAGGCGTTGGATCCGCAGGGCAAGTTCCTCAATGCCCATCTGTCGTCGATTCTGGGGGTGAGCTGATGGCTGTCGACCGACGCAATTTCCTGTTGGGCACCTTGGGTGTCGGCGTGCTGCTGGCCGGCGTGGGTGCGTGGTTGCGGCCCGGTGACCGCGGCGGGCCCTACAACGACTATTTCCGCGAACTGAACCGCGAACTCAAGGCCCGCGGGCCGATGCGCCCGGTGATGCTGATCGACCTGGACCGGCTGGACCACAACATCGACGTGGTGGTGCGTTCGGTCAAACGGGCGGGCAAGCACCTGCGGCTGGTGGAGAAATCCCTGCCGTCGCCGGGGCTGCTGAGCTACATCGCCCAGCGTGCAGGCACCCAGCGGCTGATGTCGTTCCACCAGCCGTTCCTCAACCATGACGCGGTGACGTTCCCGCAGTCCGACATCCTGCTGGGCAAGCCGTTGCCGGTGCGTTCCGCCGAGCTGTTCTACCAGACCCACCAAGGCCCGTTCGATCCGTCGAAGCAACTGCAATGGCTGCTCGACGGCCCCGAACGTCTGCAGCAGTACCTGGCGCTGGCCCAAGGGCTGGGCACGCGGATGCAGGTCAACATCGAGCTGGATGTGGGCCTGCACCGGGGCGGGGTCGGCGACCTGGAAACGCTGGGGCAGATGCTCACGCTGATCGCCGCCAACCCGCAGCATCTGACGTTCGCCGGGTTCATGGGCTACGACCCGTTCGTGGGCATGGGCGTGCCGGGGATCCTCGGCTCGCCGCAGGAACTGTTCGCCAAGGTGATGGCGATCTATCAGCGCTGCGTGGATTTCACCCGCCAGCGCTTCCCGGCCCTGTGGCACGACGGCCTGTGCCTGAACACCGCCGGCAGCCCGAGCTACCGCATGCACGAAAACGAAACCCTGAGCACCGAGGTGTCGGTGGGCACGGCGATGCTCAAACCGACCCACTACGACCTGCCGTCGCTGGTCGAGCACGAACCCGCCGCCTACATCGCCACGCCTGTGCTGAAAAGCACCGGCGCGGTGAACATCCCGGCGCTGGACGACAAGTCGAAGCTGTTCTCCTGGTGGGACACCAACCAGCGCCAGACTTTCTTCATCTACGGCGGCAACTGGATGGCCGAGTTCGAATCGCCGCCGGGGCTGCAAAGCAACGGCGTCTACGGGCGCAGTTCCAATCAGGAGATGGTCAACGGCTCCAGCGCCGTGGGGTTGAACGTGGAGGACCAGGTCTTCCTGCGCCCGACCCAGACCGAGGCGGTGCTGCTGCAGTTCGGCGATTTGCTGGCGGTGCGCGGCGGCAAGATCGTCGACACCTGGCCGGTGTACGGCTGACATCCTTTCACCATTCCCCCTAGCAGGCGCGAGCCTGCTCGCGAAAGCGTCCTGCCGTCCGCTGGCAAGACGCTTTCGGGGCGGGCGCCACGCCCTTGCTTCCGTCCTACGGTGCCTTGGCCGGCGCCATCGCCAGCAGGCTGGCGCCCACATTTGATGGGTGCACGTCTCTTCGGTAATGAAGCTTTTGTGACAAAAGTTCGGTAGCACATCGCCAGTCCGGTCATGCCTATGTAACGCGCTTGAGGGGCCCTTCGGGGCGGTCATCGCAAGCCGAGGCGGGACGCCGGGAGTGAGGCAATGGGGACTATGGAACGCTACTCGAAAGTGGGCATGCAGGAACTCGATCAACGCCTGTCGAAGATCGTCGAGGCCGCGCGCAAGAAGCCGGTGTCGGTGTACCGCTACGGTGCGCCGTGGGTCTGGATCGTGTCGCAGGACGACTGGCAGGGCGCCTTGAAGGAGGTCTCCAGCTACATTCCGCCGGGCCATTCGCTGGTGTTGCTGCGCCCGCAGATCGATGACCTGCTCGCCGAGCACCGCGACCTCCTGCATGAACTCAATGCCGAGCCCGGCAGGGTCATTCCCGCGCAGACCGTCATGCACATCCTGCTCCTGCAGCTGCTGTATTCGGTGCCCAGCGAGCAGCAGTTGTTCGAGCAGCTCAACTACAACCTGCTGTTTCGCTGGTTCGTGGGGCTTGGCCTGAACCAGAAGGTCTGGAGCTTCAACACCCTCGGCCGTGACACCGCCACGCTGCTCAACAACCCGCGTGCGGTGCAGCTCATCCAGAAAATCATCGGCGAAGTGTTCTGCGGCGCGCTGCTGCAGATGCCCGAGTTCTCGTTGAACTTCGCCCTGCTGCACACGTGGCTGGGCAAGCACGCCGGGACGCCTGCCGCCAGCAATTGACCGACGCAGCACACAAGGCGCTTTCGCGCCGTAGACCATCGCGAATTCAGGGGAATGGTGTGGAACGGATTTTCAAGTCACGGCTGGCGCTGTGGGGCTGGCTGCTGGTGACGGCCGGCGCGCAGCCTGCGATCGCCGAAGAGGGCGCCGCGCCGCAGCGCCTGGTGGACGTCAACGAATACTTCGTGCGCGGCAACACCGTGCTCGACGCGCGGGCCATCGAAGAGGCGGTGTACCCGTTCCTCGGCCCGCAAAAGGCCCTGAGCGACATCGAAGGCGCGCGGGACGCGTTGCAGAAGGCCTATCAGGATCGCGGCTACCAATCGGTGTTCGTCGAATTGCCGGAACAGGCGGTGGCCGACGGCATCGTCTACCTGCAGGTCAGCGAGACCAAGGTCGGCCGGGTGCGGGTGGTCGGCGCCAAGCATTACTCGCCGCTGGACATCCGCGACAACGTCCCGGCGCTCAAGGAAGGCGAGGTGCCGGACTTTGCCAAGGTGCAGGGCGAACTGGCGCAACTGAACAAGACGCCGGGCCGCCAGGTCATGCCGCTGGTACGCGAGGGCCAGCGCCCCGGCACGATGGACGTGGACCTGCAGGTCGAAGACCAGAACCCGTGGACCGCCAGCGTCGGCCTGAACAACGACTACAGCGCCGACACCGAAAAGCTCCGGGCTGTCACCAGCCTGGGTTACAACAACCTTTGGCAGCTCGGTCACAGCCTCAGCCTGACGTACTTCACCGCACCCCAGGACACCGACAACGCCAAAGTCTGGTCGGCGTCGTACACCGCGCCGCTGAGCGACCGCTGGAGCGTGCAGTTCTCCGGCTACCAGTCCGACAGCAACGTCGCCACCCTCGGCGGCAGCAACGTGCTGGGCAAGGGCCATTCCTACGGGGTGTCGGCGATCTACACGCTGCCGTCCAGCGGCAGTTGGTCGAACTCGCTGTCGGCGGGCATCGACTTCAAGGACTTCGACGAACGCCTGACCCTGGCCGGCGACAGCGACAAGGTGCCGCTCAAGTACGCGCCGTTCACCTTCGCCTACAACGGCTACCGCTACACCGAAAAGAGCCAGCTGGGCCTTGGCCTGAGCCTGGTGGCCGCCACCCGCAGCATTTTCGGCTACGGCAGCTCCGACGAAGAGTTCGACTACAAACGCTACCGCGCCAAGCCGAGCTTCGCGGTGGTCAAGGGCGACACGAATTTCACCTGGACCTTCGACAACGACTGGCAGAGCGCAAGCAAGGCCGCGTTCCAGCTCGCGTCCGGGCCGCTGGTCTCCAACGAACAGTTCTCCGCCGGCGGCGCGACCTCGGTGCGCGGCTACCTGGCGGCCGAACGCACCGCCGACGACGGCTTCCTGCTCAGCCAGGAGCTGCGCACCCCGTCGCTGGCCAAGTTCGTCGGCGGCTGGATGCAGGACTGGCGCTTCTACGCCTTCGCCGAAGGCGCGCAACTGTACCTGCGCGACGAGCTGCCGGACCAGGACGCCGACTACGCCCTGGCCAGCGTCGGCCTCGGCACCCGCGCCAGCCTGAGCAAATGGCTGTCCGGCAGCCTCGACTGGGGCTACCCGCTACTCGAAGGGCCGAACACCTCGAAACAGGAATCGCGCCTGCATTTCAACCTTCAGGCCACTTTCTAACAGGAGCACTTTCCATGCAGCGCCTTTTCCTATCGTTGTTGATCTGCCTGGGCTTCGTGCTCCCGGCCACGGCCCAGGCCTGGTGGCAGGACGACTGGCACTACCGCAAGCAGATCGCCGTGGACACCACGCCCCAGGGCGCAGGCATTCCGCAGGCCCTGGGCCGTACCGCGCTGCTGGTGCGCCTGCACACCGGCAACTTCACCTTCGACGGCGTGAAGGAGGACGGCTCGGACCTGCGCTTCGTGGCCGCCGACGACAAGACTGTGCTCAACCACCAGATCGAAAGCTTCGATGCGCTGATGGGCATGGCGTTGGTCTGGGTCGATGTGCCGAACGTCGAGGGCGGCCAGCGCCAGGACATCTGGATGTACTACGGCAACCCGAAGGCCCCGGCCACCGGCAACGGCCAGCTGACGTTCGATCCGAACTACACCGCGCTCTATCACTTCGACGGCGCCACCGGCACGCCGGCCAAGGACACCACCGCCTACGGCAACACCGCCCAGAGCGCCACCGGCGCAAGCATCGACGGCGTGGTGGGGCGCGCCTTGCAGTTCAGCGGCCAGCCGCTGCTGTTGCCGGCCAGCCCGTCGCTGCAGCACAGCGCCGGCAGCGCGTTCACTTTCAGTGCCTGGCTGCGGCTGGATCAGGCCAACGGCGAGCAGTTGATCCTGGCCCGCCGCGAGGGCGCCGCCAGCCTGCTGGTGGGGGTCAATCAGGGTGTGCCGTTCGTGGAGATCGACGGCCAGCGCGCCGTCGCCGGCCAGGCGCTGAGCCCTGGCCAATGGCAACATCTGGCGGTGACCGCCGAGGGCGGCAAGACCGCGCTGTACGTCAACGGCCGCGAGAACGTCGCGCTGGCGCAAGCGATGCCGGCGTTCAACTCGGCCATGGCCATCGGCGCCGACCTTGCCGCCGGCCCGTACTTGCCGTTCGCGGGCGCCATCGACGAGCTGCGCCTGTCCAAGGTCGCGCGCCCGGCGGCGTTGCTGCTGGCCGACGCCACCGCCCAGGGCGCCGAGTCGAAACTGGTCGCCTACGGTGTCGATGAAGAACAGTCCGGCTTCGGCTTCGGCAGCCTGGGCTTTTTGCTCAACGCGGTGCCGGCGGACGCCTGGGTGATCATCGCGGTGCTGGTGCTGATGATGTTCCAGTCGTGGATCATCATGATCCGCAAGAACCGCACCCTGGGCCGCGTCACTGCCGCCAACGAAGATTTCCGCGTGCAGTTCGCCAAGGTCGGCACGCGCCTGGAGATGTTCGCCGACGACACTCAGCTCGCCCAGCGTCTGCAGCATTCGCCGCTGTGGCGCCTGTACCTGGTGGCCGTGAAAGAGATCCGCACCCGCCGCGAGCAGGGCGCCGACACCTCGTCGGTGTCGGCGGCCACCATCGAGGCCATCCGTTGCTCCATGGACGGCGTGCGCACCCGTGAGAACCAGGCCCTGAGCGCCAAGCTCTCGACCCTGTCCAACGCCATCGCCGGCGGCCCGTACATCGGCCTGCTCGGCACCGTGCTGGGGATCATGGTGGTGTTCCTCGGCACGGCCATGGCCGGTGACGTCAACATCAACGCCATCGCGCCGGGCATGGCCGCCGCGCTGCTCGCCACCGCCATGGGCCTGTTCGTCGCGATCCCGGCGCTGTTCGGCTACAACCGGCTGATCACCCGCAACAAGGAAGTCAGCGCCGACATGCGCGTGTTCGTCGACGAGTTCATCACCCGTCTGGCGGAGATGCACGGCGAAGGCCAGTCCAGTGAGGCGGCGCAGGTGCGCGGCCATCACGTCAACCACTCCGTACCGGCCTGAGGAGCACTGACATGGCGTCCGTAAATGCCTCCCACGACGATGACGAAGACGCAGCGGTGGACAGCATCAACATCACCCCGCTGGTGGACGTGCTGATGGTGGTGCTGGTGATGTTCATCCTCACCGCCACCGCCCAGGTGTCCGGGATCCAGATCAACCTGCCCAAGGCCAGCGCGGCGGTGTCGCTGTCCGAGGCCAAGACCAAGGCGATTTCGGTCAACGACGGCGGCCAGGTGTTCCTCGACGCCTACCCGGTGACCCTGGCGGAGCTGGAGGAGCGCCTGCGCATCGAGAAGGCGCAGAACCCGGACTTCCCGGTGATCGTGCGCGGCGACGCCACGGTGCAATACCAGAAAGTCATCGAGGTGCTGGACCTGTTGCGCCGGCTCGAACTGTCCCAGGTCGGTCTCGTCACCGGCAAACCGAGCCAGGGCTGAGCCATGACCGCACACAACCCGATCGAGCCGTTGCCGGTGAAGAAGGCCTCGCCGCTGCGCTACGTGAAGTGGGGCGCGGGGCTGATCGTCGGCGCGCTCGCGGCATATTTGCTGTGGCAGTGGGCCAACGACATGAGCGGCATCCGCCGCGAAGCGCCGAAGGTGCCGACCATCATTCCGTTGCCGCCACCGCCGCCACCGCCCCCGGAAAAGCCGCCGGAGCCGGAGCAGCCGGTGGAGGAAAAAGTCGTCGAGCCGGAGCCGACCCCCGAGCCGCAAGAGGTCAAGCCCGAGGAGGAAGCGCCGCCGTCGCCGGCGGACGACCTGGCCAACCCGATGCAGATCGACGGCGACGCCCAGGCCGGCAGCGACGCCTTCAACATCGGCGCGGGCAAGGGCGGCGGCATGGCCGGGGCCGGCGGCGGGCGCCTGGGCAACGGCACGTACAGCCAGTTCCTGGCGTTCACCTTCCAGAAGCTGCTGCGCGAGAACCCCGACCTGCGCAACCTGGCGTTTTCGCTGCAGGCCGATGTGTGGCTCAGCGGCGCCGGCGAAATCACCCGGGTGGAATTGACGAAGTCCAGCGGCAAACCGGACATCGACGCCCAGGTGCTGGCGGCGCTGCGTGCCGCGCCGGCCCTGAGCGAACGGCCGCCGGCCTCCATCACATTGCCTGTGCGCCTGTCCCTGCAGGGACGGCGTCCGGGCTGACCGAATTACTCAAGATTTGCCAAAAGGAGTTGTGTGCAGATGATTTCCCACGTGAACCGGTTGTCCCTGGCGGTCGGCATGGTCGTCGCGACCCTGGTCGGTCAGGCCGCGGCAGCGCCCGCGCCCGCGCCTTCGGAGAACGCCACGATCAACCTGATCCGCTTGCTGGTCGAGCAGGGCATCCTCAAGCAGGACAAGGCCGACGCGCTGATCGCCCAGGCCCAGAACGAGGCCGCCCAGGCGAAGCAGGCCGCCGCCTCGGTCGCCGTGGCGGCAGGCCCGGTCGCCGCGCCGGGGGACGTGCGCGTGCAGTACGTGCCGGCCGCGGTGCGCGACCAGATCCGCGATCAGGTCAAGGCCGAGGTCATGGCCACCGCCAAGCAAGAGAACTGGGCCCAGCCCAACACCTTTCCGGAGTGGGTCGCGCGCATCAGTTTCGACGGCGACATCCGCCTGCGCGACGAGTCGCGCTACTACTCGGGCAGCAACAGCAACGAGATCGTCGACTTCGCCAAGCTCAACAACAACGGCCCGTACGACGTGAACCCCAACAGCAGCACCAACCTGCCGCCGTTGCTCAACACCCGCGAGGACCGCGAGAACCTGTTCCGCCTGCGCGCCCGGTTGGGCATGAAGGCCGAGATCGCGCCGCAGTGGACCGCCGGCGTACGCATCGGCACCGGTTCGGACAACAACCCGGTGTCCACCACCCAGAACCTGGGCGGCGGCTTCGCCAAGAAAGACATCTGGCTCGACCAGGGCTACCTGACCTGGAAACCGTCGGATGAGCTGACCCTGACCGGCGGACGTTTCGCCAACCCGTTCATGTCCACCGACATGCTGTATTCCAACGACCTGAACTTCGATGGCATAGCGGCGATCTTCGACCGCAAGCTCAGCCGCGACTGGGGCGTGTTCGGCACCGTCGGCGCGTTCCCGGTGGACTACACCAACGACACCACCACCAGCAACGGCTTCGACAAGGAAGAAAGCGACAACAAGTGGCTGTACGGCGCGCAGATCGGCGCCAAGTGGGCGATCAACAGCGACAACCGGCTCAAGGGCGCGTTGGCGTACTACCGCTTCGACGACATCGAAGGCCAACGCTCCAGCCCTTGCCGGCCATGGGCCGGGGAACCGGGCTGCGACAGCGACGGCACCCGCGCCGCGTTCATGCAGAAGGGCAACAGCGTGTTCCTGCTGCGCGACATCACGCCCAACCCGCTCAACCCGGCGGGCACGCCGCAGCCGCAGTTCGTCGGCCTGGCGTCGGAGTTCAACCTGCTGGACCTGAACCTGGTCTGGGACGCGGATCTGCCGCAGGACTTCAAGCTGCGCGGCCAAGGCAACTACATCCACAACCTGGGCTACGACGAAGGCGACATGCGCAAGCGCTCGGCCGGGCAGATCGTCAACAACCTGGGCAGCGACGGCCAGATCAAGAGCGGCGCCAACGCCTGGATGGTGCAGTTCACCCTCGGCAACGCGCTGGATCTGAAGAAGCAAGGCGACTGGAACCTGTTCGCCGGCTACAAGTACATCCAGCCGGACGCCTTGCCGGACGGCTTCAACGATTCCTCGTTCCACCTGGGCGGCACCAACGCCAAGGGCTACATCCTGGGCGGCAACTACGGGCTGGCCAAGAACGTCTACGCCACCGGCCGCTGGATGAGCACCGAGGCGGTGTACGGCGCGCCGTTCGACATCGATGTCATGCAGCTTGAGATCAACACGCGCTTCTGAGGCGCCGGGAGAGGGTAATGGACACGCGTTTTCTGTGGCTCGGTCTGGGCCTGTTGGTCGCCACCGGCGCGAGCGCCGAAGGCATGGAGGAGCGCCTGCGCACCCAACTGCGCAGCACCGCCCAGCAATTGCAGGCCCTGCAGAGCCAGCAGGCCCAGGCCAGCGCCGCCCAGTTGGCGGCGCAGAACGAGGCCAAGGCGGCGCAGGCGCAGATCAAGCAATTGACCGCCGAACTGGCCAAGGCCAAGGGCGTCGCCGAGCAGTTGGCCGGCCAGCAGCAGAGCCTGCACAGCCAGGCTCAGGCTCAGGTGGCCGCCAGCAACGAGCAGGTCGGCAAGTTCAAGAAGGCCTATGACGAGCTGCTGGCCATGGCCCGTGCCAAAGAGGCGGAACGGTCTAAGCTTCAGGCGCAATTGGCCGAACGTGACACACAAGTGCAGCAATGTTCGGTCAAGAATCAGCAAATGTACGGCGTCGCCAAGGAGATCCTCACCGCCTACGAAAACATCGATGTGGCCCAGGTGATGAAGATCCGTCAGCCCTTCGCGGGCAGCGCCCGGGTCAAGTTCGACGAACTGGCCCAGGGCTTCGGCGACGAGCTCTACAAGACCCATTTCGATGCGCCGAAAACGGCGCTCGCCCAGTGATTTGACAAGGAAGCGACCATGACTCAATTGATCAGCCACGTGACCCCGGCCTCGTTGACCGAAGTGCTGCAAGCCGCCGGTTACCGGGTCAACCGGACCGAACAGAACGGCATCGTCCAGTTGCTCAGCGCAAGCCAAGGCATCGGCTACGCGGTGCGCTTCGGCAACCCGGCGCCGGAGGCCGGCGGTTTCGTGGACTTCACCTTTAGTTGCGCGCTGCGGGTGCAGGGCGAGCTGCCGGCCGGGGTGGCCGAGCAGTGGAACGCCTCGCGCCGCTTCGCAAGGCTGTCGTTGCAGGGTGAATTCCTGGTGATGGAAATGGACGTGGTGGTGGCGGCGGGCGTCAGCGCGGCGCACCTGCGCGGCAACCTGGAACTGTGGGACCGCCTGCTTCAGGAATTCATCGTGTACCTGCGTGATTTCAGCCAGCAGGCTGCCGCGCCGGCGGTGAACGCCGAAGCGGCCGCGCAAGAGGAAGCCGTGCTGTGAAAAAGCCTGCCATGGTGATGGGCGCCGCGACGGTGGCGCTGCTGGTGGTGGCCGTGGCGTTGGCGGTGCGGCCGGGCAGCGACCCGGTCGCCGCTCAGCAGCCGGCGCCGTCGATGCAGGCCGAGGCGGGGCCAGCGCTGGCCCGCCTGGGCAATCAGCAGGTGTCGCCGCAGGAGGTGCAGGCGCTGTTGGCCAGCCTGCCGCCGGCGTCCCGCGCACAGCTGCAAGGCAACCGCGAGGCGCTGGAGCGCTGGATCCGTTCGCGGCTGGCCGAAAAGGCCGTGCTGGAGCAGGCGGACGCTCAGGGTTGGGCGCAGCGTCCCGACGTCGCCCGGCAGACCCGCGCGGCCACCGAGCAGATCGTGTTCCGCGACTACTTGCGGTCGGTCAGCGAGGTGCCGGCGGACTACCCGAGCGCCGCCGAACTGCAGCAGGCCTACGAGGCCGGCAAGGCCGACTGGGTGACCCCGGCGCTGTACCGGGTCAGCCAGATTTTCCTCGGCGTGGGCGATCCGCAGAACCTCGACGCCGTGCGCAAGCAGGCGTCGGAGCTGAGCAAGAAAGCCCAGGCCGCGCCGGGGGAGTTCGCCGCATTGGCCGGCCAGTATTCCCAGAACCGCACCACGGCCGAGCGGGGCGGCGACAGCGGCCTGCAACCGTTGCAGCAACTGGTGCCGGAGGTGCGTGGCGCGGTGGCGCGGCTGAAGGTCGGCGCGGTGTCGGAGCCGGTGCAGAGCGCGGCGGGCTTTCACGTGATCAAACTCACCGAGCTGCAGCCGGCCCGCACCGCGACCCTGGACGAGCTGCGTGACCAACTGACCCAGGCGTTGCGTGCCCGGCGCCAGGAGCAGATCGCCCAGGCGTACCTGGACGGCATGCTCAACACCGCGACGCTGAGCATCGACGGGGCTGAACTCAACAAGGTGCTGGAGGGAAAACGGTAATTCGGATCCACCGCTGAACCTTGTGGGCACTGGCTTGTCGGCGATGGCTGCGTGTCAGTCACCAGACAGGTTGGATCGGCCGACCGCATCGCTGGCAAGCCAGCGCCCACGAAGGACGAGTGCACAGGCAAACAACAAAGATCGACAGGGAGTCATCGATGTCATTCACCGAACCCGCAGGACGACAGGGCAGCCCCGAATACCGCTGGCCGCAGGACAAGGAGGAACCCTGGCAGGCCCGGGCCGCCGCCCTCGACGGCGACGTGGCGCAATACTTCCTGGTAAGCGCCCGCTGCGGTTGCTTCATGCAGGCGGCCCGCAGCCTCAACGTGCGTTCGACCTTGCTGCGCAAGCAACTGGCGCAGTTGGAGCAGCAACTGCAATGCGCGCTGTTCAGCTTCCAGGGCAGCGCCCTGAGCCTGACCCGCGAAGGCCAGCAGTTGCAGGCGCGGCTGATCGCCCTGGCCCATGAGCGGAAGCTGCCGGTGGTCGAGCAGCCGCTGGTACGCCTGGCCGTGGCCGAGTCGATCCTGCACGACATCCTGGGCCGCGACCTGATCGCGCTGCTGCGCCGCAACGCCAGCGTGCGCCTGGAGATCATCTCGGTGGACAGCGAACTGGCGCTGCGGGCAGTGAGCGCCGACGTGGTGCTGTGGCTGGCCCCCGGCGACAGTCCCCATCCCGGCCCGACCTTCGCCACCGACGAACCGCAACGCCTGGCGACCCTGGACTACCTGCCGCACATCGCCAAGCGCTATTCGCGGGTGACGGCGCGCCCGGACACCCTCGACGACCTGGCCGACTTCATGCTGGTGCAGTGGCGTCACGACCGTCAGATCGACGGTTTTCGCCCCTGGAACAACCTGGTCGAACAACGCCTGGCCGGGGTGGTGCAGATGCAGTCCTATGAGCTGATGCTGGAGATGATCCGTTGCAGCGCCTGCATCGGTCTGCTGCCGATGTACATGGGCCGCTTCGACCGGGGCCTGGTGGCGTTGCCGGGGCTGTTCGACGAGCCGATGCGGTTGCAGGCGTGGCTGGCGGTGAATGCCGAGTCGCAGGCATCGGCCGAGGTGCAGGCGTTGGCCGGACTGATCCGCCACACGTTCAGCGAGCGGCAGGAATGGTTCGAATAGCCTGACGCTGGATCACATGATGGGTGGCGGATTAGAGTGAACCGCCATGCAACCGATCCAGGAGGGATCCGCCATGCCTGACGACAACGTCGCCATCCACCTCGAACGCTTCAACGAATCCCACGTCGAGGGTGTCACCGCGCTCTACAACGATCCGGCCGTGGGTCGGCAGGTGCTGCAGATGCCGTTTCAGTCCAGCGAGGTCTGGCGCCAGCGGCTGCTGGCGGACAACGAACGGGCGGTGAAGCTGGTGGCGCTGCACCAGGGCGCGGTGATCGGCAACCTGGGGCTTGAAGCGTACTCGCGGATGCGCCGCAGCCATGCCGCCAGTTTCGGCATGGCCGTCGCCTTGGCGTGGCAGGGCAAGGGCGTCGGTTCCCGGCTGCTGGCGGCGGCGCTGGACGTCGCCGACAACTGGATGAATCTGCACCGGGTCGAGCTCACCGTGTACGCCGACAACGACGCCGCCATCGGCCTGTACCGCAAGTTCGGCTTCGAGACCGAGGGGCTGTTGCGTGACTACGCCGTGCGCGACGGGCAATGGGTCGACACCCTTAGCATGGCCCGCCTGCGCCCGCGCCCCAAGGCGTGACTCAGTCGTCCAGGGCGAACGCCACCGCCGCCTGCGCATGCAGCGCGGTGGTGTCGAGCAGGGGCAGGGCGCTGTGCTCGGGCTTGATCAGCAGGCCGATTTCCGTGCAGCCGAGGATGATCGCCTGGGCGCCCCGGGCGGTCAGGGATTCGATCACCCGCTGATAGGTCTGCCGTGACGTTTCGCTGATCACGCCGACACAAAGCTCTTCGTAGATGATCCGGTGCACCGCACGGCGTTCGGCCTCGTCCGGCACCAGCACGTTCAGGCCCTGGGCGTGCAGCCGCTGCTTGAGGAAGTCCTGCTCCATGGTGAACGCCGTGCCGAGCAGGCCGACGGTGTTGGCGCCGATCTCCAGGGCCGCATGGGCGGCGGGTTCGGCGATGTGCAGGAACGGAATGCCGACGGCGGCCTGGATCGGCTCGGCCACCTTGTGCATGGTGTTGGTGCACAGCACCACGCATTCGGCGCCGCCGGCCTCCAGCCGGCGCGCGGCATCCACCAGGATCGCCGCCGCGTCGTCCCAGCGCCCGGCGTGCTGGGCCTGCTCGACCGGACCGAAATCCACGCTGTGCATCAGCAGCTGCGCAGACCGCAGCGGCCCGAACCGGTCACGGACCTGCTGGTTGATGAGGCGATAGTATTCGGCGCTGGATTCCCAGCTCATGCCGCCGATCAGGCCGATGGTGCGCATTGGATGTCCTCAGGCTGTGGCCTGCGCGGATGCGCCAGGCCTGAGGGGAGTTTCCGGCGGTTCGGCGGCGGATGCCAGCGCAAATCAACTGTAGCGCCCATTCAGTTGCAAAGTGTTGCGCAGCGTCATCCGCCCCGAAGCGGTTTCCCGCCGCACGCCGGGCTTACGGTGTCACAGCTTGATCGGCCGGATCGTAGGAAAACGATGAATCGACGCCTGGCGTGGAGGGCGGCGTCAGCCGGATGATCGGCACGAGGATCTTCGGGTCGGTCGAGTTGTAGAAGTCCCTTTGGTTGTACTGGGCCTCGGCCAGTCCGGCATCGCTTCCGCCGTAGATGTAGAAGAACGCCATGAGCGGGAACTTGTTCGGCGGGAAGCTCTGGGCGCACGACTTGGCAGGGTCTGCCGACAGCGGGTCGCACCAGGTCTTGATCAGGATTTCATTGTGTTCGTTGACCCCGGACACGTTGGCGAGCGCTCTGGCCCGGATGGACTGATAGAACGCCGGGCCCGCGAGTTGGTTGCGGTCATCCGATATGTCGAAGCCGCACTGGCGCTGGTTCCGGTTGCCGCCGGCGATCGACCACACGTCATACCACTGCTCCGCCGTGGTCACGCCGGCGTTGTGGCAGAGCTGGCTCTGTTGGGGATAGTCGGGGTGGGCCACGCAGACCTCCGTCGCCGAGCGGGTCCAGGTCCAGGCGTCGTAAGGGTAGGAGCACAGGTAATCCAGGTCATACTTGTCGGCCGGTGCTTCGAAAATCGGATAGACGATGAATCCGTTGCCGTGCCCCCAGGCCAGGCGTCCGAAATTGGCATCGGCCCGCAGATAGGAAAACGAGACGCCACCGTTCTTCACCGAGTTGGGGCTCGGATCCCAGACCTTGTACTGATTGTTGGGATCCTTGACCGTCACCCGCAGCGTCACCCCCGAGCAGAGGAACGCCGGCTGCGAGTCGGAGTTGAAGCAGTTGGGGAATTTCCGGCCGTAGAGCGTCTTCAACTGCGTGACGATGGCCGGGCCGTCGAGCACCTGGGTGCCGCTGCCGTTGGCGCTGACGTTGACGTTGACGGTCGCCGGCGGCTGCGTCGCGACTTGCGAGCAACCGGCCAGCAGGACGAACAAGAAGATTCCGATGGCTTTGCGCATGACGTGCTCCTTCGCCCGGTCGGGCACTTTGGTGTTTCGTGTGGCGCGTCCCTAGATCGTCACCCGCAGATACCAGGAAAAGATGATCGGCTCGCTGGTGCCGGTACGGTGCAGGGTGTAGTTGAACAGGCCGGTCTTGCCCCGGTTGTTGCTGATCCAGGCGGGGGGGACGGCGACGTCGGTGTACTGCGGCTGGGTGATGCCGAACTCGTCGCTGTGGTGGCGGATGGTGCCCACCGTCAGAGAGATGCGCACCTTGTGGCTCCCTTCCAGAGGAGGGTAGTAGGCGCGCAGGTTTGTCTTGTTGGCGTTGAGAGTCGGTTCACCCAGCAGGTGCTTTTGCGCGGTGACGTTGATGTCTAGGTTTCTCGACGGTATGTCTGGCTGGGTGCCCGGCAACCGCACGGTATACGAGATTTTCGCGCTGTTGGCGATGCAGTCGACCACTTCCTCGCGGGGCACACGGAAGGTCAGGGTCTGGCCTGCGGTGGTGACGGTCTGGATTTCGCTGCCGAAGGTCGAGTTGCGCCCCACCCAGTACACTTTCACGGTCTGGCCCGGCGCCGATCCGGTGTAGTTCACCTCGACCGTGGCGTACTGGGCCTCGTAGAAGTCGCGCACGAAGTTCAGCACGGTTCCGTTGGCGTCCTTGGCCTCCAGCACTTTCGGCGGTCTGAGGTCCAGTGCCGGCGTGCGGATGTGCACGTCGATCTCGGTGGTCGCGGACCAGATCGCCAACGGGCCTGAGGTGTTGCCGATCTGGTCGGTGACGCGGTACTTGAGCTGGAACCTGGGGTTGTCCTGCCAGAACGCCTCGGTGAACAGGGTGATCACCACGCTGCCGGCCGCCGCTTGGGCGGCCGTCACGGTGTGGGTGGTTTCACGGCCGTCGGCGCTCAAGGTGATGACATCGCGTTCGCGCAGGTGGATGTAGCGCAGGGTGACGGCCACGCCTTGCGCCGCGCGCGCGGCATCCACGCCGTTGGCGATGACATCCGCCGGCAGGGTCATGAGCAGGTTCGGGTTGTCGCCCGTGCCCGTGACTTCGCCGCCGGGGCGCGGGGTGTGGAAGAGCGCCACCAGCGGTTGCGAGGTTTCGGGGTCGGGTTGGCTGATGCGGGTGACCCGCAGGCTCAGGCGGTTGATCCCGTCGCGCAGGAGGGCGGCCGGCAGGTTCAGGTCGAAGCGCAGGTTTTCTTCACCCGGCTGAATGGTCTTGCTGACGGCGGCGGTGGCCGATTCATTGAGCAGCAGTTCGGCGAAGTCGCGCGGTGCCATGTTCAGCCACGGATCGCACGACACACGGAGTATGCCGTTACTGATGAGCGACAGCGCAATGCCGCCGTCGGGGGCCTCAGGATGAACCACCGGAACCGTCAGGCCGGGAATGGCGGGCCGGTCGATGACCAACGGCTGATTGTTGTTGTCTGGCGTGTTCATGGTCGCGCTCCTGTCGTGCCGATATCGCGTTGACGAGTCAGCGATATCAAACACCCGCAGGCGCGGCCGGGCACCTGTCAGATCTGACAGGTGCCCTCTCAAAGTACGCAGAAAAGACCACCGTCGGTCGTTTTCCGGATCTGTGCTGAAACCGGTGGGAGCCCGCCTGCCGGCGATGGCGGCCTGTCCGACGAACCGCCATCGCCGGCACCGGCTTCATCGCGGGCAGGCCCGCTCCCGCAGGGTCACATGTCCATGTTGACCCAGCCCGGCTTGGCCTCCTCCGGCGCCACGGCCTTCACCGTCTTGCCGGTGGCCAGCTCCACCCGCCGCGCCACTTCCGGGTCGTCGGCGAACGGCGTGAGGCTGGCGTCGTCGAGGCTTTGGGCGGTTTCGTGGCGCAGGCAGTACTCCACCGACAGCCACAGAAACAGCACCCCCAGCCCATTCAGGAACATCTCGAACATGGCCGCCTCCTTGCCTAGGCGATCTGCGCGTCGCGATGGGCCAACGCCACGTCCGCCACCCGCACGGTGCGCCACACGTTGTAGGCCATCAGCAGCATGCCGCTGAGGAAGAACACCCCGCCGGCGAAGCGCACGATGAAGCCCGGATGGCTGGCCTGCAGCGCTTCGACGAAGGAGTACGTCAGCGTGCCGTCTTCGTTGATCGCGCGCCACATCAGGCCCTGGGTGATGCCGTTGACCCACATCGAGGCAATGTAGAGCACGGTGCCGATGGTCGCCAGCCAGAAGTGCAGGTTGATCAGCGGCGTGCTGTGCATGCGTTCGCGGCCGAACACTTTGGGCACCATGTGGTAGGTGGCGCCGAAAGTGATCATCGCCACCCAGCCCAGCGCCCCGGCGTGCACGTGGCCGATGGTCCAGTCGGTGTAGTGGGAGAGGGCGTTGACGGTCTTGATCGCCATCATCGGGCCTTCGAAGGTGGACATGCCGTAGAACGCCAGCGACAGCACCAGGAACCGCAGGATCGGGTCGGTGCGCAACTGATGCCAGGCGCCGGACAGCGTCATCATGCCGTTGATCATGCCGCCCCAGCTCGGCGCCAGCAGGATCAGCGACATCGCCATGCCCAGCGACTGCGCCCAGTCGGGCAGGGCGGTGTAGTGCAGGTGGTGGGGACCTGCCCAGATGTACAGGGTGATCAGCGCCCAGAAGTGCACGATCGACAACCGGTACGAATACACCGGCCGGTTCACTTGCTTGGGCACGAAGTAGTACATCATCCCCAGGAAGCCGGTGGTCAGGAAGAAACCCACCGCGTTGTGGCCGTACCACCACTGCACCATGGCGTCGGTGGCGCCGGAGTACACCGGGTAGGACTTGAACCAGTCCACCGGGATCGACAGGTGATTGACCACGTGCAGCATCGCGATCACCAGGATGAACGCGCCGAAGAACCAGTTGCCGACGTAGATGTGCTTGGTCTTGCGTTGCACCACAGTGGTGAAGAACACCACGCCGTAGGCCACCCAGACCACCGCCATCCAGACCGCGCCGGAGAATTCGATCTCGGCGTACTCCTTGGTGGTGGTGTAGCCCATCGGCAGGGTGATGAACATGATCACGATCACCGCCTGCCAGCCCCAGAAGGTGAACGCCGCGAGCCGGTCCGAATACAGCCGCACCTGGCAGGTGCGCTGCACCGCGTAGTAGCTGGCGGCGAACTGGGCGCTGCCGGCGAAGCCGAAGATCACCAGGCTCGTGTGCAGGGGCCGCAGGCGGCCGAAGGTGGTCCACGGCAGGTCGAGGTTCATGTCGGGCCAAACCAGTTGCGAGGCGATCCATACCCCCATCGCCATGCCGACCACACCCCAGAAAACGGTTGCGATGACAAATTGGCGGACGACCTTGTAGTTGTAGGCCTGTCCGGTTGCTGCTGTGCTCATGGTCGATTCATCCACGGTTGCAAAGGCTTGCCGAACCACCCGGCCCGGCATGGGCTGCACTGTAGGAACCCTGCCGAAAACAAAACAGGCTCAGGAATCTTTCATTTGTGCGGATCAGATTTAAAGGCTGCCTGCGGCCATCTGCCGCGCTCTGATACGGTTTTTATGGTTTCAGGTGAATCTGTAACGGCCTGCGCCGCATCGGCATAGTTCAGCAAAAGCAATAACTGTGGGAGCGGGTTGGGTCGCGAATGCGGTGTGTTAACTGACACACCGCATTCGCGACCCAACCCGCTCCCACAGAAAACCCTGATGAGGTAGCCGATGTATCAGTACGACGATTACGACCGGGCGCTGGTGTTCGAGCGCGTGGCGCAGTTCCGTGACCAGGTCGCCCGGTTCCTGGCCGGCGAGTTGAGCGAAGAGGAGTTCCTGCCGCTGCGCCTGCAGAACGGCCTGTATATGCAAAAGCACGCGTACATGCTGCGGGTGGCGATCCCCTACGGCACCCTGAGCGCCGGGCAGATGCGCACCCTGGCCGGCATCGCCAGCGACTACGACCGGGGCTACGGCCACTTCACCACCCGGCAGAACATGCAGTTCAACTGGATCAGGCTGGAGGAGGTGCCGGACATTCTCGAACGCCTGGCGCAGGTCAACATGCATGCGATCCAGACCTCCGGCAACTGCGTGCGCAACATCACCACCGAAGCCTTCGCCGGGGTGGCGGCGGACGAGCTGATCGACCCGCGTCCGCTGGCCGAGATCCTGCGGCAGTGGTCGACGATCAACCCGGAGTTCCTGTTCCTGCCGCGCAAGTTCAAGATCGCCATCTGCTCGGCCAGGCAGGACCGCGCGGCGATCATGATGCACGACATCGGCCTGTACCTTTACCCCGGCCGGGACGGCCAGATGCTGCTGCGGGTGATCGTCGGCGGCGGGTTGGGGCGCACGCCGATCCTGGGCCTGCAGATCCGCGACGGCTTGCCGTGGCAGCACCTGCTGTCCTACGTCGAGGCGGTGCTGCGGGTCTACAACCGCCACGGCCGGCGCGACAACAAGTACAAGGCGCGGATCAAGATCCTGGTCAAGGCGCTGGGCATCGAGGCATTCGCCAAAGAGGTTGAAGCCGAATGGCAGCACCTCAAGGACGGCCCGGCGCAACTGACCGACGCCGAGTACCAGAGGGTCGCCAGTGCCTTCGTGCCGCCGGCCTACCGGTCGCTTGCCGGCACCGACCTGGACTTCGGCACGCACCTGGCCGAGAGCCCTGCGTTCGCCCGTTGGGTCGCGCGCAACGTGCAGCCGCACAAGGTGCCGGGCTACGTCAGCGTGGTGCTGTCGACCAAACCGGGCGCGGCTGCCGCGCCGGGTGACGTCACCGGCCAGCAGATGCTCGCGGTGGCCGACTGGTCCGAGCGCTTCGGCTTCGGCGAGATCCGCATCGCCCACGAGCAGAACGTCGTCTTGCCGGACGTGCCCAAATCCGAGCTTCACGCCCTGTGGCTCGAAGCGCAGGAGCGAGGGCTGGGCAGCGCCAACGTCGGCTTGCTCACCGACATCATCGCCTGCCCCGGCGGCGACTTCTGCGCGCTGGCCAACGCCAAGTCGATCCCGGTGGCCCAGGCGATCCAGGCGCGCTTCGAGGACCTCGACTACCTGCACGACCTGGGCGACATCAGCCTGAACATCTCCGGCTGCATGAACGCCTGCGGCCACCACCACATCGGCAACATCGGGATCCTGGGCGTCGACAAGAACGGCAGCGAGTGGTACCAGATCACCCTCGGCGGCGCCCAGGGCAAGCACAGCACGTTGGGCAAGGTCATTGGGCCTGCGTTCAGCGCCGCCGAAGTGCCGCAGGTGATCGAGCGGATCATCGCCACCTTCGTGCGCTACCGCGAAAGCGAGGAACTGTTCATCGATACGCTGGCGAGGATCGGCCTGGAGCCGTTCAAGGAACGGGTCTACCCCAAGGCGCTGGAGGCGACGGCATGAACAATCTGCTGCGGCTGGAAGAGGGCGGGGCGCGGATCGTGGCGGACGACCCGTGGACGCTCGTGCGTGAGCCGGCAGGCACGCGGCCGGCGGGGCTGCTGATTCTGCCGCTGGCCCACTGGCTGGAGTCGCCTTCCACCCACGCGGTGTGGCTGGGCCCGGACGACGAGGTCGAAAGCCTCGTCCCGTGGCTGGCCTCGCTGCCGCTGATCGCCCTCGACTTCCCGAGCTTTCGCGACGGCCGCGCCTACAGCCAGGCCTACCTGCTGCGCAGCCGCTTCGGCTGGGCCGGTGAACTGCGGGCCATCGGCGACGTGCTGCGCGACCAGCTCAGCCACATGCGCCAGTGCGGCTTCGACAGCTTCGCCGTGCGCGAGGACAAGTGCGCCGAAGACGCGCTCAAGGGCCTGGCCGGGATGAGCGTGCAGTACGGCCGCTCGGTGATCGAACCGCGGCCGCTGTTCCGCCGGCGGTAGCCACAGCAACCCCTGCACAGGGGAAACCCCTAGAACCGCCTTCAATCGGGGATTTTTCCTTGGGTCGGTGATGGCCTTTTGGTAGAGTCCTTGGCGCCAGCGGGTTTTCGGCTGGACGACGGAACGAAGAAGGGAGTCTGTTTGTGGCTGCGGGCAAAAAAATCCTCGGCCTCACTGCGTTGCTTTTGATGCTGACGCTGTGGGCCAGTTACTTTTATGTGTTCAACGAAAACCGCGACGGCCAACTGGGCGGCGCCGGCGACAGCCGGGCCTGGTGCGGCACGCCGCCGTCCGGCGAAGCGGCGTTGCTGGGCAAGGACCAGTTGACCCTGCGCATCACCAACAACCTGCGCGGCGAGTTCATGCTCAGCGGTTCGGTGGTGGTGTCCGAACGCACCTTCAACCGCTACGACCTGGGCCGCAACGAACTGCGCCTGCGTCTGGAGCCGCTGCAGTGGTCCTACGGCGTGACGCCGATCTTCCTCGAACAGGTGAAGGTGCAGCCCCTGAGCCGCAACCTGTCGGCGACCGACAAGAGCGCCTTCGCCGAGCTTGAGCCGCGCCCCATCGGGGTTCAGGGCCAGGTCGCCGCGTTTCCCTTCGACACTTACCGCTACGGCTACAAGCCGGTGCTGTATTACCTCAAGGGCAACGAGCGCATCGACCTGCGCTTCAAGAACATCACCACGCAGATGGAGATGTCCAACACCTTCACGCCGATCCAGAAGTACAACCGCGTCGAGTACATCAACGAGAAGAACTCGATGATCCGCGACGAAGACTACAAGGCCTACGGCCCCCACGAATGCGCCTTCAGCGTCGAGCGCAAGGGTGCGTTCAAGGTGGTGGTGCTGTTGCTCCTGCTGATCCTGTGCCTGCCGCTGATGCACGTGTTCTACCGCGACGAGCCGGGGATCGACTTCCTCGCCACGCTGGTGGGCATCGCCGTGGTGCGCACGGTGCTGGTGGGGCCGGTGAAGGATTTCGAGCTGTACAACATCGACTTCCTGTTCGGCGCGGCGATCCTGCTGGTAGGGTCGGTGTCGCTGATCAAGGCGATGAAGGCCCACAGCCGGCGGGAGATGGCGTTGCGGAGCGGGGCGACGTCGTCCTGGTGATCGGGGCCGGGGCCTGCCGTGGTTGTGCAGGCCTTGGTTCTGCCCCGCAGCGTCCTCACCGGCGCCATCGCCAGCAGGCTGGCTCCCACAGATTCAGTGGGCCCGCAGTCATTTCAGGGCCGGGTCACCGGGGTTCAGCTGCTTCCAGCCCTGCATGACGGCCTGGGCCTTGGGCTCCTGTCCGCTGTCGAGGTAATACTGGATCAGCGACAGCCGCGCATTGCGGTTCGCCGGCTGCGCCTTGAGCACCTGTTCCAGCTGTGCGCACGCCTCGTCCACCTTGCCGCTCTCATGCAGCGCCACGCCCAGCACATAACCGTACTGGGCGTTCTGCGGCTCCAGCCTGGCGGCTTCGCGCAGCGCCGGCATCGCCTCGCCGGGCTTGCCGGCGCGGATCAGCGCCAGCCCTTGGGCGTGCTGCAGCAAGGCGCTGTCGGGATGCGCCTTGAGGCTGGCGGCGAGCTGCGTTTGTGCCTCCTGCCGTCGGCCGTTGGCCTCCAGCCACTGCACCAGCGTCACTTGCGCCGGATGGAAGTCCGGATCGCGCTTGAGCGCCGCGCGCAGCAATCCTTCGACCTCCGCGCTGCGGCCGCTGGCCTGGTACAGCAGGGCCAGGTTGAGATTGGCTTCGGCCCGTTCGGCGAGGTGCTTCTGTACGTCTTCGTATTCGCCGATCGCCGCGTCCCACCGGGCCTGCGCGGTGCCCAGGCCGCCGCGCGCGCTGCCGAGCAGTTCCCTGGCGGTGGCGATGCGCACGGCCTTCACCGGGTCGGCCAAAAGCGCTGTCAGCAGCGGTGCGCGCTCCGCCGGCGGCACGAATGCGCTGACCGCCCGCACGGCGCTTTCGCGCACTTGAGGGGCGGGGTGCTTGAGGTCCTGCGTCGCCAGTTTCAAAGCCTGTTCGCTCGGGTACAGCGGCAGTTCCGCCAGGAGGGTCGCGCGTTGGATCGCCGGCAGGTTGCTGCGCTGCAACTGTGCCTGCAACGCCTGGGCGGCGCCCGGCAAGCCGTTGCGGACCTGGTGCAGGCTCTCGTCGTAGCGCGGCGCCTGCGGGCCGTTTGAGGCGTTCCACTGCCTGAACTGTGCCGTGACCTTGTCGCCGTCCTTGCCCTGGTGACAGTTCAGGCAGGCATCCGGTGTGCCGAGGCGGGCGGCCCGCTCGGGGTTCGGCAGGCTGAAGCTGTGGTCATGGCGAAAGTCGTTGCCCATGTAGAACTTGCCCGGCATGTGGCAATCCACGCATTGCGAACCGGGCTGGCCCATGGCGTGGCGGGTGTGTTCGACGGCGTCGTAGCGCTTGGCCTGCAGCCCCTTGCCGTCCACGCCTTGAACCGGCGTCGTGCCCGCCGGGTTGTGGCATTGCAGGCACACGCCGTTGCCGGGGGCCTTGAGTGCGCCGCTGTGAGGGTTGTGGCAGTCGCTGCAGCGCACGCCCTTGTCGAACATTTTGCTCTGGGCGAACGAGCCGTGCTCGAACACCTCGTCCTTGATCTTGCCGTCCAGGGCATAGAGCTCGCGGGTGAGCACGCTGGGCAGATAATCGTCCATCAACCGTTTGCCCACGGTGTAGCCGTCGCCCAGCGGTGCGCGGCGGGCGTGGCAACGGGCGCAGGTCTCGATCTCGACGGTGGCGTCGCGGTTCTTCAGGTCCACGGCGAAGCCGGCGTGGATCAGGTCGCCTTTCTGCGCCGTCCATTGCAGGTGGTTCGACGCCGGGCCGTGGCAGGCCTGGCAACCGACGCCCAGGCTGTTCCATTGGCTGGCGAAGGTTTCGGACGCGGCATCGAAGTTGCGCCTGTAGCCGGTGGTGTGGCATTCGACGCACATGAAGTTGGCGTTCTGCGCTGGTTTGCTCCAGTGCAGCGGGTTCTTGAAGTCCACGCCCTGGCCCGGATAGAGGTGGAACCAGCGCCGCTGCTCGGTATCCCAGGCCACGCCGAGGGCCTGCAGGCGGCCGTCGCCGACGTCGATCAGGTACTGCTGCAGCGGCGCGATGCCGAAGGTGTAGGCGACCTTGAAATCGGCGTTCTTGCCGTCGGCCCCCGGCGTATTGACCCAGAAGGCATCGCCCTTGCGCAGGAAGCGGGTGGTCTCGTGCTCGCCCCGGAAACCGGCGTCGTTGAAGTCGCCCAGCACCGTCTCGGCGGTCGCCGACTGCATTGCCAATTGATGGTGGGAGCCTTGCCAGTCCTTGGCCTCGGCGCTGTGGCAACCCTGGCACTGGCGCTCGTCCACGAACGTGGCCGGTCCGGCGGGTGCCGGTTTGACGGTCGAGGCGACGGGCACAGGCCGACCCGGCGACGGGGCGGGGGTGAACAGATACCAACCGATGGCCGCCACGGTCACCAGCAGCAGGCCGATGGCGGCAGGAAACAGACGATGTGAAATCAGGTTCGGTGAGGCATCAGGCTGCTGCGGCGCGGCTTTGTCTTTGGGCTTGGGCATTGCGGCTTCCGTGATCCGTGTGCAGGGGCCGTCTGGCGCGCGTTCAAGCTTGATGGAGCTTTGTCGCAGGCCGGGCTTCTGTCAAATGCCGGAGCCGAACCCAAGCGAATGTTGCCGCATGCAAGAGCAAACCGTGCGGTTTTAGCTATACCTGTAACTCCCCTCAAGCAATATTTCCGGCCTTCTGACAGGAGTTACAGACATGAAGCTTGCATTGATGATGAGCACCGTGTGCGTCGCTGCGCTTGCCGTGACGGGGTGTTCCAGCAAAGTCGTCGAGCCGGATCAGTACTCCGGCTTCCTCAAGGACTACAGCCAGCTGAAGGAAGCCAAGTCGCCTTCCGGCGCCACGGTGATGCGCTGGGTCGATCCCAAGCTGGACATCAACAAGTTCAGCAGCGTCTACGTCGAACCGACCCAGCTGTACCCCAAGCCGCAGCCGACGGCGAAGATTCCGCAGCAGACCCTCAACGGCATCACCGGCTATTACGACCAGGCGCTCAAGCGTGAGATCGGCAAGTCGTTGCCGCTGGCCAACGGCCCGGGCCCTGGCGTGATCGTGGTGCGGGCGGCGATCACCGCCGTGAGCAGCAAGACCGAAGGCCTCAAGCCCTATGAAGTGATCCCGATCGCCCTGGTGGCCGCTGCGGTCAGCACCGCCAGCGGCATCCGCGACCAGGAAACCACCCTGGCCACCGAGGCGGTGTTCCTCGACGGCGGCAACAACAAGGTGGTCGCCCAGGTGGTGCGCAAAGGCACCGGCAAGCCGCTGGAGAACGACGCCCAGGTGATGAAGGCCGACGACGTGAAAGCCGTGATCGACGGCTGGGCGGCGGACATGCACCAGTCCTACCTCAAGCTCAAGGCCAAATGACGGAACGGGCCTTCATGCGCGGCGGCTCGTTGCGCCGCGCTGTGGCCTGACGCTCGCTCTGGCTCCCGGAAGATCGCAGGAGCCAGCCTGCCGACGCTGCACGCGCGGCCTCACTGCCCGGTGAACCAGCGGAAGTAAGGGTTCCCGCCATCGCCCTGCATGACCTCTCGGATATCCCGGCCCCACGCCTCGCGGTCGCCGTCGTAGGCGTGCAGGCTCGCCCGGTAGAACTGCATCAGGCGCTGGCGGTGCGCTTGCAGGCGGGTGTCGAATCCGGCGTCGGCGTTCACCAGCGGCGGCTCGACGTGCAGATCCAGCAGCGCCGGCAGCACCCGGCTGATCTCCTTGGCGCGCACCCAGGGTGCGTATTCGATCCGGGGGCGGTCGTCGGTCACCGCCGGCGCATCGGCGGCAAAGCGTTCGAGCCCGGCGCGGTCGGTGACCCAGGTCGCCAGCAACGCCGGCGCCGAGCCGATGCCCACCTCCTGCAACGCGCTGCGCACGCTGTCCTGTTCGAGGCGCCGGGTGATGGTCGCCGCGTCCAGGGCGATCGGTTCGAGGGAACCCACCAAGAGCATTTCATGGAACTCGCTGGTCCATAGCGTGGCGTGGGGAAACACGTCGAGGAAGCTGCGCACCAGGGAACGGGTGTCGTCGATGTTCTGGGTCGGCAACGGCAGCCATTGGGCGACCAGGCCTTTGCGTTCGAGGCGACTGGCGGCCAGTCGGTAGAAGTCCCGGGAATACAGGTTGACCACTCCGGCGGCGGAGGGCGGCGGCGGTTCGAGGGTGATCAGGTCGTAGGTCTGCGGGCTGCGCAGCAGTTCCTGGCGGCCGTCGCGCAGGCGCACTTCGACGCCGGGATCGGCGGCGGCATTGAAGTTGCCCTTGAACAACGGCGCCGCCTTGAGCACCGACGGCAGCAGTTCCGCGACGACCCGGTGCTCAAGCCCCGGATAGCGCAGCAGCGCGCCGGCGGTGATGCCCGTGCCGAAGCCGATCACCAGCGCCGAGCGCGGTTCGCCGTTGTGGATCAGCAACGGCAGCAACGCCTGGATCCGCATATAGCGCAGCGACGGCATGGCATCGCCGGTGTTGGACACGCCTTGAATGTACAGGCGCCGGAACGCGTTCTGGCCTCGGCCCTGGGTGACCACGGCCACCGTGCCGCCCCGGCCTTCCTCATAGAACGCCAGCGTGCCGTTGCGCGCGCCGGGCAGCAGCGCCGCGAGCCTGTCGGCGGGGATCAGCAGGGCCAGCGCGACGGACACCAGCCCCAGAGCGGCCACAGCCTGGCGCCGGCCTTTCTTGACGTGGTGCCCCTTGCGCACCGCCAGCCAGCCCACAGCGGCCGCCACCACGGCCAGCAGCCCCAGCGTGCGGATCAGCCCCAGCCACGGGATCAGCGCAAAACCGCAGAGCATCGCCCCGACGATCCCGCCCAGCGTGTTGAACGCCACCACCGCGCCGACGTCCCGGCCGACGTGGCCGGGGCCGACGCTCAGGCGTAGCGCCAACGGAAACGCCGCCCCCAGCAACAGGGTCGGCACGAACACGATGCTCACCGCGGCCACCGCAAAGCGTGCGCTCATGCCGGCCAGTTCGCTGGCGCCCAGGGCCAGCAGCCAGACTTCGGCCTGGCCTTGCGCGATCACCAGCCAGCGGCCCAGCACGGCGAACTCCAGCAGCGCCAGCAGCCCGGCGCCGGTGATTAGCAGACCGAATGCGCCCCACGGATCGCGGATGCGCTCCACCCGGCGGGCGAGCAGGGCGCTGCCCAGGAACAGGCCGCTCAGGTAGGTGGCCAGGACCACGGCGAAGGCATAGGTGCGGGTGCTCATGAACGGCACGATCGACTGCGACCAGACCACCTCATACCCCAGCGCCACGCCGCCGGCGACGCCATACAGCCACAGGGCGGTGCGATCCGGGACGACCTTGCTTGCATGGGATTTGGCCGGCGCTTCGTCCGGCACCGGGCAGCGGCGCTGCCATCCCAGCGCACCGGCGGCGGCCAGCAGGTTGAGCATCGCCGCCGCCCACGCGCTGCCGCGCACACCGAGGGCGGCGATCAGCACGAACGCGGCGAGCAGGGTGCCGACAATCGCGCCCAGGGTGTTGGCCGCATACAACTGGCCACCGGCCTTGCCCGGATCCGCCGCCAGCGCCCGCACCAGCACCGGCAGGGTGCCGCCCATCAGCACCGCCGGCAGGCCGACCAGGGCGAACGGCAACAGCCAGGCCGCCAGGCCAATGTGCTGCTGCAGCCAGGCGAAGGCCGGGGCGCTCAGGCTAAGCGCGAAGGTGGCGGCGACGCCGGTCACGGCCACCAGCACTTCGAGCCCGGCGTACAGCGGCACGGGGGCGGGCAGGCGGTCCGCCCAGCGTCCGAAGGCCCATCCGCCCAGTGCCAGGCCGGCGAAGAAGGCGCTGATGCCGAGGGTGATGGCGAAGACCTCGACGCCGACCACCAGGGACAGCTGCTTGATCCACAGCACCTGGTACACCAGGGCGGCGGCGCCGGAGAGGCACAGCAGCAAGGCCGGGATCGACAGCGCGGGGGCGCGGGCGACGGCGAGGGTCGGGGTCTTGCTGGCGGTGCGTGTGGGCATGCGCGGGCCTTGATCGGGTTTGGAAGTCTCGGTGACTGCGCGGGCCTCATCGCGGGCAAGCCCGCTCCCACAGGGTTCTGCGGTGAACACAGAGGCTGCATTCACCCGAAACTTCTGTGGGAGCCAGCCTGCTGGCGAAGGGCGCCGACGCGGTCTCCAACGAATGGGGGCCGCCCGCCGCAACGGGCGGGCGGCAGTCCGGCGTTGTTACTTGGTGGCCTTCATTTTCTCGGCGATTTTCTTGTCCACCTCCTCACGAATCTGGTCGATGCTGAAGCTCGCCGGGCGTTGGCTCGGCGGGTACTCGACGAAGGTCTGCAGGAACGCGGCGGAACGGCGGATGGCGTCGAACAGCAGGTAGTCGTTCTTCGCCAGCCAGTCGTAGTACTGGTCCGACACGACGTCGGCGCGTTCGTACGGATCCATGCGCAGGTTGAAGATCTTCGGCACGCGCAGGCAGGTGAACGGTTCGCTCCAGACCTTGAACCCGCCGGGGGCGCGCTGTTCGCAGAACACGATCTTCCAGTTGTCGTAGCGCATGCTCACCAGTTCGCCGTCGTCGTTGAAGTAGTAGAACTCGGTGCGGGCGCTCTTGTCGGTCTTGCCGGTCAGGTAGTCGAGCTGGTTGAAACCGTCCAGGTGCACCTTGAAGTTCTTCCCGCCGACGTCGGCGCCTTTAAGCAAGCGTTCCTTGATGTCGGTGTCGCCGACGGCGGCCAGCAGGGTGGGGAACCAGTCCAGGCCGGAGACCATCTGCGTCGACACTTCGCCGGCCTTGACCTTGCCCGGCCAGCGGATCATCGCCGGCACCCGGTAGGCGCCTTCCCAGTTGGAGTTCTTCTCGTTGCGGAACGGGGTGGTCGCCGCGTCCGGCCACGACCATTGGTTGGGCCCGTTGTCGGTGGTGTAGACCACGATCGTGTTGTCGGCGATCTTCAGGTCGTCCAGGGTCTTGAGCAGCTTGCCCACGTCGCCGTCATGTTCGAGCATGCCGTCGGCGTACTCGTTGCCGGGCATGCCGCTTTGCCCCTGCATGGACTCGCGCACATGGGTGAAGGCGTGCATGCGGGTGGTGTTCATCCAGACGAAGAACGGCTTGTCCGCCTTGGCCTGCTTCTCGATGAACGCCTGGGCGGCGGCGGTGGTTTCGTCGTCGATGGTTTCCATGCGTTTCTTGTTCAGCGCGCCGGTGTCTTCGATCTTGCCGTCGGCGAAGCTGTGGATCACGCCACGGGGGGACGCGGCCTTGACGAAATCGGCGTCATCCTTCGGCCAGTAGGGGCGCTCAGGCTCCTCCTCGGCGTTGAGGTGATAGAGGTTGCCGAAGAACTCGTCGAAGCCGTGGTTGGTGGGCAGGTACTCGTCCTTGTCGCCCAGGTGGTTCTTGCCGAACTGGCCGGTGGCGTAGCCGTGGGCCTTGAGGGCCTGGGCGATGGTCACGTCCCTGGCCTGCAGGCCGACCGGCACGCCCGGCATGCCGACCTTGGACAGGCCGGTGCGCAGGGCCGACTGGCCGGTGATGAAGGTCGAGCGGCCGGCGGTGCAGCTGTTCTCCGCGTAGTAGTCGGTGAACAGCATGCCTTCCTTGGCGATGCGGTCGATGTTCGGCGTCTTGTAGCCGACCACGCCCATCGAGTAGGCACTGATGTTGGTCTGGCCGATGTCGTCGCCGAAGATCACCAGGATGTTGGGTTTGTCCGCCGCTGCGGCGGTTGCCGACAGCGCCATCACCGATGTCGCCACCAGGGCGAGCCTCGGTATCCACTTGCGTATGCGAGTCATGTGACTTGTTCCTTTTGCGCGGGGGTGGGTGGTGCGACAAGCGTTTGTTGCGGTCTTGCGTGGCTCACTGCGTTTGCTCGGGCACGGGCGGATCGAACGGGTAGATCCGGCGCCAGTCGGCCGCCATGTCCACCACGATCCAGCCACGGGAATTCGCTTCGTCGAGGGCCTTGTCCAGCCGGCCGATGTCGGACTTCCGGTCGTAGGCCCATTCGCGCTTGGCGTCGGTGTGGTGCACCAGGCCCATGAGGCGCTTGCCGGGGCTGGCGGCGGTCCACTGCAGCATCTGCAGGTCGCCGTCGGAGTTGCCGAACGCGAGGATGGGCCGGCGGCCGATGACGGCGTCGATGCTCACCGGCTTGCCCGGCCCGTCGTCGTTGTGCGCAAGCTTGGGCGTGCGCAGGATCGAGGCCCGGCCGTCCTTGTATTCGAACGCGGTCACGAACGTAGTGCCGATGACCTGCTCCGGCGGGACGCCGTACACCGTTTCGGCGAAGGCGCGCATGAAGGCGGTTTCGCCGCCGGACACAATGTAGGTCTTGAAGTCCTGGCTGCGCAGGTAGTCGAGCATCTCCAGCATCGGCTGGAAGATCATCTCGGTGTAGGGCTTGCCGGTCCTGGGGTGGCGGGCCTGGCTCAGCCAGGTTCTGGCGTTGTCGTCGAAGGCCTCGGCGGTCATGCCGGTGTGGGTGGCGGCGAAGATCTTCAGCAGGCCGTCCATGCCCGCTGCGGCCAGCGCCTGGTGGTCGTTCTCCAGCACGGCCTTGAACGGTTGGGTGGTCTTCCATTGCGGGTGCTGCGCGGCGGTGCGCTTGACCTCGTCGAAGGCGAACAGCAGCTCGAAATACGCCGGCTGCTCGCTCCACAGCGTGCCGTCGTTGTCGAACACGGCGATGCGTTCGACGGGTTTGACGAAGTCCTTGCTGGACCGGTCCGTCACCGCTTGCACGAACTCGATGATGCCGCGCTTGGCCGGCCCTTCGTTCCACGAGGGCAAGGGTTCGCTGGCGGGTGCCGACAACGGGAGCAGCAGAGCGAAGATCAGGGCCAGGCCGAATCGCTGGCGGTGCAGCACCGGGGCATTCATGGGAAATCCTTCTCGTGAACGGGGTTGAGCGGGCGCAGGGCCGGCGCCGGTCCGGCCCCCTGTCGGTCAGCCTGACTATGCAGGGTAGCCAAGGATCGGCGCAGTCGGTCCAGCGCCGGATCTACGGCAGGTTCGCGGCCGTAGCAGCCGCGCAGCACCGCTTGCAGGCCGGGGCTGGCGCTGGCCAGTTTCAGTCCGCCACGGCAGCGGCGCAGCCACAGGTACAGCGCGCTCAACTGCGCCGGCCGGTGTTCGAGCTGCGGTCTGATCTGTTGCCAGGCGCAGTCGGCCGATTGCCGCCAGGCGAGTTGCCGTGCCTGCCGGCGAGCCTGCCAGCCACGGTAAGCGCGCAGCAGCGCAGGGCGGGCGAGCGCGCCCAGGCCGATCAACGCACCGAGCGCCGCCAGCCAGCCGAGCCAGCGTGTGGAGACAGACAAACGACCTTCGCCCAGCCGCCGCAGATCCTCGGCGATGGAGAACACGGGTCGATAGGCGCTGTTGGCGCCGGCCTCGAAAGTCACCGCCGGAACCTGCGCCGTGCGCATCTGCCGGGTGCCGCTGTCCCACCACTTCACCGCTACGGCGGGCAGGGTGTGCGTGCCGGCCGTGTCGATGCGGTAGCTGACGGCATCGATCCGTTGCCCGCCCAGCCGATGGCCGCGGCCGTCGTCGAGGTCGCTGACCTGTGGGGGCTGCGGGTACCGGCTCAGCCCGGCGACTTCGCCCAGTTCAGGCGGCGGCAGGGTCATGGCCAGGGTGTCGTCGGCCTGCAGGGTCAACCGCCGGGTGAGGCTGTCGCCGATCTTGAGCGGGGTGTCCGGTTTGTCGACGGATTGGCTCAGGCGCAGGGCCGAGGCCACCAGCGGCGTTTCCCCCGGAAGGAAGCCCGGCGGGGTTGCCGCTTCGAAATGCAGCGGCTGGCTTTGTCCGCTCAGTTCGGCCGTGGCCTGGCCGGGTGTGGCGCGCACGGTCAAGGCCGGGATGTCGAAGCCGCCTGCGGCGGTCGGGGTGATCAGGTAGGTGAACCGCATGCCGGTGAACGCCTGGCCGTCGAGGGTCTGGTTCAGGTGGTCGGCCTGGCCGTCCGGCGGCAGCACCCGGGCGCCGTCGAGCTTGAGCTCGGGCAGGGTCGGGGCGCCGGTGAACCAGGTGTCGGTGAGCACGTCCAGTTGCAGCGCCACCTGCCCGCCGACCAAGGCACCGTCGGCGGGCAGGAGGCGGGCCCGGATTTTGAGTTGCGGGTCGGCGAGGGCATTGAGGCAGAACAGCGCGAGCGCGAGCAGGGTGCAGAACCTGGCGGTGGATGGGCGGGCCTCATCGCGGGCCAGCCCGCTCCCACAGGTGGGCGCATTGCGAAGGTCGGACGCCGGTGGTGTCTTCACGGGCGCCATCGCCAGCAGGCTGGCTCCCACAGGGTTCATGGCAAGGTTCATGGCCGGGCCTGCGCTTGATCCTGCAGGCTGAACTTCTGCCTGAGGAACTTTGCCGGGGACGTGGTGAGGTTCTGCAGCCACAGCGCATCGGACGTCGCCTGTTGCGTGGCGACCGGTTTGCTCTCGCCCTTGCCCAGGGTCTTGTCGAACTTCACCTCGTCGGGTGGAGTCTGCGGCGTGTTCTGGTCGGCGCTTTCTGTGTCCTTCTGCAAGGCGATGGCCAGGGCCAGGTTGGCGCTGGCTTCGGGGAACTGCGGTTGTCGTTTCAGGGCCAGGGTGTAGGCGGCGATCGCCTGGTCGAACTTGAAGCGGCGCACATGGATGTTGCCCAGGTAGAAATACGCTTCAGGCGTGTCCAGCCGCGCGAAGGTCGCCAGGGCCAGATCGTAGTCGGCGGCATGGTAGGCGGCGATGCCTTTCCAGTACGGATCGGTGAACAGCGCGGCGGCCTGCGGATAGTGCTGGTGCTCGAAGGCCCAGCGTCCCTGCTGGTCGCGGGTGAAGAAGGCATCGGTCAAGCCGTTGGCCTGCGCCGGAGCCGAGGGCCAGCCGACCGCGGCCGTCAGCAGCACGGCGGGCATCCAGTTCACGCTCCAGCCCTTGCGCACATTGACCAGCGCAAGCAGCAGCAACGGCCAGCACAGCCAGTAGCCGGCGTCCTTCCAGCGCAGGTCGCGCTGTTCGGCGCTGGCGCTGCGAAAATGCTGGCGGGCGTGCAGTTCGATCCAGTCCAGGTCGTCATCGTCCGGCCTCAGGCTGCCCAGCGGCCCGTCGACCGCCGAGGCCAACTGTTCGATCGCCGCCTGCTCGAACCGGCCCAGCGCCGGGCGCCCGGCGGCATCGGCACGGGGCTGGCCGTCGGTGTTGCGGATGATTCCGCCGTCCTCGTTGCCGACCGCCAACACCAACACTTGCAGGTCGCTGCCCTGCAGCGCTTTGCCGAGGCTGTCGAACTGCGCGCGGTCGGCGCCGTCGGTGATGAGCAAGAGGCTGCCGGGAGATTTCTCGGCGTCGAGCAGGCGTTTGGCCTGGCCGATCACCGCGAGGACGTCTTTGCCCGGTTTGTCGATCAGGCCGGTGCCCAGGGCCTGGATAAACGTGTCGAGCAAGGCCGGATCGTCCGTGGGCGGCAACACCAGATGGGCGCTGCCGGCATAGGCGATCAGGGCGGTACGGGCCCCGGTGCGGCGCTGGATCAGGTCGTGCAGCTTGTGCTTGGTCGCCTCCAGGCGGGTGGGCGGTACGTCGCTGGCGTCCATCGACGGGGACAGGTCCACCGCCACGATCAGCGGCGCGCGGTTCTCCAGAAAGTCGGGCCGGTCCTGTTCCCACGTCGGGCCGGCCGCCGCCACACCGCCGAGCACCGACAGGGCGCACAGCAGGTGCACCGGCCGCCAGCGTTGGCGGTCGCTCGGGGTCACCAGCAGATGCGTCAGCAGGTGTTCGGCGATGTCGCCGCGCAGGCGCCGCTGCAGATCCCGGCCGCGTCGCCAGAGCCACGGCGACAGCGCCCCGGCCGCCGCCAGCGCCAGCCACCAGGGCCGCAGGAAATGGAAGTCGCCCAGGCTCAATTCCATCTCAAGCCTCCTGCCGCTGGTGCAGCAGCGCCAACCGTGGCCGCAGCGCCGCACCGAGGTGATACACCGCCAGCAGCGCGAGCGCCGCGCCCAGCGGCCACTGGAACAGCGCCCGTTTCGGCCGGTGGCTGAGGGTCTTCACCTGATGCGGGGTGAGGCGGTCCAGGGTGTCGTAGACCTCATCCAGGGCTGCGCGGTCCTCGGCGCGGAAGAACCGGCCGCCGGTGGTCTTGGCGATCTGTTCCAGGCTGCGCAGATTGACCTTGGCTTCCCCGGACGCGTCCGGATCGCCGATGCCGATGGTATGGATCACTACACCTTTGTCCGCCGCCATCTCGGCGGCATGGTCCGGGGTGATGGCGCTGCTGGTGTCGTTGCCGTCGGTGAGCAGGATCAGCACTTTCTCCTGTTCGTGGGCCTGCTCCAGCAGTTTCAGGCTCAGGCCGATGGCGTCGCCGATGGCGGTGTTGGGGCCGGCCATGCCGATGCCGGTGTCGTCCAGCAGCAGCGACAGGCTGGCGTGGTCGAGGGTCAGCGGGGCCTGGGGGTAGGCGCCGCTGCCGAACACGATCAGGCCCAGGCGATCGTCCTTGCGCTTGTCGATGAAGCCGCGCACCACGTCTTTGACCGCCGCCAGGCGATTGGTCTTGCGGTCTTCGGGATCGGTGAAGTCTTCGGTTTCCATCGACTGCGAGAGGTCGATGGCCAGCATCAGGTCGCGCACCGGCTGACGGCGTTCGAGGGGGGGGTCCACGTAGACCGGGCGGGCGGTGGCGAGCAGGAGCAACCCCCACACCACGACATTGAGGGCCAGTTGTGCGCGGTTGCGGCGGCTGCCGGCGGTGTCGGGCCTCTGGCCCACGGCGCGGCTCAGGGCGCCGAAGAAGGGCACACGCACCGCGCTGCGGGCTTCGCAGTAGGGCGGCAGCCAGCGGTAGGCCAGCCACGGCAGCGGCAGCGCCAGCAATAGCCAAGGGTAGTCAAGCTGCCACATGATGACGCTCCACCCAGGTCTGGCAGAGGTCGAACAGCGTTTGCCGCTGCGCCTCGGGGAGGGCTTGCAGCACCGTGTCCGGGGCGTAGGCGAGCTGGCCGAGGCGGTGGCTGAAGTCCGGGGGGAGCGGACTGGCGCAATGCTGCTCCAGAAAACGCTGCCATTCACGGTCGCCCAGCGCCGCAGGCCCCTGTGGGAGCGGGCTTGCCCGCGAAGGCGTCCGCTCAGACAACACCGATGCCGAATGTACCGTCCTCTTCCCGGGCAAGCCCGCTCCCGCAAGGTGGGTTTTGCGGGCGGGAACGGGCATGGAGAGGGCGACGCGCTTGAGCAGCTCCGGCAGTTCGCGCAAGGCGCGCAGGTCGTCGCTGCGGCTGCGCAGTTGCGCCAGGCGCAGCAGCGCTTCGCGACGGTAGCGGTTGCGCTGCCACTGCCGGTAACGGCGAAAGCCGATAAGGGCCGCGGCCGCCAGCAGCAGCGCCAGCAACGCCCACCAGCCCCAGGTCTGCGGCGCATAGCTGACCGGCGCGGGCAGGCCCAGTTCCTTGAGCTGGGCGATGTCCGGCACGTTCGGATTCATGGCCGCGGGCCGGCGGATTTGCCGAGTTCGCTGCGCAACTGCACAGACGCCTCTTCGGCGGTGCTGAACATCATGAGCGGCACCTGGCTGCGCCGCAGCAGGTCGGCGACGTCCTTGAGCCGGCCGCTGAAGAAGTCCTCCAGCGGCTGGTGAACGTGGCGTTGCCCGACGGCCAGCTCCACCTGCAAGCGGCCTTGGGTCACCCGCAATCGGCCCCGGTCCGGCAGCTTCAGGGCCATTGGGTCGTAGACCTGCAAGGCGATCACATCGTTGTGCGCCGCCAGTTGCCGCAGCCGTTGTAGGGTGCGGTCGCCGGCCCCGGCGAAGTCGCTGACGATGCAGATCAAATGGTCGTGGCCGGCCAGCGCCAGGCAGCGCAGCAAAGCCTTGTCCAACTGATCCTCATCCTCGGCGTCCGGATTGCCGGCATTGAGGGCGTTGTTCTGCTCGACCATGCGGCTGCACAGCGCCTGCACCCGCTGGCGGCTGCGCAACGGTGCGACGGTCTCGATTGAGCGGTCGTTGAACACCAGCCCGCCGACCCGGTCGCCGGCGTGAAACACCATCCACGCCGCCAGCGCGCCGAGTTCGGCGGCGAGGGCGGACTTGAAGCTGCGGCGGGAGCCGAAGAACATCGACATGCGCTGATCGACCACGATCAGCGCCGGCCGGTCGCGCTCCTCGGTGAAGGTGCGCACCACCGGTCTGCCGGTGCGCAAGGAGGCGCGCCAGTCCAGGTGGCGCAGGTCGTCGCCGGGTTGGTAGCGGCGCAACTCGTCGAAGTTCAGGCCGCGCCCGCGCAGGCGCGAGGCATGGCTGCCGGACAGGATGCTGCTGCGCGGCTGGCGGGCCGGAAAGCTCAGGCCACGGGCCTGAAATTCCAGCGCCATCAGTTGCGCCAGCGACACGTAGACCCGTCCGTCGCTGCTGTCCATAGGTCACCTCAGGCGGGAATCGCCACGCGGTCGAGGATCCGGTCGAGCACCTGATCGGCGCTGACGCCGTCGGCCACCGCGTCGTAGCTCAACTGCAGACGGTGGCGCAGCACCGGGTGCAGCACGGCGCGCACATTGTCCGGCGACACGAAGTCCTGGCCCTGCAGCCAGGCGTCGGCCCGGGCGCAACGGTCCAGGCCGATGCCGCCCCGGGGGCTGGCGCCGATGGCGATCCAGCGGCCCAGGTCTTCGTCGTAGTCGGCGGGATGGCGGGTGGCGTTGATCAGGTCGATCAGGTAACGGTCGATCGCCGGGGAGACGTGCACCGCGCTGACTTCCCGGCGGGCGGCGAAGATCACCTCCTGGGCCAGGTTGAAACCGTTGGCCGGGGAGGCGTTCGCGACCTGGGCGGACTCCTCGGCGCGCAGCAGGCGCAGCACCTGGCTTTCGTCCTCGGCGCTGGGGTAGTCCAGCAGCACCTTCATCAGGAACCGGTCCATCTGCGCTTCCGGCAGCGGGTAGGTGCCTTCCTGTTCGATGGGGTTCTGGGTGGCCACCACGATGAACAGATCCGGCAGCGCATGGCTGTTGCCGGCCACGGTGATCTGCCGTTCCTCCATGGCTTCGAGCAGGGCGGCCTGCACCTTGGCCGGGGCGCGGTTGATCTCGTCGGCGAGGATCAGGTTGCCGAACAGCGGCCCCGGCTGGAAGCGGATCTCGTTACGGCCCTCGACCTGGTGCAGCACTTCGGCGCCGGTGATGTCCGAGGGCAACAGATCCGGGGTGAACTGAATGCGGCTCATCTTCGCGTCCAGGTGCCGGGACAGCGCCTTGACCGTGCGGGTCTTGGCCAGCCCCGGCAGGCTTTCCAGCAGCAGATGACCGTTGGCGAGCAGGCCGAGCAGGATCTGGCGGATCACTCGGTCCTGGCCGAGCACCGCTTCGGCCATGTTCGCTTGCAGCGCGTTGAGGTCAGTCAGTGCAGTCATGAGGCGTTTCCTTAACTCAGGACATCGTACAAAAAACGGCACCGCCCGGCGGAACTAGAAAAACGCCAGCGTCAGGTTGACCGCGACGCCGTTGCCCTCCGGACGGTTCTTGGTGTCAAACTCCGGCACCCAGCGGGCGTTGACGCTGGCCTGGGCGTCGGCGAACTTGCCGCTCCAGCCGACCACGGGGCCGGCGCCCACGGAGCGCCCGCGAAAGCCGTTGAGCGTGTCGGCGGTGTCGCCCTTGTCGTCGCTGATCTGCTGCACGTAACCGGCCGCCAGCCCGGCGTTCCAGCCGTTGCCGAAGCCATGCGTCCACATCGCGTCGAGGGTGAAGAGGGTGCCGTTGCGGTAGTCGGTGGCGTCGTTGCGGGTGTAGAACTCCAGCCCGCTTGAGACGGTGAACTCGCCGCCCTTGCCGTCCAGGTGGGTGAAGGCCACGGTGGGCATGAAGGTGTAGGTGTTCTGCCCGGCGTTGGCGAGCCGGTCTTTGTCGTAGGCCCCGGTGGGCACGTAGACCGGCAGGGAAAAGGCGATGTGGTTGAGTTCGTCGAAGTGATAGCCGGCGGCGATCGGCGTCACCAGCGCATCGGCGAACTGGGTGGCGGTATCGCCCGTGCCGAGGGTGCGTCCGCGCGGGCCGGTGACGCTGGCGGTGACGTCGGTGTACTGCACCGGCACGCCGATGGCCGAGGCATAGTTCCAGCGGCCCTGGCCGGTGTCCCAGACGTGGGTGAGGTTGGCCAGGGTGTAGGAGACTTTCATGTCGATCCCGGCACTGACCGCGCCGGAGATCGGCGCGCCGCGGCTGCCCTTGATGTCGCCGTCGTACCAGATGCTGGTCAGCGACATGACCCAGCCGGGCGCGGGCGGCACCACCCCGGCGTTGGAGAACACCTGCTGGCCGGTGATGGGGCGGCCGACGCCGCCCTCGACCGACCAGGCCATCGCCGGGCAGAACATGCACAGCGCCAGCAGCGGGCGCACGACGCAGGGTTTGGCCATGGACGGCTCCGCTCAGGGGTGTGGAAGGGTCGTGGAGGGAGCGGTGCGTTCAGCGGTGGCGACGTGCGGAGCGGCCTGGGAACCGGCGGTGAAGTCACGGGCGCCGACGCCGCAACTGACGAACGTGAGCATCAGGCCGTAGCCGGCGAGCCTGAGGGCCAGCCCAGGCCGGCCGCACGCAGCGGCCGCTGGCGAAGGCGTCGACAGCAAGGCGAAGATTTCCACTGTCTTCGACATAGTTCCCGATTCCCTGGTGGCGTACTGGAAGGCACGGAATTCCTGGGTGCAGCGATGTGAACCTTTTCCATTCACGCCGGTGGATAGTGTCTGTTGACGCTAGCAGCAAATGAGGGGTTATCCAGTCGCAGGGATTAATTCTTTGGGAGGGGAGACGTCGGGCAAGGGCAGGGGACGGCGCCCCCGCCCTGAAGGGTTCAGTGCTTTTTCGCCTGTTCGCGGATGCGCTCTTCCTGCTCGCGCAGTTCGGGGGTGAACTCGGCGCCGAAGTCCTCGGCGCTGAACACCTGGCGGATCTCGATTTCGGCGTCGGTGCCCGGCATCGGGTTGGGGCAGCGCTTGACCCATTCGATGGCTTCGTCCCGGGATTTCACCTCCCAGATCCAGTAGCCGGCGATCAGCTCCTTGGTTTCGGCGAAGGGGCCGTCGATCACGCTGCGCTTGTCGCCGGAGAAACGCACCCGGGCGCCCTTGCTGCTGGGGTGCAGGCCGTCGGCCGAGACCAGGATCCCGGCCTTGGCCAGCTCCTCGTTGTAGTTGCCCATGGCGGTGAGCAGCTCTTCGCTGGGCATGACGCCGGCTTCGGAGTCCTGGCTGGCTTTGACGATGATCATGAATCGCATGGTGTGAATCTCCGCTGGGGGTGGGATATTTGCCACTTAGTCGAACGCCGGGGGCCGGAATCGACAGCGTCGCTAAATAAAAGATGCCCGCCTGCGTTTTGACAAATGCCGGCCCACCCAAGGAACCCTCCGCCATGCCCGTTCTGGAACTCACCACCCTGATTCCCGGCCGTACGCCGTCGCAGGTGCTGGACTTCTGCCTGGAAGGCGTCAATTTCCCGAAGATCTTTTCCGAACGCATCGCGCCGTTGGGCGACATCGACCTGAACGACCTGCGGATCGAGGCCGGGCGGCAGTTTCGCTTTCGCCACTGGATGTTTAACCTCATCCCGTCGGACTGGACGGTGACTATCCGCGAGGCCGGGGACAGCCATTTCGTCGATGAAATGCTCAAGGGGCCGTTGCGCGCCTTCCGCCACGAACACCGGGTGGCGACGGGCGAGGGCGGTACGCTGTACACCGACTGGGTGACCTACTCGGCCATCGGCGGCGCCTTCAGCGAACGCCTGCTGGTGAACGGCTACATGCGGCGGATCTTCGAGGCGCGGCACCGCAACATGCTGCGGTTGCTCGCATAGCCCTGTAGGCGCGAGCCTGCTCGCGATGGAGCCGGATCGGTCACTGCGACGGTGGCGGTCGGACATCGCGAGCAGGCTCGCTCCTACAGATGAATGGGGGCAGTTGTATCCAGTTTTGTGTGCCGAAACATGACAATTTCAGTCCGGGCATAGGTCGCCGGCGCATTTCGTGGTTAACTTCGGCCTCTTGCATGCTGTCCAACAAAACATTCAATACGTTCAGAAGGATTCCGTTCATGGCTCAAGTCACCCTCAAAGGCAACCCGGTTCAAGTCGACGGCCAGTTGCCGCAAGCCGGTTCCCAGGCGCCCGCTTTTTCTCTGGTAGGCGAAGGGCTGGCCGACGTTTCCCTGTCGAGCTTCGCCGGCAAGCGCAAAGTGCTGAACATCTTCCCGAGCGTCGACACCCCGACCTGCGCCACCTCGGTACGCAAGTTCAACGCCCAGGCCAACGACATCGCCAACACCGTGGTGCTGTGCATCTCGGCTGACCTGCCATTTGCCCAGGCTCGCTTCTGCGGCGCTGAAGGTCTGACCAATGTGAAGAACCTGTCGACCCTGCGCGGTGCCGAGTTCATCCAGAACTACGGCGTTGCCATCGCTGACGGCCCGCTCAAAGGCCTGACCGCCCGCGCCGTCGTGGTGCTGGACGAGAACGACAAGGTGCTGCACAGTGAACTGGTCGGCGAAATCGCCGATGAGCCAAACTACGAAGCGGCCCTGGCTGTCCTGAAGTAACCCACGCTTCGAACACCGCTTTTACAATTGTTAACGGCCTGGCCCTGTCCAGGCCGTTTTCATTTGTGTATCAGTCTCTTGGCTCACACCTTGAAACGTAAGTTGAAGGTAAATTGCCGGTAAAGCCGCTTTGCTTAATCCCCACCAGTGCTTATCGTTCAGCCTCCCGTAACAGAAGCCCACGCGCCCTATGGTCAATCACTCCATGCAATCGTCCCCCCGTCATTCCCGTCGCTGGCTGCTCAGCCTGCTTGTGTTGGTGGCCGTCGCCGGCCTGTGCTGGAAATTCTGGCCCGCCGGCACCGCCCACAAGGAGGGCGGCGAGAAGGCCCAGGCCGGCCACACCGGCCGTTCGGGGATGATGCGTCCGGGGTTCGGCGGCGGCTCGGGGCCGGTGCCGGTGCGTGTCGCGCCGGTGGTCAAGGGGGATTTCCCGCTGTACTACAAGGCGCTCGGCACGGTGACCGCGCTCAACACCATCAACGTGCGCAGCCGGGTCGGCGGCGAGGTGGTGAAGATCTGGTTCGAAGAGGGGCAGATGGTCAAGGCCGGCGACTTGCTGGCTGAAATCGACCCGCGCCCGTACCAGAACGCCTTGCTCCAGGCCGAGGGCACCCTGCTGCAGAACCAGGCGCAGCTGAAGAACGCCCAGGTCGATGTCGAGCGCTACCGCGGCCTGTACAAGGAAGACAGCATCGCCAAGCAGACCCTGGACACCGCCGAGGCGCTGGTCGGCCAGTACCTGGGCACGGTCAAGACCAATCAGGCGGCGGTCAACGACGCCAAGCTCAATCTCGAATTCACCAAGATCCGCGCGCCGATCGCCGGTCGCGTCGGCCTGCGTCAGCTCGACGTCGGCAACCTGGTGGCGGCCAACGACACCACGGCCCTGGCGGTGATCACCCAGACCCAACCGATCAGCGTCGCCTTCACCTTGCCGGAAAACAGCCTCGACACCGTGCTCGCCCGCTACCGCAGCGGCGCCAAGCTGCCGGCCGAGGCCTGGGACCGCGGCGACACCCGCCTGCAGGCCACCGGCGTGCTGCAGAGCCTGGACAACCAGATCGACGTGGCCACCGGCACCCTCAAGTTCAAGGCGCGCTACGACAACCGTGACCAGTCGCTGTTCCCCAACCAGTTCGTCAACGTCCACCTGCTGGCCGACACCCTCAAGGGCGTGCTGCTGGCCCCGTCGGCGGCGATCCAGTTCGGCACCAACGGCACCTTCGTCTATGCCATGGACGGGGACAAGAAGGTCACTCTGCGTCAGTTGAAGATCGGCGCCAGCGACGGCGACAACACCGTGGTCACCGAAGGCCTGGCGCCCGGCGACCGCGTCGTGCTGGAAGGCACCGACCGCCTGAAGGAAGGCAGCGAGGTGGAAGTGGTCAACGAAAGCCAGGACGTGCCGGCCACCCCGACCGGGCACCTGCAGGGCAAGTCCGCGTCCGGCGCCCCTGAAGCGCCCGCCGGCGACAAGGCCAAGAAGGGCGCATGAACATCTCACGGCTGTTCATCCTTCGCCCGGTCGCCACCACCCTCAGCATGCTGGCCATCGTTCTGGCCGGCCTGATCGCTTACCGCTTGCTGCCGGTGTCGGCCCTGCCTCAGGTCGACTATCCGACCATCCGGGTCATGACCCTGTACCCCGGCGCCAGCCCCGACGTGATGACCAGCGCCGTGACCGCACCGCTGGAGCGCCAGTTCGGGCAGATGCCCGGCCTGACGCAGATGGCTTCCACCAGTTCCGGCGGCGCCTCGGTGCTGACCCTGCGCTTCAGCCTCGACATCAACATGGACGTCGCCGAACAGCAGGTGCAGGCCGCGATCAACGCCGCCACCAACCTGTTGCCGAGCGACCTGCCGGCGCCGCCGGTGTACAACAAGGTCAACCCGGCGGACACCCCGGTGCTGACCCTGGCCATCACCTCCAAGACCATGCTGCTGCCCAAGCTCAACGACCTGGTCGACACGCGCATGGCGCAGAAGATCGCCCAGATCAGCGGCGTCGGCATGGTCAGCATCGCCGGCGGCCAGCGCCAGGCGGTGCGGATCAAGGTCAACCCCGAGGCACTCGCGGCCAACAGCCTGAACCTGTCGGACGTGCGCACCCTGATCGGCGCGTCCAACGTCAACCAGCCCAAGGGCAACTTCGACGGCCCGACCCGGGTGTCGATGCTCGACGCCAACGACCAGCTCAAGTCCCCCGAGGACTACGCCAACCTGATCCTGGCCTACAAGAACGGCGCGCCGCTGCGGCTCAAGGACGTCGCGCAGATCGTCGACGGCGCCGAAAACGAACGGCTGGCCGCCTGGGCCAACCAGAACCAGGCTGTGCTGCTCAACATCCAGCGCCAGCCCGGCGCCAACGTGATCGAGGTGGTCGACCGGATCAAGGCGCTGCTGCCGAGCATCACCGACAACCTGCCGGCGGGCCTTGAGGTCACGGTGCTCACCGACCGCACCCAGACCATCCGCGCCTCGGTCACCGACGTGCAGCACGAACTGCTGATCGCCATCGCCCTGGTGGTGATGGTGACGTTCCTGTTCCTGCGCCGGGCCAGCGCCACGGTGATCCCGTCGGTGGCGGTGCCGCTGTCGCTGATCGGCACCTTCGGCGTGATGTACCTGGCCGGGTTCTCGGTGAACAACCTGACCCTGATGGCCCTGACCATCGCCACCGGTTTCGTGGTGGACGACGCGATCGTGATGCTGGAGAACATCGCCCGGTTCATCGAGGAAGGCGACAGCCCGATGCAGGCCGCGCTCAAGGGCGCCAAGCAGATCGGCTTCACCTTGATCTCCCTGACCCTGTCGCTGATCGCCGTGCTGATTCCGCTGCTGTTCATGGCCGATGTGGTCGGCCGGCTGTTCCGCGAGTTCGCCATCACCCTGGCCGTGGCCATCCTGATTTCCCTCGTGGTGTCGCTGACCCTGACGCCGATGATGTGCGCCCGCCTGCTCAAGCGCGAGCCGGAGGCCCACGAGCAGGGCCGCTTCTACCGGGCCAGCGGCGAATTCATCGACTGGATGATCGCCGTCTACGGCCGGATGCTGCAGTGGGTGCTCCGGCACCAGCCGTTGACGCTGCTGGTGGCTGTCGGCACCTTGGCGCTGACCGTGTTCCTGTACATGGCGGTGCCCAAGGGGTTCTTCCCGGTGCAGGACACCGGGGTGATCCAGGGCATTTCCGAGGCGCCGCAGTCGATTTCCTTCGCCGCCATGGGCGAGCGCCAGCAGGCGCTGGCCAAGGTGATCCTCGACGATCCGGCGGTGGAAAGCCTGTCGTCCTACATCGGCGTGGACGGCGACAACGCCACGCTCAACAGCGGCCGCCTGCTGATCAACCTCAAGCCGCACCGCGAGCGTGACCTGAGCGCCGCCGACGTGATCGCCCGGCTGCAGCCCCAGGTGGACAAACTGGTGGGCATCCGCCTGTTCATGCAGCCGGTGCAGGACCTGACCATCGAAGACCGCGTCAGCCGCACCCAGTACCAGTTCAGCATGTCGTCGCCGGACGCCGACCTGCTGAGCCTGTGGAGCAAGCGCCTGGTCGACGCCCTGGCGCAGCGCCCGGAGCTGACCGACGTCGCCAGCGACCTGCAGGACAAGGGCCTGCAGGTGTACCTGGTGATCGACCGCGACGCGGCCTCGCGCCTGGGCGTGTCGGTGTCGAACATCACCGACGCGCTGTACGACGCCTTCGGCCAGCGGCAGATCTCCACCATCTACACCCAGGCCAGCCAGTACCGTGTGGTGCTCCAGGCCCAGGCCGGGGAGAAGATCGGCCCGCAGGCGCTGGACCAGATCCACGTCAAGACCACCGACGGGGCCCAGGTGCGCCTGTCGAGCCTGGCCCGCATCGAAGAGCGCCAGGCGCAACTGGCGATCACCCATATCGGTCAGTTCCCGGCGGTGATGATGTCCTTCAACCTGGCGCCGGGCGTGGCGCTGGGGCAGGCGGTCGACATCATCGAGCAGGTGCAGAAGGACATCGGCATGCCGCTGGGCGTGCAGACCCGCTTCCAGGGCGCGGCCGAGGCGTTCCAGGCCTCGTTGTCGAGCACCTTGCTGCTGATCCTGGCGGCCGTGGTGACCATGTACATCGTGCTGGGCGTGCTGTACGAGAGCTACATCCACCCGGTCACGATCCTCTCGACCCTGCCGTCGGCGGCGGTCGGCGCCTTGCTGGCGCTGCTGCTCAGCGGCAACGACCTGGGCATGATCGCGATCATCGGCATCATCCTGCTGATCGGCATCGTCAAGAAGAACGCGATCATGATGATCGACTTCGCCTTGGACGCCGAACGCCACCAGGGCATGGCGCCCGAGCAGGCGATCTACCAGGCGGCGCTGCTGCGCTTCCGGCCGATCCTGATGACCACCCTGGCCGCGCTGTTCGGTGCGGTGCCGCTGATGCTGGCCACCGGCTCCGGCGCCGAGCTGCGCCAACCGCTGGGCCTGGTGATGGTCGGCGGCCTGCTGGCCAGCCAAGTGCTGACGTTGTTCACCACACCGGTGATCTACCTGTACTTCGACCGGTTGGGGCGTCGCTTCGGCAAGTCCGCAACCGAAGAAGAGGTGGCGGTGTGAGCCTGTCCAACCGCAAACCCAGTGGGAGCGGGCTTGCCCGCGAAGGGGCCGTGAGGTTCGGCACCGGCGCCGGGAGCGCAGGCCGATGAACCTGTCCGGCCCATTCATCAAGCGCCCCGTGGCGACCATGCTGCTGAGCCTGGCGATCATGCTGCTGGGCGGCGTGAGCTTCGGCCTGCTGCCGGTGTCGCCGCTGCCGCAGATGGACTTCCCGGTGATCGTGGTGCAGGCCAGCCTGCCCGGCGCCAGCCCCGAGGTCATGGCCTCGACGGTGGCCACGCCGCTGGAGCGCTCGTTCGGCGCCATCGCCGGCGTCAACACCATGAGCAGCCGCTCCAGCCAGGGGTCGACCCGGGTCATCCTGCAGTTCGACCTCGACCGCGACATCAACGGCGCGGCGCGGGAAGTGCAGGCGGCGATCAACGCCTCGCGCAACCTGCTGCCCAGCGGCATGCGCAGCATGCCGACCTACAAGAAGGTCAACCCGTCCCAGGCGCCGATCATGGTGCTGTCGCTGACCTCCGACGTGCTGGAGAAGGGGCAGCTCTACGACCTGGCCTCGACCATCCTGTCCCAGAGCCTGTCCCAGGTGCAGGGCGTGGGCGAGGTGCAGATCGGCGGCAGTTCCCTGCCGGCGGTGCGCGTCGAGCTGGAGCCCCAGGCCCTGAACCAGTACGGCGTGTCCCTGGACGACGTGCGCAAGACCATCGACGGGGCCAACGTGCGCCGGCCCAAGGGCTCGGTCGAAGACGGCCAGCGCCTGTGGCAGATCCAGGCCAACGATCAGTTGGAGAAGGCCAAGGACTACGAGTCGCTGATCATCCACTACGCCGACGGCGCGGCCCTGCGCCTCAAGGACGTGGCCAAGGTCAGCGACGGCGTCGAGGACCGCTACAACAGCGGGTTCTTCAACGATGACGCGGCGGTGCTGCTGGTGATCAACCGCCAGGCCGGGGCCAACATCATCGAGACGGTCAACGAGATCAAGGCCCAACTGCCGGCGTTGCAGGCGGTGCTGCCGGCCAGCGTCAAACTCAACCTGGCGATGGACCGCTCGCCGGTGATCAAGGCGACCCTGCACGAGGCCGAGATGACCCTGCTGATCGCCGTGGCGCTGGTGATCCTGGTGGTGTTCCTGTTCCTGGGCAATTTCCGCGCCTCGCTGATCCCGACCCTGGCGGTCCCGGTGTCGCTGGTGGGCACCTTCGCGGTGATGTACCTGTACGGCTTCTCGCTGAACAACCTGTCGCTGATGGCGCTGATCCTCGCCACCGGGCTGGTGGTGGACGACGCCATCGTGGTGCTGGAGAACATTTCCCGGCACATCGACGAAGGCATCAAGCCGATGCGGGCGGCGTACCTGGGGGCCAAGGAAGTCGGCTTCACCCTGCTGTCGATGAACGTGTCGCTGGTCGCGGTGTTCCTGTCGATCCTGTTCATGGGCGGGATCATCGAAAGCCTGTTCCGTGAGTTCTCCATCACGTTGGCGGCGGCCATCGTCGTTTCCCTGGTGGTGTCCCTGACCCTGACGCCGATGCTCTGCGCCCGCTGGCTCAAGCCCCATGTGCCGGGGCAGGAGAACCGCCTGCAGCGCTGGAGCCGGCGCACCAACGACTGGATGGTCGGCAAGTACGCCACCAGCCTCGACTGGGTGCTGCGCCACCGGCGCCTGACGCTGTTGAGCCTGATCGTCACCGTCGGCGTCAACGTCGCGCTGTACGTGGTGGTGCCCAAGACCTTCATGCCGCAGCAGGACACCGGCCAACTGATCGGTTTCGTGCGCGGCGACGACGGCCTGTCGTTCAGCGTGATGCAGCCCAAGATGGAGATCTTCCGTCGGGCGGTGCTCAAGGACGAGGCGGTGGAGAGCGTCGCCGGCTTCATCGGCGGCAGCAACGGCACCAACAACGCGTTCATGCTCGTGCGCCTGAAGCCGATCAAGGAGCGCAACCTGTCGGCGCAGAAGGTCATCGAACGCCTGCGCAAGGAAATGCCCAAGGTCGCCGGTGCGCAACTGATGCTGATGGCCGACCAGGACCTGCAGTTCGGCGGCGGCCGCGAACAGACCACCTCGCAGTATTCCTACATCCTGCAGAGCGGCGATCTGGGTGCGCTGCGCGAGTGGTATCCGAAAGTGGTCACGGCGCTGCGGGCCTTGCCGGAACTGACCGCCATCGACGCCCGCGAGGGCCGCGGGGCGCAGCAGGTGACGCTGATCGTCGACCGCGACCAGGCCAAGCGCCTGGGCATCGACATGGACATGGTCACCGCCGTGCTCAACAACGCCTACAGCCAGCGGCAGATCTCCACCATCTATGACAGCCTCAACCAGTACCGGGTGGTGATGGAAGTCAATCCGAAGTACGCCCAGGATCCGGTGACGCTCAACCAGGTGCAGGTCATCACCGCCGACGGCGCACGGGTGCCGCTGTCGACCATCGCCCACTACGAAAGCAGCCTGGAAGACGATCGGGTCAGTCATGAAGGCCAGTTCGCCTCCGAAAGCATTTCCTTCGACATGGCCGAAGGCGTGACGGTGGAGCAGGGCACCGCCGCCATCGAGCGGGCCATCGCCAAGGTCGGCCTGCCGGAAGACGTGATCGTGAAGGTGGCCGGCACTGCCGACGCCTTTGCCGCCACCCAGAAGAGCCAGCCGTTCATGATCCTCGGTGCGCTGCTGGCGGTGTACCTGGTGCTGGGCGTGCTGTACGAAAGCTACATCCACCCGCTGACCATCCTGTCCACGCTGCCGTCGGCCGGGGTCGGCGCGTTGCTGTCGATCTACGCGCTGGGCGGCGAGTTCAGCCTGATTTCGTTGCTCGGGCTGTTCCTGCTGATCGGCGTGGTGAAGAAGAACGCGATCCTGATGATCGACCTGGCGCTGCAACTGGAGCGCCATGACGGCCTGTCGCCGCTGGAATCGATCCGCAGCGCCTGCCTGCAACGCCTGCGGCCGATCCTGATGACCACGCTGGCGGCGATCCTCGGCGCCTTGCCGCTGCTGCTCAGCCGGGCCGAAGGCGCCGAAATGCGCCAGCCGCTGGGCCTGACGATCATCGGCGGGCTGGTCTTCAGCCAGGTGCTGACCCTTTACACCACCCCGGTGGTCTACCTCTATCTCGACAAGCTGCGCCACCGCTTCAACCAATGGCGTGGCGTGCGCACCGATGCCGCTCTGGAAACTCCGCTATGACTGACCGTTCGCTTATCCAACTGGCCACCGTCCGCGGCTCGCGTCTGCTGAGCCTGTCGCTGTGCGTGGCGATGCTCAGCGCCTGCGCCGTCGGCCCGGACTACCAGCGCCCGCAGACCGCCGAGATCGCCCAGTACAAGGAAGCCGAGGGCTGGCGCCAGGCCAGCCCCAGCGACTCGCTGGCCCGCGGCGCCTGGTGGGAGCTGTACGGCGACCGCCAGCTCAACGAACTGATCGAGAAGCTCAACAGCGCCAACCAGACCGTCGCCCAGTCCGAAGCCCAGTACCGCCAGGCCCAGGCCCTGGTGCGTGACGCGCGCGGCGCGTTCTACCCGAGCATCGACCTCAGCGCCGGCAAGACCCGCTCCAGCCAAGGCACCGGGAGCAGCAGTTCAAGCCTGAGCAGTTCCTCCAGCGGCATCCGCGATACCTACAACACCCAATTGGGCGTGAGCTGGGAGGCCGACATCTGGGGCAAGCTGCGCCGTGGGCTGGAGGCCGACGAGGCCAGCGCCCAAGCCAGCTTTGCGGACCTTGCGGCGATGCGCCTGAGCCAGCAGTCGGAACTGGTGCAGAACTACCTGCAACTGCGGGTGATCGATCAGCAGAAGCGTTTGCTGGAGTCGACCGTGGCGGCCTACGAGCGCTCGCTCAAGATGACCATGAACCAGTACAACGCCGGCGTCTCCGGGCGTGACGCGGTGGCCCAGGCCCAGACGCAGCTGAAGACCACCCAGGCCGATCTGGTGGATCTGATCTGGCAGCGGGCGCAGTTCGAGAACGCCATCGCGGTGCTGACCGGCCAGCCGCCGGCGCAGTTCAAGCTGGCCGAGACCCAGGACATCCCGAAACTGCCGCAGATTCCGTTGAGCCTGCCGTCGCAACTGCTGGAGCGGCGCCCGGACATCGCCTCGGCCGAACGCTCGGTGATGGCCGCCAACGCCAACATCGGCGTGGCGAAGGCCGCCTATTACCCGGACCTGACCCTGAGCCTGAGCGGCGGCTACAGTAGCAGTACGTCCAGGGACCTGATCAGCCTGCCGAACCGCTTCTGGTCGGTGGGCCCCAAGCTCAACCTGCCGCTCTTCGACGGCGGCCGCCGCTCGGCGGAGGTCGACCGCACTGAGGCCGTATACGACCAGACTGTGGCCAAGTACCGGCAGACGGTGCTGGACGCCTTCCGCGAGGTGGAGAACTACCTGGTGCAGCTCAAGGTGTACGAGAACGAGGCGGGCGTGCGCCAGGAAGCCCTCGACGCGGCGCGGGACTCCCTGCGCCTGACCGAGAACCAGTACAAGGCCGGCCTCATCGCCTACATCGACGTGGTGGTGGTCCAGGCCACCGCGCTGAGCAACGAGCGCAGCGTGCTGAACGTGCTGCAGAGCCGCCTGATCGCCAGCGTGCAACTGATCGCGGCGCTCGGGGGCGGTTGGGACGGTCAATTGGAGATGAGCGACAGCCGCTGAGGGCGCTTGTGGATCTCCAAGGCGTTCACAGACTTTCGGGGGCTGCTGCGGGAGCAAACTGCCTCGCCGCGGTCAGCCCCCAAACGTCGTTCCAGAGCCGTTCACACTCATCAAACAAGCGTTTCATCGGCTTGATGGCCAATTGATTACTTAGTCAGTGCGTTCTTCCGCGCAATCAGTACAATCGGCGCATTTGCCCCGACCCTAATGGACTGACCGCGGCGGGGTGGCCACGAGAATCGTCATGCTCATCGGTAGCTATTCCTTCACCCTGGTTTTCATTTCGCTGTGTGTCGCGATCCTGGCGTCCTACACCGCCCTCGACCTCACCGGGCGCATCGCCACCGCCAAGGGGCGGGCCGTGCATCTGTGGACCGCAGGCGGTGCGTTCGCCATGGGCATCGGCGTCTGGTCGATGCATTTCATCGGCATGCTCGCCTTCAAGCTGCCGATCAGCCTGGGCTATGACATTGCGATCACGGCGCTGTCGCTGCTGATCGCGGTGCTGTCCAGCGGCTTTGCCCTGTGGCTGGTCAGCCAGCCGAAGCTCCCGGCCTGGCAGTTGGGCGTCGGCGCCTTGGTGATGGGCGCCGGCATCAGCGCCATGCACTACACCGGCATGGCGGCCATGCGTATGACGCCGGGGATCGACTACGACCCGACGCTGTTCGGCGCCTCCCTGATGATCGCCGTCGGCGCCTCGGCGGCGGCGCTGTGGATCGCCTTCCGCCTGCGCCAGCATTCGCCCTACGTGCGGCTGTTCCGCGCCGGGGCGGCGATCATCATGGGCATCGCGATCGTCGGCATGCACTACACCGGCATGGCGGCGGCGCGGTTTCCCGAAGGCAGCTTCTGCGGCGCCGCGCTCGACGGCCTGAACGGCAACGGCCTGGACAACCTGGTGCTGATCACCACCCTGGCGGTGCTGGCCATCGCCTTGCTGACCTCGATCCTCGACGCCCGCCTTGACGCGCGCACCGCCGACCTGGCCCATTCCCTGACCGTGGCCAACCGCGAACTCACCCAACTGGCCCTGCACGACACCCTGACCGGCCTGCCCAACCGCATGCTGCTGGACGACCGGATCAATCAGGCCATGAAAAAAGTGCAGGAGCAGGGCGCCTGCTTCGCCCTGATGTTCATTGACCTGGACGGCTTCAAGCCGGTCAACGACGCCTTCGGCCACCACATGGGCGACCAGTTGCTGCGCGAAGTGGCCGCGCGCCTGCGCCAGGACCTGCGCAGCATGGACACCCTGGCGCGCATCGGCGGCGACGAATTCGTCCTGCTGGTGCGCCTGAACGAGCCCGACGATGCCCTGGGCCTGGCGGCCCGTCAGGTGGGGCTGATCGCGCAGTCGTTCCGGGTGGCCGACCACGAGCTGCAGATTTCCGCCAGCGTCGGCATCGCCCTGTACCCAGGCAACGGCCAGAGCGCCCAGGAACTGCTGATGAACGCCGACGCGGCGATGTATCACGCCAAGGGCGGCGGCAAGAACGGCTACAGCTTTTTTGACGCCTCGATGAACAGCAACGCCCGCAAGCAATTGCAGCTGTTGCAGGATCTGCGCGCGGCCCTGGAGCACCACCAGTTCAGCCTGCATTACCAGCCCAAGTTCGACGCCGCCGACGGCCGCCCGGTCGGCGCCGAGGCGCTGTTGCGTTGGCAGCACCCCACCGACGGCATGCTGATGCCGGACAAGTTCATCGACCTGGCCGAGAAGACCGGTCTGATCATTCCCATCGGCGAGTGGGTGCTCAACGAAGCCTGCCGGCAGATGCGCGAATGGTATGTGCTGGGCTACACCGACTGGCGGATCGCGGTGAACCTCTCGGCGCTGCAGTTCTGCCACTCGGGCCTGGTGCAGAGCGTGGCCAAGGCTCTGGCCACCCATCATCTGCCGGCCAACAGCCTGACCCTGGAAATCACCGAGACCACGGCCATGAACGATGCCGACGCCAGCATGACGGTGCTGCAGGAGCTTTCGGACATGGGCGTCGACCTGTCCATCGACGACTTCGGCACCGGCTATTCGAGCCTGATGTACCTCAAGCGCCTGCCGGCCAACGAGCTGAAGATCGATCGCGGTTTCGTGCGTGACCTGGAGCACGACAGCGATGACGCCGCCATCGTCTCGGCGATCGTCGCGCTGGGGCAGGCGCTGGGGCTGCGGATCGTCGCCGAAGGGGTCGAGACCGGTGTGCAGCAGGACTTCCTCACCCAACTGGGTTGCGATTCGCTGCAGGGTTACCTGCTGGGGCACCCGATGCCGGCGGAGCACTTCCTGCAAGGCGTGCACCAGCGCAGCGAGCGTCAAGCGACGGGCTGACCCGGCGCGAGCAAGCGCCCTCGCCACGGCGATCGCCCGTGGGGCAATGTGCAGCCATGCAAAACCCGCCGATGACGGTTATTCTTGCCTCGACTGTCACGTGTGCATCGGGGGATAGCCAGCATGGATAAAGTCATTGTGATCACCGGCGGGGGGCGCGGGATCGGAGCCGCCACGGCGCTGTTGGCCGCCGCGCAGGGCTACCGGATCTGCATCAACTACCAGGCCGACGAGCAGGCTGCCCACCAGGTGCTCGACCAGGTGCGGGCCATGGGGGCGCAGGCCATCGCGGTGCGGGCCGATGTCAGCATCGAGGACGAAGTGGTCGCCCTGTTCCACCGGGTCGACACGGAGCTGGGCCGGGTCACGGCGCTGGTGAACAATGCCGGCACGGTCGGCCACAAGTCGCGGGTCGACGAAATGTCCGAGTTCCGTATCCTCAAGATCATGAAAACCAACGTGCTGGCGCCGATACTCTGCGCCAAGCACGCGATCCTGCGCATGTCGCCCAAGCACGGCGGGCAGGGCGGCAGCATCGTCAACGTCTCGTCGGTGGCCGCCCGCCTGGGCTCGCCCAACGAATACGTCGACTACGCGGCCTCCAAGGGCGCGCTGGACACCTTCACCATCGGTCTGTCCAAGGAAGTGGCGGGCGAGGGCATCCGGGTCAACGCGGTGCGGCCGGGCTACATCTACACCGATTTTCATGCCCTGAGCGGCGATCCGGACCGGGTCAGCAAGTTGGAGTCGGCGATTCCGATGGCGCGGGGCGGGCGGCCGGACGAGGTGGCGGAGGCGATTGTCTGGCTGCTGTCGGACAAGGCGTCCTATGCCACCGGTACCTTTGTCGATTTGGGCGGCGGGCGCTAGGTTCACCGACGCTTGACCGGCGGCCTTGCTGGCGCCATCGCCAGCAGGCTGGCTCCCACAGGGCGCAATGGCGGGCAGGTAGTCCGTGGCCTGCACCGAACAGGGTGGGAGCCAGCCTGCTGGCGAAGAGGCCGGCAACGGCACCCCGTGCGGCCGGTCGTGCAGATTCTCGATCAGCCGTGAAAGGTGTAGCGGTCCTTCCCGGTGTGCTTGGATTCGTACAGCGCTTCGTCGGCCTTGATCAGCGCCTGGTTCAGGGTGTCGCCGTCCTCCACCCGGGTGACGCCGATGCTGATGGTCACCGGGTGCTGGGTCGGCCGTTCGCGCACGGTGCGGCACAGTTCGCCGGCCAGCGCCTCGACGTCTGCGTGGCGCACCCCGGCCAGGTAGATCGCGAACTCCTCGCCGCCCAGGCGCGCATATTCATACGGCGCCATGACCGACTTGATGTCCGCCGCGATCCCCTTGAGCACTTCGTCGCCGATGTCGTGGCCGTACACGTCGTTCACTTTCTTGAAGTTGTCGATGTCGATCATCGCCAGGAAGTGGTCCTGTTCGCGGGGGACGGCCATCAGGCGTTTTTCGGCGCGGGCCATGAACGAACGGCGGTTGGGGATTTCCGTGAGGGTGTCGTTGTAGGCCTGGTCCAGCAGCAGCCGGGACATGATGTAGTTGTACAGCTTGGCCTCGCGCAGCTTGAGGAAGGTGTACATGGTCAGTCCGCAGAGGAACACGCTGTAGCACGCCGTCAGCACGCCCCGCAGCTCGAACAGCCCGATGTCGGTGAACAGGAAGGGATTGAGCACCAGCCAGATCGTCGCCTGCGCGGCATAGAACGACCAGCGGCTGATCGGCAGCACCGACGTGCTGTAGAGGATGCTGGAGGCGCCGAGCACCAGCCACGCCGGCTGGAAGCTGGACGGCAGACCGTCGATCAGCAGGCGCACGCCGAGGGTCATGGTCAGCACGAACAGCAGGTTGAGCACGTCGAAGTGCCGGGCCCGGCGGGTGAACAGCAGGATCACCGTCAGCACCGCAAACACCGCCAGGAACGCCATCGAGCGCCAGGTGAAGCCCTGGCCGCCGAGAAAGCTCACGATCAGGTCGAAGATGACCCACACGCTGATGCTGGCGACGAAGATCAGCAGGCAGAACGAGCGCAGGCGCTCGAACTCATGCTGGATGAACTCGGCCCACAGCTCGGCGGGCGCGGTTCGCTTCAGGACTTCATCTTCAATGGTTTTGTACATCGCGCTCCTGATGTTCGCGCTGGTTGTCGAGGATCACCCGGCCCCACGGCCGATACCGCAGGGAAAACACTGCGTCCGGGTGACAGCCGGCGGCGCTGGCGTCCGGCGCGGCGGGGTCGGCGCGGAACGGCTGGCCTTCGGCGCTGGTCTGGCGGAACGCCTCGCGCACGATGCCCACGGAGCAGGGCAGGGCCTGGGCGTAACCGTTGCGCACCAGCGGCGGCAAGCGTGCGGTGCCGGCGCCGTCCTGCCACCACACCTGAATGCCCGCCGCGCTCATCTCGCCCAACCATTGGCCGTTGACCGCCGGCGCCAGCTTGCCGGCGCTGAACGCGCTGACATGCAGCGGCGCATCCAGCTGGCCGGCGAAGTCCTTGAGCTGGCGTTGCAGGGTCGCCCGCCGGTCCGCCGCCAGGAAGTGCAGGTCGTCCAGCTCCAGCGGCAGATACCAGCCGGCGACCGGCAGTTGCCAGTCCTGGCGCAACGTCCGTTGCTGGGCCAGCGAGCGTCCCAGCTGCGCTTGCCAGTAGGTGCCGAGGCCGGCGCTGTCCAGCTCGTCGATGCGCCGGTAGTAGGCCGGATCCATCGCCAGCCCGAGCACCAGTTCCAGGCCCTGGCGCTGCGCCAGCCGGAGGCTTCGGGCCAGCCAGCCGTCGGCGCCGCCGAAGTCCGAATCGCCATAACTCGTCCACTGCACGATCAGCGTGCGGGTGCCCTGGCGGGCGGTGTCCTGCCAGATCTTTTGCCATTGCGCCTGGGTCAGCCGCGCATCGACATTCAGCGGCTGATAGAACACCCGGGCGTCGGCCTGAGCCACTGTCGCGCCCAGCACCAGGCAGAAAAACACTAACCATCGCGCCATCAGAAATTCCACTCCACACCCAGCAGCACACCGTTGCCGCCTTCATACAGATTGCCGCCCAGCGATTGCTGGTATTCGGTGCGCACCGTCAGTTTCGAGCGGTAGGCGTTGTAGCGGTCATCGTCGTACCACCATTGCCAGCGCAAGCCGACGCCGGTGCGCAGGTCCTGGCGCCAGTCGTTGCCGGGATCCTGGCTGGCGAACTCAAGGAAGCCGTACGGCATGAGGGTCTGGGCGCCGTTGAACGGCAGTTTCCAGGCATGGCCCTGCTGGAAGCGCGACAGCCACTGGTGGTCGCCGGCCTTGGTCCACCACGCGGCGTCCAGGTAGAGGAAACGTTCGTCCCAGTCGCTCTCGTCGACGCGCCAGTCGTTGCGGTACCGGCCCTGATCGAGGAACGACGCCGTGGCGCGCAGCAGGTAGTCGGTGCTGGTGTGGCCGTCCTGACGGTGGTCGCCGATCTGGTCCAGCAGCTTTTCCGGCACCAGCATCTGGCCCAGGTTCAGGCTGTGGCTGTCATCGTCGTCGAACTGGCTCTGTTTGTAGATCTCGCCGTAGAAGTTGATGTTCTGCGTGCCCCACGGCTTGTAGCGCAGGCCGACGCCGGCGGCGAGGGATTCGGCGTAGCGCGAGCGGCCCTGGCCGCCGAGCAGCACCCGGCCATACACCGACAGCGTGCTGCCGGCGCGGCTCGGCTCTTCGCCCAACGCATGGTCCCACATCGCCAGTTGCACGTTCTGCGAGTCGGCGCGGCGGTTCGTGCCTTTGCTGTCGTCGGGGCGCACGAAGTCGTTGGTCGACACCCCGGCCGGCGACCAGGTGCTGGCCAGCGTTCGGCTGTCGCGGCGCGACAGGGTTTCGTGGGCGCGGCGCTGGCGGTAGCGGCGGGCTTCCATGCTGCCGTCCTCGTCATCGGCGGCCACCGGGTTCTGCTCCAGGTCGATCACCCGGCGCAGTTCCCGGCGGGCCGACGCACTGTCCTCGGCCTCGTCGTAGCGCCAGGCGAGGGTCTCGCCGAGGCGATAGTCCTCAGGAAAATCGCGGGTGGCCTGTTGCAGGTACGGGATGGCGGCGGCGCGCTCTTCGCGGGTTTGGGCACCGGCCAGACGCATGCCGTAGTCGGCGCGGTAGCGCGGATTGGTCGGGTCGCGGCGCACGGCTTCGGCCAGCCAGGCGGTGCTTTGCGGCAGGTCGCCGGCCTTCTGCGCCGTGACCGAGGCGGCGTAGAAGTGCCCGGCGTCCGGTTGCTGCCGCAAGGCCTGGCGCTGGCGCTCCAGGGCCTGGGTACGGTCGCTCCGAGCGTCGGCGATCGCCGCGCCGAGGGCCCATTCGTTGGCGCCGCGTGTGGTGCTTTGTTGCCAATAGTGTTCGGCGGTCTGGCTGTCGCCCACGTTGAGCGCGCTGCGGCTGGCGGTGAGGCGGGCGTTGTCGCTCAGTTCAGAGGCCGGCAGGCTGCGCCACAGGGCCAGGGCCCCGGCGGAATCTCCGGCTGCCTCCAGCGCATAGGCCAACGGCAGGCGGCTGCCGCGGTCGCCGAGCTTCTCGGCCTGCCGGTAATACACGACGGCTTCCCCCGGTCGGTCCGGCATCGCGCAACGGCCGAGGGCCCGGAAGTCGCCGGCGGCCAGCGGCTGGCTGCCGATGGCTTGCCGCACGACGTCGCACTGGCCGCTTTCCGCCAGTTGCGCCAGCAGTTGGCCCCGGGTGGCAGCGTCGACGCGGCCCAGCAGCGATGCCATGCGCCGTCGCTGGGCCGGCGTCGTGCTGGGCGACGAAGCGTAGAGCCCGGCCAGCCGCTGCAACGCCGTGGAGGACAAGCGGCCGCCATGTCGGTCATACGCGTCTTCCAGCAGCGTCTGCGCGCGCTCGCGCTGCCCGGCGTTCAAGGCGATGTAGCTGGCCTGATCCAGCGAAGCGAGGTTGCCGGTCTGCCGGTAATGGCGTTCCCACAGCCCGGCGGCTTCCTGGCTGCGACCCTGTTTCTGCAACAGCTCGGCCCGGCGCTTGATCACCTCGGCGGTCTGCGGCTGCGCGGCGAGCCAGGCCATGACCTTGTCGCTTTGGCCCTCGGCCTGCCAGACATCGAGCAGTTGCGCCTGCCGGCGGCTGTCCCAGGGCTGGGGCAGGCGGGTGGACTGCAACAGGTCGGTGGCTTGCAGGCGCTGGGCGAGCACCAGCCAGGCCTGCGGATCGTCCGTGGGGTTGCAGCGGCGCAATTGGGCGCTGGCGGCCTCCGGGTCATGCCGGGACAGCCACTCGACGGTCTCCAGGCACGGGCGCTGCAAGTCGTTGCTCAGGCGCTGGACACTGGCGCTGTCGCCGGTCTGCCGGGCCAGTTCCCACAGGCGCTGGCGCTGGGCCGGGTCGGCCAGGTCGCTGGCCGGCAACGACTGCATCCAGCGTTCGGCCTGCTGCTCGTGGCCCATGGCGATGGCGCGGTCGACCATCGCCAGACGGATCTTGCGCGCCGCTTCGGGGCTGGGCGCCTGCTGCAACAGGTCTTGCAGCGGCTTTTCGTCCAGCCGCTGCACGTAGGCGTTGGCCAGGCGTTGCCAGCCCTCGGCGTCGAGCTGCTTGCGCGCGGCCAGCGGCGCCAGTTGTTCAATGGTGCCGTTCCAGTCGCGCAGTTGCTCGGACCAGTTGGCCCGGGCCAGGCGCAGGATGTTGTCGTCGCCCTTGGGCGCCAGTTGCGCCAGCCAGTCGTGGGCCCGCGCCGCGCCGCCGAACTTGGCCAGGCTCAGGCTGTAGGCCTGCCACAGGCGGACGCGGTCGTTCAGGCTGCTGTTGGCCATCCAGTTTTCCACCTGGGTGCTGGTCGGCGGATCCTGCTCGATCCAGGTCAGGCGCAGGTCGAGCAGACCGTCGCTGTCGTTGCCCAGCACCTGCAAGGCGTCCTTGTAGCGGCGCTGCTTGGCCAGGGCTTCCACCAGCAGGGCGCGGGCCTCGTCGTTTTTCGGCACTTTTTCCAGCAGGTGGCGCATCAGCCGTTCGACTTCCTTCCAGTTGCCTTTCTTGGCTTCCCGGTAGCTGCGGTCCATGTAGGGGTAACTGCGGAACTGCTCGAAATCGCTCAGCGGCGCCGCCAGCGAAGGCTGCGCGCTCAGGCCGAGCAACAGGCTGCCCATCAGCAGGGTGCGGCGGTTGACCACAGGCTTCATGCGACCTCCCGGACGATGCGGTAGGCGGCTTGCTGTTCGCTGGCCTGGTCGGCCAGAGCCTGCTCAAGGATCTCCTGGGTGATCATGCCCCGAGAGATAAGGTGTTCGCCGAGGGACATCTGTTCGGCGTCGAAGTCGATCAGGGCCTGATTGAACAGGGTCGGCGGCACCATGCCGCGCACCTGCAGCAGGTTGCCCAGCAGCACCTGGTGATGGCTGACCCGCTCAAGCAGGGCTTCGTCGTCCTGATGACGTTCCAGCACTTGCAGCATATGACGCACTTCCTCGGTCTGGCGGGGGCTGGCGTACCAGTAACGGATCCCCAGGGTGACGCGGCCCTGGGGCGCCAGGCGGCAGCGCACCGGGCGTTTGAGTTGGCGGCCGATCGCGCCGAGTGAGACCTGGCTGACCGGGCCTTCGGAGGCCAGCACCAGGGTGTCGCCGTCCTCGGCCACCGGCAGCACGCCGTAGTGGGAGGCTACGCGGCGCGGCACGGCGTCGATCAGGCGTTTGTCCAGCTTGAACGGATTGAGCGGCGCCCATTCCAGATCCAGCTGTTCGGCCAGGGTCTGCACCAATTGCGTGCTGTCGATGTGTTCGCGCAGCAGCAGTTCGCGGCCGAGCCGGCGGCGCACGGGGCTGGTGATCGCGGCTTCGAGCTGTTCTTCGCTGAGCAGGCCTTTCTCCACCAGCCGGTGGCCGAGCGGGGTGCGCTGGGCCTTGGTCAGGGCAGGGAATTCGTGGGTGGTCTTGTCCCACGCCACGCGCCGCGAATCGCCCATTTCCATGACCTGGCGCAGGGCGCGCAGGTTGGCGAAGAAGTTGACGAAGTTGCTCCACATCATGCGCGGCGCCGACAGCAGGCCTTCGACGATGCCGTAGTAGCGGGTGACGAACCAGCCGCGCTGGAACAGACGGTTGAGCAGCATCAGGCCGTTGAGCCACAGCAGCGCCGAGAGCAGCGCGCTGTCGGCCAGGATCGACGGATAGCGCCAGGCCTCCGGGGCGATCACGGTGATCAGCCACATCGCCAGCAGCACCAGGAACAGCAGGTTGACCATGAAGCTCAGCAGGTAGGCGATCAGCCCGCGCCGGTCGCGCCACAGGAAATAGTTGAGCAGGCCCTTGCGGCTCCAGCCCAGGTTCTTGGTGCCCTGGAACACGATGCCGACGATCCAGCGCGACTTCTGCCGGATGGCGTGCTGCAAGTCACGGGGGAAATGCTCGCGTACGCAGATCACCTGGGCGAACTCGCGGTTCATGCCGAACACCCAAGGCTGTTCCAGCGCCAGTTTCGGATCGGTCACCGAGTAGCGGGCGAAGATGCACTTCATGCCTTTCTGCTTGAGGCGGAAACCGATGTCGTAGTCCTCGGTCAGGCTCTGCACGTCGAAGGCGATGCCGTCGCCGTCCTCTAGCAGCGCGCTGATCGCCTTGCGGCTGAAGCAGGTGCCGACCCCGGCGCTCGGCACCTGACCGGTCAGGGCCTCGCGCACGATGACGTCCTTGCCGTGGTTCTCGGCGAACTCGTCCACGTAATGGCCGGCGGTGAAGCCTTTCCATTCCGGCGCGTAGGGGTAGACCGGGATCTGGATCAGATCCTTGTTCGGCAGCAGGTAGTTGTAGAGGCGCAGCTCCATCGGCGAGATCACGTCTTCGGCGTCGTGGAGGATGAAGCCGGCGAACTGGATCTTCGCTTCGCTCTCGAACCGGAAGATCGCGTCGATGATGTTGTTCAGGCAGTCGGCCTTGCTGGTCGGCCCCGGCCGGGCGCACACCACTTTGTGCACGTTGGGGTAGTGCAGGCAGACCGCGTCGACGTCGGCCTGGGTCTCGGCGTCGTTGGGGTAGGTGCCGACGAAGATCTGGTAGTTCTCGTAATCGAGGGTCGAGGCGGCCAGGCGCGCCATCTCCCCGACCACGCCGACCTCGTTCCAGGCCGGCACCATGATCGCCAGCGGCTTTTCCGGAATGGCGTACAGGCGCTCCTCGTCGGCGCGCTTGAATTTCTCGTAGATGCGCCAGCGCCGTATGAGCTTGCGGCCCCAGTACACCAGGTCGATGAACAGATCGTCGAGGCCGAGGATGAACATCAGCAGGGCGAGAAGGATCGCCACATACTTAAGACCGAACAGCACATACGCAAAGAAATCGATCCAACCCAGGCTCATACCCCGTTACCCGCCGCCGAGCGTGCGCTCAGCCAGGCGTGGAGGCGGGTGGCGATCAGTTCGCTGGCGTGGCCGTCGCCGTAGGGGAAGTGCACGCGGCTCATGCGGGTGTAGGTCGCTTCGTCGTCGAGCAACTGGCTGGCCTCCTGGACGATGCGTGCCTTGTCGGTGCCCACCAGCACCATGGTGCCGCTTTCCAGCACGGACGGCCGCTCGGTCACGTCGCGCAGCACCAGCAACGGTTTGCCGATGGCGGGCGCTTCCTCCTGCACGCCGCCGGAGTCGGTGAGGATGAAATGCGCGCGACCCATGAGCCAGACGAAGTGGGGGTAGTCCTGCGGGGCGACCAGGTAGAGGTTGGGCTTGCCCGCCAGCATGCCGTACACCACTTGCTGCACCTGGGGGTTGAGATGAACCGGGTAGACGAACTGCACGTCGGGGTAGCGTTCGGCCAGTTCCGCCAGTGCCTCGCAGATGTTGTTGAACCCGCCGCCGAGGTTCTCCCGGCGGTGGCTGGTGATCAGCACCATCCGGCGGCTGTCGTCGAGCGCCGCCAGGGGCGAGTCGGCGGCCGGGTGCCAGCCGGTCTCGCGCTGGTGCTCGCGCATCCACAGCAAGGCGTCGATCACAGTGTTGCCGGTGATTTCCAGGTTGTCCTGGGGCACGCCTTCGCGCAGCAGGTTGGCGGCGGACTTGGAGGTCGGCGGGAAGTGCAGGTCGGCGATCACGCCGGTCAGGCGCCGGTTGGCTTCTTCCGGCCACGGCGCGCGCAGGTTGCCGGTGCGCAGCCCGGCCTCGACATGGCCGATGGGCAGTTGTCGGTTGAACGCGGCGAGGGCGGCGATGAAGCTGGTGGTGGTGTCGCCGTGCACCAGGACGATGTCCGGTTTGACCCGGTCGTAGGCCTGGTCGAGTTGTGTGAGCAGATGTTGCGAGAGGCCGTTCAGGGTCTGGCCCTGGGTCATCACTTGCAGGTCTTCATCGACGGTGAGCTCGAAGGCGTCGAGCACCTGGTTGAGCATTTCCCGGTGCTGGCCGGTGGAGCAGATGTTCAGTCGGATGTCGGGCCACTGACGCAGAACCCGGGCCAATGGGGCCATTTTGATGGCCTCCGGTCGGGTGCCGAAAACCATCATGACGTTAAAGGACATGGACCCCTCCTGGGACGTGAGCGCGCTGACGGCCGTGGGCCGGCGCGCTGAATCTCGTTTTGAGAAATGAAAGAAAAGCAGCCGGATCGGAGCTTGTCCAATCCGGCCCGGAGCGCGATTGATGTCCATCAGTTGGAACGAAAGTACCAGTGATGATGGCTCTTAGGTGGCACTTTCAGGAAAAGTTCCGTCGGCGTGCATCGGGGATGGTGCGCAGGGTGCGCAAGGTGACGTGGAGCCAGGTCAGGTCATGGCGGCGCTGGTGCCGACGGTGCCTGGCGGGCGGCTTGACCCGGCCGATGTGCAGCGCGAAGTCTTGCCTGAGGGTGTCCTCGGTGCCGATGCCCTTGAGTTTCTTCATCAGCTTGCCGTCCCGGTAAAACAGCACCGTCGGCGTCCCGGTGACGTTCGGGTGCCGGGGCGCTTCGCGGGTGTTGAGCATGTAGATGTCCGCGCGCAGTCGATAGGGCTCGGCGACATGCCGGAAGATCGGCCCGGCCATTTCGCAGGCGGGGCAGTGTTCGTTGGTGAAATAGAGGATCACCGGACGCCAGGTCTTCAGGGCTTTGCGGTAGGTGGGGGGCAGCATTGCAAGAGGTAGGATCGCCTTCATCAGAGACTCCTCCAGACGACCGTTAAAGGTTTCCTGACGTTAAGGCAGGGAAGGAGGCGGGTCTACTGTCAGAAATTACAGGTGGGCTCGGAAAACGCGCACTTTTCCCACACAAATGCAGGAGCGCCCTGACATTCGATGCCGAAACGCACACCGACTGACCGTGATACTGTTTTTTGCATCAGATTTGAGCGTGTGAAAGGGATTCCCGATGGACAGCATCATTTTTCCGCAAGCGGTTTCAGAGACAAAAGGGTTGAGGTCAGATGTGTCCTGGAGTGCTATTTTTGGCGCTTCAAAGAGCACCCTAGGGAGTCCCTTCATGACACACATCGTGCTTTCACAAGTCGTAGCGAGCATCTCCGAGCTGAAAAAGAACCCGATGGGCACTGTCGCCGCAGGCGGCGGTGAACCCGTTGCGATCCTCAACCGCAATGAGCCGGCGTTCTACTGCGTGCCAGCCAAAGCGTACGAAGCAATGATTGAGCGCCTTGAGGATCTGGAACTGATTGAACTGTGCAAGGAGCGGGAAAACGATCCGACCATAAAGGTCTCGATCGATGACCTATGAGCTGGAGTTCTCGGAGAAGGCTTGGAAAGAGTGGAACAGACTGGGAGGCAATCTGAAGGAGCAGTTTGCACGCAAGCTTCGAGAACGGCTCAGTAATCCGCCTGTTCCGGCGGATCGGCTGAGAGGCCTTGGACTGGCCTACAAGATCAAGCTTAGAAGCGCCGGCTATCGTTTGGTTTATCGCGTCATCGATGAAGTGCTGGTCGTTACCGTCATCGCGGTGGGGAAACGTGACGGAGCAGATGTGTACAACGCAGCAGCGCAGCGCTGACTTCCCAGTCTTTTTCAGCGCCTGACGAATTTCTTCCTGATCCCCCTGTTATTGCCTCGCACAATCCCGCTCCATCTGCACTCATTGAGTACCTGTTACCCGTCCCCTGTGGCCATTGGTAGCGCTCCACGCCATCGGGGTGAATTGCGCCACTTTCCCTCGTTCGACGTATCTCATTGATTCCCTGAAATTTTCAATCCGGTACAGATTCCCCCCGAATCCTGTGGCACACTTTCTGCTGTCTATTCCGTTGTTACATACCTAGTTCCGGTATAGCGGAATAAACTTCCTCAGGAGTCCTTGCCATGCATCGCCGTCCTTCGTTGTTCAAAGCGTGTGTTTTCGTTCTCGCGGCTTCGTCCGCCGTTGCGGGCATGGCCCAGGCGGCCGACAGCAAGCTCGACAGTGTCCTGGCCCGGGGCAAGCTGATCGTGGGCACCGGCAGCACCAACGCGCCATGGCACTTCCAAGGGGCGGACGGCAAGTTGCAGGGTTTCGATATCGACATCGCCCGAATGGTGGCCAAAGGGCTGTTCAACGACCCGAGCAAGGTCGAGTTCGTGGTGCAGTCGTCCGATGCGCGGATTCCTAACCTGTTGACCGACAAGGTCGACATGAGCTGCCAGTTCATCACCGTCACCGCCAGCCGCGCGCAGCAGGTGGCGTTCACCCTGCCGTACTACCGCGAAGGCGTGGGCCTGCTGCTGCCGGCCAACAGCAAGTACAAGGAGATCGAGGACCTGCAGGCCGCCGGCGACGGCGTGACCGTGGCCGTGCTGCAGAACGTGTACGCCGAGGAACTGGTGCACCAGGCGCTGCCCAAGGCCAAGGTCGATCAGTACGACAGCGTCGACCTGATGTACCAGGCGGTGAACTCCGGCCGCGCCGATGCCGCCGCCACCGACCAGTCTTCGGTCAAGTACCTGATGGTGCAGAACCCCGGCCGCTACCGCAGCCCGACCTATGCCTGGAGCCCGCAGACCTACGCCTGCGCGGTCAAGCGCGGCGACCAGGACTGGCTGAACTTCGTCAACACCACCCTGCATGAAGCCATGACCGGCGTGGAGTTCCCGACGTACGCGGCCTCGTTCAAGCAGTGGTTCGGCGTCGACCTGCCGACCCCGGCCATCGGTTTCCCCGTCGAATTCAAATGATCCCGTGAGAGCGGGGCGATGCGCGTCGCCCCGCTCAAGGTACTGCCAACCATGAACTATCAGTTGAACTTTGCCGCCGTGTGGCGCGATTTCGACACCTTGCTGGCGGGGCTCGGCCTGGGCCTGGAGCTGGCGTTGGTGTCGATCGCCATCGGCTGCGTGATCGGCCTGCTGATGGCCTTCGCCTTGCTGTCCAAGCATCGCGCCCTGCGGGTGCTGGCTTCGGTGTACGTGACGGTGATCCGCAACACGCCGATCCTGGTGTTGATCCTGTTGATCTATTTCGCGTTGCCGAGCCTGGGGATCCGACTGGACAAGATCCCGTCCTTCATCATCACGCTGTCGCTGTACGCCGGGGCCTACCTGACCGAGGTGTTCCGCGGCGGGCTGCTGAGCATCCCGAAAGGGCAGCGCGAGGCCGGTCTGGCCATCGGCCTGGGCGAGTGGCAGGTGAAGGCCTACGTCACCGTGCCGGTGATGCTGCGCAATGTGCTGCCGGCGCTGTCGAACAACTTCATTTCGCTGTTCAAGGACACCTCGCTGGCCGCCGCCATCGCGGTGCCGGAACTGACCTATTACGCACGCAAGATCAACGTCGAGAGCTACCGGGTGATCGAAACCTGGCTGGTGACCACGGCGTTGTACGTTGCGGCCTGTTACCTCATCGCCATGCTGCTGCGTTACCTGGAGCAGCGTCTGGCGATCCGCCGATAGGAGGCTGCGATGTACGAATCCCAAGGTTGGTTGCATGAGTTGTGGGTGGCGCGCGAGCCGCTCTGGCAGGGCTTTGTCACCAGCGTGCAGGTGTCGGCGCTGGCGATCCTGCTCGGGACGCTGGTCGGCGTGGTCGCCGGTCTGATCCTGACCTACGGCCGCTTCTGGATGCGCGCTCCATTCCGTTTCTACGTCGACCTGATCCGCGGCACCCCGGTGTTCGTGCTGGTGCTGGCGTGCTTCTACATGGCGCCGGCGCTGGGCTGGCAGATCAGCGCGTTTCAGGCCGGTGCCCTGGGCCTGACGCTGTTCTGCGGCTCCCATGTCGCCGAAATCGTGCGCGGTGCGCTGCAGGCGTTGCCCCGCGGGCAGATGGAGGCGAGCAAGGCCATCGGCCTGACGTTCTACCAGGCGCTCGGCTATGTGCTGTTGCCCCAGGCGCTGCGCCAGATCCTGCCGACGTGGGTCAACTCGTCCACTGAGATCGTCAAGGCCTCGACCCTGCTGTCGGTGATCGGCGTGGCGGAGCTGCTGCTCAGCACCCAGCAGATCATCGCCCGCACGTTCATGACCCTGGAGTTCTACCTGTTCGCCGGATTTCTGTTCTTCGTCATCAACTACGGCATCGAATTGTTCGGCCGGTTCATTGAAAAGCGGGTGGCCTTGCCATGACTCAAGCTCAAGTTTCTTCACAGCCCCAGACCCAGACCCAACCTCTGCTGGACATCCGTGGCCTGCACAAGCAGTACGGCGCGGTGGAGGTGCTCAAGGGCGTCGACCTGAGCATGCAGCGCGGCAACGTGGTCACGCTGATCGGCTCCAGCGGCTCGGGCAAGACCACGCTGCTGCGCTGCGTGAACATGCTCGAAGAGTTCCAGGGCGGGCGGATCCTGCTCGACGGCGAGTCCATCGGCTACGACGAAGTCAACGGCAAGCGCGTGCGTCATGCGGAGAAGGTCATCGCCCGCCATCGTGCGATGACCGGCATGGCGTTCCAGCAGTTCAACCTGTTCCCGCACCTGACCGCGTTGCAGAACGTCACCCTCGGCTTGCTGAAGGTGAAGAAGATGCACAAGGACGAAGCCGTGGCGCTGGCCGAGAAATGGCTGGAGCGGGTCGGCCTGCTGCAGCGCCGCGACCACTTTCCCGGCCAGCTGTCCGGCGGCCAGCAGCAGCGCGTGGCGATCGCCCGGGCCATTGCGATGAACCCGAGCCTGATGCTGTTCGACGAAGTCACCTCGGCCCTCGACCCCGAACTGGTGGGCGAAGTGCTCAACGTGATCAAGGGCCTGGCCGAAGACGGCATGACCATGTTGCTGGTGACCCACGAAATGCGCTTTGCGTTCGAGGTGTCGGACAAGATCGTTTTCATGAATCAGGGACGCATCGAAGAGCAGGGGCCGCCCAAGGAACTGTTCGAGCGTCCGCAGTCGCCGCGCTTGGCGGAATTCCTCAAGAGCACGCGGTTCTGACCTTTCACTTTTCAATCAGGAGACACACCCATGAGCATCACCCGATACGGCACCGGCAGCACCGCGGCCGGCGGCCAGCCCCGTCCTTTCGCCCGCGCCGTTGAGGCCGACGGCTGGCTGCACGTGTCCGGCCAGGTGCCGGCGGTGGACGGCGAGATCATCGTCGGCGGCATCGTCGAGCAGACCCACCAGACCATGAAGAACCTGATCGCGATCCTCGAAGAAGCCGGTTACGGCCTGGAGGACGTGGTGCGTGCCGGCGTGTGGCTGGACGATCCGCGGGACTTCACCAGTTTCAACAAGGTGTTCGGCGAGTACTTCAAGCCCGAGCACGCCCCGGCGCGAGCGTGCGTGCAGGCGAGCATGATGGTCGACTGCAAGGTCGAGATCGATTGCATCGCCTACAAGAAGAAGGCCTGAAGCGGGGTGGCTCTATCGCCAGTGGCATGCGTTCTCCTGTGGGAGCCAGCCTGCTGGCGATGGCGGCCTACCGGTCAGCCTGGCACTCTCGGTACACTCCCGGCACTGTGAATGGGAACCTGAAGACATGACCGAAGACACCATCAAACGCCGGGCCCGGGGTCTGGACCGGGCGTTCGACATTCTCGATTTCCTCAAGGAGATCGGCCAGCCGCTGCGCCCCAACGATATCGCCAACGGCATCGGCAGCCCGAAATCCACGGTCTACGAACTGGTGGCGTCGCTGCTGGAGCGGCGGATCCTGGAGCCGGTGGGCAAGGACGGTCACGTCTATCTGGGCCGTCAGCTGTACTTTCTCGGCCAGGCGCACCTGCGGCATTTCGACCTCAGCCGCGAGGCCGACCACGCCTTGCAGGAAATCGTCAGCCAGACCCGGGAAACCGCGCAGATGTGCCTGCTCAACGGGCGCAAGTACACGGTGGCGCTGATGAAGGAGGGCGAGCGGCACTTTCGCATTTCCTCCGATATCGGCGAAAACGCGCCGATCCCGTGGACCGCGTCCGGGCGCCTGCTGCTGGCGCACCTGAGCGACCAGCAAATCATTGATCTGATCGACCCCGACGACTTCATCCTGCCGGACGGCAAACGCCTGCCGCTGGAGACGTTCCTGGGGGAAATTCGTCAGGCCGGCATCGACGGGTTCTTTTCCTTCGACAGTGTCGCCGACACGTTCACCCACTGCTTCGCCGCGCCGGTCAAAGACCCCGCTGGCGTGGCCATCTGCACCTTGTGCATCGTCGCCCCGCGCGCCGACGCCAAGAACAACTACAACGACTATCGCCGGGTCTTGATCGAGAGCGCCAACAGCCTCGCCCGGCGCATCAACGACTGACCGCGCCCGCCGGCGGGCGCGACTGTGAGGAGTTCGACCATGACGACCGTGAACACTACCGCTGCCGTGGAGAAGGGCGATGCCGCCGTCGGCGCCCACCTGGTGCGCGATGTCAGCCTGCCGGCGCTGGTGCTGCACCGCGCGGCGCTGGAGCACAACATCCGCTGGATGCAGACGTTCGTCAGCGACAGCGGCGCGGAACTGGCGCCCCACGGCAAGACCAGCATGACGCCTGCGCTGTTCCGCCGTCAGCTCGACGCCGGCGCCTGGGGCATCACCCTGGCCAGCGCCACCCAGACCCGCGCCGCCTACGCCCACGGCGTGCGCCGGGTGCTGATGGCCAACCAATTGGTCGGCACGCCGAACATGGCGCTGATCGCCGATCTGCTGGCCGATCCTGGCTTTGACTTCTACTGCATGGTCGATCACCCGGACAACGTCGCCGATCTTGGCGCGTACTTCGCCTCCCGGGGCGTTCGGCTGAACGTGATGATCGAGTACGGCGTGGTCGGCGGCCGGTGCGGTTGCCGCAGCGAGCAGGAGGTCATCGCGCTGGCCGAAGCCATCGCCGCGCAACCGGCCCTGGCCCTGACCGGCATCGAGGGTTATGAGGGCGTGATCCACGGCGACCACGCCGTCAGCGGTATCCGCGAATTCGCCGCGTCGCTGGTGCGCCTGGCGGTGCAGTTGCAGGACAGCGGCGCGTTCGCCGTCGCCAAGCCGATCATCACGGCGTCGGGGTCGGCGTGGTACGACCTGATCGCCGAGTCCTTCGAGGCGCAGAACGCCGCCGGGCGCTTCCTCAGCGTGTTGCGTCCGGGCAGCTACGTGGCCCACGACCACGGCATCTACAAGGAAGCGCAGTGCTGCGTGCTCGACCGGCGCAGCGACCTGCACGAAGGGCTGCGCCCGGCCCTGGAGGTCTGGGCCCATGTGCAGTCGTTGCCGGAGCCGGGGTTCGCGGTGGTCGCCCTGGGCAAGCGCGACGTGGCCTTCGACGCCGGCCTGCCGGTGCCGCTGCTGCGCTACAAGGCCGGGGTGCTGCCGGCGGTGGGGGATGACGTCGGCGCGTGCAAAGTGACGGCGGTGATGGACCAGCATGCGTTCATGACCGTGGCGCCGGGGGTGGAACTGCGGGTCGGCGACATCATTTCGTTCGGCACCTCGCACCCGTGCCTGACCTTCGACAAATGGCGGGTGGGGTTGCTGGTGGATGAGCGGCTGACGGTGATCGAGACGATGGGCACCTGCTTCTGAGACCTCAGCCGGCACCGCGCCCGGTGGCGTTTGCACCGACGCCATCGCCGGCAGGCCGGCTTCCACAGGGACATGTGTTCGACACAGTTCCAATGTGGGAGCCAGCCTGCTGGCGATGGCGGCCGACAGAACACCCTTGAACTGCCAGGACTCCATTCAGATGACCACTCTCAGCCCCCTGGGCCCCCACCTCCCGCGCATCGCCCTGATCGGCGAATGCATGATCGAACTTCAGCAGCGCGCCGACGGCAGCCTGCAGCAAAGCTTCGGCGGCGACACCCTCAACACCGCCGTCTACCTGTCGCGGGCCATGGGCGACCGGGCCCGGGTCGATTACGTCACGGCCCTGGGCGACGACAGCTTCAGCGACGAGATGTGCCGCCGCTGGGCCGACGAAGGCATCGGCCTGGACTGGGTGCAGCGCTTGCCCGATCGGCTGCCGGGCCTGTACTGCATCCAGACCGACGCCGCCGGCGAGCGGCGCTTCCTGTACTGGCGCAACGAAGCGGCCGTGCGCGACTGCTTCACCCTGCCGAACGGCGCCGCGACGCTGGCGGCCTTGCCGGACTACGACGTGCTGTATTTCAGCGGCATCACCCTGGCGGTGCTGGGCGCGCAAGGGCGGGAGCGGCTGATCGAGGTGTTGGCCGAAGCCCGCCAGCGCGACACCCGCGTCGTCTTCGACAACAACTACCGGCCCCGTCTGTGGGCTTCGCGGGAGGCAGCGCAGGCGGCCTACCGCAGCGTGTTGCCCTATGTGGACCTGGCGTTGCTGACGGTGGAGGATGAAGAGGCGCTGTTCGGGTTCGCCGATTGCGACGCGGTGTTCGAGGCCTACACGCAGATCGGCACGCCGGAAGTGGTGCTCAAGCGCGGCGCCGAGGCGTGCCTGATCCGCTGCGACGGGGAAGCGTTCGAAGTGCCGGCGCAGAAAGTCGAGAAGGTGATCGACACCACGGCGGCGGGGGACTCGTTCAGCGCGGCTTACCTGGCCAGCCGCCTGTCAGGCGCCAGCCCGGCGGACGCCGCCGAGGCAGGGCACCGGCTGGCGAGCCAGGTGATCCAGGTGCCGGGTGCGCTGATCCCGAGGTGAAACCGGCCGTCCGCAAACCCAGCGAACACCTGAGAACCCTGTGGGAGCTGGCTTGCCAGCGATGAGGCCGGCACATCCAGATTCGGTGTCGCCTGACCGGACGCATCGCCAGCAGGCTGGCTCCCACAGGTATTGTGGTTGTCCGCAGGGCCTGGGAACGACTGAGAACCCTGTGGGAGCCAGCCTGCTGGCGATGGCGGCGGCCGGGGCGCCGCGGGGCAGGGTTCAGTCGCGGAAGAACACCTGCACCAGGTGATAGCCGAACTTGCTCTTGATCGGCCCGTGCACGGTGCGCAGCGGCTTCTTGAAGATCACCGCATCGATGGCGCCGACCATCTGCCCCGGCCGCACTTCGCCCAGGTCGCCGCCGCGCTTGCCGGACGGGCAAGTCGAGTATTTCTTGGCCAGCACGTCGAAGGCTTCGCCCTTGGCGATGCGTTGCTTGAGCTGTTCGGCCTCTTCGGCGGTCTTCACCAGAATGTGGCGGGCTTGGGCTTTCATGATGCGGTACCTGATTGCGGGGCGCGGATTATGCCTCAACTCACGGGGTTTGGCTGAGCATCGTGCGGATCTTGGCCGCCAGCGCCTCGATGGAAAACGGCTTGGCCACCATGTCCATGCCGTCTTCCAGGAATCCTTGGCGTTCGGCGGCGTTCTGCGCATAACCGGTCATGAACAGCACCTTGAGCCCCGGCCGGTGCTGGCGGGCGATTTCCGCCAGTTGCCGGCCGTTCATGCCCGGCAGGCCGACGTCGGTCACCAACAGGTCCACCCGCTGGCCGGACTCGAACAGCGGCAGGGCGCTTTTCGCGTCTTCGGCCTCGAAGGCGCGGTAGCCCAGTTCCCTGAGCAGATCGAGCACCAGCATGCGCACCGCCGGATCGTCCTCGACCACCACCACGCTTTCGCCGGTCGCCGCGGCGGGGGGCTGGTTGACCGGTTCGGCCGCCGGCCGCTCGGGCTCCAGCGCATGCAGGCGCGGCAGGTAAAGCCGCACGCAGGTGCCGCGGCCCGGCAGGCTGTCGAGGCTGACGTGCCCGCCGGACTGCTGGGCGAAGCCGTAGATCATCGACAGCCCCAGGCCGGTGCCTTGGCCGATGGGTTTGGTGGTGAAGAACGGGTCGAAGGCCTTGGAGCGCACCGACGGCGTCATGCCGGTGCCGTTGTCGCTGACGGCGAGCATCACGTAGTCGCCGGCCCTGACCGGTTCCAGGGTGGTGATGTCGCTGCCGTCGAGGTAGACGTTGGCGGTCTCGATCAGCAGTTCGCCGCCCTCGGGCATGGCGTCGCGGGCGTTGATCACCAGGTTGAGCACGGCGTTTTCCAGCTGGCTGACGTCGGTGCTGACTAGCCACACGCCGGCTCCCAGGCGCAGGGTGAGTTCGATCGGGTCGCCCTTGGTGCGGCGGATCAGGTCCTCCAGCGAGTGGATCAGCTCGTTGACGTCCAGGGTCTTGCGGTCCAGCGACTGGCGCCGGGAAAACGCCAGCAGCCGGTGGGTGAGGGCGGCGGCGCGGTTGGCCGACGACACGGCGGCCTCGGTGAACCGGCCGATCTCGTCGGTGCGGCCGCTGGCGATGTAGCGCTGCATCAGGTCGAGGCTGCCGATGATGCCGGTGAGCATGTTGTTGAAGTCGTGGGCGATGCCGCCGGTCAACTGGCCGACGGCCTCCATTTTCTGGGCGTGGCGCAGGGCGTCTTCAGCGCGTTCGCGTTCGAACATCTCGTTCTGCAGGCGCTGGTTGGCCTGGGCCAGTTGCTTGGTGCGGGCCGCGACGCGTTCCTCCAGCGTTTCGTTGAGGTCGCGCAGAGCCTCTTCGGTCTTTTTGCGTTCGGTCTCGTCGATCACGAAGATGTAGAAGCCGTTGACCGCGCCGTCCGGCCCGTGGCGCGGCAAGTAGTTCATCAGCGCATGGCGCAGGCTGCCGTCGCGGTGCGGCGAGTACAGGCTGAAGGAACAGGGGCGCCCGGCCAGCGCTTCGGCGATGTAGGGCTTGCGCCGAAAGTAGCCCTCGTCGCCGAGCACGTCGCGGATGGTGCGGCCGTACAGCTCCTGGGGCGTGAGGCCGTACCAGTCCAGGTACGCGGCGTTGTTCAGGCGAAAGCGCTCTTCGCGGTCCACATAGCTGATCAGGATCGGCATCGCGTTGATGATCAGCTGCAGCTCGGTCTGGCTCTGGCGCAGCGCCTGTTCGGTGAGCTTGCGCTCGGTCAGGTCCAGCGCCGCGCCGAGGAAGCGCACGGGCCGGCCGTGGTGATCCTTGTAGCAGCGCCCCCGGGCGAACACCCAGCGCACCTCGCCGTTGGCTTGCTGCAGGCGGTATTCCTCGGCGTATTCGGTGCCGTGGGTGATGCAGTGCTTGATGCTGCGGGCGATCAGCGCGCGGTCTTCGGGGTGCACGCCGTGCAGGTATTCGCTGATCGGCAGGCGGTTGGCCAGCGCCGGATCGACGCCGTGCAACTGGGCGAAATGCGCGTCGGCGATGAAGCGGTCCTCACCGATGTCCCAGTCCCAGGTGCCGACCGCGTCGGTGGCGGCCAGCGCCAGTTGCAGGCGTTCTTCGGTTTCGCGCTGGGCCTTGAGGCTGTCTTCGGAACGCTGCTTGAGCTCCTGGGCCATGCGCCGGCGCTCGTTGGTCTCGATGGCCGTGACCAGAATCCCGGCGACCTGGGCGCTTTCGTCGCGGATCGGGCTGTAGGTCAGGTCCAGCCAGAAGTCGGATTCCCGACCGTCCCGCTGCGGCAAGGTGAAACGCTGCTCGTGGTAGGTGCGCACCTGGCCCTGTAGGACGGCGCTGTAGATCGGGTCAGTGAAGTCGCGAAATTCCGGCCATATGTCGTGCGTCGGCTGTCCGAAAGCGCGCGGGTGATTGCTGCCGGCCAGCAGGGCGAAGCCGTTGTTGTAGATCTGCGTCAGGTGCGGCCCCCACAGCAACAGCATCGGCATCGGCGAGTGGATCACGATGTCCACCGCCGTGCGCAGGCTCTGCGGCCAGGTGCCGGCGGCGCCCAGCGGCGTGCGGCTCCAGTCGGTGCAGGCGATCAGCGCCTGGGCGTCATCGGTGGCGGGTACAGCGTTCATCGGTCGGATCCTGATCGTCGGTCAGCGGGCCGGCGTCGACTATCCTGATGCGGTAGTCGCCTGCCTCTGCGGGTTCATTGAAAACTTTGCGGGTGCTTTTTGCCATGGAAATCGACGCACTGTTGAAACAACTGGCCAGCCGCCACGGTTCGGATCTGTTCCTCTCCACGGGCGCGCCGCCCAGCGCACGGTTCGACGGGGTGCTGACGGCGCTGGACGCCGGGCCGTTCAAGCCCGGCGAGGTGGCCGCCATCGCCGCTTCACTGATGGACGCCGAACAGCGCCGGGAGTTCGACCGCGAGCTGGAAATGAACCTGGCGATTTCCCGCACGGGCATCGGGCGTTTCCGGGTGAACATCTTCAAGCAGCGCAACGATGTATCGGTGGTGATCCGCAACGTCAAGCTCGACATCCCGCGCTTCGAGGACCTGAAGCTGCCGCCGGTGCTGCTCGACTCGGTGATGCTCAAGCAGGGGCTGATCCTGGTCGTCGGCGCCACGGACTCGGGCAAGTCCACGTCGCTGGCGGCGCTGGTCGACCACCGCAACCGCCACAGCAGCGGGCACATCGTCACCATCGAGGATCCGGTGGAGTACATCCACCGGCACAAGCGTTCGATCATCAATCAGCGTGAGGTCGGGGTCGACACCCGCAGTTTCCATGCGGCGCTGAAGAACACCCTGCGCCAGGCCCCGGACGTGGTGCTGATCGGCGAGATCCGCGACCGCGAGACCATGGAGCATGCGCTGGCCTTCGCCGAGACCGGGCATCTGGTGCTGTCGACGCTGCACGCCAACAACGCCAACCAGGCGCTGGAGCGGATCATCAATTTCTTCCCCGAAGAGCGGCGTCCGCAATTGCTGCACGCCTTGGGCAATCACCTCAAGGCGTTCGTGTCCCAGCGCCTGGTGCGCACCCGCGACGGCCAGCGGCGGGCGGCGGTGGAGGTGATGCTGGGCACGCCGACCGTCGGCGACCTGATCCGCCGCGGCGAGTTCGTGGAATTGAAGGCCATCATGGAAAAATCCACGGAACTGGGCATGCAGACCTTCGACGGCGCACTGTTCGACCTGGTGGCCGAAGGCGTGATCGACGAAGAACAGGCGCTGAAGAACGCCGATTCGGTGAACAACCTGCGCCTGCGCCTGAAGCTGCATGCCGACACCTTGCCGCCGCCGGCGGGCGCGGCCGGGGATTGGGGGCTGATGGACTGATCCTCGCTGGGCGCGACTGTCCTGAACCTGCGGTGCCTTGACTGACGCCATCGCCAGCAGGCTGGCTCCCACAGAAGATTTGGGTGGATGCAGAATCTGCGGCCACCGCAAAGACCTGTGGGAGTGAGCTTGCTCGCGATAGCGGTGCATCAGTCATATCCGGGCAGACCGACAGGACGCCATCGCCAGCAGGCTCGTTCCCGCAGGGGAGCGGGCTCAGGCCTGAAGCTCAGGCCGGTCGCGAAACTGCTCCAGCGCCTCGGGGTTGGCCAGGGCATCGGTGTTCTTCACCGGCTCCCCGTGCACCACGTTGCGCACGGCCAGTTCCACCACCTTGCCGCTGAGGGTGCGCGGGATGTCGGTGACCGCGACGATCCTGGCGGGCACATGGCGCGGCGTGGTGTTGGCGCGGATCACCTGGCGGATCTGCTGCTGCAGCGCTTCGTCGAGTTCGATACCGTCCTGGAGGCGCACGAACAGCACCACCCGCACATCGTCCTGCCAGTGCTGGCCGATGGCGACGCTGTCCAGCACTTGAGGCACTTTTTCCACCTGTCGGTAGATTTCGGCGGTGCCGATGCGCACGCCGCCGGGGTTGAGCACCGCGTCGGAGCGGCCATGGATCAGCATGCCGCCGTGGGGCCGCTCCTCGGCGTAGTCACCCTGGGCCCAGACGCCTGGGAACAAACTGAAATACGACTTGCGCAGCTTTTCGCCGTCCGGGTCGTTCCACAGCCCGATGGGCATGGCGGGGAAGTGCCGGGTGCACACCAGCTCGCCCTTTTCGCCGATCACCGGTTGGCCGGCGTCGTTCCAGACCTCCACGGCCATGCCCAGGCTCTTGCCCATGATCTCGCCGCGGCGCACCGCCGACAGCGGGTTGGCGTTGACGAAGCAGGAGACGATGTCGGTGCCGCCGGACATCGAGGCCAGGCACACGTCCGTCTTGAAGTCGCGGTAGACGTAATCGTAGCTCTGCGGCGACAGCGCAGACCCTGTGCACAGCAAGGTCTTGAGGCTGCCCAGGTCGTGGCTTTGGCGAGGTTTGACGCCGCTGCTTTCCAGGGTCGCGAGGAACTTGGGGCTGGTGCCGAACACGCTGATGCGCTCGGCGTCGATCAGGTCCAGCAGCCGTTCGTTGGCCGGATGGAACGGCGAGCCGTCGTACAGCACCACGGCGCTGCCGACCGCCAGGGCCGACACCAGCCAGTTCCACATCATCCAGCCGCAGGTGGTGTAGTAGAACAAGCGGTCGGCGGGGCCGAGGCCAACGTGCAGGCCATGCTCCTTGACGTGTTGCAGCAGCACGCCGCCGGTGCTGTGGATGATGCATTTCGGCACGCCGGTGGTGCCGCTGGAATACAGCACGTACAGCGGATGGTTGAACGGCACCGGCACGAACTGCGGTTCGCCGCCGGGACGGTAGAAGTCGCCCCACAGCGCCACGTCGGCCTCGGTGCGGTACACCCCGGTGTCGCTCTGGGCTTCGGGGCCGGGCACGATGATCAGCTGTTGCAGCGACGGCAGCTGCGCCAGGATCTCGTTGATCTTGACGGTCTGGTCGACGGTCTTGCCGGCGTAGCGGTAACCGGCGCAGATGATCAACGCTTTCGGTTCGATCTGGCCGAAGCGGTCGATCACCCCGTGGGTGCCGAAGTCCGGCGAGGAGCACGACCAGATGGCGCCGAGGCCGGTGGTCGCGAGCATCGCCACCAAGGTCTGCCAAGTATTGGGCATGCACGCGGCCACGCGGTCGCCGAAGCCGATGCCGGCGGCTTGCAGGCCGGCCTGGAAACCGGCGACCTGACGGGCCAGTTCCGCCCAGCTCAATTGTTCGCGCCGACCGTCTTCAGCCACGGCCACCACCGCCACGGCCTCGTCGCGGCGGCGCAGCAGGTGTTCGGCGAAGTTCAGGGTGGCGCCGGGAAACCATTCGGCGCTGGGCATCTGCGGGCCTTCGCGCAGGACCGCCTCGGGCGGCGTGCGGAAGCGGATGTCGAAGAAATCGACGATGGCTTGCCAGAACGCCTCGCGCTGCCCGACGCTCCAGGCATGCAAGGCCGGGTAGTCGGCCAGGGTCAGGTGATGGCGTTGCTCGACGAAGCGCCGGAAGGCGTCCATGGGCGAATCGGCGATGCGCCGGGCGTCGGGTTGCCAGAGGATGTCGGACATGGGTTGCCTCTTCTTATCGTATGCACACAAAACTGAGTGGACTCACCGCTCCACCGGTGGGAGCGAATGTCTTGCCCCGGCCCTGCGGCGCCATCACTGACGCCATCGCCAGCAGGCTGGCTCCCACCCTTTGAGCGGCGCCCTCAAACCAGGGTGGGAGCGGGGCCGTGGCGGCTACTGCGCCAACCACCCGCCATCGATGTTCCACGCCGCGCCGCGCACCTGGCTGCCGGCCTCACTGCACAGGAACAGCACCAGCTCACCCAGGTGTTCCGGCGTCACGAACGCCAGCGACGGCTGCTTCTCGGCCAGCAAGTCGTGCTGCGCCTGCTGCGGATCGACGCCTTTGGCCGCCCGGTCGTCGATCTGCTTCTGCACCAGCGGCGTCAGCACCCAGCCGGGGCAGATCGCGTTGCAGGTGACGTTGCTGGCGGCGGTCTCCAGGCCGACCACCTTGGTCAGGCCGATGACCCCGTGCTTGGCCGCCACATACGCGGCCTTTCCGGTGGAGCCCACCAGGCCGTGCACCGAAGCGATGTTGATGATGCGGCCCCAGCCCTTGCCGCGCATGCCCGGCAGGCTCAGGCGGGTGCTGTGAAACACCGAGGACAGGTTGATGGCGATGATCGAGTCCCAGCGCTCCACCGGGAAATCTTCGACGGCGGACACGTGCTGGATCCCGGCGTTGTTCACCAGGATGTCCACGCCGCCGAACTCGCGCTCGGCGTAGGCGACCATGTCGGCGATCTGCGCCGGGTCGCTGACGTCGGCCGGGTGATGGCCGACCTTGCCGCCGTGCCGCCCGATTTCCGCGACCGCCGCCTGGGCGTCGCCGAAGCCGTTGAGGATCAGGTCGGCGCCTGCCTTGGCCAGCACGTGGGCGATGCCCAGGCCGATGCCGCTGGTGGAACCGGTGACCAGAGCGGTCTTGCCCGAAAGAGTCGTCATGAATACCTCACACAATGCCGGTGGCGTAGAAAGTGCCGATCACCACGAAGACCGCCAGGGTCTTGATCAGCGTAATACAGAAAATGTCCTTGTAGGCTTCGCGGTGGGTCAGCCCGGTGACCGCCAGCAGGGTGATGACGGCGCCGTTGTGCGGCAGGGTGTCCATGCCGCCGCTGGCCATGGCGGCCACCCGGTGCAGCACCTCCAGCGGAATGTTCGCCGCGTGGGCGGCGTTGATGAACTGCTCGGACATCGCCGCCAGCGCGATGCTCATGCCGCCCGATGCGGAGCCGGTGATGCCGGCCAGCAAGGTGACGGTGATGGCCTCGTTGACCAGCGGGTTGGGAATGCCCTTGAGCCAGTCGGCCAGCACCAGGAACCCCGGCAGCGACGCGATCACCGCACCGAAACCGTATTCCGACGCCGTGTTCATCGCCGCCAGCAAGGCGCCGCTGACCGCGCTCTTGCTGCCTTCGGCAAGCTTGCTGCGGATCGCCCCGAAGCCGAACGCCAACACCATCAGGATGCCCACCAGCAACGCCGCCTGCACCGCCCAGATGGCTGTGAGCTTGGCGATGTCTGTGGTCACCGGCGCAGCCATGCCCGGCAGCGCCAGGCTGTGGGTCTTGCCGTACCACTGGGGGATCCACTGGGTGAACAGCAGGTTCATCACGCCCACCGCCAGCAGCGGCGACAGCGCCAGCCACGGGTTCGGCAGCGTGAGGTCGTCGGCGGTGTCCGGCTCGTTGCGCAGTTCGCTGCCGTAGCCTTCGCCGGCCTTTTGCGCCTTGTGGCGCTGGCGCTGGAGGAACAGCATGCCGGCGCAGAACACGAACACCGTGCCGATCACACCGAGCCAGGGCGCGGCCCACGCGGTGGTGTTGAAGAAGGTGCTGGGGATGATGTTCTGGATCTGCGGCGTGCCGGGCAGGGCGTCCATGGTGAAGGAGAACGCACCCAGGGCGATGGTCGCCGGGATCAGGCGCTTGGGGATGTCGCTCTGGCGGAACATCTCGGCCGCGAACGGATACACCGCGAACACCACCACGAACAGCGACACGCCGCCGTAGGTGAGCAGGGCGCACACCAGCACGATCACCAGCATCGCCTGGCGGGTGCCGAGCAGACGGATCGCCGCCGCGACGATGGAGCGCGAGAAGCCGGACAGTTCGATCAGCTTGCCGAACACGGCGCCGAGCAGGAACACGGGAAAGTAGAGTTTGATGAAGCCGACCATCTTCTCCATGAACACGCCGGTGAAGGCGGGCGCGACGGCGGACGGATCGGTGAGCAGGACAGCGCCGAGGGCGGCGATGGGGGCGAACAGGATGACGCTGTAGCCTCGGTAAGCGGCCAGCATCAGCAGCGCAAGCGCCGCCAGGGCAATGATCACACTCATGGTGTGTCTCCAGGGATTGTTATTTTTGTGGGTGGTGCGGGTACGCAGAGGCTGTTAGCGAGTTCTGTGCCAACACGTTAAGTCATTGAAATATAAGGAATTGATTCTGGCTTTATGGGGATGTGAGGGTTTTTTGTCTCTGTTTGGAGATTTCTGGTGATTGGAAGGGCCCCATCGCCAGCAGGCTGGCTCCCACAGAGGACTCGGTTGAATGCAGAACCTGTGTTCACCCCGGAACCCTGTGGAGCCAGCCAATAGCCCCAGTCAAATCACTAAAGAATCCTGTGGGAGCCAGCCTGCCGGCGATATCGCCAGCCAAATCACCACAGAACCGGGTAAGCCCCGGTTCCTGGGCCTGACAAAAATCCCTGCGGGAGTTGCGGTGCGACGACTCGACTTGCCTGCGATGCTTTTGCGCTTCTCTATCAAGAGACACAAGTCTCTCTAGTGAGACTCGGCAATCCCCAACGCCACCATTTTCTTGTACAGCGTCGACCGCCCCAGCCCCAGCCGCTGCGCCGCCTCGACCACCTTGCCCCCGCATTGCGCGAGGGTGGCCTGGATCAACTGCCGGTCAAACCGCTCGCGGGCCTGGCTGAAGGTCTCGTGGGTCAGCGGCTCAGGCACCGGAGACGGCCCGCGCTCGACCGGCACAAACGTGCCGATCGCCGCCCGGATGTCATCGGCCGTGAGCACCAGGGCGTCGCTGAGCAGCGCCGCCCGTTCCAGCACGTTGCGCAGTTCGCGGATGTTGCCCGGCCAGGCGTGCTGCCCCAGCAGCTCCAGCGCCTGGCGGTCGAGTTCGTGCTGGCTGCGCAGGTCTTCCAGGATCGCCTCGCTGAGCGCCGGCAAGTCGTCGAGGCGCTCGCGCAACGGCGGGACATGGATCGGCAGCACGTTGAGGCGGTAATACAGGTCGGCCCGGAACTCGCCGCGCTTGATCGCCGCCTCCAGGTCGGTGGACGTGGCGGCGATCACCCGCACATCGCTCTGGATCACGTCGTTGGAGCCGACCGGCTCGAACTCCTTTTCCTGCAGCACCCGCAGCAGCTTGCTTTGCAGCGGCAGCGGCATGTCGCCGATCTCGTCGAGGAACAGCGTGCCGCCCTGGGCGATCTGCAATTTGCCGGTGCGGCCCTTGCGGTCGGCGCCGGTGAACGCGCCGGGGGCGGTGCCGAAGAACTCCGCCTCCAGCAGCGCCTCCGGGATCGCCGCGCTGTTGATGCTGACGAACGCCTTGTGCGCCCGGGGCGAGGCGCTGTGGATCGCCTGGGCCAGCAGCTCCTTGCCGGAGCCGGTTTCGCCCAGCAGCAGGACGGGCGATTCGGCGCTGGCGCTGCGCCGGGCCCGCCGTTTGACTTCCAGGCTGGCGGCGCTGGTGCCGATGAAGTGGGCGAAGTTGTATTTGGTCTGGCGTGCCCGCAGCAGCGAGCGGGTCGAGGCCAGCTCCTCCTGCAGGCTCAGGTAGCGCTTGAGCATCGGCGACAGGCTGCGCAACTCGTCGAACAGGGCGAAGCCGATGGCGCCGATCACCGCGCCGGCGTTGTCGTGGATCGGCAGGCGCATCACCACCAGGGGCTCCTTGGGCGTGTCCTGCATGTCCAGCAGGATCGGCCGCCCGGTGCGCACCACCTCGCGCAGCAGGCTGCCGGGGATCACGCTCTCGCAGGGCTTGCCGATGGCGCCGGCGGCGGACGCCAGGCCGAAGCGCCGGGCATAGCGCTCGTTCATCCAGACGATGTTGGCGTCGCGGTCGACGATCACCGTGCCTTCGCTGGACTGCTCGATGATCTCGAACAGCGAGCGGATCGCCAGGGAGCGCACCCGTTGGTAGTCCTTGAGGTTTTCGCTGGTGTTCATGGGGCGGATCCTGAATGTGTGTGGCCGCAGCGGCCCCGCACCCCCAGGCGCAGTAAAGCACTCTGAGGGAGCGAGCCTGCTCGCGATGAATGCGACACGGTGCACCTGATCACTGAGGATGCGCCGCCGCCAGCAACTCCTTGGTGTACGGATGCTGCGGCGACTCGAACACCTCATGGCTGGCGCCGCGTTCGACCACCTTGCCGTCCTTGATCACGATCATGTCGTGGGCCAGGGCCTTGACCACGGCCAGGTCGTGGCTGATGAACAGGTAGGTCAGGCCGTGCTTCTCCTGAAGCTGGCGGAGCAGGGCGACCACTTGTTTCTGCACGGTGCGGTCGAGGGCCGAGGTCGGCTCGTCGAGCAGGATCAGCGCCGGCTTGAGCACCAGCGCCCGAGCGATGGCGATGCGCTGGCGCTGGCCGCCGGAGAACTCGTGGGGGTAGCGGTGGCGGCTCTCGGGATCCAGGCCCACCTCCTTGAGCACGCGGATCACCTGTTCGTCGCACTCCAGGGCGCTGGACTCGCAGTGCACTTCCAGGCCTTCGCTGATGATCTGCGCCACGGACATCCTCGGGCTCAGGCTGCCGAACGGATCCTGGAACACCACCTGCATCTGCCGGCGCCAGGGCCGCAACTGTTTCTGGTTGAGGCCATCGAGCGGTTCGCCCTGAAAGCGGATGCTGCCTTCGGAGTCGAGCAGGCGCAGGATCGCCTGGCCGAGGGTGGACTTGCCGGAGCCCGACTCGCCGACGATGCCCAGGGTCTTGCCGCGCTGGATGTTGAGGCTGATGCCATCCACCGCGCGCAGGTATCTCTTGCGTTGGAACAAACCGCCGCCCACCGCAAAGTCCACCCGCAGGTTGTCCACTTCCAGCACATTCTCACGCTCATCCCGAGGCAAAGCCTCGCCTTCGGGTTCGGCGTTGAGCAACACGCAGCTGTAGGGATGCTGCGGCGCGGTGAACAGGGTTTCGCACGGTGCCTGCTCGACGATCTGCCCGGCCTTCATCACGCACACGCGCTGGGCGATGCTGCGCACCAGGTTGAGGTCGTGGCTGATCAGCAGCAGCGACATGCCCAGGCGCTGCTGCAGGGATTTGAGCAGCAGCAGGATCTTGCGCTGCACGGTCACGTCGAGGGCGGTGGTGGGCTCGTCGGCGATCAGCAGCTCCGGCTCGCAGGCCAGGGCCATGGCGATCATCACCCGTTGCCGTTGGCCGCCGGACAACTGGTGAGGATAGGCCTTGAGCCGTTCCTCGGGTTTCTGGATGCCCACCAGCTCCAGCAGTTCGAGAATGCGCGCCCGGGCCGCCTTGCCGCCCAGGCCCCGGTGCAGCAGCAGGGTTTCGCCGATCTGCTTCTCGATCGTGTGCAAAGGGTTGAGCGAGGTCATTGGCTCCTGAAAGATCATGGCGATGCGGTTGCCCCGCAGATCGCGCAGGGCGGCGGGCTCGGCGCCGACCAGCTCGCGGCCGCGGTAGCGGATGCTGCCGGTGGTGAGGGCTTCGCCTTCGGGGAGCAGCTGCAGGATCGAGTGGGCGGTCACCGACTTGCCCGAGCCCGACTCGCCCACCAGGGCCAGGCACTCGCCGGGGCGGATGTCCAGGCACAGGTCGCGCACCACGGTCTGGCCGCTGAAGGCGACATTGAGGTCACGGATTTCGATCAGGTTGTCAGTCATTTCAGGATCCGCCTCAGGCGCGTGGGTCGAAGGCATCACGCAGTGCCTCGCCGATGAACACCAGCAGTGAAAGGATCAGCGCCAGGGTGAAGAACGCCGTCAGGCCGAGCCACGGCGCTTGCAGGTTCTGCTTGCCTTGGCCGATCAATTCGCCCAGCGAGGCGCTGCCGGCGGGCATGCCGAAACCCAGGAAATCCAGCGCCGTGAGGGTCGAGATCGCCCCGGTCAGGATGAACGGCAGGTAGCTCAAGGTCGCGTTCATCGCGTTGGGCAGGATGTGCCGGAAGATCACCTTGCGGTCGCTCAGGCCCAGTGCCCGTGCGGCCTTGACGTATTCCAGGTTGCGCCCGCGCAGGAACTCGGCGCGCACCACATCCACCAGCGCCAGCCACGAGAACAGCGCCATGATCCCTAGCAGCCACCAGAAGTTCGGCTCGACGAAGCCCGACAGGATGATCAGCAGGTACAGCACCGGAAGCCCCGACCAGACCTCCAGCAGCCGCTGCCCGAGCAAGTCGACCCAGCCGCCGTAGTAACCCTGCAAGGCACCGGCGGCGATGCCGATCAGTGCGCTGACGAAAGTCAGCATCAAGGCGAACAGGATCGACACCCGCGCGCCGAAGATCACCCGGGCCAGCACGTCCCGCGCCTGGTCGTCGGTGCCCAGCCAGTTGACCGTCGTCGGCGGGCTGGGGGCCGGTTTGTTGAGGTCGTAGTTGGGCGTGTCGTCGCTGAACGGGATCGGCGGGAACAGCAGCCAGCCGCCGTCCTTGCGGATGAGTTGCTGCACATAGTCGCTGCGGTAGTCGGCCTGGAACGGCAGTTGGCCGCCGAACTCCTGTTCGGTGTGGCGCTTGAACACCGGGAAGTACCATTGGCCCTGATAGCTGACGACCAGCGGCTTGTCGTTGGCGATCAGTTCGCCGCCCAGGCTCAAGACGAACAGGCCGACGAACAGCCACAGCGACCACCAGCCCCGGCGGTTTTTCTTGAACCGTTGGAAACGGCGGCGCCCCAGAGGCGAGAGCTCGAACATCAGGCGTTCCTCGCGGCGAAGTCGATGCGCGGATCGACGAGGGTGTAGCACAGGTCGCCGACCAGTTTTATCAGCAGGCCGAACAGGGTGAAGATGAACAGCGAGCCGAACACCACCGGGTAGTCCCGCGACACCGCCGCCTCATAACTCATGCGGCCCAGGCCGTCGAGGGAGAAGATCACCTCGATCAGCAGGGAGCCGGCGAAGAACACACTGATGAACGCCTGGGGGATCCCCGACACCACCAGCAGCATCGCGTTGCGGAACACGTGCCCGTACAGCACCCGGCGCTCGCTCAGGCCCTTGGCCCGTGCGGTGACCACGTACTGGCGGGTGATTTCGTTGAGGAACGAGTTCTTGGTCAGAATCGTCAGGGTGGCGAACCCGCCGATCACCAGCGCCGTCACCGGCAGCACCAGGTGCCAGAAGTAGTCGGCGACCTTGCCCAAGGTGGACAGCGACTCGAAATTGTCCGAGACCAGCCCGCGCACCGGGAACCAGTTCAGCGACGTGCCGCCGGCGAACACCACGATCAGGAACATCGCGAACAGGAACGCCGGCATCGCATAGCCGATGATGATCGCGGTGCTGCTCCAGATGTCGAAATGGCTGCCGTGGTGCACCGCCTTGCGGATGCCCAGCGGAATCGACACAAGGTAAGTGATCAGCGTCGCCCACAGGCCGAGGGAAATGGTCACCGGCATCTTCTGCAGGATCAGGTCGGTGACCGTGGCGCCGCGGAAGAAGCTCTTGCCGAAATCCAGCTGCGCGTAGTTCTTGAGCATCAGCCACAGGCGCTCATGGGCCGGCTTGTCGAAGCCGTACTGTTTTTCGATGTCCTTGATCAGTTGCGGATCCAGGCCGCGGCTGGCCCGGGACGTGCCGCTCATGGTTTCGCCGGAGCCGCCGCCGACCGCGGCGCCGCCGATGCCCTGCAAGTGGGCGATGGCTTGTTCCACCGGGCCGCCGGGGGCGGCCTGGATGATCACGAAATTCACCAGCAGGATGATCACCAGGGTCGGGATGATCAGCAGCAGGCGCCGCAGTATGTAAGCCCACATCAGTGCGGCCCTCCGGGTCTGCCACGGCTGATCTTCTCAGCGGTCATCTCTTGGTTGGTCAACGGCGTGCGGCTGATTTCCCACCAGCTCTCGATGGCCTCGTCGTTGCTGGCCTGCACGGTGGGAATGCCGAAACGGTTCCACCACACCGTGGAGGTGCCGGGCGGGTAATAGTTGGGTATCCAGTAGTAGTTCCATTGCAGCACCCGATCCAGCGCATGGGCGTAGCGCAGCATGTCGGCCTGGGTCGAGGCGCGGATCAGGCCGTTGATCAGGGTGTCCACCGCCGGGTTCTTCAGTGCCATGTAGTTGTTCGCGCCGGGGTCGTTGGCCGACGCCGAGCCGAAATAGTTGAGCAGCTCGCCGCCCGGCGACGTGGTGACCGGGTAACCGGTGACGATCATGTCGTAGTCACGGCTCATCAGGCGGTTGACGTACTGCGAAGAGTCGATGCGGCGGATGCTGAGGTCGATGCCGATCTGCTTCAGCGTGCGCTTGTACGGCAGCAGCAGGCGGTCCATGCCGTTCTGGCTGACCAGGAAGGTGAACGCCAGCGGTTCGCCCTGGGCGTTGACCAACTGGTCGCCGTCCGGTTTCCAGCCGGCCTGCTCCAGCAGTTCCAGCGCCTGGAGCTGCTTGTCGCGGATCAGGCCGCTGCCGTCGGTCTTCGGCGCTTCGAAGACCTGGGTGAACACCTCGTCGGGAATCTGCCCGCGCAGCGGTTCGAGGATCTTCAGCTCGGCGGCGTCCGGCAGTTCGCGGGCGGCCAGGTCGGTGTTGGAGAAGTAGCTCTGCTGGCGGATGTACAGGTTGCGCATCATCTGCCGGTTGCTCCACTCGAAGTCCCAGAGCATGGCCAGCGCCTGACGCACGCGGCGGTCCTGGAACACCGGCTTCTGCAGGTTGAACACGAAGCCTTGGGCCGATTGCGGCGCCTCGGTGGCCAGGTGGGCCTTTTGCAGGCGGCCGTCGCTCAGGGCCGGGCTGTCGTAGCCGATGGAATAGCCAGTGGCGGAGAACTCGCGGTTGTAGTCGTAGGCGCCGCCGCGCAGCACTTGGCGGGCGACGTCGGTGTCGCCGAAGTATTCGATGCTGAAGTGATCGAAGTTGTAGAGCCCGCGACTCACGGGCAAGTCCTTGCCCCACCAGTCGGGATTGCGCTCGAAGGTGATGCTGCGCCCGGAATCGACCTTGCCGACCCGGTACGGGCCGCTGCCCAGCGGCGGCTCGTATCCGCCGCCGCCGGCGAAGTCGCGGCTCTTCCACCAATGCTGCGGAAACACCGGCAGGGTGGCGATGTCCAGCGGCAGGGTGCGGTTTTCGTTGCTCTTGAAATCGAAACGCACGGTCAGCGGCGCTTCGACCTCGACGCCTTTGACGTCGGCGAACTGGGTGCGGTAGCGCAGGCTGCCCTGGGTCATCAGCAGGTCGTAGGTGTAGCGCACGTCTTCGGCGGTGATCGCCTGGCCGTCGGCGAAGCGCGCCTTGGGGTTGATGAAGAAGCGCAGGGACAGGCCGTCCTCCGAGCGTTCCATCTGTTGCGCGACCAGTCCGTAGACGGTGTAGGGCTCGTCCAGCGAGCGCTGGGCCAGCGGCGAATAGAGCAGACCGTCGATCTGGGTGACGCCGATGCCTTTGTCGATGTACGGCAGGACATGGTCGAAGTGGCCGATCTCGATGGCCGAGCGGCGCATCGTCCCGCCCTTGGGCGCCTGCGGGTTGGCGTAGTCGAAGTGACTGAAGCCGGCGGGGTACTTGGCCGGTTCGCCATAGACGGTGAGCGCGTGTTGCGGTGCGGCGTCCACACCGGCGGCACCCAGCAGCAGGGCCACGGCAGTGAACATCAAAGTGGGGAAAGCCAGTCGCATTGTCAGCCTTAGAGCCGGGTGATCGATAAGCGCCAGTTGTACGCGAGCGACGGGCCAGTCGCCAGCCGTATCGCACAACCGAAACGCAACGGCCCACCGAAGGGCGGGCCGTTGCACTGCAGACCGGACGGTGGATCAGTCCTGACGGCTGGTGACTTCCAGCAGGTGGTAGCCGAACTGGGTCTTCACCGGGCCTTGCACGGTGTTGACCGGTGCGCTGAACACCACGGTGTCGAATTCCTTGACCATCTGGCCCGGGCCGAACGAGCCCAGGTTGCCGCCGTCGCGGCTGGACGGGCAGGTGGAGTTCTTCTTGGCCACTTCGGCGAAATCGGCGCCGTTTTCGATCTCGGCCTTGAGTTCGTTGCACTTGGCTTCGGTGGAAACCAGGATGTGGCGGGCGGTGGCTCGGGCCATGGGTAACTCTCCAATCAAATCGATAAAGGGTGGAGCCTACCGGATTCGACGGGCGATTTCTCGGCAATGTTCCATCCGGCTGTCCGGTGCCTGGGTGTCAAAGGTTAGCCGGTTGCGGACCGATTGCCTGTCGGGCAGGCGGCGGGAGCGGAATCGGCGCGACCTGAGTGGGATGAGAGCGCGTAGGAGGGTTCATCCCTTCTTGAGGCTTGAGTCGGAACAATTGGAAATCTTTTGCCCGGTTTGCTCGATCTCGCCAGCGGATGCCTACCGTGCGTGGCGGCAGTTTCCGGACGCCGTATCGAAAAGCCCCGACATCTCTTTTGTTCCGGACAGCGTTCAATAGGCGGTACACGACGCTTTATCGCAAAGCGGTCAATCCAAGGAGTGGATCGGTAAATGAACATGAATGAATCAACCCTCACGTGTGGCGCGGCCCCGACCTTGCCGGCGCCCTCGGTCGCCCACCTGAATGACGGCATGCTCGATCCGGCCTGGAACAAGGCCGTCGTCACGGTGGCGGCTTACCCCGGCATGGCCAACGGCGACAGGCTGGTGCTGCACTGGAGCGGCCTGGACGCCGAAGGCGTTCCCGAGGGGCACTCCCAGATCCGCCATGTCAGCCGGCAACAGGTGGGGTGCGACGTGGTGTTCGTCATCAAGGGTGACTGCATCGCCGCGCTGGAGGGCGGCAGCGCGCAGGTGCACTGGACGCTTCACCGCGCCCGGCACGGTGAGACGGTCTCGTCCGAGCGGCTGCCGTTGCTCATCGGCGAGCCGCAAGGCGGGCTGCTTGCGCCGATCGTCGAGGAAGCCGTCGGTGGTGCCCTCGATCCTGATCGGGTGCCCGAGGGAACCCCCGTCACGATTCGCCCATACCCCGCCATGGCCGAAGGCGACTGCATTCAGCTGTCCTGGCAAGGTGAAACGGGGCAGGTGGAGGACACCTTGACCGTAGCGCCGGCTTCAGTGGGGGCACCGCTTTCTCTGTGGATCGCCCATGACAGGATCGCAGCGTCCTTGGGCGAGGAGGTCACCGTCAGTTACCGGGTAGAACAGAAGCAGGGAAAGGTTAGACAGTCGGAGACGACCCGGATCAAGGTCGCGCCGTTGGTGCGGGAACCGCTGGCCGCTCCACAGGTGGTGGGCGCCGAAGGCGGTGTGCTTGACGTGGACCAGACCCTTGACGGCATCACTGTGGTGATCGGCAACGCACAGGCCGAAAACGGTGAGCTGGTGTACCTGCGATGCGACGGTGAACGCTTCAACCATCGCGACTATCGGGAAATCACCCCGGAAACGGCCTGGCAGTCCTTGGACTTCATCGTGCCGTACCGGTTCTGGAGAGAACATCGAGGCACCGTGGTGCGTGTTTCCTACTCGGTCGAACGGCTGGACGATGTCAGTCAAGAGTCTGAGGTGGCGTGGGTGCAGATCAGCGCGTAGCCGGGCGTGGGCACAGGCCTTCCGGTTCATGGCGATCCGGAAGGCTGTCGTTGCCGGTCTACGCCTGATTGCGCAAACGTTCTGCGGCCTGCAGCAGAAGCTGTTCCGTTGGGATGAAGCCCAAGCAACCGTCAGTGATCGAAACGCCGTAACGCAAGGTTCCGCTCAAGGGTTGGCAGCCGTCGAACAAATGGGACTCCAGCATCATGCCGATCAATGCGCGGTTGCCTTGCAGGCGCTGTTCGAGCACGTCGTTGAACACGGCGGGTTGACGCAGGGGATCCTTGCCGCTGTTGGCGTGGCTGCAATCGACCATGATCCGGCCCGAAACCGGCTGGCGGGCCAGGGCAGTCTGGATGTCGGCAACGCTGTCGCGGTCGAAGTTCGGCCCTTTGTGGCCTCCGCGAAGCACCAGGTGGGTGTCGGGATTGCCTGGGGTCTGGACGACGGCCGGGTGGCCCTGGCTGTCGATGCCGAAATGCCGGTGACCATGGGCGGCGGAACGCATGGCATCCACGGCGATGGCGACGCCGCCGTCCGTGCCGTTCTTGAAGCCGACCGGCATGGGCAGGCCGCTGACCATCTCCCGGTGGATCTGCGATTCGGTGGTGCGTGCGCCGATGGCGGCCCAGCTGAGCAGGTCGTCGAAGTAGCCGGCGGCCATGGGCTGCAGCAATTCGGTGGCGATGGGCAGGCCCAGGCGGATCATCTCCAGCATCAGTTCGCGCGAGAGCGTCAGGCCGCCGGCCATGTCGTCGCTGCCGTCCAGGCGCGGATCGTAGGCCAGGCCTTTCCAGCCGACCGTGGTACGGGGCTTTTCGACGTAGGCGCGCATCACCAGCAGCATCTGGTCGCTGACATCGTGGCTCAAACGGGCGAGCTTTTCGGCGTATTCGAGGGCGGAGCGGGGATCGTGAATCGAGCAGGGCCCGACAATGACCAGCAAACGGTGGTCTTCACCGTCGAGAATGGCACGGATCGCCTGGCGGTGGGCGGCGACTTGTTGGCTCAGGACATTGCCGAGGGGCAACTGCTGCTTGAGCTGCAACGAGGTGGGCAGGCGCAGGGTCAGCGATTCGTTGGCGGAATCGAGGGTGGACAGCGGCAACGCAGAAACGGACGAGTTCATATTCAAGCTTCCTGGGCGAGTGGCGGGTGCTTCCCGCGCTCTCGTCCCTACTGGGGTGTTCGACAAGGGGCCGTATTGGCTTCGAGTGTGTGCTTGCCACCTTGGGGTGACCGATCGGAGGCGGCAGGCTGTCCCGAGCGGAGGCTGGTAAATCGCCAGGCGGTAAAACTGTCGTAGCGGTAATAGGTGGCGTAGTTCATGTCGTGATTCCTCAAAAGTGTCTGGTGTGTCGCGGAAAAAGGTTTGGGCCTGAAAAACAAAACCCCCGGTCGGGAGGCCGACCGGGGGTTGAGAATTCTCTGGTGGGCGACCCGTTCATATGGGCGCCATGTGGGTATCAGGCGCGCCAGTGGCTAAACCAATACCCAAAATAAAAACCGGCCGGAGCGCAGACGTCAGCCGACCGGGCAGCGGCAACCGAGCGCAGGGCGCTGGCGGTGTCGAGCTGGGAAGGGACGTTGAACATGGTGTGTCTCCGTTAGGTTGGGGCCGAGCTTACTAGAGGCCTGTGCGGCTCAGCAATCAGAAATTGCTATCGCAGGTTCCGTCAGTCTCTATCGCTTGAGTGCAGTCGATGTTGTGACACACTCTGGCATCGAGCCAATCCCCAAGGACAAACCATGTCAGATCTGACGATCGCCGCCGCCCAGTCCGTTTCCGTGAAAGGCGATCTGTGCGCCAACATTGCGCGCCACTGCGGCTTCATCCGGCAAGCCGCCGATCAGGGCGTGGAGCTGCTGGTCTTTCCGGAGCTGTCGCTCACCGGGTACGAGGGCGCGCTGGCCGCCGGGCTGGCCGTCGATCCCCAGGACGCCGTGCTGCAACCGTTGCGCGATCTCGCCCGCGAGCTGAGGGTGACCGCGGTGGTCGGCATGCCGATTCGGCTGCAGCCGCACGGTCCGGTGCTGATCGGCGCCTTGGTGCTGGGTGCTGACGGTTCGCTGGGCATCTACGGCAAGCAGCACCTGCATACGGGCGAGGATCGCTATTTCGCGCCGGGCCAGGGCGGTGCGGCATTGACGATCGGCGGCGAGACCGTCGCGCTGGCCGTCTGCGCCGACTTCACCCATGCCAGCCATGCTGCAACGGCCCGACGGCTGGGCGCGCAGTGTTATGCCGCCGGGGTGCTGATCAGCGAAAAGGGCTATGGGCCCGACAGTGCCATGTTGCAAAGCTACGCCCGTGAGCATGGGATGACGGTGCTGATGGCCAACCATGGCGGCGAGACCGGCGGATGGCAGTCGGCCGGGCGCAGCGCCATCTGGGCCGAAGATGGCGCCCTGGTCGTTGCGGCGCCCGGTGCCGGAAGCTGCCTGGTCGTCGCCCGGCGCCGGGCCGGCGTATGGCAAGGGCAGGTCACCGCTGTGCCGGAGGTCTGAATGGCGTTTGAGCGACGGCCGGCAAGCCCCGCCGATCTGGCGTTCGCCCGGGAACTCACCTGCCGGAACATGCTGCGTTACTACATTCAGTACGATCTGCTGTGGCAGGACGAAGGGTTCGACGCGGGCTGGGCGGGGCGTGAGAGCTGGCTGATCGTGCATGACGGGGTGACATCCGGCTTTTTCAGCCTGAGCCGCGATGCGCGGGCGATCTATATTCGTGAGTTGCAGGTTGCCGAAGCCCACCGCCGCCAGGGCGCCGGCGCCTGGGCAATCGGTCAGGTTGCTGCGATGGCGCGTCAGGAACGGCGCCCGGCCGTGCGCCTGACCGTGTTCAAGAGCAATCCGGCCCGGAACTTGTATGAAAGACAGGGATTTGCCGTGCAGGGCGAGGACGAGTGTTTCCTGCGGATGGAATTGGATCCGAGTACGCTTGTGCTCTGAAACGCAGGCCCGGCAAGGGCTGGATGAAAAATTGAAACTTTTTATCTTCGGCTTTTCGCTAGGTCTGTCCGGTACTTTTTTGCTAAGGTGTCCGGCAACTCAATAAGACCGTTTCGCGAGGTGTCTGCTTGATTAGGGTGCTAGTGGTCGATGACCATGATCTCGTTCGTACAGGCATTACACGGATGCTGGCCGATATCGATGGCCTGCAGGTGGTTGGCCAGGCCGAGTCCGGGGAAGAGTCCCTGATCAAGGCCCGGGAACTGAAGCCCGATGTGGTGCTGATGGACGTCAAGATGCCCGGCATCGGCGGCCTGGAAGCCACGCGCAAGCTGCTGCGCAGCCATCCGGACATCAAGGTGGTCGCGGTGACCGTGTGCGAGGAAGACCCGTTTCCGACGCGGTTGCTCCAGGCAGGGGCCGCCGGTTACCTGACCAAGGGCGCGGGCCTTGCGGAAATGGTGCAGGCCATTCGCCTGGTGTTCGCCGGTCAGCGCTACATCAGCCCGCAGATTGCCCAGCAACTGGCGATCAAGTCCTTTCAGCCCACCAACGACTCGTCGTTCGACGCCCTGTCCGAGCGTGAGATCCAGATCGCGTTGATGATCGTCGGTTGTCAGAAGGTTCAGATCATTTCCGACAAACTGTGCCTGTCGCCCAAAACCGTCAACACCTACCGTTACCGCATCTTCGAGAAGCTTTCGATCAGCAGCGATGTCGAGCTGACGCTGCTGGCGGTTCGTCACGGCATGGTGGACGCCAGCCTCTGACCATGGCCGACCCATTCGATTCCGGCGCCTTCCTGTCGACCGTCAGCGGGCGCCCCGGCGTGTACCGCATGTTCGACAGCGACGCGCGCCTGCTGTACGTCGGCAAGGCCAAGAACCTGAAAAAGCGCTTGGCCAGCTATTTCCGCAAGACCGGCCTCGCACCGAAGACCGCTGCGCTGGTGGGCCGCATCGCCCAGGTCGAGACGACCATCACCGCCAACGAAACCGAGGCGCTGCTGCTTGAGCAGACGCTGATCAAGGAATGGCGGCCGCCGTACAACATCCTGTTGCGCGACGACAAGTCCTATCCCTACGTGTTCCTGTCGGACGGCCCGTTTCCGCGGCTGAGCATCCATCGCGGCGCCAAGAAGGCCAAGGGCAAGTACTTCGGCCCCTATCCCAGCGCCGGCGCGATCCGCGAAAGCCTCAGCCTGCTGCAGAAGACGTTCTTCGTCCGTCAGTGCGAGGACAGCTACTACAAGAACCGCACCCGTCCGTGCCTGCAGTACCAGATCAAACGCTGCAAGGCGCCTTGCGTCGGGCTGGTCGAGCCGCAGGTGTACGCCGAAGACGTGCGCCACTCGGTGATGTTCCTTGAGGGGCGCAGCCATGCGTTGACCAATGAGCTGTCCACGGCGATGGAAGAGGCGGCGATCAATCTGGAGTTCGAACATGCGGCCGAGCTGCGTGACCAGATAGCGCTGCTGCGCCGGGTTCAGGACCAGCAGAGCATGGAGGGCGGCACCGGCGACATCGATGTCATCGCCGCCTTCGTCAACCCGGGCGGCGCATGCGTGCACCTGATCAGCGTGCGGGGCGGGCGGGTGCTGGGCAGCAAGAACTTCTTTCCCCAGGTCGGGATCGAGGAGGATGTCTCCGAGGTCATGTCGGCGTTCCTGGGCCAGTATTTCATCAGCAGCCCGGAGCGCGACCTGCCGAGCGAGCTGATCGTCAATGTGATGCACGACGACTTCCCGGCGCTGATCGAGGCGATCCACACGCTGCGCGGCCGGGAGCTGACCATCAGCCACCGTGTGCGCGGCACGCGGGCGCGCTGGCAGCAACTGGCGGTGACCAACGCGGAGCAGGCCCTGGGCGCGAGGCTGGCCAACCGGCAGCATGTCGCCGCACGCTTCGAGGCCTTGGCCGACGTGCTGAACCTAGACGAACCGCCGCAGCGCCTGGAGTGCTACGACATCAGCCATTCCAGCGGCGAGGCCACCGTCGCCTCCTGCGTGGTGTTCGGCCCCGAGGGGGCGATCAAGTCGGACTACCGGCGCTACAACATCGAAGGCGTGACGGCCGGTGACGACTATGCCGCCATGCACCAGGCCCTGACCCGGCGCTTCAGCAAGCTGAAGGACGGGGAGGGCAAGCTGCCGGACATCCTGCTGGTGGACGGCGGCAAGGGGCAGCTGTCGATGGCCCGCGATGTGCTCAACGAACTGGCTGTGCCGGACCTGATCCTGCTCGGGGTGGCCAAGGGTGCGACCCGCAAGGCGGGTTTCGAGACTTTGTATCTGAATGATGCCGCGCATGAGTTCACCTTGCGCGGCGACTCGCCGGCGCTGCACCTGATCCAGCAGATCCGCGACGAGGCCCACCGGTTCGCGATCACCGGCCACCGGGCCCGGCGCGGCAAGGCCCGGCGAACCTCGACGCTGGAAGGCGTCGCCGGGGTGGGGCCGACCCGCCGCCGCGACTTGCTGAAACATTTTGGTGGATTGCAGGAGCTGTCTCGTGCAAGCATCGAAGAAATCGCCAAAGCACCGGGCATCAGCAAAAAGCTTGCAGAGTCGATTTATGCGAACCTGCATAGTGAGTAATATGCCCATTCACCTCGTAGCCAGTTGTGTCGATGAATATCCCGAACCTGATCACCGTACTCCGCGTCCTGCTCATCCCGATCTTCATTCTGCTGTTCTATTTGCCTTACCAGTGGAGCTACCTGGCCTCGAGCTCGGTGTTCGCCTTCGCTGCGGCAACCGACTGGCTTGACGGGTACCTGGCTCGCCGCCTGAAGCAAAGCACACCGTTCGGGGCGTTCCTCGATCCGGTGGCGGACAAGCTCATGGTGGCGGTAGCCCTGGTGTTGCTGGTGCAGGAACACGGCAACTTCTGGCTGACGCTGCCGGCCGCCGTCATCATCGGCCGCGAAATCGTCGTCTCGGCACTGCGCGAGTGGATGGCGGAACTGGGCGCCCGCGCCCATGTCGCCGTCTCGAACCTGGGCAAATGGAAAACCGCCGCGCAGATGCTCGCGCTGGTGATCCTGCTGGCCAACCCGAAGGACTTCAGCTTCTGGGTCCTGCTGGGCTATGCGTTGCTGATGGTCTCCGCCGGCCTGACGCTGTGGTCGATGGTTCAGTACCTGCGGGCTGCCTGGCCGCACCTGAAGACCGATGTGGAAAAAAAATAAAACTTTTTTGAATCAAAGGGTTGACGGCGCTTCTTAAATCTATAGAATGCGCCACACCAAGCGGGAATAGCTCAGTTGGTAGAGCACGACCTTGCCAAGGTCGGGGTCGCGAGTTCGAGTCTCGTTTCCCGCTCCAATTTGTACACGTTTGTTGTTGTGCTACTAGACAGCAAATGTTTTGAGGCCGAGTAGCAAAATGGTTATGCAGTGGATTGCAAATCCACCTACGCCGGTTCGATTCCGACCTCGGCCTCCACTTTAAATAAGCTCCGTAGATCCATGATTTACGGAGCTTTTTTATTTTCAGCCCTGGCAACATTCAGACCTGAAAACGGCTTATGCCAACTTGCTTCACAGGGAAGTGATGTATATATTTCCCCGTCTGCTGTGCAACCGCTCTTTCTGCCGAACCGGGAGAAGGGCAAAGACGCAGAGCGACACCGCGCTACCGCCCGAATGGCGAAACTGGTAGACGCATGGGACTTAAAATCCCCCGCTCGTAAGGGCGTGCCGGTTCGATTCCGGCTTCGGGCACCATACAAATCAAAGGCTTGCGTGAGATTTCTCACGCAAGCCTTTTTGTTTTTGTCCCGCAAAAAAGAACGTGTTTCCGCAATTCACTTCGTAAGCCTGACTTTTTCCGGCTGCCCGGCTGTCGACATCATTCGCCAACGATCGCTTCAAAAATACCCATGTGGTCGCACTCCGCCGACGTAGCCGATGCGCATTGGGTATGAATGTACCAGACTACCTTGCCCGTTAAAGCGTAAGTATTTGATTCCCATCCTCTGCATCGATCCGTTGAGATCTGGCACATCGCTTGCTTTTTATCATCTGACTTGGTCGGTTGATCATGTTCGGCAACTCCGTAACCACAGAGCATGCATAGACAAAGGGGACAATATCGTGCGCGACAATGGCAACTCTCAATCCGGCTTTGATGTGTCCGTCCTGGGCCTTGGGGCTATGGGGAGGATTATGGTGCGGGCGTTTCTCAAGCAAGGGAAACGCGTGGCGGTCTGGAATCGTTCGCCAGGCAAGGCTGAGACGCTCGTCGCCGCCGGCGCCCACCTCTGTGAGTCTGCAGAAGCCGCCCTGGCGGCGAGCCCTGTTGCAGTGCTCGTGCTTTTGGACGACGCCGCAGTACACGAGCTTCTTGGGGCGGATGGCATGAGTCGTGCGCTCGACAACCGTACGATCGTCAACTTCTCAACGGGCTCGAGAGAGGACGGCCTGTCGCTTCAGGCACTCGTCAATCGCGCGGGCGGCCGTTACGTCAAAGGCATGATCGTGGCGTATCCGCGCAATGTCGGGAATCCCGAAAGCTATTGCATCTACACCGGCGAGCATGATGCTTTCGAGCAACACCGAGAGTTACTGAAAGCGCTCAGCGGAAACGCGGTGTTTCTTCCCTGGGACGAAGCGCTGGCGTTTGCGACCATGCTCCACGCGTACTCATTTGCCGCGATGGTCGCCTTTTACGAAGCCGTAGGCGCGAGCCGGCCTTTTGGAATGTCCGCCGCGAAGACGGCTCGGCTTCTGTCCGATGCTTCGCGGTTTTTCGTCTCCGATGCGCTTTCAGACGCAGTGCGCCGGATCGAGGAGCAAGATTTCGCGGGCGATCAGGCGACGCTCGATGTGCACGTAGGCGCGTTCGGGTACATTGCCGAGTCTATGCACGCGTGCGGTGCCCGTACCCCGGTCTTCGACGCTGTGTGTCAACTGGCCCAGCGCGCGCAATCCATGGGGCATGGCGACCAGGACGTATCGGCCATCGCCCAATCATTCATGGCCGAGGCTGTCGACTGAGCCCCTGGTGGCTCGGCAGGAGGCTTGAGTCGGAGAAGGGTACATGGCCATGACGGGATGACCGGGAAATGGCCATGTCTCCATCATTTGCCGGCGCCTATCCAACCGGAGGGAAACGATCATGCACAGGGTCATCAGGCAAGCGTTACCGGGCGATCTGGAGAGCCTCTACCGCCTCGATCCGCTGGCGGCAAGCGATGCCGACCGCCGCGCATTGATCGAAACGGCCGTGGGCTCGTCCGAGTGCTGGGTTGCCCTCGGATCCCATGATGCGAGCGCTCCGGTTGGCTATGGCTGCCTGAACCGGGGCTTCTTCGGGCAATGGTTCATTTCGCTGGTGATGGTTTCCAGCACCCACCGGCGCTCCGGGGTCGGGCGGCAGATCGTGGCCCATTTGGAGCGCGTCACGGGCGCTGAGAAGATCTTCACGTCAACCAATGCGTCGAACGGCCCCATGCGCCAGTTGTTGGCGCAGTCCGGGTTTCAGGCGAGCGGCGTCGTCGAGAATCTCGATCCGGGCGACCCGGAACTGATTTTTGTGAAGTTCCTGAGCCGCTGATCGCTCATCTATTCCATCGCCTGCGCCAACCCTTGGTCTTCACCCAGGAACCCACCGCTCTGATGCTGCCAAAGCCGGGCATAGATGCCGTTCCGCTCGAGCAGTTCGGCGTGGGTGCCTTGTTCGACGATACGTCCCTCGTCCATGACAATCAGGCGATCCATGGCCGCGATGGTGGACAGCCGGTGGGCGATGGCGATGACGGTCTTGCCCTGCATCATCTCGTCGAGGCTTTCCTGGATGGCGACTTCGACTTCCGAATCCAGGGCGCTCGTGGCCTCGTCGAGCAACAGGATCGGGGCGTTCTTCAGCATCACGCGGGCAATTGCGATGCGCTGGCGCTGGCCGCCGGACAGCTTGATGCCGCGCTCGCCCACCAGTGTGTCGTAGCCGGTGTGGCCTTGCCGGTCGCTCAGCTGGCGGATGAAACCATCGGCCTGGGCGTTGGCGGCGGCCAGGTGGATTTGCTCATCGGTCGCGTCCGGGCGGCCGTAGGCGATGTTGTCGCGGATGGAGCGATGGAGCAGGGAGGTGTCTTGCGTGACCATGCCGATGGCGCTGCGCAGGCTGTCCTGGGTGACCTTGGCGATGTTCTGCCCGTCGATGCGGATCTCGCCGCTGTCGACGTCATGGAAACGCAGCAGCAGATTGATCAGCGTGGACTTGCCGGCGCCGGAGCGGCCCACCAGGCCGATCTTTTCGCCGGGACGGATGCTCAGGCTCAATCCGTCGAACACCTGGCGCTCGCCGTTGTAGGTGAAACGCACCTTGTCGAAGGTCACCGCGCCGCCGAAGGGCACCAGCACGCCGGCGTTCGGCGCATCTTGCACCTTAGGTCCGCGGGTCAGGGTGACCATGCCGTCTTGAACGGTGCCGATGTTTTCGAACAGCGACGTCATTTGCCACATGATCCAATGCGACATGCCATTGATGCGCAACGCCATGGCGGTGATGGCGGCGACCGCCCCGGTGCCGACCTCGCCGTGGTGCCACAGCCACAGCGAATAACCGCCGGCGCCGAGTATCAGCGCCACCACCAACGCCTGGTTGACGATCTCGAACTGGCTGACCAGGCGCATTTGGCGAAACCCGGTCTGCTTGAAGTCCTCCATCGCCGCGCGGGCGAAATGGGCCTCCCGTTTGGAGTGGGAGAACAGCTTGACGGTGGTGATGTTGCTGTAGGCGTCCGAAACCCGTCCTGTCATCGAAGACCGGGCATGGGCCTGCTCCTGTCCGACTTGCCCCAGGCGCGGCACGAAATACAGCATGGCCAGCCCGAACAGGGCCACCCACGCGATGAACGGCAGCATGAGCTTGAGATCGAAGCCGCCGGCCAGGGCGATGATCGCAATGAAGTAGACCCCGATGCCGGGGGCGATTTCGATGACGGTGAACAAGACTTCCCGCACGGACAACGCCGTCTGCATCACCTTGGTCGTGACACGGCCGGCGAACTCATCGGCGAAGAATGAAAGGCTCTGGCGCAGCATCAGCCGGTGGAAGTCCCAGCGCAGTCTCAGCGGCAGATTGATCGCCAGTATCTGGTGCTGCACCATCGTGCGCAGGGCCACCAGCCCGACGCTGGTGAGCAGCACGATGCCGATGCCCCACAGCACTTGCGTTTCCTGGTCGCTCACCGCGCCGCCGGCCTGCCAGGTGGCGAGCAGATCCACCACTTGCCCGAGGAAGGCAAACAGCCAAGCCTCGTACACCGACACGCCGGCGCTCAGCAGGGCGAGCGCAAGGACATAGCCCCGGGCACCGCGCGTGCAGGCCCACAGGAAACGGGCCAGCCCTACCGGCGGAGGCGGTGCCTCATCGGGCGGAAAAGGATCCAGCATTCGTTCAAACACGCGAAGCATTGTGGCCTCCGAAGGCGTCAAGATGAGGGGATTGTGCCACTGCGCGGTGGTCTTGAGGGTAGACGGTCAAGAACGGATGCCAAGGGATCGGCGTTGCGCCGATGCAGGGCCCTGGCCTCATGAGAGCATGGAATCGTCGTCCGGCAACCTGCCGGGCGTGACGGACAACTGACCGGCCAGGTCGAGCATCTGCAGCAGCCGGTAGGCGTCATAGGGGGCCCGCACCTTGATGTCATTGTCGAAATAGCAGAAGACATCCCGCGACCTGCGCCGCCTGCCTGCCTTGTGCTGCACCAGCCGGGCATCGTCGGGCTGCTTCCCCTGACGCCAGAGATCGATGCGTTCACTCCAGCGCTTCAGGGCCTTTTCCGAATACCCGCTGCTGTAAAGCTTCTTGTCGCCATGCAGTCGCAGATAGACGAAGTCGCCGGTCAGGTCTTCGATGCAGGGCCACTTGCCGGCGGTGTCGGCCACCACCAGCGCAACGCCATGCCGGCGTAACAGGTCAATGAAGGCCGGGGACAGGAAACTGTCGTTGCGGATTTCCACCGCGTGGCGCATGGCCAATCCGGCGGTGCTCTCCAGGTAGCCTTCTTTGTGCAGGCGTTCCTGGCTGTGTTTCGCCAGGCGCTTGGCGGCGTTGCTGGTGTGGGGCAATTGCCGGAGAAATTCGTCGAACAGGGTTTCGTCGAACTTGAAGCTGGGCGGAAACTGCCACAGGATCGGCCCCAGCTTACGGCGCAGCGCGAGCACACCTGACGCAAAGAAGTTGGCCAAAGGCTCTTCGATGTCCCGCAGGCGTTTGACGTGGGTGATGAAGCGGGGCGCCTTGACGCTGAACACGAAGCCGTCGGGGGTCTGCTGCGCCCATTGCGCGTACCGCTCGGGCGTTTGCAGGGCATAGAACGAGCCGTTGATTTCGATGCTGTTGACGGCCCGCGAAGCGTAGGCGAGTTCTTTCCTTTGAATAAGGCCTTCGGGATAGAAATCGCCTCGCCAAGGGGCATAGCGCCAGCCTGATAGGCCGATGCGCACCTCACTGCCCATCGTCAGCCCCCTTTGCTGCCGGATCGTCCTTGACGATGACGGAGCGTTCGCGACTTAGGCTCATGCCGCAACGTGCTCGTTGGCCATCTCTTTCTTGAGCTTGCCTTTCAGGGTTTCCATCTCCACGCCCAGCTCATCCAGCGCGGCTTTGCCCAGAAGTTTTCTGGCCTGGGGAAACATTTCCTTTTCCTCTTCTTCGATGTGATGCTCCAGCAGCTCGCGCACCACCTTCACTCGGCCGGCGAATTCGGGCGTTCCTGGGTCGGTGGCTTTGAGGTCGGGCAACACCAGGCTATCGACGGTGCGGTGTTCCTCCTTGGCTTCGAAATACATCACGTCCTGTTCTTTGCTGCCGGCCTGCTTGAAGGCCGGATAGAGGATGTCCTCTTCCAGGCGCGTATGGATGGAGATTTCCGTCTCCAGTTTGCTCAGCAGTTCGGTGCGTTTTTTCAAGGCCCGCTCCGTCGATTCGCTCAAGCGAGCGAGGATGTCCTTGACGCGTTCGTGGTCGGCTTTAAGGAGGTCGATGGCGTTCATGGCGCTTACCCTATGGTGGTGGATGGATCACAGGCGTGATTGCTGATTCATCGCACAGGGCGTGCCAAACCGGCGCTGAGGAAAGCGCCAAGCGAATCAGTGGGTTGCAGGCTCCAGTCGCAAAGGGCCTTCATGCAGCCTGCATGAAACGCGGCGAACGGGCATTGCAGATTACGGACGCTGAGCGGCCGCCCGCTTCATTTGAACGACGGCAGCGTACGCACATGCCCGCCGGCATCGGCAGAGGCAACGGCTGGATAGGCAATCAGCGAACCGGGCGTTGCGGTTTCCGCGATGAACCGCCTGCAAGGGCCGAAGAGCGCGGAACGTTCCTCCGGCAGGCAGGTGGGCAAGTACGCGCGCAGCACCCTCGGATCGTAAAAGCGGAACACCAGCGGGTTGCCTGTGAAATCCTCGACCTTGAGCAAGGTTCGAAAGTGACGTCGTAACTGGCGAAGGGAGACGTCCGCCGGCGCAACGACAAAATAGCCCCAACTGGCTCCCCAGCCGGCATCCAGCAGTGCGCCGGTGAACGGCTGGTGCGGATCGAGATGAACCAGGTAGGGGGCGACGGCGGACAGCGCCGGTTCGAGCTTGCCGGCATACAGGCAGGTGAATTCCGCCCCGCTTGAACGGACCATGGGTTCGATCCGTTCGTCTCGGCCACCGTCGAGCAAGGCGTAGACCTGCGGTGCGCCGGGGTGAACGCCCTCGTGCCACAACTCGCCCATGAGCCATGTCATCAGACCCAGATCCAACTCAGGCAGGGCGTTGGTCATGAGCAGACCTCACAGAAAGGCGTGCCGTTTTCGGCCGCACGCTTGAGGGTCAGGGCCTGGCTGTTCTGGCGTTGAAGGCGGGCCTGCTTGCGTTCGGCGATCGTGGGGGCAGGTAAAGGCGCCTCGGGCGGCCCGGCAACCGTGGCGGGCTTCAGCAGTTGCCCGTTTTTATCCCGGTCCGCTGCCCACGGGATGACGGGCGCCAGGATCGCAATCCCGCTTCCCACCCCCGGCGCCCCGCCGGTATTGGCCTTCACCTCGGCCCCGCTGATGGTCACCCCACCCGCATCCACCTTCACGAAGCTGCCGCCGGCCTTGGCCGTCAGTTCCATTGCGCCTTCGACCACGACTTTCTGGCCGGCGTAGTAATGGATTTCGGTGCCGGCCTCGACGAACTGCCCGGTGCCGACCTTCACGTGTTGGGTCACTGCGACGGTGAGGTGGTCGTCGGCGCGCATTTCACTGATGCGATTCAGATGAGTGATGCGGTGCTCCTCGACCTTGAACTCGCTGTAGGCGTTGGCCTCGACGGTGTCGTGCCGTTCGTTGCCGATGCGGATCCGTTGGTCGTGCTCGATGTTCTCGTCCCAGTCGCGCTGGGCGTGCAGGTAGATCTGCTCGGCGCCCTTGCGGTCCTCGATGCGCAGTTCGTTGTAGCCCTTGCCGCCGGGGGAGCTGAGGGTCTTGAAGGTGCTGCGGGTCTTGTTCGCGGGCAGGTCGTAGGGGACGACGTTTTCCTTGTGGTACAGGCAGCCGGTGACCAGCGGCTGGTCGGGGTCGCCCTCAAGGAAAGTGACCAGCACCTCCATGCCCACGCGGGGGATGGCGATGCCGCCGTAGGCCGCGCCGGCCCAGCCGCTGGCCACGCGCAGCCAGCAGGTGGTCTTGTCGTCGGCCTGGCCGTCGCGGTCCCAGTGGAACTGCACCTTGATCCGCCCGTACTGATCGCAGTGGATCTCCTCGCCGGCGGGTCCCGTGACGACGGCGGTCTGGCTGCCGAGCACGCGGGGCTTGGGGTGTTCGAGGGCCGGGCGGTAGTGGGCGTCCCACGGGGTGGCGAGGAAGGTGTTGCGGTAGCCCTGGTGGAAGTCGTCCTTGCCGTCGGTGACGTCGCTGGTGACGTTCTCGCCCAGGACCTGGGGCTGCTTGCCCTCGTGGATCACCTCCAGCAGCAGCCAGAGGTCGTTCCACTCGGCGCGCGGGTGCTCGGCCAGGGTCAGGAAGTGGCCGCAGGCCAGGGTCGGCTCGTCGCCCTTGCCCTCGGCCAGGGCGTAGTCGCTGCGGTGGCGTTCCAGGGCGCGGGTGGCCAACTGCTTGCCGCGCTCGCGGGCGGTGAAGCGGCCGGGGTAGTCGTAGTCCTCAAGGTCCGGCATGAACGCCGACTTGGCGGCGGCCTCGGGCAGGATCTTGGGCTTCTCGAAGTCGTAGTCGCGGCGGGCGACGCGGCTGGTGCGGGTCTCCAGGCGCAGGTTGAAGCGCTTGACGACCGGCTTGTCGGCGGCCATGCCGGAGTCCTGCTGGTAGCTGACCGGCTTGAGCTTGCGGAACACGGTCTGGTCGTCGCCGAACACCAGCTTGTGGCCGCTGGCGCTGTGCTGGAAATGGAAGTGGATGCCTTCCTCCTCGCACAGGCGCTGGATGAAGTGCAGGTCGGACTCGTCGTACTGCACGCAGTAGTCGCGCTCGGGGTACTCGGCGCCGAGCTGGAAGCTGTAGGCGTCGGCGAGGATGCCGCGGTCCTCCAGCACCCGGGCGATGATCTTGGGCACGGTGAGCTGCTGGAAGATCTGCTGGTCGTGGTTGTGGCGCAGGTAGGCCAGCTGCGGCACCAGGCTCAGGCTGTAGCGGGTGAGGGTGCGGCCGGAGTCGCCCTGCTCGATGCGGTACACGAGGCCGTGGATCTTGCCCTCGCCGGTGGCGCCGAAGGTGAGGACGCCGGGCTTGTGCAGCAGCTCTTCGAGGGCGAGGTCGGGGCGGGCGCTGACCAGTTCGAGATCGAAGCGGAACGGTTGGTTGAGGGCTTCGCGGCCGGTGAAGCTGAGCACCTGGAAGTCCGCGTTGGCGCCTTCGAGGGTGAGGGTGATGTGCGTAGCGTTGGCGTCCAGCATGCTTGAATCCGTTCCTTGGAATAGCAGCACTGAGGGTGCATGAAAGCCCGGATGCTATCAAAAAACGATGAAACGGGCTTGCGTCATTGAACGCCTTTGCGCGCCTGCGTCAGGGTCGGTCAAGGTGCGCCGAACAGCATCGTCCAGTACACCCCTTGATCGCTGCGCACATCGCTGGCGAACCCGGCGCCGACCTGGGTGAACATCGGGTTCATCAGGTTGGCGCAGTGGCCGGGGCTGGCGAGCCAGCCGGCCATGGCCTTGCCCGGCGAGCCTTGGCCGGCGGCGATGTTTTCGCCGATCTGCCGTCCGCGGTAGCCGGCGGCGCGGGCGCGGTCGGAGGGCATGTCGCCGTCGGGGTCGCGGTGGGCGAAGTAGTTGCCGTAGGCCATGGCCTTGCTGTGCCCTTGGGCGGCGGCGCCTAAGGCCGGGTTCCAGCTCAAGGGGCGGGCGGCGGCGAACCGCTGGCGCCCGCACATCCGCGGGCGGGCGCGGGCCGCGTTGACCTCGGCCAGCAGGGCCTTGCCGACGCTGCGGTTGTCGCCCACCCGGCTGTCGAGCACCGGCCGCGCCAGCACCACTTGCCATTCGTTGCGGGCGCGGCTGATGCCGATGTCGGCGTACTGGGCGTCGAGCAGGGCGCCGCAGTGGTCGTCCTGCAATTGGTCGAACGCCTCGTCGGCGTCTTCGGCCCCGACGATCCGGATGCTGCGCACCGACACCGCCGCGTACCCTTGACCCTTCAGGCGCTCGCGCAACCCGCCGCCATAACCGTAGCCGATGGGCAGGGCCAGATCCTGCTTGAGCGCCAGCGGCGCCAGGCGTTGCGTCGGGCGGCGGTCGCATCGTTGGGGGTGGGCGCGCAAGTCGTTGATGGCGGTTGCCAATTGTCGTTCCGCACCGGCATGGGCGGGGGCGGCAAGCAGCGGCGAGAGGAACAGCAGGCACAGCGGAACGAAGCGGGACGGACGAACGGCGTGGCGCATGGAAGGGGCGGCTCTTAAGGGGGACGGCGCTTTAGTGAAATGAACCGCGAAAGGCGGCGCGGGTAGGACTGGGCTTTTGAGGCTTGGTTCACGGGGCGGCGGTGAGAATCGCGGCGGGCCGACGAAGTGTCTGGGACGGGCGTTCCTGTAGGCCGTTGCGGTGTTTTCTCTGGCACTGGGATCCTGCGGGCCACCGGGATCCCTTGTGGGAGCCAGCCTGCTGGCGATGGCGACCGTTCAGGCGCCGCAGGGTGTAGCCAAGACAGTTGCTCCCACAGGTTCTGTGTCGATTCCCCGAATCCTGTGGAAGCAACGCCACCGTCACCGCCCGGCAACCCTCAGCGGTTCAGCGCCTCGCCCATCCATTCCAGGTACTCCGGCCGCTCGGCAATCGAGTTGTGCCCTGCAGGCGCGATCACCCTGAGCGTCGCCACGCCCTCGGGAAAGCTGCGCAGCAGCCGCTCGGTGCTGGCGCGGGGAATCACCTCGTCGTCGCTCGCAGCCAGCAGCAGCGTCGGCACCTGGATGTGCGCTGCGTAGCGGCCGGACTCGAAACGGTCCTTGAGCAGCCACTTGACCGGCGCCCACGGGTACTGGCGGGCGGCGAGTTCCTCAAGGTTGTTGTAGGGCGTGACCAGGATCAAACGCTGCACGGGCCGCTGGCTGGCCAGCCGGACGGCGACGCCGGAACCGAGGCTGCGCCCGATCAGCGCGATCTGGGGATGGCTGGCGTACACCCGGTCGAACAGCGCCAGGGCATCCCGGGCAATGGCTTCTTCGGACGGGGAACCGCCGCTGCCGCCAAAACCCCGGTAGTGCAGCAGATACACGGCCTGACCGGGAAAGGCCCGGGCAAGCGCCGACAGGCTGAGCGAAACGTCCTCGGCATTACCGCCGAAGTAGATCAGCGCCTTGGGGCCGGGGTGTTCCCGGACGCTCACACGGATGTCGGCGTCCGGCGTGGACAGCGTCAGCCGCGTATCCGGCGAATCCACCGCCGCAGGCTGGGGGAAATAGATCAGCGCGCGCTGGAACACGAACAGCGCCGCGCACAGGATCAGGTACGCGGCGACGGCCAAGGCGACGAGTGACATCAGGGTTCGTGACATTCGGCTAACTTTAACGGGGCGCGCAGGCGGGTTGTCGCAGTGTAGCCCAGCGAACCCTCGCCCCAGCGCCTCGCTCAGTGCCGCAGGAGGCCAGACCATGCAGACCCGCGCCATCCCCTCGACCTGCGAAGCGCTGCCGACGGTAGGGCTGGGTACCTACCGCGCCTTCGACGCTGCGCCGGGCGATCCGCTGCACCGGCCCTTGCCGGCGGTGCTCGGCGAGCTGTTCAGCAAGGGCGGGACGGTCATCGACAGCTCGCCCATGTACGGCCGCGCCGAAGAGACCGTCGGCGGGCTGCTGTCGATCCACGAACCGCGCTCGCCGGCCTTTCTGGCCACCAAGGTCTGGACTCGCGGCCGAGAAGAGGGCATCGCGCAGATGGAGCGCTCCTTGCGTCTGCTGCGCACCGACTGCGTCGACCTGATGCAGATCCACAACCTGCTGGACTGGCAGACCCACCTGCCGACCTTGCGCGACTGGAAGGCCCGGGGGCGCATCCGCTACATCGGCATCACCCATTACGCGCCGTCGGCCCATGACGAGGTCGAAGCGGTGTTGCGGGCCGAACAGGTGGACTTCCTGCAGATCAACTACGCCCTCGACGACCGCGCCGTGGAAAAACGCATCCTGCCGTTGTGCCGCGAGCGCGGGGTGGCGGTGATCTGCAACCGGCCGTTCGGCGGCGGCGCGCTGCTGGAGCGGCTGCGGGGCCGACCGCTGCCGGGGTGGGCTTCGCAGGTGCAGGTCACGAGTTGGCCGCAGCTGCTGCTCAAGTTTCTGCTGGCCCACCCGGCGGTCACCTGCGTGATTCCCGGCACCGGCAACCCGCGCAGCATGGCCGACAACGCCGGCGCCGGGTTCGGGTTGACGCTGACCGACGCGCAGCGTCAGCAATTGATCGCGCTGGTGGGCTGAGAACGGCACGAGACGACAGACGGTGGCGGGCACCCGCTGAATCATCGGCGGTTTGCCCGGTCGTATCTGCGGCGGCGCGCACCGGGCCAAGAGGCGAGGGCAGCGCCGGCCGTTTCCGTCGTCTTGACCCTGGTTTTGGGAAGCCCTGAATGAAGCCTGCAACAACCTTGCTGCTGACCGTTTCCGCCGCCGTCCTGCTGGGCGGCTGTGTCGCGGATTTTGATGATGACTACCGCCATGGCGGGTATTACGACCGCGACCGTGGCCGCTACTACGACCACGACCGGCGCTGGGATGACCGCGACGACCGGCGCGAGTGGCGTCGTCATCACCGCGACCGCGACGACAACGACGATTGAGTGAACGCAAAGAGGGCGCTCCCGGCCGGGAGCGCCCTTGGCATTAAAAGTGAGCGCTCGCCCGGACGCGGGAACGCGCAGGCACCGAGGCCTCGAGATCCAGCAGATGGGTGGCGAGAATGTCGCTCAGAAAACGGAACTGATCGTTGAGGCCCACCACGCCGTTGCTGAAATGATGACTGGCGGCGGGCATCAGCAGATCTTCGAAATCTTCGTTGAACACCAGTGCCTGTGCCTTGCGCGACACCGCGTGCTGGTCATAGTAGTTGCTGCCGAACACCGGGAAGCTCACGGCGAGGGTGACGGGGTGGCTCATGGTGTTGACTCCTCGATGTGTTGCGGTTGGGTGAATCCTGCGCCAGGCGACCCTTGCGCGGAAGGCAATCGTCGTAATGGTGAACATCGACGGCAATGATGGTTCGGGTGTGGCGGTGAGCCTGTCGGCCCTTCGATCGCCAGCAGGCTGGCCTTCACCGTTTGAGCAGCACGGCAATCTCCTGTGGGAGCGAGCCTGCTCGCGACAGGGCCTGCACATCCCCCTCACCGCTGACCGGCCCACCTATACTCAAACGCATACCGCCCCGGCTCCCTGAAGGACACCACCGTGAACCTGCGCGCGCTGGCCGTCGCCGCACTGTTTCTGCTGGCCGGCTGCGCCACGTCGGCGCGGGCCCCGGTCAGCGCGCCGGCGGTGGTGGTCTCGCCCGCCACCTGGCAACAGATCGACCGGGAAATCCTCAGCGCGTCGCAGCAGGCCACCGAGCAGGTCAAGCTGTTCGCCCGGGGTTCGATGGAACATTGGCGCACTCGGGTCTATCAGCAAACTGAAGAAAATTTCATTCCGTGGTTCAGTAGCTACTGGACCCAGGAATGGCTGTCGATGAAAGTCAGCTGGTACACGATCAGCGCCGGCGGCGAACAGGACGCGTCGGCCAAGCGCCTGGCGGCGTATCTGCTTGATCAGTATCAGGAAAGGGTACTGGCGCCGGTGGCCGTGGAGATCGACCCGGACGCGATCCTCGGTCAGTCCACGGCGTTCTATGCGCAGCAGATGGCGAAGCAGATGCCGCTCATCGCCCAGCGTCACGGCGTGCCCGTCGCCCAACTCAACGGGCGCCTGCAGAAGATTCCCGCCATCGCCCTCGGGCCGCCGCCGGCCCGGGATGCGTCGCTGTACCAGGTCATCAGCACCGAACCGTTGAACACCTTGCCGGCCTACGCCGCGCTGATCGACAAGATCCACACCGACGGCGGCGCCAAGGGCATCGCCTCGACCGATGCCGGCATGGCCCCGGTGGCCCGGCGCGCCAGCCAGCGCATGGAAGCGGAAATGGCCCCGCGCGGCGCCGCCGGCGCGGTGGCGGCCGCGGCGGGGAAACTCGCCGGGGCGCTGATCTCCGTGGGCGTGGCGGGCATCCGCGCGATCATCCAGGCCAACGACCGGCCGGACAGCGAAGCGCTGATCCGCAGCAGCCTGGGCAACACGTTCGACAAGGCCTGGCTGAAACTGGTGCAGAACCCGACGACCGGCGTCATGGCCGGCACGCTGCACATCGCGGGGCAGGTCGAGGGCAGCCTGGGCGGCCGCGAAGAGCCGTCGGTCGGGCAGGGCCTCCAGCGTGTCGAATGGCGGCCGCCGGAATCGACCAGTCAGCAGATCCAACCCGATCCTCAAGGAGAATGACCATGGCTTACATCGATATCTTTGTGGCGCCCGTGCCGAACGCCAACCGCGGGCAATATGAAAAGCACTGTGCGGTCGCCGCGAAACTGTTCAAGGAATACGGCGCCCGGGACGTTGTGCAGTGCTGGGGCGATGACGTACCGGACGGCAAGGTCACGTCGTTCCCGATGGCGGTGAAGCTCAAGGAAGGCGAAACCGTGTCCGCAGGCTGGCTGATCTGGCCGGACAAGGCGACCCGCGACGCCGGCATGGCCAAAATGATGGACGACCCGCGCATGCAGCCGGACGCCAACCCGATGGGGTTCGACGGCCAGCGCATGATCTTCGGCGGCTTCAGGCACCTCGTCGAATCCTGAAGCCCACCGCATCTCCGTGGAAGCTGGCTTGCCTGCGACGGCGGTGGATCAGTCTCCACAGATGTTGGCAGTGCCGACCTCATCGCTGGCAAGTCGAATCGTCGCACCGCGGCGCCCACAGGTTTTGCGGTGTGCCGGGATCTCTTGTGGGAGCCAGCCTGCTGGCGATGGCGGCGGGTCAGGCTCCACACATGTCGGCAGTGCTGGCCTCATCGCTGGCAAGCCAGCTCCCACAGGTTTTTGTGGTGAACAAAGATACTGCGGATACCCGCAATCCTCTGTGGGAGCCAGCCTGCTGGCGATGGCGGTGGATCAGGCACCGGAGATGCCAGCAGTGCTGGCCGTATCGCTTGCAGGCAAGCGCCCACAGGATTTGCGGCGGGCAATGGCTCAGGCCTACTCTGCCGACGGTGTGATCCGGCAGCTCTTGCGCAAGCGGATCTGTTCGTCCGTCGGCCGCTCGTGGATGAATTCGAAGCGCGGCTCGCCTTCGCTGTAGTGCACCAGCCAGCCCCATTCCAGTTCGGTTTCGTCCTGCCCGGGATTCGGCGGTCGGGCCCACCAGGGTTCTTTGCTGAGGATCTCGCGCATGGCGGTCTCCGGTCGATGGCCATCCCTGAACTATAACCTTCATGTCGCGGGCCGCCAGAAAACGGCCGTGTAGAATCCACAGGATCACGACCCGCGAAGGGGAAGGGCCATGAAGGACGATTTACCTGGGGATCAACCGTTCAAGCGGCTGTTCTTTGCCCTGGACTGCCCGCCGGCGCAGCGCAAGGCCATTGCCCAATGGCGCAGCGCCTTGAACCTGAGGGTCGGCAAACCGGTGCCGGCGGACAACTTTCACCTGACGCTGCTGTTTCTCGGCGCGGTGCCGTTGGCGCAGATTGCGCAGGTGTGCGAAGCGGCCGCCAAGGTGAGCACGCCGGGGGCGGCGCTGAGGATTTCGCTGGATCGCTTGCAGGTGTGGCGCAAGGCCGGTGTGTTGTCGCTGGCGCCGGAACAGGCACCGCCGGCGCTGCTGCGGCTGGTGTACGCGCTGGAGCAGGCGATGCTGCCGTTCGGTTTCGAAGAGCCGCCCCGGGTATTTCGGCCGCACCTGACCCTGATGCGCGACTTTCGCGAACCCGTCCCGGAATCCGCCACGCCGCCGGAATTCTTCCTGCGGGCCGAGCGCTTCGCCTTGTTCGAATCCCACAAGGGCCGTTACCGCGCCCTGGCCGAATGGCCGCTGGCCTGAACCGACAAAAAAAGGCGCCCGAGGGCGCCTGAATTCACCTGAACCGAGGAGTGCCAGGTGAGGCCGTTCAGAGAGAGGGTGCAGCGGTGGTAAGGCGCTGCATGAACGGGAAACCGTTGTCTTGAATCTTGCTGCATCCCTTGCGGGAGCGAGCCTGCTCGCTCCCGCAGGTTCACTTGCCGAGCTTCACCCGCGTCCAGCCCCGGGTCATGATCCGTTGCGTGGCGATCGGCTGATCCGGCACCGCGTACAGCGTGGCCATCACTTCCTGCGGCGGATACGAGCCCGGATCGTTGCGGATCGCTTCGTCCACCAGCGGCGTGGCGGCCTGGTTGGCGTTGCTGTAGCCGATGCTGTTGGTGATTTCGGCGATGATGTCCGGGCGCATCAGGAAGTTCATGAACAGGTAGGCGTTCTCGACGTTGGCCGCATCGCGGGGGATGGCGACCATGTCGTAGAAGCTGCCGGCGCCTTCCTTGGGGATGCTGTAGTCGATCGTCACCTTGTTGCCGGCCTCTTCGGCGCGGGCCTTGGCCTGCAGCACGTCGCCGGAGTAGCCGACGGCCACGCAGATGTTGCCGTTGGCCAGATCCGAGATGTACTTGGACGAATGGAAATACGCCACCGACGGACGGATCTTCATGAACAGCGCTTCGGCCTCGGCGATGTGCCGGGCGTCCTTGTCGTTCACCGGGTAGCCCAGGTAGTGCAGGGCGGCCGGGAGCATCTCGGTCGGCGAGTCGAGGAAGCTGATTCCGCAGGCCTTGAGCTTCTCGGCGTTCTCTGGCTTGAACAGCAGATCCCAGGAATTGACCGGCGCGTTCTTGCCGAGCACTTCGCGCACCTTGTCCGGGTTGAAGCCGATGCCGATCGAGCCCCACATGTACGGGAAGGCATGGGCGTTGTCCGGATCGCTGGCGGCGGCGTTCTTGAGCAGCACCGGGTTGAGGTTCTTCCAGTTCGGCAGCTTGGATTTGTCCAGGGTCTGGTAGACCCCGGCCTTCACCTGCTTGGCCAGAAAGCTGTTGGACGGCACGACGATGTCGTAGCCGGACTTGCCCGCCAGCAGACGCGCCTCCAGGGTCTCGTTGCTGTCGAACACGTCGTAGGTCACCTGGATGCCGGTCTCGTCCTCGAACTTCTTGACGGTGTCGGGGGCGATGTAGTCGGACCAGTTGTAGACGCGCAGCACCTTGTCGTTGGCCTGGGCGCCCGTGGCGATTGCGCCCAATAAGGACAGTGTCAGCAGAGTCCTGCCAAACATTTTCATCGGTGAAACTCCATTTTTCTTGTTCAAAAACACATTGCGGATAAAACCCTGTGGCGAGGGAGCAAGCCCCCTCGCCACAGTCATGACAGTCAGGCTCCCGCAGTCGTCAGGCCGTCGCCGCGCGCTGCGGCTGTTGCCAGGACTCGTTGGCCGTCTGGTCCATGGCTTCCTGGATCGCGCGCTTGCGGTTGGCTTCCGCCTTGCGGCCGAAGTACCAGACCAGGAACGTCACCAGCGACACCGCCAGCAGGATCAGGCTGGCCACGGCGTTGATCTCAGGCTTCACGCCCAGGCGCACCGCCGAGAACACTTCCATCGGCAGCGTGGTCGAGCCGGGGCCGGACACGAAGCTGGCCAGCACCAGGTCGTCCAGCGACAGGGCGAACGACATCATGCCGCCCGCGGCCAGCGACGGCGCGATCATCGGGATGGTGATCAGGAAGAACACCTTGAACGGCTTGGCGCCCAGGTCCATCGCGGCTTCCTCGATCGACAGGTCCAGCTCGCGCAGGCGCGCCGACACCACCACCGCCACGTAGGCCGCGCAGAACGTGGTGTGGGCGATCCAGATGGTGACGATGCCGCGCTCCTGGGGCCAGCCGATCAATTGTGCCATGGCCACGAACAGCAACAGCAGCGACAGGCCGGTGATCACCTCAGGCATCACCAGCGGCGCGGTGACCAGGCCGCCGAACAGCGTGCGGCCCTTGAAGCGGGTGACGCGGGTCAGCACGAACGCCGCCAGCGTACCCAGCGCCACGGCGGCGATCGCGGTGTAGCAGGCGATCTCCAGCGAGCGCACCACCGAGCCCATCAGCTGGGTGTTGTCGAGCAGGCCGGCGTACCACTTCACCGACCAGCCGCCCCACACCGTCACCAGCTTAGAGGCGTTGAACGAGTAGATCACCAGGATCAGCATCGGCAGGTAAATGAACGTCAGGCCGAAGATCAGCATGAACTTGGAAAATCCGAAACGTTTCATCCCCGTCCCTCCATCTCTTTGGCCTGGCTGCGGTTGAACAGCAGGATCGGCACAATCAGGATCAGCAGCATCACCACCGCCAGGGCGGACGCCACCGGCCAGTCGCGGTTATTGAAGAACTCCTGCCACAGCACGCGGCCGATCATCAGGGTTTCCGGGCCGCCCAGCAGTTCCGGAATGACGAACTCGCCCACCACCGGGATGAACACCAGCATGCAGCCGGCGATGATGCCGTTCTTGGCCAGCGGCACGGTGATTTTCCAGAAGTTGTTGAAGTTGCTCGAACCCAGGTCCTGCGCGGCCTCAAGCAGGCTGGCGTCGTGCTTGACCAGGTTGGCGTAGAGCGGCAGCACCATGAACGGCAGGTACGCATACACGACACCGATATAGACCGCCGTGTTGGTGTTGAGGATCTCGATCGGGTGATCGGTCAGCCCCGTCCACATCAGGAACGCATTGAGCAGGCCGTTGTTGCTGAGGATGCCCATCCACGCGTACACGCGGATCAGGATCGCGGTCCAGGTCGGCATCATGATCAACAGCAGCAGGACGTTCTGCGCTTCCTTGCTGGCCTTGGTGATCGCGTAGGCCATCGGAAAACCGATCACCAGGCACATCAGCGTGCTGAGCAGCGCGACCTTCAGCGAACCGAGGTAGGCCGACAGGTACAGCTCGTCTTCGCCGAGCATGCTGTAGTTGCCGATGTTGAGAAGCAGCTGGAATTTCTGCTCGGCGTAGGTGTAGATCTCCGAGTAGGGCGGAATCGACAGGGCCGCTTCCGAGAAGCTGATCTTCATCACCAGGAAGAACGGCAGCATGAAAAACAGGAACAGCCAGATGAAAGGAGTCCCGATGACGAACTTGCGTCCGCTGGGCACCCACCGCATGAGCCGCTGATTGAGAGTGCTCATGAGCGCAGCACCACGCCGCTGTCGTCTTCCCACCAGACGTAGACCTTGTCGTCCCAGGTCGGCCGTGCGCCGCGGCGTTCGGCGTTGGCCATGAACGACTGGACGATCTTGCCGCCGGGCAGCTCGACGTAGAACACCGAATGGCCGCCGAGGTAGGCGATGTCGTGCACCTTGCCTTCGGACCAGTTGTAGCGGGCTTCGGGCTTGAGGGAACTGACCAGCATCTTTTCCGGACGGATCGCGTAGGTGATCGATTTGTCCTGCACCGAGGTGCTGACGCCGTGGCCGACGTAGATCTTCTGCGCAAGGTCGGGGCTGTGAATGATCGCGTGGCCTTCGAGGTCTTCCACCACGGTGCCGTCGAAGGCGTTCACGTTGCCGATGAATTCGCAGACCATGCGGTTGACCGGCGCCTCATAGATGTCCACCGGGCTGCCGACCTGGGCGATCCAGCCCAGGTGCATGATCGCGATGCGCTCGGCCATGGTCATGGCCTCTTCCTGGTCGTGGGTCACCATCACGCAGGTCACGCCCACGCGCTCGATGATCTCCACCAGCTCCAGCTGCATCTGCGAGCGCAGCTTCTTGTCCAGCGCGCCCATCGGTTCGTCGAGCAGCAGCAGCTTGGGCCGCTTGGCCAGCGAACGGGCCAGGGCCACGCGCTGACGCTGGCCGCCGGACAGTTGGTGCGGCTTGCGCTTGGCGTATTGGGTCATGTGCACCAGGCGCAACATCTCTTCCACGCGGGCGTCGATCTCGCTGGCCGGCAAACGGTCCTGCTTGAGGCCGAAGGCGATGTTCTGCGCCACCGTCATGTGCGGGAACAGCGCATAGGACTGGAACATCATGTTGATCGGTCGTTCGTACGGCGGCATGTCGGTGATGTCCACGCCGTCGAGCAGGATCCGCCCGTCGGTGGGACGCTCGAAACCGGCGAGCATGCGCAGCAGGGTCGACTTGCCGGAACCAGAGCCGCCGAGCAGGGCGAAGATCTCGCCCTGATGGATCTCCAGGGACACGTCGTCCACGGCGGTGGTTTCGTCGAATTTCTTGGTGACGCGATCGACTTTCACCAGAACCTTCTTCGGTTGCTGATGACCTTCAAGGGCCTTCCTGTAAGTGCTGGAGGCGTTTGCCATGTGAAACTCCCAACAGGTTTCAGTCGCCGGGCCAAATGGCCTGGCTCAAAAGTGGATTGCAGATCGTTTGGAGTCATTCCTCTCGGACCGCATCCCCCTGTGGGAGCTGGCTTGCCAGCGATGGCGGCGGGTCAGTCACCCTCAATGTCGAGGGTGAAGGCCTCATCGCTGGCAAGCCAGCTCCCACAGGGTTTTGCATCGATCCGATTGCCGACACTCCTGCCGATCCGGCTTGTTCGGCGCCGCCGTCCTGGCTGCCTGGTCGTACTTGTTGTTATTGCGGTTTCGTTGTTTTCACGGGTGACGGATGTGCACACGCACAACCGCCGCTCCCGTGGGGGCAGTAAAGGGTGTTGCGTCTACGGGGAGGTCAGCGCTGGTGGCGCTGCGCCGCACGTTGCCGGCAGGCCGCGCCGAACGCCTGGAAAATCTTCAGGTAGGGCGGGTTGTCCAGCACCTGCCACTCCGGATGCCATTGCACGCCGACGGCGAACGTCGGGCTGTGCTCTACCGACACCGCCTCGATCAGGCCGTCCGGCGCCACCGCTTCGGCGCGCAGGCCGGGGGCGAGGCGGTCGATGCCCTGGCTGTGGATGGAGTTGACCTGAAATTCGCCCGGCAGCTCCAGCGCCTCGAACACGCCGCCGGCCAGCACCGTCACGGCATGGGCCGGGGCGTACTGCACGGCGACATCCGGGCTGTCGGCTTCGCGGTGGTCGAGCATGCCCGGCAGCTCATGCACCTTCTGGTGCAGGCTGCCGCCGAAGGCCACGTTCATTTCCTGGAAGCCGCGGCAGATGCCGAGCACCGGAACGCCCGCCGCAATGGCCGCACGCAATAGGGGAAGAGTGGTGGCGTCCCGCGCCGGATCGTGATCCGTGCCGGGAGCGCTGGCCGGGCCCTGATAGTGGAAGGGTTCCACGTTGGAGGGCGAGCCGGTGAGCAGCAGGCCGTCGAGCTGACCGAGCAGGTCGCCGATCTCCGTCAGTCCGCCCAGGGAAGGAATGACCACCGGCAGCCCCTGCGCCGCGACGCTGACAGCACGCACGTACTTGTCGCCGCTGATGTGGTAGGGGTGCAGGCCGATCTGTTTGACGCACGCAGTAACGCCGATCAATGGCTTGAATGCCATTTTTATTCACCTCGAAGTTTGACACTTGAACGAGCTTTTCCGGAGCTTAGCCGCGTTTATTTTAATTAACAACTGCCATGTAAAAAATTCTAAACGCCGTTCATCCAATCTTCAGGATTTCCGCCGCTCTGGCGCCAGCGTCGGCACGCGAATGTTAAAAAAAGCCCGAAAAATAAACGCTGAACGGCCCTGTGTTCGCTATTGACTTCACTTTGCCGTTCGGGTTGACTGGCTCCGCGAAACAGCAGTGAACATAATAATTAACAGCTAAATAGGTGCATCATGTCGGTCCCTCTGCGTGCCGTTCAACTCAACGAAGCAAACGCATTCCTTAAGAAACATCCTGAGGTTTTGTACGTCGACCTTCTGATTGCAGACATGAACGGTGTGGTGCGCGGCAAGCGCATCGAGCGCACCAGTCTTCACAAGGTCTACGAGAAAGGCATCAACCTGCCGGCTTCGCTCTTTGCCCTCGACATCAACGGTTCCACCGTCGAGAGCACCGGCCTTGGCCTGGACATCGGCGACGCGGACCGCATCTGCTACCCGATTCCCGGCACCCTCAGCATCGAGCCATGGCAGAAGCGTCCGACCGCCCAACTGCTGATGACCATGCATGAACTCGAAGGCGAGCCGTTCTTCGCCGACCCGCGCGAAGTGCTGGCCAACGTGGTGCGCAAGTTCGACGAACTGGGCCTGACCATCTGCGCCGCGTTCGAGCTTGAGTTCTACCTGATCGACCAGGACAACGTGAACGGCCGTCCGCAGTCGCCGCGTTCGCCGGTGTCGGGCAAGCGCCCGGTGTCGACCCAGGTCTACCTGATCGACGACCTCGACGAATACGTCGACTGCCTGCAAGACATCCTCGAAGGCGCGAAAGAGCAGGGCATCCCCGCCGACGCCATCGTCAAGGAAAGCGCCCCGGCGCAGTTCGAAGTCAACCTGCACCACGTGTCCGACCCGATCAAGGCGTGCGAATACGCGATCCTGCTCAAGCGTCTGGTGAAGAACATCGCCTACGACCACGAGATGGACACCACCTTCATGGCCAAGCCGTACCCGGGCCAGGCGGGCAACGGTCTGCACGTGCACATTTCGATCCTGGACAAGGAAGGCAACAACATCTTCGCCAGCGAGGATCCCGAGCAGAACGCCGCGCTGCGTCACGCGATCGGCGGTGTGCTGGAGACCCTGCCGGCGCAGATGGCCTTCCTCTGCCCGAACGTCAACTCGTACCGTCGTTTCGGCGCGCAGTTCTACGTGCCGAACTCGCCGAGCTGGGGCATCGACAACCGCACCGTGGCCGTGCGTGTGCCGACCGGCTCGCCGGACGCCGTGCGCATCGAACACCGCGTGGCCGGCGCCGACGCCAACCCGTACCTGCTGATGGCGTCGGTGCTGGCGGGCGTGCACCACGGCCTGACCAACAAGATCGAGCCGCCGGCGCCGACCGAAGGCAACAGCTACGAGCAGAACGAACAGAGCCTGCCGAACAACCTGCGCGACGCGCTGCGGGTGCTGGACGACAGCGAAGTCATGGCCCGGTACATCGACCCGATGTACATCGACGTGTTCGTCGCGTGCAAGGAAAGCGAACTGGCCGAGTTCGAGAACTCGATCTCCGACCTTGAGTACAACTGGTACCTGCATACGGTCTGAAGACCACCGCCGGATCCACAGTGTCCGGCGCAAACCACAAGTCCGAAAGAACACTCCATTCCCTGTGGGAGCCACAGCCATGACCATGACCCGCAACGACTGGGAACAGCGTTTCCAGTCCCTGACCCTCGAAGGCCGCGCCTTCATCAACGGCGAGTACCGCCCGGCCATCGGCGGCGCCACGTTCGAATGCCTGAGCCCGGTCGACGGCCGCTTCCTGGCGTCCGTGGCCAGCACCGACGAAGCCGACGCTAACCTTGCCGTCGAAGTCGCCCGTCAGACCTTCAATTCCGGCGTCTGGGCCAACAAGGCCCCGGCCGAACGCAAGCGCATCCTGATCCGTTTCGCCGATCTGATCCTTGAGCACCAGGAAGAACTGGCGCTGCTGGAAACCCTCGACATGGGCAAGCCGATCAGCGACTCGATGAGCATCGACGTGCCGGCGACCGCCAACGCGATCCGCTGGAGCGCCGAGGCCATCGACAAGATCTACGACGAAGTCGCCGCCACGCCCCACGACCAACTGGGCCTGGTGACCCGCGAGCCGTCCGGCGTGGTCGCGGCCATCGTGCCGTGGAACTTCCCGCTGATCATGGCCAGCTGGAAGTTCGCCCCGGCCCTGGCCGCCGGCAACTCGTTCATCCTCAAGCCGTCGGAGAAGTCCCCGCTGACCGCGATCCGCATCGCGCAACTGGCGCTGGACGCGGGCATTCCCAAAGGCGTGTTCAACGTTCTGCCGGGCTTCGGCCACACCGTCGGCAAGGCGCTGGCGCTGCACATGGACGTCGACGTGCTGGCCTTCACCGGCTCCACGGCCATCGCCAAGCAACTGATGATCTACGCCGGCCAAAGCAACATGAAACGCGTGTGGCTCGAAGCCGGCGGCAAGAGCCCCAACGTGGTGTTCGCCGATGCGCCGGACCTGCGTGCGGCCGCACAAGCGGCGGCGAGCGCTATCGCCTTCAACCAGGGCGAAGTCTGCACCGCCGGCTCGCGTCTGCTGGTGGAGCGTTCGATCCGCGAGCAATTCATCCCGCTGCTGGTGGAAGCGCTGCAGGCGTGGAAACCCGGCCACGCCCTCGACCCGGCCACCACCGTCGGCGCGGTGGTCGATCAGCGGCAGCTGGACAACGTCCTGCGCTACATCGGCATCGGCCGGGAGCAGGGCGCCGAACTGATCGCCGGCGGCCAGCGCACCCTCGAAGAGACCGGCGGCCTGTATGTGCAGCCGGCGATCTTCGACGGCGTGACCAACGCCATGACCATCGCCCGCGAAGAGATCTTCGGCCCGGTGCTGTCGCTGATCACCTTCGACACCGTCGAAGAGGCGCTGCAGATCGCCAACGACAGCATCTTCGGCCTCGCCGCCGGGGTCTGGACGAGCAACCTGAGCAAGGCCCACACCTTCGCCCGTGGCCTGCGCGCCGGCAGCGTGTGGGTCAACCAGTACGACGGCGGCGACATGACCGCGCCGTTCGGCGGCTTCAAGCAGTCGGGCAACGGCCGCGACAAGTCGCTGCACGCCTTCGACAAGTACACCGAGCTGAAAGCGACCTGGATCAAGCTCTGACCTATTTTGCAGCGGCGGCCGCCGGCACGTGCCGGCGGCCCTCGGAGAACAAGAAAATGAAACAGCAACACGTCAACAGCTACTACGCGGCCACCCGCCACGAAACCATCGACTTTCCGACCCTGGAAGAAGCGGTGGACTGCGATGTCTGCATCATCGGCGCCGGCTACACCGGCCTGTCCTCGGCGCTGTTCCTGACCGAGGCCGGCTACAAGGTGACGGTGCTGGAAGCGGCGAAGGTCGGCTACGGCGCCAGCGGCCGCAACGGCGGGCAACTGGTCAACTCCTACAGCCGCGACGTCGATGTGATCGAGGCGCGCTACGGCGACAAGACCGCCGAGATCCTCGGCAGCATGATCTTCGAAGGCGCCGACATCATCCGTTCGCGCATCAAGCAATACGACATCCAATGCGACTACCGCCCCGGCGGCATCTTCGCGGCGATGAACAAGAAGCAGCTCAAGGGCCTCGCCGAGCAGAAGCGCAGCTGGGAACGCTACGGCAACCGCAACCTCAAGCTGCTGGACGCGGCGGACATCCGTCGTGAAGTCGGCTCCGACGCCTACGTCGGCGGCCTGCTGGACATGCAGGGCGGCCACATCCACCCGCTGAACCTGGCCCTCGGCGAAGCCGCGGCCATCGTGCGCCTGGGCGGCAAGATCTACGAGCAGTCCGCCGCTGTGGAAATCAAGTACGGTGAGCCCAATGTCGTGCGCACCGCCAAAGGCCAGGTGCGCGCCAAGTACCTGCTGATCGCCGGCAACGCCTACCTGCCGCAGGGCCTGGACAACCGCGTGACGGCCAAGAGCATGCCGTGCGGCTCGCAGATCTGCGTCACCGAACCGTTGACCGAGAAGCAGGCCCGCAGCCTGATCACCAACAACTACTGCGTCGAGGACTGCAACTACCTGCTCGACTACTACCGCCTCACCGCGGACAACCGGCTGCTGTACGGCGGCGGCGTGGTCTACGGCGCCCGCGAGCCGGACGACATCGAAACCCTGATCCGCCCGAAGATCCTCAAGACCTTCCCGCAGCTCAAGGACGTGAAGATCGACTACCGCTGGACCGGCAACTTCCTGCTGACCATGTCGCGCATGCCGCAGTTCGGCCGCATCGAGAAGAACGCCTATTACATGCAGGGCTACAGCGGCCACGGCGTCACTTGCTCGCACCTGGCCGGCAAGCTGATCTCGGAAATGATCCGCGGCGACGCCGAACGCTTCGACGCCTTCGCTTCCCTGCCGCACATGCCGATGTTCGGCGGCCGCACCTTCCAGGCCCCGCTCACCGCCATGGGCGCCGCGTACTACTCGCTGCGCGACCGTTTCGGCATCTGATTTACCTCCCCGGCGGCGGCCCCGCACAGGCGCCGCCGGTTTTTGCCCGCAACCCCACACCCCTGTAGGCGCTTGCCTGCAAGCGATGAGGTCAGCCCAGGCACCGCCTATCCCACTGAAACCCCAAAAACCTGTGGGCGCTGCGGCGCGACGATTCGACTAGCAATAGCGGTCTATCAGCAAAAATGATGTTGAAAGTGCCATCGAATCGCTGGCAAGCCAGCTCCCACAGGCCCTGCATTTACTTCGGGTTCACCCCCGGCAGGCTCATTTCACCCACCGTCCATCGAACCTGCTGAGCAACACCACCAAACGTGATTTAATAGCCGCCTTTCACGGTTCCGGGACACGGGAGCAACGTGATCCGCGCCCCCGGCGCGTCACCCGCCACCCACCCCCATTGCCCTTAAGTACCTCAACATAAGGCTGTCATGGATACGGGTTCTCGACTCAAACTAGTACGCGAAAGCTACAAACTCTCCCAGCGCGAGCTGGCCCGGCGTAGCGGCGTGACCAATGCCACCATCTCCCTGATCGAACAGAATCGCGTCAGCCCTTCCGTCAGCTCGCTGAAAAAGCTGCTCGAAGGCATACCGATGTCCCTGGCCGACTTCTTCACCTTCGACCAGCCCCCGCGCGAACACCAATACGTCTTCCGCGCCAACGAACAACCTGACCTCGGCCGCCATGGCCTGCGCCTGCTGCTGATCGGCGCCTCCGTCCCCAGCCGCCAGATGCGCCTGCTGCGCGAACAGTACGCGCCCGGCGCGAGCTCCGGCGAAGAGCCGATCGTGCACGCCGAAGGCGAAGAATGTGGCCTGGTGACCCGTGGCACCGTGGAACTGACGGTGGACGGGCAGGTGAGCGTGCTGAGCGCGGGGGACGGGTATTACTTCCCGACCACGCTGCCGCATAAGTTCCGAAATATCGGGGCGGATGAGGCGGAGATTATTAGTGCGAATACGCCGGCTAACTTCTGATGTTTAAGGGAGAGTGACAAGCCTGATGCTTGAGTTACATTCCCCCTTTACCAACACGCGCATCGCCAGCGCGACATTGCTGGATGCATGGCAGTGGTGTTATGCCGACCTGAAGTCGCCGACCTCCCGCGGCAATTTCGCGGAGTACCTGGTCTACCTGGCGCTTTGTTCGGATCGCACCCTTGCAGAACACTACAAGACCCGCAAGGACTGGGACGTGGTGGATCTGACCTACGGCAGGGGTGTTCCGGATTTTTCCCCAGACTTTAAGAACCATTGCCACAGCACCCGCTTTGGCTGGGGGATCGAGGTCAAGTCCACTTCCAGCGGCAGCAAGAACGTAAAGTTCGATCTTGAGCCCCGGCAAGGGTATGTGTGGAACAACTACATTTCAAAGCCTTATGGAAAGGCCATCGAGATTTATCGCCGCTGGTCTGACTTTTTTATCCTTGCGCATTTCAAGGACGATAAGCAGGAGACCCAGGACATTCGCGATCTGAACAACTGGGAATTCTTTGTTGTGCCGACCTGGACCATCAAGCAGGACTCCATCCGGCTGAGTTCGTTGGGAAAAAAATACGCGGCGATCCACTTTTCAGAGGTCAAGGCAGAGCTCGATCTATTGATTGAGGGTGATGTCGGCCACTTGAGGCGCTACAAGCTCACGAACGACATCGCGAAGAAAATGTATTGCTCGGGCCACATCGAACTTGCCCAGAAGATGTTTTGCTCGCGGGCAGCCAAGTAGAAAAGTGACGGATTTATTTGTGTAAGACCGGCATCTTCAAATGTTCTGGCCAAGAACATCGAACCTTGGTTGCTCTATAACTCCAAACACATCACTCACGCCCTGAGCCGAAACTCTGGCGATTGGTGGTGACGTTACGGGGCTGTCCTGGCAAGCCGCAAGCTCGCTCACTTCAATTTCCAGTGCCCGCCGCCATTTTCGCAATCGGTTTTCGCCTGGGCCAGATCCTCCGCGCTGTAGTAATAGGTGCTCACCTGCGCCCGGTCGGGAATGTTCAGCGATTTGGCGCTCTTGTCCTTGCTGGTGGAATGCGGATTGGCCAGGGATTCCTGGGTCATGGTCGCGATGCACGAGGCCCGGTAGCCATCGGCGCAGTGCTCGACCTTTTTCTTGGTGCTGTTGAGCATGTCCTTGCTTTCGTTGCTGCAGGACCAGTCGATGGCACCGGCGGGCATGCCTTCGTATTCGTAGCAGCTGTGGGTTTCCACGGCAGGTACCGAAGCGCTGGAGGAACGGGTCAGGACATCGCAGCCCTGGGCCGAGACGCAGGTGGGGATCACGCAGGATGCGGCAATCAGGAACAGGGGTCGGATGTTCATCGGAGCTCTCCCTTGGCGCCATGTCGGGTCATGGAGGGGCGCCTATGGTTTCGAGAGCGGGCTCGCCGGGGAGGTTCCATCGGGGTTGTGCCGTTGCGCCGACCGGACAGACAGGGAACAATTGCAGACTGACAGCATCCCCAAGGATCGGACAACCGCCATGATCACCATCGGCAGCCGCAACAACGCCCCCACCACGCAGCACCTCACCCAGGACGTCTATATTTTCAGCCTCGACCTGTCCCGCCCGGGCACGCCGTTCTGTTTCGAGCAATCCATCGGCGGCGGGCATGCGGAGCAGGGCGGGGTGCGGTGGTTGGCGCTGGACGAACTGGACGACTGGCCCGGCGAGTGGCGCGTACATCTCAAGAGAGCCGGTTGCCCGTGGGTGGCCGAGTTGATCGATGCGCAGCCGATGGCGGATCAGGCCGCCCTGGTTTCGTTGATCCTCCAGCGCTACGCCGAGCCGGCAAAACCGGTGGGGCGGTTGAAGGCCGTCGGCAGTTGGCTTAAACGCAACATTCACGTCGGCGGCCGGTACGGCGTCTGAACCGAGGACATCCCATGACTCAAACGCTGGAACGCGCCATCGCCATCGCCGCCACGGCCCATGCGGGGCAAGTGGACAAGGGCGGGGCGCCGTACATTCTGCATCCTATGAAAGTCATGTTGCGCATGAGCAGCCTGGAGGAACGCATCGTCGCCGTGCTCCACGATGTGGTCGAGGACTGCGATGTCAGCCTCGACGATCTGCGCAAGGAGGGGTTCAGCGAAACGGTGCTGACGGCCATCGAATCGGTGACCAAAGTGCCGGGCGAAGCCTACGAGGACTTCATCGAGCGGGTGGCCCTGAACCCCATCGGGCGGGCGGTGAAGCTGGCGGATCTAGAAGAGAACAGCGACCTGTCGCGGATCGCCTCGCCGGGGTGGGAGGATCTTGAGCGGATCGAGAAGTACCGGCGGGCGATCGGCCGGTTGCGATCCTGACGGCAGTTTGATTCAAACATGGAAGAAGAGAGCGGTAGATGGCACGGATAGATTTGAAGGTACCGTATGCGGAAAAGGATCAAGCCAAGTTGCTGGGCGCGCGGTGGGATGCCCAAGCAAAGACCTGGTTTGTGCCGGAGGGTGTGAGCACTGAGGCTTTTGCACGTTGGTTGCCTCGACCGGAGGAGCCCGGTCTGGAGCATGAGCCGGAGTTTTACCTGCGCTCCCCGTACTATTTCATCTTGCAGTCGTCAACGGAGTGCTGGAAGTGCTACTGCCCCACCCGCGTTTTCTCATTCAAGCTCCCGGAGGAGCACGAGCAATTCGAATATGCCGAAGAGGACGAGGACACCGGCTTTTCCCTGGAAAGCGGATTGGGCTACTGGGTAAGTCACGGGGTCCGGGTCGGGTTGTCAAACATCAGGACATTGTCGCCATCGGTCATCAAACAACTTCGTACCTACTCCACTCGCTACCAGCCCGATCACAGCAAGATGGCGGGAGCGATTTACTACATGAATCACTGTGAACATTGCTCTGCCAAACTGGGCGACTTTTTCATGCACAGTGAGCCAGGCGGTGCGTTTTTCCCGATGTCTGCGCAGGCAGCGTCCTCAATGACACTGCACTTGATCAATGAGCGCTTCGATGGCAACGGCAGCGTCGGATGGGCGACCGAAGACTTCATGGATTGCATGCGACTCAAGAACGGTTGATTGCCCATTCATTGCGGGTCATGCAGACGTAGCACTGGGATACGTGAGCATGACCCGTGCAGGTCAGCGCAGGTGAGCAGCAAACCCCGTACGCTCCGGCGCCACATCCTCTTTGAGCGTCAACGAAGGAATCTCGTAATCCCCGCCGTTCTGCTGCCGGAACGCAATCGGCCGGGTGCTCCACAGCTCATCCAGCCGTGAGCCCAGTTCGTCGCAGGTGCGGGCAAACCGTGCCTCGTCCATCCGCCCGGTGCGGTACACCACGAACGGCGGCAGCACATCGAAGCCGGGGTAGTACAGCACCCCGTGCTGGATCGGGAACAGCAGGTCGTCGATAGGCCCGTTGATGCCGCGCGGGCCGTAGTGCGAGTCCCAGCCGCCCGCAGTCACCACCAGCATCGCCCGCTTGCCTTTCAGGTTGCCTTCGCCGTAGCGCTCGCCCCAGCGGCTCTCGGAGTGTTCGCCCACGCCGTAGGCAAAGCCGCAGGCGTAGACCCGTTCGACCCAGCCCTTGAGAATCGCCGGCATCGAGAACCACCACAGCGGGAACTGCAGGATCAGGGTGTCGGCCCACAGCAGTTTTTCCTGCTCGCGGGCGATGTCGGCCGCTTGTGTGCCGTCCCGGTAGGCACGCTTGGAGTCGCGCGACGGTTCGAAGGGCGCACTGCGGTCGCGTTCGGGGCTGTCGTCGCCGTCGATCGCGGCCTTCCAGTTCATCGCGTAGAGGTCGGACACCTGCACGGTGTGGCCGGCGGCTTCCAGGTGGCGGACGGTGAAGTCCTTGAGGGCGCCGTTGAGCGATTGCGGTTCGGGGTGGGCATAGACCATCAGCACATTCATGGGGAAACGCTCCTTGATTGGGTGAAAGCAGGATCGGCATCCAGCCGGTATAGTGGAAATGAATCTCTGACATATCAGGTATAGCAGTGAATAATTTGCGACGGCTGGATATCAACCTGCTGCTGACCCTCGACGTGCTGTTGTCGGAGCACAACGTCACCCGCGCCGCCGAGCGGCTGAACCTGTCGCAGCCCTCGGTGAGCGTGCACCTGGCCAAGCTGCGCGAGATCTTCGGCGACCCGTTGCTGCTGCCGGGCCCCAGGGGCATGCGCCCGACGGCACGGGCCGACGAGTTGCGCGAACCGTTGCGCGAGGCGCTGGAGGCGTTGGAGAGGGCGGTGGCGCCGGCCAGCCCGTTCGAACCGGCGAAGGCGCACAACACCTGGAAGGTCGCGGCGTCGGACTACGGCGAATCGACCGTGCTGCTCCCGGCGCTGGGCGGCCTGCGCGCCCAGGCGCCGGGCACGCGGCTGGCGGTGCTGGACCTGTCGCCGCAGCATCTGGTCAAGCAGGCGGAGCAGGGCGTCATCGATCTGGCGCTGCACACCAGTGAAGACGCCCCGCTGGAGCTGCACCGCCGGGCGCTGTTCACCGAGCGTTACGTGCTGGCCGGCCGCATCGGCCATCCTGGCCTGCAGGGCGAACTGACCCGCGAGCGCTTCTGCGCGCTGGAGCACGTGCTGGTGTCGCCGGAAGGCGGGGGCTTTTTCGGGGTGACGGACAAGGCGTTGGCAGAGGCGGGGCTGTCGAGAAGGGTGGTGCTGTCGGTGCCGCACTTCCTGTTGCTCAAATCGGTGCTGGCGAGCACCGATCTGGTGGCGATGCTGCCGTCGCGGCTGGTCCGCGACAGCTCAACCCTGCAAGCGGTAGAGCCGCCGCTGGCGGTGCCGGGCTATGAGATGGCGATGCTCTGGGCCGAGCGCTCGCACCGCGACCCGGCGCACAAGTGGTTGCGCGAGCACCTGGCGGCGTCCGTCTGAATCACGCGTGGCCGAGGGCGATGGCGAACGACACGACGATCATGCAGGCGAAAGCGAAATTGAGGTTCATGGCGGGCTAATCCTAAGCGTTTTTTGACGGCGCCATTGTGCCTAGGCCTGCGCAAAAGAAAAAATTCGGATGCGTGATTCCAATGATCGAAGTCATTGATAACGCCGCCCGGTCGGCACCTGCACATTCAGCACCGATTGAGTTTCAGCACGCCTTTGCAATTCACCAGGTTCGGAACTTGCTGCAAGTAGGGTCTGGCGGTGTAGTCACTGCGGACGTAGATCTGACGCGTCGCAAAAGCTCCGGGATTTTCCTGACGGGTGTCTCCGGTCAGGCAAGAAGCCTCGACCAGGCAGAAGCGGTCTTCGTCGAACGAGCTTTCCGGAAGTTGCATGATCATCCTCTTCAGGTCACAGGTCTTGCTGGCTGATGAGGTTTTCCAGGCATCTTCACATACATCGGCTCGTGTCAGAGTTGCGTTTGCCGACACGACCCCGACAAGAAACACGGCGGCTAATGTCTTGTTGAGCCCAGGCATGAGTTTCTCCTCATGTAATCGGCAGGCAATGGCTGCCAGGTGCTTATGTCAGGGCATGTTAAGTCGGTAGCGGCGTTCTTTGACCTGTCAGGTTTGACAGGTCGTTAGCATTCCTTGCGCTAACGCGGTAGCCGGTGATGCGTAGGTCATTGTGCTTCTGCCTTGTGGCGGCTAATCTTGCAAGAAAACGCAAAATCAGGCAAAACCATGCACGACCATTCCGCCGCCGAACTCCCGTCCCTGCGCCGCCAGAAAATCCTCTTGATCCTCGAACGTGACGGCAAGGTCATGGCCTCCGAGCTGAGCCAGCACTTCGCGGTATCCGAAGACACCATCCGCCGCGACCTGGCCGAGCTCGACAGCGCCGGGTTGGTGCAGCGGGTGCACGGCGGGGCGCTGCCCCGGCCGAAAGACACCGGCAAGGATTTCCTCACCCGCCTGGACGAGATCGACGAGGTGAAGGTCCGACTGGCCAAATACGCCGCGCAGAAGGTGCGCGACGGGCAAATCGTCATGTTCGATTCCGGCTCGACCACCCTGCAGGTGGCGCGTTCGCTGCCGGCGGACATCCGCATCACCGCGGTGACCGCTGCACCGATGACGGCGGTCGCGCTGTCCGAATACCAAGGGGTGAAGGTGATTCTGGCGGGCGGGCAACTCAACCCGAAGACCTTGTCCGCCGGCGGCCAGGAGGCGTTGCGCCTGATCGGTTCGATCAAGGCGGACCTGGCGTTCACCGGGGTGTGCGCGATTCATCCGCAGGTGGGGATCACCTCGCTGCACTTTGATGAAGTGCCGGTGAAGCAGGCGTTGCTCGACAGCGCGGCGCAGGTGATCGCCGTGACCACGGCGGACAAGCTCGGTGCGGTGGAGCCGTTCGTGGTGGCGCCCTGCGAGCGGCTGCACACGTTGATCACCGAGCGGCATGTGGCGTCGGGCAGCGTGGAGGATTACCGGCGGTTGGGGATTGCGGTGGAGCAGTTGCCTGACTGAGGTGTTGCGGTTGGGGGGTGGGTGCCCCATCGCCAGCAGGCTGGCTCCCACAGGTTTTGTGTTCGCCGCACATTCACTGTGGGAGCCAGCCTGCTGGGGATTGGGCCTATGGGGTCAGCGCAGTTTTTCCAGCATCTGGTAGTACCACATCCCCGCCGCCAGCATCGGATTGCCCAGCAGATCCCCCATCGGCACGCGAATGTGCGAGCAGGCGGCGAACGTGTCGAACTGCGTCATCTGCCCGGTGATCGCCCGGCCCATGATCTCGCCCATGATGTGCGTGGTCGCGATGCCGTGGCCGGAATAGCCTTGGCAATACCAGACGTTGTCCGACAGCTTGCCCAACTGCGGGATGCGGTTGATGACGATGCCCATCGCGCAGCTCCACTGGTAGTCGATCCTCACGCCCTTGAGCGCGGGGAAGGTCTGTTCGATGCACGGGCGCAGTTCGCCGGCGATGTCCCGCGAGTCCTTGCCGCTGTAGTTGGCGCCGCCGCCGAAGAGCAGGCGGCCGTCGGCGGTGAGGCGGTAGTAGTCGAGGACGAAGCGGCAGTCGTACACCGCCAGGTCCTCGGGGTTGATCTGCCGGGCCAGGTCGCCCAGGGGCTCGGTGGTGACGATGCCGCCCATGGCCGGGAAGATCTTGCCCTTGAGCTGCCCCGGTTCGAGCTTGTGGTAGACGTCGCCGGCCAGCAGCACCTGGCTGGCGTCGATCTGGCCGTGGGCGGTTCTGACGCCGGGCCTGTCGCCGTGGAGGATCTCCAGCACTTCGCTGTGCTCGAAGATCAGCGCGCCCAGGCTTTCGGCGGCACGCGCCTCGCCGATGCACAGGTTGAGCGGGTGCAGGTGCAGGTTGCGGGTGTTCTTGATGGCGCCGTGGTAGAGGTCGCTTTGCAGCAGGTCGCGCACCTGGCTGCGGTCGAGCAGGCTGACGTCATCGCCCATGCCCCGGCGCACGGCCTCTTCGTAGTCGCTGCGCAGGCCGTCCAGGTGGGCCGGCTTGTAGGCGGCGTGCAGATGGCCGTGCTTGAGGTCGCAGGCGATGGCGTATTTCGCCACCCGGTTCTTGATGATCTCGTGCCCGCGCCAGCGCAGGTGCCAGATGAAATCGTCCACGTCGTCGCCCAGGGTGCGGCGCATCTGTTTGCGCATCGCGCCGTCGCCGGAGAGGCTGCCGGTGACCTGGCCGCCGTTGCGCCCGGTGGCGCCCCAGCCGATCTTGTGGCTTTCGACGATGGCGACTTTCAGGCCCTTTTCGGCCAGTTCCACGGCGGTGGCGACGCCGGTGAAGCCGCCGCCGATGATGACCACGTCGACGCTGTGCCGCCCCTGCAAAGTGGGGTAGTCGGTGTCGCGGTCGAGGGTGGCGGTGTAGTAGGAATTGCAGCGTTCGGTCATGACAGTGTCCACACGGAATTCAAGTCGGTTGCAGCCCCTGTGGGAGCGGAGGCTCCCACAGGGGGATTCAGCAGCGGGGTTCAGGCCTCGGTCAGGTACCAGCGCCAATCCTGCTCACCCACCTCCGCCATGAACTGCCGGTACTCCGCGCGTTTCACCGCCAGGTACACCCCGAGGAAATCCTGCCCCAGCGCATCCCGGGCCCAGGCCGAGTTCTGCAGGGCGGTGAGCGAGGTCAGCCAGTCGGTCGGCAGCAGCTCCTTGGCCTGGGCATAGCCGTTGCCTTGCACCGGTTCGCCCGGGTCGAGGTTGTCCTTGATGCCGCGGTGGATGCCGGCGAGGATCGCCGCGGCCGCCAGATAGGGGTTGGCGTCGGCGCCGCAGATGCGGTGTTCGACATGCCGGGTAGGGGCCGGCCCGCCCGGCACGCGCAGGCTGACGGTGCGGTTGTCCACGCCCCAGGTCGGCGCCAGCGGCGCATAGCTGTTGGCCTGGAAGCGCCGGTAGGAGTTGGCGTTGGGGCAAAACAGCAGCAGCGAATCGAGCAGCGAGGCGAGCATGCCGCCGATGGCCGTGCGCAGCAGCGGCGTGCCGGCAGGATCCTCCGAGGCGAACAGGTTGCGCCCCTCAGCGTCCGCCAGGCTGACGTGCATGTGCATGCCGGTGCCCGCCAGGTGGTCGAACGGCTTGGCCATGAACGTCGCCTGCATGCCGTGCTTGTGCGCCACGGCCTTGACCAGCCGCTTGTAGCGCACGGCCTGGTCCATCGCCTCCAGCGCATCGCCGTGTTCAAGGGTGATTTCCACCTGGCCCGGCGCGTATTCCGAGATTGCCGTGCGGGCCGGAATGCCGTGCAGCTTGCAGGCGCTGTACAGGTCGGCGAGGAACGGCTCGATCTGCTCCAATTCACGCAGGCCGTACACCTGTGTGTGCCGCGGTCGGCCGCCGTCGGCGTCCAGCGCCGGTTGCGGCCGGCCGTTGCCGTCGCGCCGGGCGTCGAGCAGGTAGAACTCCAGCTCGCACGCCATCACCGGGTGGAAACCCTCGGCCTTCAGGCGTTCGATGACCTTGATCAGCAGGTGGCGCGGGTCGGCGATGCTGGCCGGCATGCCTTGCTGCGGGTGCATGCTGACCTGCACGGCGGCGGTCGGGATCTGCCGCCACGGCAGGCGCACCAGGCTGCCCGGCAGCGGGTAGGCGCGGCAGTCGATGTCGCCGACGTCCCACACCAGGCCTGAGTTTTCCACGTCCTCGCCGTGCACGGTCAGGCCGAGGATGGTGCTGGGCAGGGGGCGGCCGCTTTCGTACACGGCGAGCAGTTCTTCGCGGTGCAGCAGCTTGCCGCGCGGCACGCCGTTGGCGTCGAGGATGAACAGCTCGAACATGTCGATGTCGGGGTTCTGCTCCAGAAAGGTACGGGCGTCTTCAATGGCTGCGAATTTCATGTCAATCACTCACGGTGGCGCCGCACAGGCGCGCAGGTTCGGGCCGGACGCGGCAACGGGCCAAGGCCCGGGCGTTCCGGCAGGGATATCGGATGGCAAGGGGAGGGCTGTCGCGGTCCGGACGGACGCGATCAGACGGGCAGGGCGATATCCGGCGGGCGTGCGGAGTGACGCAGCTTGGAGCGGCTCAGGGCCATGGGGAGATTGACGATGCGGTTCATGCGCACCCCCGGTGAGGGAGGGCGCACGCAGAAGAGACGTTCAACGTTTGTCGTTGTTGGGGTGACGTGCTCATGACGCGTGTTTCCGTTGGCGGAAAACGTCGGCGGCGGGAGTGCCCCGCCAGGCCGGTGTGGCTGGATAGTAAGGGGGAATCCGCGCACAAGTAAACGCCTGATTCCGCCGCATCCGTCGCTGACGGCGGGTCAACGCAGCAGGTAGCCCCCCAGCCCCGTTAGGGCGCAAACGATCAACACCTCGATCACGCCGCGCTTGAAAAAGAACAGCGCGATGGCCGCCGCCAGAGCCAGCAGCACCGAAAAGACATCGGGCCGGCCGGCGAGCCCCTGGGGCCAGAACACATGCCAGGCGAAGAAGCACGCCAGGTTGAGGATCACCCCGACCACCGCCGCCGTGATCGCAGTGAGCGGCGCGGTGAACTTCAGTTCGTTGTGGGTCGACTCCACCAGCGGCCCGCCCGCCAGGATGAACAGGAACGAAGGCAGGAAGGTGAACCAGGTCACCAGCGCGGCGGCGAGCGCCCCGGCGGCGAACGCGTGTTCCGGGCCGAAGGCCGGCTGCACGTAGCCACCGACGAAGCCGACGAACGCCACCACCATGATCAGCGGCCCCGGCGTGGTCTCGCCCAACGCCAGGCCGTCGATCATCTGCGCGGGCGTCAGCCAGCCGTAGTGGCCGACCGCTCCCTGATACACGTAAGGCAACACCGCATAGGCGCCGCCGAATGTGAGCAGCGCCGCCTTGGTGAAGAACCAGCCCATCTGCGTGAACGTACCGTGCCAGCCGAACAGCGCGGTCAGCAGCGCCATCGGCAGGCACCACAGCGCGGCGCCGGCCAACGCCAGGCGCAGCAGTTTCCCCGGATTGAATCGGGCATGCTCGGGCGGCGGGGTGTCGTCATCGATCAGGGCCGGACCGTAGGATTTCTCACCGCTGCGATGGCCGCCGGCCGTGAACCGTTGCGGCGCCCAGCGGCCGCCGACGTAGCCGATCAGCGCGGCGCCCAGCACGATCAGCGGAAAGGGCACGTTGAAGGCGAAGATCGCCACGAAGGCGGCTGCGGCGATCGCCCACAGCCAGGCGTTCTTCAGGGCCCGAGAGCCGATGCGGTGGGCCGCGTGCAGGACGATGGCAGTGACCGCCGGCTTGATCCCGTAAAACACCCCGGCCACCGCCGGCACGTCACCGAAGGCGATGTACACCCACGACAGACCGATCAGGAGGAACAGCGACGGCAGCACGAACAGCGCCCCGGCCACCACGCCGCCCCAGGTGCGGTGCAGCAGCCAGCCGATGTACGTCGCCAGTTGCTGGGCCTCGGGGCCGGGCAGCAGCATGCAGTAGTTGAGCGCGTGCAGAAAACGCTTCTCGGAGATCCAGCGCCGGCGCTCCACCAGTTCCTGATGCATGATCGCGATCTGCCCGGCCGGGCCGCCGAAACCGATGCAGCCCAGCTTGAGCCAGAAGCGCCAGGCCTGGCGCAGGCTGACGGGGTCGGGTTTGGGCAGATCCTTGGGGGGCGTGTCGCTCACCGGCGGCTCCTGGACGAGGTGTTTGGAGCGCCTATCTAATCAGGCTTTTGTGAAGCGAGGGAGTGCGTGAGCGGGCGCTGCGCTTTTTCAGTGGGAATGGGAAGGGCCTGCATGTGTGGTGAGGGCGTTTGCTCCCTCGCCACGAGGCACATTCCGCCGATCCAGTCCTGATGCCGAACTCAAGCGTGGGCCAGGCTCCAGCGGAACGCGGCGGACTGATCGCTCTCCCGGGCCTCGACCCAATGCGCGCCGGCCGGCGTGGTCTCCCGTTTCCAGAATGGCGCGCGGGTCTTGAGCACGTCCATGATGAACGCGCAGGCCTCGAACGCTGCATGCCGGTGCTTGCTGCTGACGCCGACGAACACGATCGGCTCGGTCACCGTCAGCGCGCCCACCCGGTGCACGATCTCCACCGCCAGCAGCGGCCAGCGCTCGCGGGCCTGTTCGGCGATCTGCGCCAGGGACTTCTCGGTCATGCCCGGATAGTGCTCCAGAAACAGCTCGCTCACCGGCTGGCCGACGTTCAGGTCACGCACGTAGCCGATGAAGTTCACCACTGCGCCCACCCGCGGATTCCGGGCGTGCAGGTCGGCGATCAACTGGCCGGCATCGAAGCTTTTGCGCTGGACTCGAACCCCCATGCCTCAGCCTCCCGTGACCGGCGGAAAGAACGCGATCTCGTCGAAGTCCTCGATCGCCTGGTCGGTCTGGCATAGCTCCTGGTTCACCGCGCACATCAGGTTGCCGGCGCCGAGCACCTCGCGCCACAGCTCGCCGCGGGCCATGAGCATCTGCCGCACGTCCTCGACGCAGGCCAATGCGTCGCTGGCGGGGATCTTTTCGCCGCCCAGGTTGAGGCGGTCGCGGTAGCTGGCGAAGTAGTTGATCAGGATCATTGCGGGGTCTCCCATTGAAAGTGGCCGGAGCGGCCGCCCTGTTTGCTCAGAAGGCGGATGTCGCCGATGACCATCGCCCGGTCCACTGCCTTGCACATGTCGTAGATCGTCAGCGCGGCGACGCTGGCGGCGGTCAGCGCTTCGAGCTCGACGCCGGTCTGGCCGGTGAGGCGGCAGGTGGCGACGATCTGCACCCGGTCCGGCTCGCAGGCCTTGAGTTCGACGTGAATGGAACTGAGCAGCAGCGCATGGCACAGCGGGATCAGCTCGTGGGTGCGCTTGGCTGCCTGGATCCCGGCGATCCGCGCCACGGCGAACACGTCGCCCTTGGGGTGGCCGTTGGCCTGGATCATCCGCAGGGTCTCAGGGCGCATGTGCACCCAGGCCTGGGCGCTGGCTTCACGCCGGGTCGGCGCCTTGTCGGTGACATCGACCATGTTGGCCCGGCCCTGGTCGTCGAGGTGGGTGAGGGTGTCGCTCATTCGGGTTGCTCCTGGATCGGGCTGTAGATTCTCGGGGCGCTGCGGTGGGGGATGTGGATCAGGTTGAGCCGGTGCCGGCGCGCCCAGCGCACAGTCAGCGCGGTGGGTGCCGAGAGGCTGACCAGCGTGCCGAGGCGGGCACGCACGGCCTTGTGGATCAGCTCCAGGCTGCAGCGGCTGGTGACCGCGACGAAGCCCTGGCGAGGGTCGAGGCCGGCGAAGCGCATCGCGCCGATCAGCTTGTCGAGGGCGTTGTGGCGGCCGATGTCTTCGCGGCACAGCAAGGGTTCGCCCTCGGCGCCGAAGTACAGCGCCGCGTGCAGGGCGCCGCTGCTGCGGGCCATCGGCTGGGCCTGTTCGATGCGCTGGCGGATGCCGGCCAGGTGCGCGGCCGGCGGCAACGGGGCCGGCGGCAGGATCTCCAGTTGCGGCAACGCCTGCTCCAGCGCCTCGACGCCGCACAGGCCGCAGCCGCTGGTGCCGGCCATCTGCCGGCGGTGATCTTTGAGCGCCCAGAACGCGCGGCTGGAGATCTGCACGTCGGCCTGGCAGGCCTGGTCGAACCGGGTCAGGCGGATGTCGTAGATTTCGTCGGGGCTGTCGATGATCCCGTTGCTCAGGCTGAAGCCGCGGATGAAATCCTCGACGTCGCCCGGCGAGACCATCATCACCGCCTGGCTCAGGCCGTTGTAGGTGATGGCCAGGGCGATCTCCGCCGCCAGGGCGGCGTGGGACACCGGGGCATCGTCCAGGTATTCACGGTAGGCCACCGGCGCCGGGGCGTCGGTGGCGCTGTCGTTTGCGGTCGGTTCAATCGGGCACACCATCGGAAAAAGCCTCGCAGCGCTGAATGGGGATCAGGCTACGGAGGTCCTCGAAGTGCGTCCAATCGCTTGTTCCGATGCGGTGATTGGATTGGTCGATGATGGTGGACAGCAGGTGGTTTCAGGATCAGCTTCTCAAACCCCGGGCGCTTGAATCCCGAACATCCGCCGCGCCTCGGCGAAGCACTTCTCGGCGATGGCCGAACGCGGCTCGGTCTTGCGCATCACCAGCCCCAGCGGGGCCAGCACGCTGGCGTCCGGCAGGTTGATGAAGGCCAGGTGTTCGATGGGCTCTTCCAGCCCGCTGTCCAGCGGCATGATCGAGCAGCAGAAGCCCTGGTGGATCGCCTGCAGCAGCTGATAGGTCGAATCGCTTTCCATGATCGGCTGCGGGTTGAGCCCGCGGCTGCGGAAGCTCAGGTCGATGGATTTGCGGTAGTGCATGCCGGTGGTGATCATGCCCAGCGGCAGTTCGGCGGCGTCCTCCCAGCTCATTTCCGGGCCGTCGAAGTGGAAGTGGCGGGTGTCGTAGAGCAGGCCGACGCGGGTCTCGCCGATCTCGAAGAACTCGAAATAGTTCGGGTTGACGTGATCCAGGTAGCACACCCCAAGGTCCAGCTGGTTGTTGCCCAGGTTCTCGATGATTTCGTCCGAGCTCATCGACGTCAGGCTGTACTTCAGCTCCGGGAACGTGCCCGACAGGCCCTGGATGTAATTGACCGGGTTGAAGTTGCTCAGCGGCACCAGGCCCAGGCGCAGGCTGCCCACCAGTTGCCCCCGGCACGCGGCGGCCTCGGCGAACAGCCCGTCGTGGGCGGCCAGCAGCGTACGGGCCCAGGCCAGCACCCGTTCGCCGGCCTGGGTGAAGCCTTCGAAGCGCTGGCCGCGGTTGACCAGCACCAGGTCCAGTTCATCTTCCAGGTTGCGCAGGCGCATCGACAGGGTCGGCTGGGTGATGTGGCAGCGGGCGGCGGCCTGGCCGAAGTGGCGGGTCTCGTCCAGCGCGATCAGGAACTTGAGTTGTTTGATGTCCATGACGGCACCTGCTCGATGGGAAAGTGGGTATGAGTATTGACGCAGTTGCGCAGGGCGCACGGGGCGCGCAGGGCGCCACGATCCCATCCGTCGCGCCGTGCGTCCAATCGGAGGTTTTTAACGGCCTATCGACGGTCTCTATCGGGCCCGTTCCCAGGGGGGCGGACGAGGGTCGCAACAGGCCGGAAACGGTCGATAGAGCGGGTCGATAGAGCGGTTGGTTAGAGTGATTAGACACTCCTCATAAGTGGCACTTAGGCTCTGGTTCAGTTGAATCGATAACTGCCGGAGAATTCCCGTGAGTGCCAAATCGGATGCCCTGTTCGTTCCCCTGAATATTGCCGTGCTGACGGTCAGCGATACCCGCGACTACGCCAGCGACACGTCCGGCCAGTTGCTGGTCAGCCGTCTGTTGGAGGCCGGCCACACCCTCAGCGAGCGCAACCTGCTCAAGGATGACCTGTACAAGATCCGCGCCCAGGTGGCGAACTGGATCGCCGACGACGGCATCCAGGTGGTGCTGATCACCGGCGGCACCGGGTTCACCGGCCGCGACAGCACGCCGGAAGCGGTGGCCTGCCTGCTGGACAAGCAGATCGACGGCTTCGGCGAGCTGTTCCGCGCCATCTCGATTCTCGACATCGGCACCTCCACCGTGCAGAGCCGTGCGCTGGCCGGGCTGTCCAACGGCACCCTGGTGTGCTGCCTGCCGGGCTCGACCGGCGCCTGCCGCACCGCGTGGGAAGGCATCCTGGCCGAGCAGTTGGACAACCGTCACCGCCCGTGCAATTTCGTCCCGCACCTCAAGCCGGTGCAGGCCTGCGGGCCGCGCGGATGAGCCGCGCGCCGTTGATGCCGGTCGAGGAAGCCCTCGACCAATTGTTGGCGATGGCCGACGCGCAACGTCTGCCGGACAGCGAACCGGTGCCGCTCGACGAGGCGAGGGGACGGGTGCTGGCCAGCGACCTGGTGGCGACCCTGGATCTGCCGCCCTGGCCGAACAGCGCCATGGACGGCTACGCCTTGAGCTTGGCCGACCTGCACCGCCAGCCACTGGCCGTGTCCCAGCGGGTCTATGCCGGTCTGGCGCCGGATGCGCTGCTGCCCGGCACCTGCGCGCGGATCTTCACCGGCGCGCCGGTGCCGCCGGGGGCCGACTGCGTGGAGATGCAAGAGAACACCGAAGTGCTGGAGGACGGCCGGGTGCGTTTTCTGCAACCGCTGAAGGCCGGCCAGAACATCCGCCCCCAAGGCCAGGAAAACCGGGCCGGCGATGTGCTGCTGCGCGCGGGCAAACGCCTGGGGCCGTTCGAGTTGGCGGTGGCGGCGGGGCAAGGCCTGACGCACCTGCCGGTGGTGCGCCGCCCGCGGGTGGCGTTGCTGTCCACCGGTGATGAACTGGTCGAGCCCGGCCAACCGCTGCGCCCCGGCAGCATCTACAACAGCAACCGCACGCTGCTCAGCCATTGGTTGGGCGAGCTGGGCTGCGAGGTGATCGACGCCGGCATCCTGCCGGACCGTCCGGCGCAGACACGGCTCAAGCTTGAGCAGTTGCAGGTGGCCGCGGACCTGATCCTCACCACCGGCGGCGTGTCGGCGGGGGATGCCGACTGCCTCGGCCAGGTGCTGCGCGACGACGGCAAACCGCTGCTGTGGAAGTTGGCGATCAAACCCGGCAAGCCGCTGACGGTGGGCCGCTTCGGCGCCGTGCCGGTGATCGGCCTGCCGGGCAATCCGACGTCGGCGCTGGTGACGTTCGGCTTGCTGGCGCGGCCGTATCTGCTGCGCATCCAGGGCGTGGAAGAGGTGATGCCGCTGAGCGTCACGGTGGCCGCCGGCTTCGACTGGCCCAAGCCCGGCAGTCGCCGCGAGTACCTGCGGGTGCGGCTGGAGGCGGGACGGGCGGTGCTGTACCCGAACCAGAGCTCCGGCGTGCTGCTGGGCGCGACCTGGGCGGACGGCCTGGCGGAGATCCCCGAGCATACGACCCACCGTGCGGGCGACCCGTTGCGTTTCATTCCCTTCAGCGAACTGTTCTGAGCCCTGTGCGGGTTGAACGCTGAACCCTGCGCGGCGCCTCGACGGGCGCCATCGCCAGCAGGCGGGCTCCCACAGGTTTGTGTCGTTCACGGATTGAGCAAGGATCCTGTGGGCGCTGGCCCTGCAAGGCATGGCGGCCGTGTCGGCGACTACACTGTCCAGCCATTCGCAATCCGCAAGGAATGATTCCGGCGCTCCACAGTCGGAGTTCAGGTATCCGCCTACCCAGGAGCTTCACCGATGAACAGCAAAACCCTGATCGCCACCCTGGCCCTGGCCGCCGGCCTCGCCGCCACCGGAACACCCCTGCAAGCGGCCGAGACCTCCAGCGCCCCGAGCGTGCAGTCCCCGACCGGCAACCGCGCCTTGAAGGTCAACGACCGCGCTCCGGACCTCTACCAACGCAACGAAAAGGCAATCACCGACTGGCGCCGCAAAGGCCTCAGGGATCCCGAGCCACAGGCGCAATGGGTACAGATCGACGACAAATACGTGATGGTGATGATCACCAACGGGACCATTGTTGAGATTCAGCCGGTGGTGCGTTGAGCCTGTGGCCGCACTTGGTCAGGGAAGACTGATTGCACACCCAAATCCTGAGCGTCACTCGACGCGAGTGCCGCTCAACACCTGACCGCCCCCCAACCGATACTGATTGTTCCCGCTGCGCTTGGCCTCGTACATCGCGAGGTCAGCGATGTGCAGCAGGCGATCCATGGTCGGCGCATGGTCGGGAAACACCGCGACCCCCAGGCTGCTGCCGATGTGGCGCTGGTCGTTGCCGATGGTGATCGGCGGGGACAGTTCGACGAAGATCTTCTGGCAGATGCGGCGGGCTTCGTCCGGCAGGTTCAGGCCCGGCGCCAGGCCCTGGAGGATGACCACGAACTCGTCGCCGCCGATCCGCGCGACGGTGTCGCTGGCGCGCAGGATGCGCTTGAGGCGGGTGGCGGTGGTGATCAGCACGCGGTCGCCGGCGGCGTGGCCGTAACGGTCGTTGATTGCCTTGAAGCCGTTGAGGTCCACGAACACCAGGGCCACACGGGTCGCGGTGAGCCGCGCCTGCTCCAGCGCCTGAGACAGGCGTTCCTCCAGCACCAGGCGATTGGGCAGGCCCGTCAGCGGGTCGAAGTGGGCCAGGTGCTGAAGGTAACTGGCCGAGGCCTTCTCCTCGGTGATGTCGCGCACCACGCCCATCATCTTGATCATCGTGTCGTGGTCGTTCTTCACCACGTTGCCGGTTTCCCGCAGCCAGCGGATGGTGCCGTCGGGCCAGACCACACGGTATTCCTCGTCGTGGTTCTCGCCGGTCTCCAGGCACCGCAGCTCGCCGGCCCGCACCTTGGCGCGGTCGTCCGGATGCACGCAGGAGCAGAACAGCGCGTAGGAGGGCGTCACTTCACCGATCTTGAACCCGAACATGCCGAAGATCGCGTCCGACCAATACAACCGGTCCGTGTCGACCTCCCAATCCCAGGTGCCGATCCGGGCAAAATACTGACTGCGCTTGAAACGCTCGGCGTCGCCGTCCTGCCGGATGTGCGGGCCCTCGGCGGCGCGGGTCAGCAGTTCGCGGTACTCGGCGAGCTGCCGGCGCAAGGCTCGCTCGCGCCGGATCAAGACAATGATCACAGCCAGCATGACGGTGCCGAGGGCCAGGCTGATCCAGAATTGAGTCATTCAAGCGCTGCCGTCATGGCGTATCGGTCCGAGAGTGATGGCGGGTGGCTATCTTAAATCACACGACAATTGGGATGCATCGCATTCTTCCTGATCGGCACTAGACTTGTCGGTTATGCAATGAACGCGGCCACAGGCCTTTGGCAGGGAGACTATCGGTGTGACTCAGCCAAGCACGACAGCGGGAGTGCCTTCGGCAGACGGTTCGCCGTTGTCCACTCACTTCGGCGGGCCGACCCTCTTGTTTGGCGCCTATCTGTTTTTCTATTCCTGGCTGCATCTGTTTTATTACTTCAAGACGTTCGGCATTTCCCTGATCTCGCTGGACATCTCCATTTATTTTTATCTTGCGTTCGCTTGGACGGCCGCGAAGCTGTTCGGCGTGTGGGTTCCGATCATTCTGGCGGTGGGAGCCATTGTTTACGTCGGGCTGAACAGTGCCTGGGCGCTTGATCAGAAACCGTTCTGGCATTTCATTCATAAAGTGCTGTTTGTGCTGTTTCTGGTCGGCGGCTTATGGGGCACAGCCAGTCTGGCCGAGTATTTCGGCACCTTGCAGGCGCAGCAGGTGCGGGACGGCGGTGTGCTGCGCCCCGTTCAACTGCATTTCGAGGAAAAGTACGCGAAGGTTTTCCCTGCGGTGCTTGGGCAGCCTCTACAGACAAAAGACAGCGCGACGGAAGCCGTACTGCTCATCGAAACCGACACGACGTATTACGTGCTGGTGCAGAAAGTGCTGATGAGGACAAACAGCCAACCGCAGCGTTATGACTCGTTCGGCAATGTTTACCAGATACCCAAGAAACAAGTGTCCTACATCGGATATGAAATACCTGACGGCACACGGATCGCCCGGAAGCGCTTCGACTGGCTTCCGTGACGGCAACACTGATTGGATCGATGGCAGGTGTGCGATGAATAAACACGTGATCACGCTGATGTTGACGTTGCTGGCCTATGGCGCCCAGGGCGAACAGATCTTGAAGTTGCCCACCGGTGAAAAGTACCTGGGGCTGGCGACATCCGACCAGTCAGGCATTTTCGTCGACTGCAACAAAGAGCCTCATCGTCTGGCGGACGGTGAGATACAGCCCACCAGCCAGACGTGCGTAGGCAGCGGCGGCATTTATGCGTGGGATCCGACGCTGATAACGATTTCCCCCCTTGAAGTCGTCAGCGTCGATGCGAAGAAAAAACAGATCGAAGTGCGTGAAGGCGATACCGTCAAACTCCTGGATCTGCATGGCATTCCCCCGTCGCGTTTTACTGAGTTCACAATAGGCAGTCAGATTGGCGTGGTCGCCGACAAGAAGCGCAGTGCCAACACTTCAATCGTGACAGAGGCGATTTTCGACAAGGACTTCGCCGTGGATGCCAAAGACAAGCAGGACAAAAGCATGGCCTGGAAGCAGGGCCATCCGGACGCCGGGGCCATGTAATGAGTTGCCGAGCGAGTGTTTTTCTGAGAAAAGCCTCCGCTCAATACTCGGAATAAAGCACTGCCATGAACGAACAGCTTCAAGTTATCGATCTGCAGGTGGGCGAAGGCAAGGCCGCCGTCAAAGGCGCATTGATCACCACCCAATACACCGGCTGGCTGGAGGACGGCACCGAGTTCGACTCGTCCTGGAGCCGGGGCAAGCCGTTCCAGTGCGTGATCGGCACCGGTCGGGTGATCAAGGGCTGGGACCAAGGCCTGATGGGCATGCAAGTGGGCGGCAAGCGCAAACTGCTGGTGCCGGCGCACCTGGGGTACGGCGAGCGCACGATGGGCAAGATCCCGCCGAACTCGAACCTGGTGTTTGAGATTGAGTTGCTGGAGGTGTTGACGCGGGAGGATTGAGCCAGGGCTCATGTTTGGCGGTCGGTGGGCCGACGTCATCGCGAGCAGGCTCGCTCCCACAGAGGAGTGCAGTCACCCTGTGGGAGCGAGCCTGCTCGCGATGAACGAAGACGCGGTCTTTCAGGCGGCCATCGCCTTTGCTTCCAGCCGGTGGAACGCTGAGGTTTCCCATGACGGGAACCGGCGTTTCAGCCGTTCGAGCGTGGGCAACAGTTGTTCCGGATCCAGCGCATCGAGCTGTCCGAGTGCCTGCACGGCGGACGCCACCACCGATTCCCTTTCACTTTCGTAGAGCGCCAGGCAGGTTCTTTGGGCCCAGCGGTGATCCCGCTCGTTGAGGCCGATGGACATCAGGGCCGCGACGACGTGTGCATCTGGTTGATGAGGCATGGTCGGTTCTCCCGGTGTGTGGCGAGGAACGAGCGCCCTCGCCACGGGGTTGCTCAGCGGTTGGGCGGGTCGATGTTGTCGAGGGCGCGGTTGACGGCCAGTTCGCCGAGCATCACCACTTGGGCGATGCCCAGCACGGTGTTGCGGTAGGGCGGTTCCAGCAGGGCGGCGAAGTCGTTGAGCAGGGTGTTGGCCGAGGCCATGGATTCGCAGGCGTGGGCCAGCAGGGATTCCTGGTCCATGTCCGGGGCGATGAGGAACATCGGCCGGGATCTTCGTCGTTTCGGGGCTTCGGGCTTGAGGTAGTGGTCGAGGGCGCGCTCGGCGGCTTCGTGGAGCTTGCGGGAGTCGGGGGTGGAGTAGGGCGAGGTTGGATCGGATTCGTCAGTTTCTGTTTCTGGTGGATTAGGCGTGTACTTGAACATATGTGAGACCTCGAAGATTAAGGCTGCCTACCCGTCGCGACTAATCGAGGGGGAGGCGGCTGCACGCAGGTTAGTCGACCGGCAGGTCTCACGAATCCGGCGCGCCCGAAGGCGCCCTGCGTACAGCCACCATAGAGAGCAGGTACTGAAAAACCCGCCTGAATGGCTGCTTTACAATTCGTGAGACGTCGGGCGACTAAACCCGATCACTGACCCTTCAGTGACGCGAATCAAGTTACCGACGCCCCCCAAACCGCACAAGCCGGCGGATTCTGGCGCAGTTGTAGGCAAAGGCGCAAGGCAACGTAGCCTGGCGGATGATGCTGAAATGATGCTTTATTTTTCGGGGGTTCAGGCCGTCCAGCCCTGTGGTGCCCTCACTGACGCCATCGCCAGCAGGCTGGCTCCCACAGGGTACTGCGGTGAACTCAGATTCAGCATCCACCCGAGACCCACTGTGGGAGCCAGCCTGCTGGCGATGGCGCCGGTAAAGGTAATGCAGGCTGAGACCGGAGCATGGATCTCGCGGCACTCCATTCATCCCTTCCCCCGAAAACCACCTTGCCAGGCCCGGGCCGAACGGCGATCATTGCGCCCAATATAGGGGTAGGGGGTATAGGTATGTCGCACACGCACGAACACAAGACCGAGCTGCTCAACCGGGTGCGGCGCATCGCCGGCCAGGTGCAGGCGGTGGAGCGGTCGCTGGAGGCCGAGGCCGACTGCGGCAAGACCCTGCACCTGATGGCGGCGATCCGTGGGGCGGTCAACGGCCTGATGGAGCAGTTCATCGAGGCCCATGCCCGTGAGCACGTCGCCCACCCCGACCTCAGCGACGAAGCCCGCGCCCAAGGCGTGGAAGAGTTGCTGCAAGCCATCCGCCGTTATTCCAAGTGAGCCCACACGCCATGACGCCCAACGCTCAACGCTTCGCCCACGACCATCAGTTCCTCGGCGCCTCCCACGACGAGAACGCTCGCCGCACCCTGTGGGTGGTGGCGCTGACCTTCGTGATGATGATCGGCGAAATCGCCGCCGGGTATATCACCGGCTCCATGGCGCTGCTGGCCGACGGCTTCCACATGGCGACCCACGCCGGCGCCTTGGGCATCGCGGCGGCGGCCTATGGGTTCGCCCGGCGCAACGCCAGCAACCGCCGCTACAGTTTCGGCACCGGCAAGGTCGGTGACCTGGCCGGCTTCGCCTCGGCCATGGTGCTGGGGCTGGTGTCGCTCGGCATCGCTGGCGAATCGGCCCTGCGCCTGTTCCAGCCGACCACGGTGGCCTTCGGCGAAGCCACGGTGATTGCCGTAGTGGGGCTGGCGGTCAACCTGGTCAGCGCCTTCATGTTGATGGGGCATCATGGCCATGACCACGGGCATCATCATGAACACGGCCACGACCACGGTCATCACCACCATCACGACAACAACCTGCGCTCGGCCTACATGCACGTACTGGCCGACGCGCTGACGTCGGTGCTGGCCATCGCCGCGCTGCTGGCGGGCCGGTATCTGGGTTGGGTGTGGCTGGATCCGGTGATGGGCATCGTCGGCGCCGTGGTCATCGCCAAGTGGGCGTACACCCTGATGCGCGACAGCGCCGCCGTGCTGCTCGACGCCACCGACGAGCCGGTGGCCGAAGAGATCCGCGAGCTGCTGGAAGCCTCGGACGATGTGCGCATCAGCGACCTGCACGTCTGGCAGGTCGGCCCGCAGGCGCGGGCGGCCATCGTCAGCGTGGTGGCGGCCGCCGGCGTCAGCGCCGAGGCGATCCGCGAGCGTCTGGCGCCGGTGCATGAGCTGTCGCACCTGACCGTCGAACTGCGCAGCGCCTGACCTGCGGCACGCCGAAAGGCTGACGCACGGGCATGAAAAAGCCCCTCACCGATCGCTCGGTGAGGGGCTTTTGCGTTGCCGGGCGTCAGGTCAGACCTTGACGATCCAGCCCGCCGGCGCTTCGATGTCGCCGGTCTGCACGCCGGTCAGCTCTTTGTAGAGCTTCTGGGTGACCGGGCCGACTTCGGTTTCGCTGTGGAACACGTGCAGGTGGTCCTGGTAGCTGATGCCGCCGATCGGGGTGATCACGGCGGCGGTGCCGCAGGCGCCGGCTTCTTTGAAGTCCGACAGCTTGTCGATGAACACGTCGCCTTCGACCACTTCCAGGCCCAGGCGGGTCTTGGCCAGTTCGATCAGCGACAGGCGGGTGATGCCCGGCAGCACCGACGGCGAGTTCGGGGTGACGAACTTGTTGTCGTGGGTGATCCCGAAGAAGTTGGCCGAACCGACTTCCTCGATTTTCTTGTGGGTCAGCGGATCCAGGTAGATGGCGTCGGCGAAGTGCGCCTTCTTGGCCTGGGAGCCCGGCATCAGGCTGGCCGCGTAGTTGCCGCCGACCTTGGCGGCGCCGGTGCCTTGCGGGGCGGCGCGGTCGAAGGTGGAGATCTGGAAGTTGTGCGGGGTCAGGCCGCCCTTGAAGTAGGCGCCGACCGGGATCGCGAACACCGAGAAGATGAACTCCGGCGCGGTGCGCACGCCGATGTTGTCACCCACGCCGATCACGAACGGACGCAGGTACAGCGCGCCGCCGGTGCCGTACGGCGGGATGAAGCGCTCGTTGGCGCGGACCACTTGCTTGCACGCCTCGATGAACTGCTCGGTGGACACGTGCGGCATCAGCAGGCGGGCGCAGCTGCGCTGCATGCGGGCGGCGTTCTGGTCCGGGCGGAACAGGTTGATCGAGCCGTCCTTGCAACGGTAGGCCTTCAGGCCTTCGAAGCACTGCTGGCCATAGTGAAGGGCGGTGGAGCCTTCGCTGATGTGCAGCACGTTGTCTTCGGTCAGGGTGCCTTTGTCCCACTCGCCGTTGCGAAAGTACGACAGATAGCGTTTGTCGGTCTTGATGTAGTCAAAACCCAGCTTGTCCCAATTGATGCTTTCGTTACCCATGACACCCTCTATCACTGAACAACCGTCGAAACGGTCAAGGCTTCTGACGTTTTTTTGGATGGGCACAACAATACTTCATTCTGATCCGGTTTCGCAGCCCGGACTATCGGATGACGGGCAGATAAATCGTGTCGCCCTTGAGAAATCGCGGGCAAGCCCGCTCCCACAGGCCTTGCGGTGACCGTAGATTCTGCGGGCAGCCTGATCCCCTGTAGGAATCAGCCCGCCGCATCAGTGTGAACGACACAAAACCTGTGGGAGCGGGCTTGCCCGCGAAGGGGCCATCACTGACCCCCCTCTATCTTCCTGAATCAAATGTGCAAGGCATGCCCCAAGGCCCGCAGCGCCGCTTCCTGCACCGCCTCGCCCAGGGTCGGGTGGGCGTGGATGGTGCCGCCGATGTCTTCCAGCCGCGCGCCCATCTCCAGGCTTTGGGCAAACGCCGTGGACAGCTCCGACACGCCGACGCCGACCGCTTGCCAGCCGACGATCACATGGTTGTCGCGGCGGGCGACCACCCGCACGAAGCCGCTTTTGGACTCCAGCGTCATGGCCCGGCCGTTGGCCGCGAACGGGAAGCTCGACACGATGCAGTCCAGCCCTGCGGCCTTGGCCTCGTCCGGCGTCTTGCCGACCACCACCAGCTCCGGGTCGGTGAAGCACACGGCGGCGATGGCGGTGGGGTTGAACTCGCGGGTCTTGCCGCTGATCAGCTCGGCGACCATTTCGCCCTGGGCCATAGCGCGGTGGGCCAGCATCGGCTCGCCGGCCACGTCGCCGATGGCGTAGACGTTGCGCATGCTGGTCTGGCAGCGGCTGTCGATCTTGATCGAGGCGCCGTTCATCTGAAGGTTCAGCGCTTCGAGGTTCCAGCCCTGGGTGTTGGGCTTGCGGCCGACGGCCACCAGCACCTGGTCGGTTTCCAGGTTCAGGGTTTCGCCGTTCGGGTCGCGCACCTGCAGTTTGCCGTCGAAGCCCAGGACGCTGTGCTTGAGGTACAGCTTCACGCCCAGTTGCTTGAGGGCTTCGTGCACCGGTTGGGTCAGTTCGGCGTCGTAGGCCGGCAGGATCCTGTCCTGGGCCTCGACCACGCTGACTTCGGCGCCGAGCTTGCGGTAGGCGATGCCCAGTTCCAGGCCGATGTAGCCGCCGCCGACCACGATCAGGCGCTTGGGCACCGACGTGGGCGCCAGGGCTTCGGTGGACGAGATGATCGGCCCGCCGATCGGCAGCATCGGCAGGTCGACGGTCTTCGAGCCGGTGGCCAGCACCAGGTGTTCGCACTGGATGCGGGTGTCGCCGACCTCGACGGTCTTGCCGTCGATGACCTTGGCCCAGCCGTTGATGACCTGCACTTTGTTCTTCTTCAGCAGCGCCGCCACGCCGGTGGTCAGGCGGTCGACGATGCCGTCCTTCCACTCGACGCTCTTGCCGATGTCGAGGGTCGGCGCGCCGACGCTGATGCCCAGCGCCGAATGCTGGCTGTGGTGCTGCGTCTGCTGGAACTGCTCGGCCACATGGATCAGGGCCTTGGACGGGATGCAGCCGATGTTCAGGCAGGTGCCGCCCAGCGAGCGGCCTTCGACCAGGATGGTCGAGATGCCGAGCTGGCCGGCGCGGATCGCCGTCACGTAGCCGCCGGGGCCGCCGCCGATGATCAGCAGGGTGGTGTTCAGGGTTTGCATGCGTGCCTCACTCCACAAACAGGGTCGCGGGTTGTTCGAGCAGGCCACGGATGGCCTGGATGAAGAGCGCCGCGTCCATGCCGTCGACCACGCGGTGATCGAAGGAGCTGGAGAGGTTCATCATCTTGCGGATCACCACCTGGCCTTTGACGACCATCGGCCGTTCGACGATTTTGTTCACGCCGACGATGGCCACTTCCGGCAGGTTCAGCACCGGGGTGCTGACGATGCCGCCCAGCGCGCCGAGGCTGGTCAGGGTGATGGTCGAGCCGGACAGTTCGTCGCGGCTGGCCTTGCCGTTGCGCGCGGCGTTGGCCAGGCGGGCGATCTCTGCGGCGCTGTCCCACAGGCTGCGGGCTTCGGCGTGGCGCACCACCGGCACCATCAGGCCGACGTCGCTCTGGGTGGCGACGCCGACATGCACCGCACCGAGGCGGTGGATGACCTGGGCCTCGTCGTCGTAACGGGCGTTCATCTGCGGGAAGTCGCGCAGGGCGACGACCAGCGCCCGCACCAGGAACGGCAGCAGGGTGAGCTTGCCGCGGTTGGCGCCGTGCTTGTCGTTCAGATGCGCGCGCAGCTCTTCGATGGCGGTGACGTCGATTTCCTCGACGTAGCTGAAGTGCGCGGCGCGCTGGGTGGATTCCTGCATGCGCTGGGCGATCTTGCGGCGCATGCCGATCACCGGGATCTGCTCTTCGTCGTTGCGCTGGGCGTAAGCGTTGGCGGCAGGCGCCGAAGCGTTCGACTGACCTTGCGCCAGGTAGGCGTCGAGGTCTTCGTGCAGCACCCGGCCGGCCGGGCCGGAACCGCGCACCAGGCGCAGCTGGATGCCCAGGTCCAGCGCGTGCTTGCGCACCGCCGGGGAGGCCAGCGGACGGTCGCCGGCCTCGCGGGCCACCATCGGGCCCTGGCAAACGGCGGCCGGACGCGGTGCGGCGGCAGGTTTGCTTTCGATGACGGCCTCGACCTTCGGCGCCACGGGGGCCGGGGCTTCCTTGACCGGAGCCGGCGCGGCGGACTCCTTCAGGTTGCCGGCGCCTTCGACTTCGATGCTGATCAGCACGCTGCCGACGGCCATCACTTCACCTGGCTGCCCGCCGAGGGCGATGACCTTGCCGTGCACCGGCGACGGGATGTCGACCATGGCCTTGTCGGTCATGACGTCGGCCAGCACCTGGTCTTCGACGACCAGATCCCCGACCTTGACGTGCCACTGCGACAGTTCTACTTCTGCGATGCCTTCGCCGATGTCCGGCATTTTAATGACGTGCGTGCCCATTCAGACCTCCATGACCCGTTTCAACGCCGCGCCCACTCGGGACGGCCCTGGGAAATACGCCCACTCCTGCGCGTGCGGGTAGGGGGTGTCCCAACCGGTGACGCGCTCGATCGGGGCTTCCAGGTGATGGAAGCAATGCTCTTGCACCAGCGACACCAGCTCGGCGCCGAAACCGCAGGTGCGGGTGGCTTCGTGCACCACGACGCAGCGGCCGGTCTTCTTCACGGACTTGACGATGGTCTCAAGGTCCAGCGGCCACAGGCTGCGCAGGTCGATGACCTCGGCGTCCACGCCGCTCTCTTCGGCGGCCACCTGCGACACGTAGACGGTGGTGCCGTAGGTCAGCACGGTCACGTCCTTGCCCGGACGGGTGATGGCGGCGACGTCCAGCGGCACGGTGTAGTAGCCGTCCGGCACCTGGGCGGCGGGGTGTTTCGACCACGGGGTCACCGGGCGGTCGTGGTGGCCGTCGAACGGGCCGTTGTACAGGCGCTTGGGCTCCAGGAAGATCACCGGGTCATCGTTTTCGATGGAGGCGATCAGCAGGCCTTTGGCGTCGTAGGGGTTGGACGGCATGACGGTGCGCAGGCCGCAGACCTGGGTGAACAGGGCCTCGATGCTCTGGCTGTGGGTCTGGCCACCGTAGATGCCGCCGCCGCAGGGCATGCGCAGGGTCATCGGCGCGGTGAACTCGCCGGCCGAGCGGTAGCGCAGGCGCGCCGCCTCGGAAATGATCTGGTCGTAGGCCGGGTACACGTAGTCGGCGAACTGGATTTCCACCACCGGGCGCAGGCCGTAGGCGCCCATGCCCACGGCGGTGCCGACGATGCCGCTCTCGGAGATCGGTGCGTCGAACACCCGCGAGGTGCCGTATTTGGTCTGCAGGCCTTCGGTGCAACGGAACACGCCGCCGAAGTAGCCGACGTCCTGGCCGAACACCACGACGTTGTCGTCGCGCTCAAGCATCACGTCCATGGCCGAGCGCAGGGCCTGGATCATGGTCATGGTGGTCGTGGTCATGGCGGTTTCCAGCTGGATATTGTTGTTGTGATCGTTCATCTCAGACCCCCAACTGCTGACGCTGGCGCTTCAAGTGCTCCGGCATCTCTTTGTATACGTCTTCGAACATGGTCGCGGCGCTCGGGATCTGCCCGCTGGTGAGGGTGCCGTGCTGCTCGGCCTGCTTCTGGGCGGCGATGACTTCGGCCTCGATCTCGGCGCTGGCGGCGGCGTGCTCTTCCTCCGACCAGTGGCCGATCTTGATCAGGTGCTGCTTCAGGCGAGCGATCGGGTCGCCCAGCGGGAAGTGGCTCCAGTCGTCGGCCGGGCGGTACTTGGACGGATCGTCGGAGGTCGAGTGCGGGCCGGCGCGGTAGGTGACCCATTCGATCATGGTCGGGCCCAGGCCCCGGCGGGCGCGTTCGGCGGCCCAGGCGGAGGCGGCGAAGGCGGCGACGAAGTCGTTGCCGTCCACGCGCAGGGAAGCGATGCCGCAGCCGACGCCGCGTCCGGCGAAGGTGGTGGCTTCACCGCCGGCGATGGCCTGGAAGGTGGAGATCGCCCACTGGTTGTTGACCACGTTGAGGATCACGGGGGCGCGATAGACGTGGGCGAAGGTGAGGGCGGTGTGGAAGTCCGATTCGGCGGTGGCGCCGTCGCCGATCCAGGCCGAGGCGATTTTGGTGTCGCCCTTGATCGCCGAGGCCATGCCCCAGCCCACGCCCTGGATGAATTGGGTGGCGAGGTTGCCGGAGATGGTGAAGAAACCGGCGTCCTTGACCGAGTACATGATCGGCAGCTGGCGACCCTTGAGCGGATCGCGCTCGTTGGACAGCAACTGGCAGATCAAATCCACCAGCGGCACTTCGCGGGCCATCAGGATGCTTTGCTGGCGGTAGGTCGGGAAGCACATGTCATCGATGTTCAGCGCCAGGGCCTGGGCGCTGCCGATGGCTTCCTCGCCGAGGCTCTGCATGTAGAACGACATCTTTTTCTGACGCTGGGCGACCACCATGCGGTTGTCGTAGATGCGCGTCTTGAGCATGGCGCGCATGCCCTTGCGCAGGATCTCGACCGGCACGTCTTCGGCCCAGGGGCCGTGGGCGTTGCCCTGGTCGTCGAGCACGCGGATCAGGCCACGGGCCAGGTCTGCGGTGTCGGCGGGCTCTACGTCGATGGAAGGCTTGCGCATCGTGCCGGCGTCGGTCAGATGCAGGTAGGAGAAGTCGGTTTTGCAGCCTGGGCGGCCCGAGGGTTCGGGCACGTGCAGACGCAGCGGTTCATACGCTTGGGTCATGGCTTCTACGCTCGATCTTGTGAATTTCTTGTAGTGAGCTGACAGTCGTTCTTCGGTAAAAGAATTCTTGTCCTACAACAATCATAGGCCCGGCCAAGAAGAATATTTCTCTGTGTTTCGTTGCGCTGAAGATCATTTGCAGATAGAAAATCTGCATAAACATAAAAAACAGGTGGTTTTGTCTCATGCGCAAACTGGACCGTACCGACATCGGCATTCTCAACAGCCTTCAGGAGAATGCGCGCATCACCAACGCCGACCTCGCCCGTTCGGTCAACCTGTCGCCGACGCCGTGCTTCAACCGGGTCAAGGCGATGGAGGAACTGGGGGTGATCCGCGAGCAGGTGACCTTGCTCGATGCGGATCTTTTGGGCCTGCACGTCAACGTGTTCATCCATGTGAGCCTGGAGAAGCAGGTGGAGGAAGCCTTGCAGCATTTCGAAGAGGCGATCTCGGACCGCCCCGAAGTGATGGAGTGCTACTTGATGGCCGGCGACCCGGACTACCTGATCCGGGTGCTGGTGCCGACGATCCAGTCGCTTGAGCGCTTCATGATGGACTTTCTGACCAAGGTGCCGGGCGTGGCGAACATCCGCTCAAGCTTTGCGCTCAAGCAGGTGCGCTACAAGACCGCGCTGCCGCTGCCGGCGAACGGGTTGACCTTGGGCAGTTGAGCCCCACGGGCGGTCAGACGGAGGCGTACCTGTAGTTGAGCGCTTGCGTGTCGATCGTCTCTTGTACGGTGAAGGTCTGCGGCCACGGCGCCGGTTCGTTGTCCGGGTGGAAGACCAGGGTCTGATTCAGCAACGGCTCCGCAAATGGCTTGCCGCTGCTGCGGTGCTGTTGCTTCCAGCGTTCCCACAGCAGGTCCATGTAGCAGTGGTGCAGGAAGAAGATCGGGTCGTTGGGGGAGGACGCTTCCGCCATGTTGCCGCCGATCCAGCCATGCACCGGATTGTGCAACTGGCGTTGGGAGACCAATTCCCATCCGTTGGCATCTTGCTGGTAGGAGGGGCGATTGAGCACGTCGATCACCTCGTCCGGCCCGGGCAGCCTGCCGGCCTGCCCGAAGTTGCGGCGCAGACTGATGTTGTCCGGCGTGGGAGCGATGTCGGTGTCCCATACGGCGACCCTGAACCGGTTGGCCTCCAGGGTGAACGGGCCGCTGATCAGGTGCTGCCGGTCCAGATTGTCGCCGTTGGCGCCCATGAAGTCCGAGGTGAAGGGGTTGTCGGCGCCGGTGAGCTGCCAGTTCCAGTAGGGCAGGGTGATGTCGGGGGCGTCGACGGCGGACTGCAGGGCCAGTTCGAACTGGCGCAGCAGGACTCGGTGCCAAGGGTAGAACAAAGGGGTGGCGTGGGGATTGGGAACCAGCGGATTGCCCCTGCCCATCGAGTTCTTGTGGATCTGCACGAAGTCGTCGTAGCGGCTCTGCTGTCCGGGCCGCAGCACGCTGTCGACATCGTTTTTCAGCGTGAGGACGGCCCTGACGAAACGGGATTTCTGATCCGGCGTCATGTCCCGGTGGTTGATGCGAATGTCCATATTGCGAAAACTCCATTGAATGTTTGCGCATTCGAGTTTCCGCATGGAGGACGCTTCGTTCAATTCGACCCTTTCGCCGGCACCCGTGGGAAAAAGAATCGCAAAGGTGTCGGGCATTCCGCCTCAAAAGGCATTGAGCGGAATTTTCAGGTACGTCACGCCGTTGCTTTCCGCCGGCGGCAGGTTGCCCGCCCGCACGTTCACCTGGATCGCCGGCAGCAGCAGCGTCGGCATGCCCAGCCCGGCGTCGCGCCGGGTGCGCATCTGGACGAACGCCGCCTCATCGATGCCGTCGTGCACATGGATGTTGCTTTTGCGCTGTTCGCCGACGGTGGTCTGGCACTGCGGGCCGCGGCCGGCCGGCGGGTAATCGTGGCAGACGTAGAGTTTGACGCTGGCGGGGAAGGCCAGCAGCTTGTGGATCGACTTGAACAATTGATGGGCGTCGCCGCCGGGGAAGTCGCAGCGGGCGGTGCCGACGTCCGGCATGAACAGGGTGTCGCCGACCAGGATCTGCTCGCCGTCGATCAGGTAGGCCATGTCCGCCGGCGTGTGGCCGGGGACGTGCAGGGCGGTGGCCTTGAGGCCGCCGATCATGAAGGATTCGCCGGGGGCGAACAGGTGATCGAACTGCGAGCCGTCGACGCAAAATTCCGGCTCCAGGTTGAACAGCGCCTTGAACACGTCCTGCACCTTGCTGATTGCCTGGCCGATGGCGATCTTGCCGCCCAGCTCCCGGCGCAGGTACGGCGCGGCGGAGAGGTGGTCGGCATGGGCGTGGGTTTCCAGCAGCCATTGCACGTGCAGGCCATGGGCGCGGACGAAGGCGATGATCTTGTCGGCCTGGGCGGTGCAGGTGCGGCCGGCAGCGCCGTCGTAGTCGAGCACCGGATCGACGATCGCGCACTGACCGCCGTCGGCCTCGTAGACCACGTAGCTGTAGGTCGAGGAGACGGGGTCGAGGAAGGCTTCAATCAGTGCGGGCATGGAGATGAACCTGTGAAAGGGGACGAGATGTCAGTCATGGGTTGCAACACTTTATGTAAAAACATAATGTTCGCAGCTTAAGTGACGTTGAAGGCTTCCTGCAAATGCAATCCAGTCTGACCGAATGTGAAGTCGCCCAACTGCGGGCGTCGGCCTCCAAGGCCTGTTCGCTGCTCAAGGCCCTGGCCAACGAGGACCGGCTGTTGATCCTGTGCCAGTTGACCCAGGGCGAACGCAACGTCGGCGACCTGGAAAAGATGACCGGCGTGCGTCAGCCGACCCTGTCCCAGCAGTTGGGCATCCTGCGCGATGAAGGGCTGGTCGCGACCCGCCGTGAAGGCAAGTACATTTTCTACGGCCTCGCCAGTCACGAAGTGATCCAGGTGATGAAAACCCTCTCGGGCCTGTACTGCGGCGCGGTGCTCAAGAGTTGGGAACAGCCCGGACCCCAATAACGAAACACGGCACCTGCGGGAGCGGGCCTGATCGCGATTGCGGTGGTTCAGGCCATGTCGATGGCGAATGTCGCGCCGTCATCGCGCGCCGGCTCGCTCCCGCATCCATCCTTGCGTGCAGCAAAAGGAACAAGCAATGAACGACCAACACTGGGGCCCCTCCATCAGTGCGGACATCGTGGTCATCGGCGGCGGTACGGCCGGCATCGGTTTCGTCGCCAGCCTGCTCAAGCGTGACCCGACCCTGAAAGTCACCGTGATCGAACCGAGCACCCACCATTACTACCAACCGGCGTGGACGCTGGTCGGCGGCGGCGCCTACGACGTGAAGGACACCGCGCGGCCGATGACGTCGGTGCTGCCGCGCCAGGCGACCTGGGTGCAGGCCCTGGTGACCTGCGTCGACCCGGACAAGCGCCAGCTCACCCTCAACGACGACCGCACCGTCAGCTACCGCAACCTGATCGTCTGCCCCGGCCTGCGCCTGGCCTGGGAGAAGATCGAAGGCCTGCAGGAAAGCCTCGGCCGGCACGGCGTCACCTCCAACTACAGTTACCAGCACGCGGCCTACACTTGGGAACTGGTGCAGAACCTGCGCGGCGGCAAGGCGTTGTTCACCCAGCCGGCGATGCCGATCAAATGCGCCGGCGCGCCGCAGAAGGCGCTGTACCTGTCCTGCGATCACTGGCTCCAGTCTTCGGTGCTGAACGGCATCGACGTGGAGTTCAACCTGGCCGGACCTGCGCTGTTCGGCGTGCCGACCTTCGTGCCGCCGCTGATGAAGTACATCGAGAAGTACAACGCCCGGCTGGCGTTCAATTCGAACCTGGTGAAGGTGGACGGCCCGGCGAAGACCGCGTGGTTCGAGGTCAAGGACGCCGACGGCAACGTCACCCGCGAGGCGAAGGCCTTCGACCTGCTGCACGCCGTGCCGCCGCAGGTCGCCCCGGACTTCATCGCGCAGAGCCCCTTGGCCGATGCGGCCGGTTGGTGCGAGGTCAATCCGCACACGCTGCAGCATCCGCGCTACCCCGAGGTGTTCGGCCTGGGCGACATCTGTGGCACCGCCAACGCCAAGACCGCCGCGGCGGTGCGCAAGCAGGTCGTGGTGGTCGCGCAGAACCTGCTGGCCCTGCGCAAGGGCCAGCCGCTGCCGCTCAAGTACGACGGCTACGGGTCGTGCCCGCTGACGGTGGAGAAGGGCAAGGTGATCCTCGCCGAGTTCGGCTACGGCGGCAAACTGCTGCCGACCTTCGCCCTCGACCCGACCGTGCCGCGCCGTTCGGCGTGGTGGCTGAAGGCGACGTTGCTGCCGTGGTTCTACTGGAACGGCATGCTCAAGGGTCGCGAATGGCTGACCGGCCTGTCCAGAGTCGACTGAGATCCGCTTATGTTGCTGGCAAGTCTGTTTGGTGTGGTGATGGGGCTGATCCTCGGCCTGACCGGCGCGGGCGGCGGGATTCTCGCCGTGCCGGCGCTGGTGCTGGGGTTGGGCTGGAGCATGACGCAAGCGGCGCCGGTGGCGCTGTTCGCGGTGGGCAGCGCGGCGGCGGTCGGCGCCATCGACGGCTTGCGCCACGGGCTGGTGCGCTACCGTGCGGCGTTGTTGATCGCGGCGCTGGGGGCGGTGTTTTCGCCGCTGGGCATCTACTTCGCCCATCAATTGCCGGAGAAGATCTTGATGATCCTCTTTAGCCTGCTGATGGTGATGGTGGCCGGGCGCATGCTGCGCCGCGAACGCAAGGAAGAGGGGCCGAGCGACCACGGCCATGCCAGTTGGGGGCAGAAGAACTGCATGCTCAACCAGCAGACCGGACGCCTGGCCTGGACCGCCAAATGCACCGCGACCCTCGCGGCGCTGGGGGCGGTGACCGGCGTGGTGTCGGGACTGCTCGGCGTCGGCGGCGGCTTTCTGATCGTGCCGGCGTTCAAGCAACTGACCGATGTGCAGATGCGCGGCATCGTCGCCACGTCGCTGATGGTGATCAGCCTGATCTCCGCCATCGGCGTGGCCGGTGCGTTCCACGCCGGGGTGCGGATCGATCACGTGGGCGCAGCGTTCATCGTCGCCAGCATCGTCGGCATGATCATCGGCCGCAAGCTCTGCTACCTGGTGCCGGCGCGGGCCTTGCAGGTGGGGTTCGCCGGGGTGTGCCTGGTGGTGGCGGCCTACATGATGCTGCGGGCCTGAATTTGCGATGACGGCGAGGAAGCGTCCTCGCCGCAAGCCTCAGTGGTTATAGGCCGCTTCGCTGTCGTCGATCAGCGGATCCTTCTCGGTCAGCACGATCTGCGCGATCCTGTCCTTGCGCATGAAGCTCACCTTCGGATGGGACTGGGCGTAGCGGATGAAGCGCTCCATGGCCTCGACCATCGCCGGCGTGCCGCCGATGCGGTCGTGCAGGCTGACCGACATCATCCGCCGTTTTTCCGCGCCCTCGGCATAGAGGCGGTCGAACTCCAGCACCAGTTGCTGGTAGAACTGCTCGGCAGAAAAATGCCGGCCCTCGACCAGCACGATGTCGTTGTTGCGCAGGGTGTACGGCACCACGGCGAACTTGCGGCCGCGCACCATCGTCACGAACGGTTCGTCGCGGCTGACGTCGTCGATGTGGTAGGTGAAGTTCAGGTCCTGCAGCACCTTCAGCGTGTTGGGGCTGCGCCGCAGCCAGTTGGCGTTGTAGCCCACCGAGCGCTGGCCGGTGATGTTCTCCACGGCGGCCACGCCGTCGCCGATGAACTGCTTTTCCTGGGCGTAGTTCATGTTGTACGAATCGGCCCAGCGCATGCCATGGGCCGCCACTTCGTGGCCGCGTTCGGCGATGGCCTTGGCCAGTTCCGGGTGCTTGAGCGCCGCTTCGCCGACCACATGGGAGGTGACCTTGATGCCGGTACGATCCCACAGGTCGAGCATCCGCCACAGGCCTTCCTTGTAGCCGTAGTCGAACCAGGTCTGCGCCGGCAGGTCGGGGTAGCCCTTGGGCAGCGGGCTGCCGGAGAACGGGCTTTCGGCGCCTTCCGGCTGGCCGCCGGTCTCGAATTGCATCGACACCGAAATTACCAGCTGCGAGCCGTCCGGCCAGGGGCGTTCCTGGGCGAAGGCGAGGGCGGGCAGCAACAGGGCGGCGGCCAGAAGGCTTTTTAACGGACGCAGGGAGCGTCGACGGTTGGACGTGGTCATAGCGAACACCTTGCAGTTGAGAAGTGCGGCAAGGTTGGCATCGGCGGGCGGCGGGAAACATCCGCTGCGGGCGAGATGACCTTTAAACAATTTTTACGAATCGGGCGGGGCAGTGGTCTGCCTCAAGCCCTGCGGTGCCTGGGCCGACGTCATCGCGGGCAAGCCCGCTCCCACAGGTCTTGTGCACGGCACGGTCAATGTGGGAGCGGGCTTGCCCGCGATGAGGCCGTTTCAGTCACCGTCGACAGGGCTGACTCCACGCTATTGCGAGCAGTTCCGATTCCACAGCGGATATGGGTTTGGCCGTGGTTTTGCGTCACACTTGTTCAACTTTCCGGCACAAGGCCTTTCAATGGATCACTACGCCCCGCGCAACTGGCAGCCCCACGAGAAGCCCAGCCTGCCGGGTTCCCCCTCGACGCCGCTGCATTCCAACCCCAAGCGCCTGGCCTATGCGCTGGTGGGGTTGCTGGTGGCGCTGACCGGCGGGCTGGGCAATTCGCTGGTGGTCGCCAACCTGCCTTACCTGCAAGGCGCGCTCGGCGCGACCACGGCGGAGATGGCCTGGCTGCCGGCGGCGTATGTGATGACCAACGTGTCGATGAACCTGTTGCTGGTGAAGTTCCGCCAGCAGTTCGGCCTGCGGGCGTTCACCGAGGTGTTCCTGGTGCTGTACGCGCTGGTGACCTTCGGCCATTTGTTCGTCAACGACCTGAGTTCGGCGATTGCGGTGCGCGCCGCCCACGGCATGGTCGGCGCGGCGCTCAGTTCCCTGGGCCTGTATTACATGGTGCAGGCGTTCCCGGCCAAATGGCGGATGAAGGCGCTGGTGCTGGGGCTGGGCGCGTCGCAGCTGGCCTTGCCGTTGGCGCGGCTGTTCTCCGAAGACCTCTTGCAGATCGCCGAATGGCGCGGCCTGTACCTGTTCGAAATGGGCATGGCGCTGCTGTCGCTGGGCTGCGTGCTGATGCTGAAACTGCCGCCGGGCGACCGCTTCCGCACCTTCGAACCGCTGGATTTCCTCACCTTCGCCATCCTCGCCAGCGGCGTGGCGCTGCTCTGCGCGGTGCTGTCGCTGGGGCGGATCGACTGGTGGCTGGAGGCGCGCTGGATCGGCATCGCCCTGGCGGCGGCCATCGTGCTGATCCTGGCGGGCCTGGCCATCGAGCACAACCGCAGCAACCCGATGCTGATGACCCGCTGGCTCGGCAGCGGGGTGATGATCCGCCTGGCCCTGGCGGTGATCCTGATCCGCATGGTCACTTCGGAGCAGTCCACCGGCGCCGTGGGGTTCATGCAGAACCTGAACATGGGCAGCCAGCAGTTGCACAGCCTGTACGTGGTGATGCTGATCGGCAGCATCGCCGGGCTGCTCACCAGCGCGCTGACCATCAATCCTGCGCACTTGCTCCTGCCGTTGATCATCTCCCTGGCGTTGATGGCCACCGGGTCGGTGATGGACAGCTACTCGAACAACCTGACGCGCCCGCAGAACCTCTACTTCAGCCAGTTCCTGCTGGCGTTCGGCAGCACCTTCTTCCTCGGGCCGACCATGGTGCTCGGCACCCGCAACGTGCTGACCAATCCGCGCAACCTGGTGAGCTTCTCGGTGCTGTTCGGGATCTGCAACAACCTCGGCGGCCTGATCGGCGCGGCGTTGCTGGGCACGTTCCAGATCGCGCGCGAGAAGTTCCACTCCAGCCACATCGTCGACCGACTGGTGCTGGCCGATCCCCAGGTGGCCGCCCGCGTGCAGGGCGGCGGCTCGGCGGTGGGCTCGCTGATCGCCGATCCGGGCCTGCGCAACCTGCAAGGCATCCGCAGCCTGGCCAACGCCGCCACCCGCGAAGCCAACATCCTGGCCTACAACGATGTGTTCATGCTGATCGCCGTGATCGCGGTGCTGACCCTGATCTGGATTTCCGTCCGCGCGCTGTGGCTGGTCAGCACCACCCGCACGGTTTCTCCCAAGCCTTCCGTCCCCTCCAGCGGTGCCTCTTCTTCATGACCGAACCGACCGTCACCACCAACGCCATTGCCGCCACGCCCGAGGGTGTGGCGCCGCCGTCGTCGCCCAACACCGAACCGCGTTCCCTGCGGGTGCGGATCATCTCGTCGCTGGGGTTCGCCGCCATCGCCCTGGTCGGCGTGCTGATCGTGCTGTACGCCTGGCAGCTGCCGCCGTTCAGCAGCGCCGTCGAAACCACCGAGAACGCTTTGGTGCGCGGGCAAGTGACGATCATCGGCCCGCAGCTCAGCGGCTACGTGTACGAAGTGCCGGTGCAGGACTTCCAGTTCGTCAAGGAAGGCGACCTGCTGGTGCGCCTGGACGACCGCATCTACAAGCAGCGGCTGGACCAGTCGCTGGCGCAGCTGGCGGTGCAGAAGGCCGCGCTGGCCAACGTGGTGCAGCAGCGCAACAGCGCCGAGGCGACCATCAAGCTGCGTCAGGCGGCGCTGGCCGACAGCGAGGCCCAGGCGCGCAAGAGCGGGGCGGACCTGGCGCGCAACAAGGCGCTGGTGAGCGACGGTTCGGTGTCCCGGCGCGAGCTGGACGTGACCCTTGCCGCCAGTGCCCAGACCACCGCGTCGGTGGCCCAGGCCAAGGCGAACCTTGAGATCGCCCGGCAGGACCTGCAGACGGTGATCGTCAACCGCGGCTCCCTGGAAGCGGCGGTGGCCAGCGCCGAGGCGGCGGTGCAACTGGCGCGGATCGATTTGTCCAACACCCGCATCATCGCCCCCCGTGACGGCCAGTTGGGGCAGATCGGCGTGCGCCTCGGCGCCTACGTCAACTCCGGCGCGCAACTGATGGCGCTGGTGCCGAACCAGAAGTGGGTGATCGCCAACCTCAAGGAAACCCAGATGGACAACGTGCGGGTCGGCCAGCCGGCGACCTTCACGGTCGATGCGCTGAACCACCGCAGATTCACCGGCCGGGTGCAGCATGTGTCGCCGGGCACCGGTTCCGAATTCGCCCTGTTGCAGGCCGACAACGCCACCGGCAATTTCGTGAAGATCGCCCAGCGGGTGCCGGTGCGCATCACCATCGACCCCGACCAGCAGGAGAGCGAGCGGTTGCGGCCGGGGATGTCGGTGGTGGTGAGCATCGACACGGCGGCGGGGGACACCCAGCCGCACTGATTCCCGGCAAGTCCTGCGGGCCACTGCCCCTGTAGGAGCGAGACTGCTCGCGATTGCGGTCTGTCAGTTGCATTAATGCCGGCAGGCCCACCGCTATCGCGAGCAAGCTCGCTCCCACAGGTTTTGTGGCATTCGCAACAGAGGTGAGCGCCCGCTGAGGCTTCAGGCGGCGATCATCGGCGGCAGGGTGCCGAGCAGCGACACCGCCGCCACTGCGCCGATCCCCAGCAGCCATTCCAGCGTCACGCTGCGCTTGAGGGCAGCGGCGCGCCGTTCGCAGTCCTTGATCCGCAGGCGGTTGAACAGCGCCAGCCCGAGCATGCCGAGCACCAGCAACGCCTTGATCAGCAGGATCAGGGCGAAGCCCGTGAACAGCGGCGTCGGCCACCACTGGCCGGTCAGCGCCCGCACGTTGATCAGGCCGGTGACCAGCAACCCCGCCACCAACCCGTAGCCGATGCCGCTGAAGCTACGCAGCACCGGCGCGATGGCGATTTGCGGCCGGCGCAGGACGATCACCAGCACCCGCAATCCGCCGAGCCAGGCGCCGACGCAGGTCAGGTGGACGATCTGGTTGAGGATCAGCAGTTGCCCGTGCCAGCCGTCGAACATGGCGCCGTGGCCGACCGGCGCCAGCGTCGCCAGCAGCAGGGCGGCGAGGCCCTGGCGCAACGGCCGGCGCGTGCGCCAGGGCGTGAACAGCAGCATCAGCAGCAGGGCGTTGAGCAACAGGTGCCAGCGCCAGACCTGGCCGAAGAACGTCTGCTGCGACACCAGCGCCAACGTCTGCGGATCGAACGCCGCCGCCAGCGAACCGGCCATGCTTGCGGTGACCAGCAACGCCCAGACGACGCCGCTGACCAGGGCCACGGCCGCCAACCAGCGGCTGGAGCGAAGGTCCGCGTCTGTCGCATCAGCCTTGAGCAGCAGCGGCCGGAACAGCCAGGCCCCGAACAGCGTCAGCACCACGGTGAAATGCAGGAACCGGCACAGCACCAACGCTTCGGCCATGGACTATTGGCCGACCTTGAACTGATAGGCGCCTTCGCTGTTGTGCGTGTCGACCGACACCGCGTGCCATTCGACCTTGTACTTGCCGGCGGTCAGCGGCGCCTCGGGGGTGACGATCAAGGTCTTCTTGTCATCTTCGGTGGTCAGCGGCTTGACCGTCACCGGCGCGCCGTCGCGGGTGATCGTGACCTTGGTGAACGTGGTCTCGACGCCTTCGGAAAACTTAAGGCGCAGTTCCGTCGGCGCGGCGACGGTGCTGTCGGCGGCCGGCACCTGGGATTTGAGGTGGGCGTGGGCGAACGCCTGGGAAACGGTCAACGACGCCAGCAGGGCGCCGGCGGTCAGCAGGGTTTTCATCGGCATGGGGCAGTTCCCTTTCAGTGAAGTCGCGGGGCTGAGTATAGAGCGCGCCTCAGTCGGCCTTCAGGCGCATGTGTATGACCGGAAACGGTCGGCCTTCGCCGTCGGTCTCCGAGCGGCCGATGTCTTCGAAACCGTAGTGCCGGTAGAAGCCGTGGGCCTGGGGATTCTGTTCGTTGACGTCGACCTTCAGCCGCGGGCGCCGGACATGGTCGAGCAGGCGGCGGCCGATGCCCTGGCCGCGCTGCGCCGGGTCGATGAACAGCATCTGCACGGTGTCCGCATCGGTCGCGATGAAGCCGGCCGGGCTGCGGTCGGGGTTCTCGAACACCCACACGTCGAGGGCCGGCAGGTAGGTGTCGCGCACCAGCGGGAACAGCCGCTGGATGTCGTCTTCGGGCAGGAAGGCGTGGGTGGCGCGCACCGAGCGTTCCCACAGGGCGGCGAGGGCGGGATCGTCCGCAGCGATGCGCTGGCGAATGTTCACGGGCAGGATCCTTCAGCGGATGACGGGGAGAAGGGGGGCGATCCTAAACCAGATGAGCCGGCCTGTGTGTGAAGAATCGTGCCTGGCTGTCGCCCGCTGCCCAGAGCGGATGCTAGTCTTCAACAACGTTGTCGACAGGGAGCCCTCATGGGCAATCACAAGATCGGAATCCGCCGCAGTAACGTCGAGAAGATCCTGTTGGCGGCGGAAAAGGTGTTCGCCGAAAAAGGCTTCGGCGGCACGGCCATGGCCGACATCGCCGCCGAAGTGCAACTGCCGCGCTCCAACCTGCATTACTACTTCAGCACCAAGGGCGAGCTGTACAGCGCGGTGCTGCTGGATCTGCTGGACGTGTGGAAGCAGGACGCGCTGTGCTTCGAGATGTTCGACGACCCGCGCGTGGTGCTCAGCAGCTACATCCGCGCCAAGATGAACCACTCGCGCAGCCGCCCCTACGGCTCCAAGGTGTGGGCCAACGAGATCATCCACGGCGCGCCGACCCTGGGCGAGGCGCTGGACGCCAGCCTGTACGACTGGGCGAAGATGAAGGAAGCCAAGATCCGCCAATGGGTGGAGGACAAGCGCATCCTCCCGGTGGAACCGTCGAGCCTGCTGTACATGATCTGGGCCTCGACCCAGCACTACGCCGACTTCGATCATCAGGTGAACATACTCAACGAGCACCAGCCGCTGTCGGACATGCAGTTCGAGCGGGCGGTGCAGACGGTGACCGGTGTGATCCTGCGGGGGATCGGGCTGGAGCCCTGAGCCTTGAGTCTTGAGGTGCCGGGGCGGGCCTCATCGCCAGCAGGCTGGCTCCCACAGGAAGAATGTGGGAGCCAGCCTGCTGGCGATGGCGCCGGTTCAGGCGCCGCCGCCCTCAAGGGCTGACATGGTAGGGATTGCGCGGATCATGGTTCCAGTCCAGGAACGGCTTGCCGGACTCCACCGGCACCATCTCGATGCAGTCCTGCACCGGGCAGGTGATCTGGCACAGGTTGCAGCCCACGCATTCCTCATCGATCACTTCATAGGTGTGCGTGCCGTCCGCCTGGCGCAGGCTGGCGATGGCCTGGTGCGAGGTGTCCTCGCAGGCGATGTGGCAGCGCCCGCAGCCGATGCACGCCTCTTGGTCGATCTTCGCGATCACCTGGTAGTTGATGTCCAGGTACTTCCAGTCGGTGGTGTTGCCCACCGCCCGCCCGGAGAAATCCGCAAGGCTGGCGTAGCCCTGACTGTCCATCCAGCGTGACAGCCCGTCCTTCATCTCCTCGACGATGCGGAACCCGTGCAGCATCGCCGCCGTGCACACCTGCACCGCGCCGCTGCCCAGGGCGATGAACTCCGCCGCGTCGCGCCAACTGCCGATGCCGCCGATGCCGCAGATCGGTAAGCCATGGGTCTGCGGGTCGCGGGCGATTTCCGCCACCATGTTCAGCGCGATCGGTTTGACCGCCGAGCCGCAGTAGCCGCCGTGGGTGCTTTTGCTGCCGACGGTGGGCAGGGCGACCATGTGCTCCAGGTCGACGCTGGTGATGGAGTTGATGGTGTTGATCAGCGACACCGCATCGGCGCCGCCCCGGTGCGCGGCGCGGGCGGCGACGCGGATGTCGGTGATGTTGGGCGTCAGCTTGACGATCACCGGCAGCGAACAGTAGGTCTTGCACCAGCGCGTCACCTGCTCGACGTACTCCGGCACCTGGCCGACCGCCGCGCCCATGCCGCGCTCGGGCATGCCGTGGGGGCAGCCGAAGTTGAGCTCGATGCCGTCGGCGCCGGTGGCCTCCACCAGCGGCAGGATGCGTTTCCACGATTCCTCCACGCACGGCACCATCAGCGAAACGATCAGCGCCCGGTCCGGCCAGTCCTTCTTCACCTGGGTGATTTCCCGCAGGTTGATTTCCAGCGAGCGGTCGGTGATCAGCTCGATGTTGTTGATGCCCAGCACCTCGCGGTTGGCCCCGTAGTGGGCCGAGTAGCGCGAGGACACGTTGACCGCCGCCGGGTCCTCGCCCAGGGTTTTCCAGACCACGCCGCCCCAGCCGGCCTCGAAGGCGCGCACCACGTTGTAGGCCTTGTCGGTCGGCGGCGCGGAGGCGAGCCAGAACGGGTTGGGGGCTTTGATGCCGGCGAAGACAATCGAGAGATCGGCCATTTACGCAGCCTCCACGTTGAGCGTCAGTTGGGCATTGATGGCCTCGGCGGCCCGTTTGCCGTGCTGCACCGCCTGCACGGTCAGGTCCTGGTCGAGGCTGGTGCAGTCGCCGCCGGCGTAGACGCCGGGAATGCTGGTCTGCAGGTGCTCGTCCACCTGGATCCGCTCGCCTTGGCGCTTGAGTTCGCGGGCCAGCGGGTCGGCGAGGGCGGCGCCGTCGAACGCCTGGCCGATGGCCTTGAAGATCGCGTCGGCGGCCAGTTCGAAGGTTTCGCCGGTGGTCTGCAAACGGCCCTCCACCAGATGGGTGCGGGCGAAGCGCATGCCGCGCACGTGGCCTTGGCCGTCCAGCAGCACTTCCTCCGGTTGGGCCCAGGTCAGCAGCCGCACCTGGTTGGCCTTGGCGATGTCCTGTTCGTGGCCGGTGGCGCCCATGTCCGCCGCGCCACGGCGGTACACCAGGTTGACGTCGCGGGCGCCGAGGCGGGCCATCTGCACGGCCATGTCGATGGCGGTGTTGCCGGCGCCCAGCACGATGCAGCGCTCGGCCAGGGGCAGTTGGGTGAGGTCGTCGGCCTGGCGCAACTCGCGGATGTAGTCGGTGGCGGCGAGCAGGCCGGGGGCGTCTTCGTGGGGCAGGCCCAACTGCTTGCTGGCGTTGAGGCCCAGGCCGAGGAACACCGCGTCGAACTGCTGGTGCAGTTCGCTGAGGGTGAGGTGGTCGCCGAGCCTTTGGCCGTGGCGGATTTCGATGCCGCCGATCTGCAGCAGGAACTCCAGTTCCTTCTGCGCGTAGTCGTCCACCAGCTTGTACTTGGCGATCCCGTATTCGTTGAGTCCGCCAGCCTTTTCCCGTGCCTCGAAAATCACCACGTCATGGCCGTGCATGGCGCTGCGGTGGGCGCAGGACAGCCCGGCCGGACCGGCGCCGACCACGGCGATGCGCTTGCCGGTGCTGGCCGCCCGCCGGAACGGGTGTTCGGTGAAGTGCGCATTGTCCACGGCATAGCGCTGCAGCAGGCCGATCAGCACCGGCGCGCACTCGTGGGCGTTGTTGCGCACGCAGGCTTGCTGGCAGAGGATTTCGGTCGGGCACACCCGCGCGCAACTGCCGCCGAGGATGTTGGCCGACAGGATCTTCTGCGCGGCGCCGGGCACGTTGTCCTGGTGGATGTTGCGGATGAACGAGGGAATGTCGATTTCGCTCGGGCATGCGTTGACGCACGGGGCGTCGTAGCAGTACAGGCAGCGCGAGGCTTCCAGGTGCGCCTGGCGGTCGTTGAGCGGCGGCGCCAGGTCGGTGAAATGGCCGGCCAGGGCGGTGGCGCTTTCGTGCGGGTGCGGAAGGTGGTTCAGGGACTCGATCACGGTGGTGTGCCTCACGGTTATTTGAGGTTCTCTGCCTCTGTCGGGCAGTGGTTTTGTGGTGCTTGAAAGGGCCCCATCGCTGGCAAGCCAGCTCCCACAGGTTCTTGGGTGAACACAATCGTTGTGTGCGACTGCAATCACTGTGGGAGCTGGCTTGCCAGCGATAGGTCGAAGGCCGATTTCAGCGTTTCACGGCAGTGGGCTTGTGCTGCTCGGCCCGCTTGCTCAGCAGGTCGAACACCGCCGGGTACGCCGGCCGCTCGATGTAGCGCCCGGCCCCGCGTTCGGCGCGCAGGTCGCCGTCGGCCCAGACCACCCGGCCCTGGCTGATGGTGTGGCTGGGCACGCCGCGCACGGTCTTGCCTTCGAAGATGTTGAAGTCCACCTGCTGATGGTGGGTCTTGGCGGAGATGGTGCGGGTGCCTTCGGGATCCCACAGCACCAGGTCGGCATCGGCGCCGACCCGGATCGCGCCCTTGCGCGGGTAGAGGTTGAAGATCTTGGCGGTGTGGGTGGAGGTGAGGGCGACGAAGGCCTGCATCGACAGGCGCCCGGTGTTCACCCCTTCGTCCCACAGCACCGCCATGCGGTCTTCGATGCCGGCGGTGCCGTTGGGGATCTTGCTGAAATCGTCACGCCCGGCGGCTTTCTGCTCGGCGCAGAAGCAGCAGTGGTCGGTGGCGGTGGTGTGCAGGTTGCCCGATTGCAGGCCGTGCCACAGCGCCTCCTGATGCCCGCGCGGGCGGAACGGCGGGCTCATCACGTAGCCGGCGGCGGTCTGCCAGTCCGGGTGACGGTAGACGCTGTCGTCCAGCAGCAGGTGCCCGGCCAGCACTTCGCCGTAGACCGGCTGGCCCTTGCCGCGGGCGTAGGTGATTTCGTCCAGCGCTTCCTTAGTCGAGACGTGCACCAGGTACAGCGGCGTGCCGAGGGTCTCGGCGATGCGGATGGCCCGGCTTGCGGCTTCGCCTTCGACCTGGGAGGGGCGCGATAGCGGATGCGCCTCGGGGCCGGTGATGCCCTGGGCCAGCAGCTTGCGTTGCAGGTGATAGACCAGTTCACCGTTCTCCGCGTGCACGGTGGGCACGGCGCCGAGTTCCAGGCAGCGTTCGAAGCTCGCCACCAGGGTGTCGTCGGCGGCCATGATCGCGTTCTTGTAGGCCATGAAATGCTTGAAGCTGTTGACCCCGTGGTGGTGCACCAGCTCGGCCATTTCCTCGCGCACCTGCTCGCTCCACCAGGTGATCGCGACGTGGAAGCCGTAGTCGGACGCGGACTTTTGCGCCCAGCCACGCCACTGGTGGAAGGCTTCGAGCAGCGATTGCTGTGGGTTGGGGATCACGAAGTCGATGATCGACGTGGTGCCGCCGGCCAGCCCCGCCGCCGTGCCGCTGTAGAAGTCCTCGCTGGCCACGGTGCCCATGAAGGGCAGTTGCATGTGGGTGTGCGGATCGATGCCGCCGGGCATCAGGTATTGCCCGCTGCCGTCGAGCACTTCGGCGCCGGCCGGAACATCGAGGTGTTCACCGATGGCCTTGATCACGCCGTCGGCGCAATACACATCGGCGCGGTAACTTTCATCATGGGTGACAACGGTGGCGCCACGGATCAACAGAGACATTCCGGATTCCTCGCAGGCATGACCGGCTTGTGCCGGTTCTAGATGTTTTTATCGTTGGTAAGCGCAATCGGTTGAATCTTGTCAGGTCTGTCAGGAATAGACGCTAGTCGCAGATATGAGATTGGGCAAGATTATTTTTCATAAGCTTATTAGGTTAATAACTTATTGATTTAAAAGAATAAATATCAAAAATCCCCAAAATGGTGAGGCCCTTCACCATTTTGACGCACTTGACAGGATGCAAATATGGTCAAGATTTCCTATGTGAAATCAGCCGCTTGAAACCGGGCGGAAAGCGATGCGCCATAACGAAAATAAATGTGATGCACCAAGTTGAGTCCTGACAGTTCGGACAACTTGCCCGGCATTCGGCCTGAGTGCCCGGACAACTTTCCAGGGACGTTGCGAACATAAAATTAAACTGATGGATATCAGTGGCTTGACCCGTTGCAAAGGCACCGCCCGAGCGTCCTGCGCAGAACCCGGCACGCAATTTGATGCCGTCGCTGACGCCTTGGCCGGTGCGTGAACGTTGTCGATTCCTCCGGCCATCGTCCGGCCCGCACCTTCGTGCGCAGCCGCCTGATGAGCAAAAAAATAATCAGAAGAACAGTGGAGCGGCCATGCAACAGAACAGATCGCAAGTGACCGAGCGCGACGGCTTGTTCGAACTCGACGCCGGCAGCGACGTCCTCGACAGTCCCCGTTACAACCACGACATGGCGCCCACCCGGGTGCGTGAACGCACCTGGAACAAGTGGCACATCACCGCGCTGTGGATCGGCATGTCGATCTGCGTGCCGACCTACACCCTGGGCGGCGTACTGACCGCCTATTTCGGGCTGACGGTCGGCGAGGCGCTGCTGGCGATCCTGTTGGCCAACGTCATCGTGCTCATTCCCCTGACCCTCAACGCCTTCGCCGGCACCAAGTACGGCATTCCGTTCCCGGTGCTGCTGCGGTCGTCGTTCGGGATACTCGGCTCCAACGTACCGTGCCTGATCCGGGCGCTGGTGGCGTGCGGCTGGTTCGGCATCCAGACGATGTTCGGCGGGTTGGCGATCCACCTGTTTCTCGGCTCGGTCTTCGAGGGCTGGAAGTCCCTCGGCGGTACGGGGGAGGTGATCGGTTTCATGGTGTTCTGGGCGCTCAACCTGTGGGTGGTGATCCGCGGCGCCGAATCGATCAAGTGGCTGGAGACCCTGTCCGCGCCGCTGCTGGTGGCGGTGGGGCTGGGGCTGTTGGTGTGGGCGATGCCCAACGTGTCGATGACGGAATTGCTGGCCATCCCGCCGAAACGCCCCGAGGGCGCCAGCGTGGTCGGTTACTTCGCGGCAGGCCTGACGGCGATGGTCGGCTTCTGGGCCACGCTGTCGCTGAACATCCCCGATTTCAGCCGCTACGCCAAAAGCCAGAAGGATCAGATCCTGGGGCAGATCTTCGGCCTGCCGCTGACCATGTTCCTGTTCGCCGCGCTGGGCGTGGTGATGACCGCCGCGTCAGTGAAGCTGGTGGGGGTGACCGTGTCCGACCCGGTCAGCCTGATCGGCCACATCCAGAGCCCGGCGTGGGTCGCGGTGGCCATGGCGCTGATCATCATCGCCACGCTGTCGACCAACACCGCCGCCAACATCGTTTCGCCCACCAACGACTTCCAGAACATCGCCCCGCGGATCATCGACCGTACCAAGGCGGTGCTGCTGACCGGTCTGGTGGGGCTGCTGCTGATGGGCCATGAACTGCTCAAGAAGCTCGGCCTGATCGTGTCCGACGTCAGCCTGGAGACCGTGTACTCGAACTGGCTGCTGGGCTACTCCAGCCTGCTGGGGCCCATCGCCGGGATCATGGTGGTGGACTATTTCCTGATCAAGAAACAGCGCCTGGATCTGGCCGGCCTGTACCGCGACGACGTGTACCCGGCCTGGAACGCGGCGGGGTTCATCGCCTTCGGCGTGCCGGTGGCGCTGACCCTGCTGTCGCTGGGCAGCGATGCCTTCAACTGGTTCTACAGCTATGGCTGGTTCACCGGCTCGGCGTTGGGCGGGTTGATCTATTACGGGCTGTGCGTGTTGCGCACGCAGCCTGCAGCCGTGAAAACGGCGGTGTAGCGGCCGGCCCCTTCGCGGGCAAGCCCGCTCCCACAGGGTTTGGGTCGGACACAGCATCGGTGTGCGACTTCATTCCCTGTGGGAGCCAGCCTGCTGGCGATGGCGGCCCGACAGACACCGCAGAAACATCCATAAGAACTGCCTGAGGAGATCCCCATGAACGCAGCCGTCGACGTCCTGCAATCGACCCTTCAGCACATCAACCGCGATCGCCTGTGGCAGTCGCTCATGGAACTGGCCAAGCTCGGCGCCACGGTCAAGGGCGGCGTCTGTCGCCTGGCCCTGACCGACCTCGACCGCCAGGCCCGCGACCTGTTCGTGCAGTGGTGCCAGGACGCCGGCTGCAGCGTCAGCATCGACGAGGTCGGCAACATCTTCGCCCGGCGCCCGGGCCGCAACCCGGACCTGCCGCCGGTGATGACCGGCAGCCACATCGACACCCAACCCACCGGCGGCAAGTTCGACGGCTGCTTCGGCGTGTTGGCCGGCGTCGAGGTGCTGCGCACCCTAAACGACCTCGGCGTGGAGACCGAAGCGCCGCTGGAAGTGGTGGTGTGGACCAACGAAGAAGGCTCGCGCTTCGCCCCGTGCATGATGGGCTCCGGGGTGTTCGCGGAAAAATTCACCCTGGCCGAAACCCTGGCCAAGGTCGACGCCGACGGCATCACGGTCGGCGAGGCGCTCAACGCCATCGGCTATGCCGGGCCGCGCAAGGTCAGCGGCCACAAGGTCGGCGCCTATTTCGAGGCGCACATCGAGCAGGGGCCGATCCTTGAGGACGAACGCAAGACCATCGGCGTGGTGCTCGGCGCACTGGGGCAGAAGTGGTTCGACCTCAAGCTGCGCGGTGTCGAGGCCCACGCCGGGCCGACCCCGATGCACCTGCGCAAGGACGCCCTGGTCGGCGCCTCGGTGATCGTCGGCGCGGTCAACCGTGCCGCCCTCGGCCACCAGCCCCACGCCTGCGGCACGGTCGGCTGCCTGCAGGCCTATCCCGGTTCGCGCAACGTGATCCCCGGCGAGGTGCGCATGACCCTGGACTTCCGGCACCTGGAACCGGCGCGCCTGGACTCGATGATCGCCGAAGTGAAGCAAGTCATCGACACCACGTGCGAGGAACACGGCCTGACCTATGAGCTGACCCCGACCGCCGACTTCCCGCCGCTGTACTTCGAAAAGGGCTGCGTCGACGCCGTACGCAGCGCGGCCAAAGGGCTGGGCCTGTCGCACATGGACATCGTCAGCGGCGCCGGCCACGACGCGATCTTCCTCGCCGAACTGGGCCCGGCCGGCATGATCTTCGTGCCGTGCGAGGGCGGCATCAGCCACAACGAAATCGAGAACGCCGCACCGGACGACCTGGCGGCGGGCTGCGCCGTGCTGCTGCGGGCGATGCTGGCGGCTTCGGCGGCGGTGGCCGGGAGGCAGCAGGCGGCCTGAGTCCGACGCCGCAGGCAGCGGGGCCGGGCATCGCGCAGAGATCAGCGGCTGGCTGACGGGGCAGGGCGAGGATTGGTTGCTAACGTCATCGGCATCCGCGACGGCGAGAGCCGCTTTCTTGCGGATCCGCCGATCAGCCAGGACAAGCTCAGCCGCCTGGTTGCGCTTGACTGATACGCCGGGGAAGCCGTTCTGCAACCGTTGATCCTGCGCAAGGAGCTGCTGCGGCTGGGGCTCTCAGCGAAATGTCGAGTCTCGTGTCACAAGCCGCGAGGCTGAATCGTCATCCCGTTGAATCCCTCAAACACGGAGCAACGCGATGTCGTCCAACACTCAAGCGGTCAACCTGCAACACGCCATGCCCCAGGTCTTCGACAGCCTGGCCCAGGTGCATGTCAGCCTCGGCGCGCACGACCTTGCGCCCTCGCTGGTGCACCTGGTTCACTTGCGCGCCTCGCAGATCAACCAATGCGGTTTCTGCGTGAAGATGCACAGCCGCGAAGCGCGGGAGGCCCAGGAAAGCAACGAACGCCTGGACCGCCTGTTCGTCTGGCGCCACGTCAGCGATTTCAACGCCGCCGAGCGTGCGGCGCTGGCGTGGACCGAGGCATTGACCGTCCTCGACCCGCACACTGACTACGCCCCTTTGCGCAGCGCCCTGCGCGAGCATTTCAACGACGGGCAGATCGCTGCCTTGACGGGGGAGATCGGCATGATCAACCTGTGGAACCGTTTGCAGGTGTCGAGGCACTGACCGATGAATCGCGCTGAGGACAGCGTTGCCACCTTTCAGGCGCGGCGGCCGTTTCTGCTCGGCCTGGCCTACCGCATCCTCGGCTCCCGCGCGGAGGCCGAGGATGCGGTCCAGGAACTGTTCATCAAATGGATGGAGGCCGACCGGGCCTCCATCGCCACCCCGGCGGCCTGGCTGACCACCGCCTGCACCCGCCATTGCATCGATGCGCTGCGTTCGGCGCAGCGCTCGCGGGTCGATTACGTCGGCACCTGGCTGCCCGAGCCGATCCACACCACCCACCATGAGTCGCCCGAGCACATGCATGAGTTGGCCTCGTCGCTGTCCACGGCGTTCCTGCTGATGCTCGAACGGTTGAGCCCGAAGGAGCGTGCGGCCTACCTGCTCCACGACATCTTCGATTTCGACTATCCGCAGGTCGCCGCGACCCTGGGCATCCAGGAACCGGCCTGCCGCAAACTGGTGTCCCGCGCCAAGGCGCGGATCGGCGACGGGCAGGGCCGCTACCGGCCGGAGCCCGAACGCCAGTCGCAACTGCTCGATGCCTTTGAGGCCGCCATCGCCGGCGGTTCGACCGTGTCGCTCAGCGCCCTGCTGAGCGAAGACGTCGAACTGTGCGCCGACAGCGGCGGCAAAGCGTCGGCGATCCGCCAGACCCTGTTCGGCAGATCGGATGTGCTGGACTTCGTCGGGCAGTCGCTGCATGCCTACTGGCAGGCGCAGGAATGGCTGCCGGTGGAGATCAACGGAGCGAAGGGCGTGCTGATCAAGGCGCAGGGCGAAGTCACGGCGGCCATGACGTTCGGCTTCGACGGGGGCGGGCGGGTGAACCGGATCTACATCATGCGCAACCCCGACAAACTGGCGGGGCTCGGGGAAGGTTTCAGCGTCATTTGACCTGTGGGGGCGAGCCTGCTCGCGATGGCGGTCTGTCAGTCACTTGTTGTGGTGGCTCAGGTTCGCCATCGCGGGCAGGTTCGCGCCTGCCGTCATTCGACCTTATCGGTCTGGCCCGCCGACTGCTTGCGCCGGTCCTTGCCGTTGGGGTTGCCGGTGTCCAGCAACCGTCGTTCGATCATCACGGTCTGCAGCGCCAGGCGCTCGGCCGGCGCCATCTGGTGCTCGCGTTTCTTGAGCTCCAGCAGGATCGGGGTGGACCAGGTGCGGTAGACCTGTTCGGCGGTGTTGTCGCTCGTCATCTGTCTCTCCTTGATCAGGTGCTTGCGGGTCGCTGAGTCGTTAACGTTAGTCGAGAATTCCTTGCGGGGCTAACGACCGGACGGGCGGAGCGGGGCGCACCTCGCCCGCACGTTCCGGGACGGGCGTGGTCACAACCCTCACACCCCCTAACCTGTGGAGGGCCGATGAGCCGAGATGTCCTGATCAGCGAAACCAACCGCCGCCAGTTGCAGCAGATCATTGCGGGCCTGTCCGACGGCGTGATCCTGATGGAGCCCGACCGGCGCATCCGCTGGGCCAACGAAGCGGCGCTGGCGATGCATGGCGTCGACCGCGTCGAGGCGTTGGGCAAGGATGCCGAAGACTATGCCGGGCGGTTCAGCCTGCGCTACCGCAACAACCATCCTTTGACCCTTGAGCAATACCCGCTCAATCGGGTGGCGGCGGGCGAGTCGTTCAGCGATGTGCTGGTGGAGGCCAGAGCCGCCGGTGATGATGAGCGCACTTGGGTGCACAGTGTGCGCAGCCTGGTGCTGACCGACCGTGACGGCGAACCCGAGTCGCTGGTGCTGATCATGAGCGACGTCACCGATTGGGCCAACGCCGAGCAGCGCTTCGAGAAGACCTTCCATGCCAACCCGGCGCCGGCGGTGATCTGCCGGCTCAGTGACCTGCGCTACATCAAGGTCAATCCGGGCTTCCTGGAAATGACCGGCTACAGCCGCGACCAAGTGATCGGCGCCTCCACCTACGAACTCGACATCCTGGAACAGGCCGAACGCAAGGATCTGGCGATCCAGCGCCTGCGCGAGGTGGCGACCATCCCGCAGATGCAGGCCGAGCTTCGGCTACCCGACGGCGGCAGCAAGCAGGTGATCGTGGCCGGCCAGCCGCTGCAGCTCAACGATGAGGACTGCATGCTGTTTTCCTTCGTCGACATGGAGCTGCGGCACAAGGCCGAGCTGGCGCTGCGCGAGAGCGAGGAGCGGTTCGCCAAGGCTTTCCGCCTGACGCCGGTGCCGATCCTGGTTTGCAGCGCCGACGAGCAGCGGGTGATCGATGTCAATCAGGCGTTCCTCGATGCCTTGGCCTATGGCGACGACGAGGTGATCGGCAAGACCGTTGCGCAACTGGATTTCATCGCCGACCCGGCGAGCCGGGCACGGCTGATGACGGCCCTGGAGAAGGCGGGCCGGGTCGACCGCGTCGAGGTGCAGGTGCGCAAGAAGGACGCTGAGCTGCTGGAGTGCGCGGTGTCCGCCGACACCGTCAACATCCACGACCGGCCCTGCTACCTGCTGGTGCTGATGGACATCACCGAGCGCAAGCGCACCGAGCTGGAACTGGTGGCGGCGATCGAGGAGGTGATGAAGGACGCCTCGTGGTTCAGCCGCACGCTGATCGAGAAACTGGCCAATGTGAAGAAGATCAACGCACCGCAGTTGCCGGGCGTTGCGTTCACCGACCTCACGGCCCGGGAGCGCGATGTGCTGGGGCTGATCTGCGAGGGCCTGGCCGACAAGGAGATCGCCGCGCGGCTGAAGCTGGCGCCGAACACGGTGCGCAACCATGTGGCGACGGTGTATTCCAAGCTCGATGTGCACAGCCGCAGCGAGGCCATCGTCTGGGCCCGGGAGCGGGGGCTGTTTTCCGCCGGGTGGGGCAACCGGGGCCAGCGGTAAGGTGCAAATGCACTAGTGGAGGCGGTGCAAATTCGGGTTCTTGCCCGCCGGGTCGATTCTTAAGCTGGCGGGGCGCCTGTCGTGTGCGCCCCTGAGAACCGCTGAAGGATCCGCCCCATGAACCATTCTCCCTTCATCACCGCAAGCTCCCCCACAAGGCGCTTGCTATGATCACGCTGGCCCAGCTGCGGGCCCGGCTTGAGCACAGCTTCTCGCCCTTGGCCTGCGCCTGCACGGTGGACGGCGAGCACTCGCTGACGGTGAAGCTCTATCACCCGGTCTCGGGGCAGGTGGATCTGGTGATCAGCGGTCTGAGCGTCGATGCCTTGCGCACGCCCGAGGCGGTGGCGGCGCTGGTCGAGGAGCTGCGTTACGAGTTGCAGTGCAATTCCCTCGACGCGTCGGATCCGGGGCTGGCCTGACGCGGAATCGACAGCCCGCCCGGCTGCGCGGCGCCGTTTCACTGGCGCTTGCGGGTGGCTGAGCTATAAAGAATGAGTGGTGGGTTTCCCGTGGCCGGGTGGATCAACGCGCAGCGGCGGGAATTGAGTCATCCATTCATCGCGGGCCAACCTATGAACAGACTTGGGAAACGCGTGCTTGAACCCTTGCCGTGGATTTTCGCCATGGCCCTTCTCGGCGGCTGCGCCAGCCCTCCGCCACCTCCACCGGCCCTACCGCCGCCAGAGCCGGTGCGCACCTGCCAGACCCTGGAAAACACCGACGTGTCCGGCGACATGTACGCCGACGGCCAAGTGACCCGACACACCACCACGACCCGCTGCGTCACCCAGTGACATTGCGGTGTGCAGGGCTCCTGCGAACACCTGAGATCCCCTGTGGGAGCCAGCCTGCTGGCGATGGCGGTGGGTCAGCCACCAGAGATGTCGGCAGTGCCGGCCAAATCGCTGGCAAGTCGAATCGTCGCACCGCAGCTCCCACAGTTTTTGGTGGTGAGCATGATTCTTGGGAACACCCGGGATACCTGTGGGAGCTGGCTTGCCAGCGATAGCGGTGGATCAGGCACTAGAGATGTCGGCAGTGCCGGCCTCATCGCCAGCAGGCTGGCTCCTACAGTTTTTTGGGCTGGGATCAGGACAGGAAACCGCCGTCCACATTCAGCGAAACGCCGGTGGTGTAGCTCGACGCGTCGCTGGCCAGGTACAGCACGGCGCCGGCCATTTCGCTCGGGTCGGCCACGCGCTTGAGCGGGATCTGCGCCAGGGCGGTCTTGAGGATGGCGTCGTTCTTGACCAGCGCCGAGGCGAACTTGGTGTCGGTCAGGCCCGGCAGCAGCGCGTTGCAGCGGATGCCGAACTGCGCGCATTCCTTGGCGAACACCTTGGTCATGTTGATCACAGCGGCCTTGGTCACCGAGTAGATGCCCTGGAAGATGCCCGGCGAAACGCCGTTGATCGAGGCGACGTTGATGATGCTGCCGCCGCCGTTCTCGCGCATCAGCTTGCCGGCCTCCACGGACATGAAGAAGTAGCCGCGGATGTTCACGTCCACGGTCTTCTGGAAGGCGCCGAGGTCGGTGTCCAGCACGTTGCAGAACTGCGGGTTGGTCGCGGCGTTGTTGACCAGGATGTCCAGGCGTCCGAACTGTTCCTTGATCCCGGCGAACACCTGGCTGATCTGCTCCATTTCGCCGATGTGGCAGGCGATGGCGGTGGCCTTGCCGCCGGCGGCGATGATCGCGTCGGCGACGTGCTGGCAGCCTTCGAGCTTGCGGCTCGAGACGATCACGTGGGCGCCTTGCTGGGCCAGCAGTTTGGCGATGGCTTCACCGATGCCGCGGCTGGCGCCGGAGACGAAAGCGATCTTGCCGTCGAGGTCGAACAACTGAGTCTTGGACATGGGGTTTCCTTGGGCAATGGGGCTCGGGCGTTGAGCTCAGAGGCTGGATTTCGAAATGACCTGCAGGCTCATCTGCTCCAGCAGCTTGTTCATGTGGATGAACTGCGCGAAGCGTTTGTCCTGGGTCTGGCCGTGGTAGAAGCGGTAGTAGATCTGCTGCACGATGCCGGCCAGGCGGAACAGGCCGTAGGTGTAGTAGAAGTCGAAGTTGTCGATGGCGATCCCGGCGCGCTCGGCGTAGTAGTCGACGAACTCGCGGCGGGTCAGCATGCCCGGCGCGTGGCTCGGCTGGCGGCGCATCAGTTGCACCGGCGCCGGGTCGTCGGCCTGGATCCAGTAGGCGAGGGTGTTGCCCAGGTCCATCAGCGGGTCGCCCAGGGTGGTCAGCTCCCAGTCCAGCACGCCGATGATCTGCATCGGGTTGCCCGGGTCGAGGATCACGTTGTCGAAGCGGTAGTCGTTGTGGACGATGCTGGAGGTCGGGTGGTCGGCCGGCATCTTGTCGTTGAGCCAGGCCTTGACCGCTTCCCAGTGCGGCGCGTCCGGGGTCAGGGCCTTTTCGTAGCGCTCGCTCCAGCCCTTGATCTGGCGGGCGACGTAGCCTTCAGGCTTGCCCAGGTCGGCCAGGCCGCAGGCCTTGTAGTCGACCCGGTGCAACTCGACGAACTTGTCGATGAAGCTCTTGCACAGGGCTTCGGTCTTCTGCGCATCCAGGCCCAGTTCCGGCGGCAGGTCGGAGCGCAGGATGATGCCCTTGACCCGTTCCATCACGTAGAACTCGGCGCCCATCACCGATTCGTCGGTGCAGTGCACATAGGCCTTGGGGCAGTACGGGAAACCGTCGCGCAGCTGGTTGAGGATGCGGAATTCGCGGCCCATGTCGTGGGCGGACTTGGCCTTGTGGCCGAACGGCGGACGGCGCAGGACGAATTCCTGCTCCGGGTACTCCAGAAGGTAAGTCAGGTTCGATGCGCCACCGGGGAACTGACTGATCCGCGGAGTGCCGGTCAGGCCCGGAATGTGCGCCTTGAGGTACGGGTCGATCAGGCCGGCGTCGAGTTCTTCGCCGGAGCGGATACGGGTGGACTGGTCAGTAAGCGCCATGCTTATCCCTTCTGCTTATTTTGGAGGCCAGACATCATTGGCTAATCTAATGGCGTGCCGGACGGGTCACAAGGGCGCGCCGGTCTTATAGGTTAGCGTGTTGGCGGATAATCACCCTCGGGAATGTGCGCCCGGCGGCGCGGCAGGCTAAGGTTTAGCGGGTCTGCGGCTTTGGGCAAGGAGCTTTGAGATGGGCTGTCCGCAAGTCTGTGCCGGCGCCACGCTGCAATGCAGTTTCGGCGCCGCGCCGTCAGCGCTCAACGTGCTGCCGGTCAACCGCACGCTGACCGGCGGGATGCCGGCGGCGAACATCATGGATCACATTCCGCTGGTCAACATCCTGCCGTTCGGCATGTGCATGAGCATGGCCAATCCGATGGTGGCCGCCGCCACGGCGGCGGCGCTGGGGGTGCTGACGCCGATGCCGTGCATTCCCGCCACCGCCACGCCGTGGATCCCCGGCGGCGCGCCGACCTTGCTGCTGGGCGGCATGCCGGCCATCGACGCCAACAGCACGCTGATGTGCAACTGGGCGGGGGTGATCAAGATCGCGATGCCGGGGCAGGTGCAGATGCTCATCCCCTGAGGCCTTGCGCCGCAGGGGCCGGCCCCATCGCCAGCAGGCTGGCTCCCACAATGGAGAGCCATTGACCAGCAGTCCCTTGCGGAAGCCAGCCACCATTCCCTTGTGGGAGCCAGCCTGCTGGCGATGAGGCCCGTCCCGGCGACCGTTGCCCTCAAGCCTGCTGCGGATCCGTCCAGCGCCTGAACCACCAGCGCACCCGCGAGATCGGCTTGCCGTCGGCGTCCAGCGGCCGGCCGTCGTCGGCGAACGCCTGTTCCGGTTCCACCAGTTGCCCGTTCAGGTAGCGCGCCTGAACCGCCGGTTTGCCGTTGGGATGGAACCGCTGATAGCGCCCCTCCCGCACACCGTCGCGGTAGAACTCGGCCTCGGCCAACTGCCCGTCGGGAAAGAAGTTCGATGCCTCGCCGTGCAGCAAGCCGCGCCGGTAAGTGGCCTTGCGCTGCAGCCAGCCTTCGGGGGCGTAGAAACTGGCGACCCCTTGCAGCTTGTCGCGCACGAACGGCAACTGCGCCGAGACCTTGCCGTTGGGGTGATAGAGCAGGGACGTGCCTTGCAGCTCGCCCTGGCTGTAGTTGAGGTTCGCCTGGGCCCGGCCGTCGTCCTTGATCTGCAACGTACCGTCGAGCTGCCCGTCCTGCAGGCGGCCCTTGAGGTGCCTGTCGTCCTGCTGCACATCCAGCGGTGTGATCGCCATGCCTTTCCCCCGTCAGTTGACCTGCACCAGCCCGCCCTTGATGGTCAGCATGCCGCCGCCGTCCACGGTCTGCGACGCGGCGCCCTTGTTGGTCAGGCTGATGCCGGCGTCGTTGGTCAGCGTAGTCCCGGCCTTGTTGTCCAGCGAGGTGCCGGCCTGGTTGGCCAGTGACGTGCCGGCCTTCTGGCTGATCGACGTACTCGCCTGGACCGCCAGGTCGGCGCCGCTCTTGATCGTGAAACTGCCGCCGCTCTGCAGGGTGAGGGTGCCGCTGACCTTGATGGTCAGGTTGCCGTCCACCGTCAGGCTGTAGTCGCCGGTGACCTTGTCGGTGTAGTTGCCGCCGGTGCTGTGGTTCTGGTCGGCGCCGACCTTCACGGTGCGGCTGTCCTTCACGTCGAGCGAGTCGCTGCCGGTCTGGATGGTCACGCTGCGCTTGCCCTTTTCCAGGGTCACGGTTTCGTCGCCGTCCTTGACCGTGCGGGTGCGGGCGTTCTGCACCGTGAGGGTCTCGTCGTGGCCGACGGTGGCGGTGGTGTCGTTGAGCACGTTGACCTTCAGGTCCTTCTGCGCTTGCAGGAACACTTCCTCGGCGTCTTTCTTGTCCTCGAAGCGCAATTCGTTGAAACCGCCGCCGCCCTTGGACGACTGGGTCTTGATGCCCGACTGGGTCTGGTTGGCGGGCAGGGCGTAAGGCAGGGCGTTGTCGCCGTTGTACACGCAGCCGGTCACCAGCGGCCGGTCCGGATCGCCGTCGATGAAGGTCACGATCACCTCCTGGCCGATGCGCGGCACGAACTGCATGCCGAACCCCTTGCCGCTCCAGGGCAGCACCACGCGCACCCAGCAGGAGCTGGTCTCGTCGTTCTTGCCGTCGCGGTCCCAGGGGAACTGCACCTTGATCCGCCCGTACTCGTCGGTCCAGATCTCCTCGCCGGACTTGCCCACCACCACGGCGGTCTGCGGGTGCATGCGCGGTTTGGCCGTGAGCCGCTGCGGACGGAACGGTGTGGCCTTGGGGATTGCTTCGAAGCGGTTGCGGTAGTCGAGGTGGCTGGCGTCGTGGACGACCCGCGTCACCACCCAATCGACGTTCAGGCTTTCGTCGTCGTGGCCGTCGAGGGTGAACCAGTGTCCCGGCACCAGCCAGCGGCAGTCGCTCTCGCCGACGAAGCGCTTCTCCTCGCTGCGCAGGCCGTCGACCCGCAATTTGGTCAGCGCATCGCCCCGGGCCTTGGCGTTGTAGCCGCCGGGGTGCTCGTACACCGAACGCGGCCCGGCCACGGCCTCGGCCTGGCCGTAGAGCGAGGTGGTGGGTGTGGTGAATTCATAATCGGTCGCCCGGTACACCCCGGCCACGGCCTGCACGCACACTTGGCCGGTGCGGATACCGTGCAGCTCACGCTCGCCCAACTGCTGGCCCAGGTACTTGACCTTCGGCCCGTTGGGGATCTGCACGAAGGCATCGTTACTATCGCCCAGCACCAGGGTGTGCTTGCCGTCGTCGTGGGTGAAGAACCAGAAGATCCCTTCCTCCTCCAGCAGGCGCGACACGAAGGCGAAGTCGGTTTCGCCGTACTGCACGCAATACTCGCGGGGCGTGTAGCTGCCGGTCAGCGAGAGCTTGAAGTCGCTGAACCCGTGGGCGTTGAAGATCGTGGTGACGATGTCCGAGGTGCTGAGGTTCTGGAACACCCGGTTGTTGCTGGCCAGGTTCAGCCACCACAGCCACGGGCGCAGCAGCAGTTGGTAGCGTTCGGCGGTGGCGTCGGCCGGCAACTGGCGGATCTCGGCGACCAGCCCGTCGAACGGCCGGCTCTGCGCATCGTTGTGCAGGGTGGTGGTGACGTGGGTGGCGACGGCGCTGCTCAGGGTGAGGGCGGCGCCGTCGTTGAGGCCGTTGAGGGTCTGCGAGCCCAGCGCGTTGAGCGCTTCGTCGCCGGACAGCGACTCAGGGAACAGCGCCGACAGCGAAGAGGCGGTGAGGGAGAGGCTGGTGTTGCTGTCGGTGGCGCGGGGCATGGGGGGGCCTGCTGGGGGAAGTCCGGTTCGTGGGTGGCGGTGTCGAGAGGCATGCGGCCCCGACTTACTGGTAATCGATACCGGTGACGTAAAGCGTGATTGCCGCACCGCTGCCGCCGGGCCCGGAAAACGACGGAAACTCGAGAATGGCCGGCCAGGTGACGCCCGTCTGTTTCTTGTACCGAAAGCTCGCCACCAGGTTGGTGCTGGATGCAACCCGCAGGGTCTTTGCGTTGGCCCAGGCCCAGTAGGTCGCGCCAACCGGCGCTTCCATCACCACCGGTGACGATTTGAACGAACCGAAACGCAGGGTGACGGGCTGCTCCGCCGCGCCGAGCCGATGCCTCAGCGAGGCGCTGAGATGAGGGTCTTCGGCGATGTGAACCAGAAACATGGCCTCTTCGTCGTGTCTCTTGCCGAAATAGAACACGGGGAAATGGTCGCTGCGAATCACCTCGCCATGGCTGATGCGCCTGATGGCCTTGAAGCCGCCGCTGCCGTTCGGCGTGCCTTCGGCATACCCGTCGCATTCGCAGCTCCAGCGATAGGTATCGGTGACGTACGCGTAGTCGAGCACCCGAGCGGCCGCCACGTATTCATCCTCGGTGATGGCCTCGTCCCACTTGAACCGCTTTTGCCAGTGTTCAAGGGTTTGCAAGGGCACATCGATGCCTTGGTCGAAGTCGTACACATACTCGACATTGAGGCGCCAGTCCCGCTGCGCCTGCTGGCGCGTCTTGTTGATGATCTGGATATGGGTGCCCGCGGTGGGGGGGCAGTTGGGTTGCAGGGGCTTGTGGCCCCGGGGATGGATGACCTTGTGGTTCTCGTGGGGCATGGCGTTGAGGTCGCCCCCGAAGAAAATCAGTTCACGGAAACTTTCGCGGTAGTTTTCGACGATGAAGTTGATGGTTTCCGCCGTCAACTCGACGGCCTTGTAGGACGAATTGGCGTGGTAGAACGCCAAGGCGTCGTGGTTGTACCGGTGCCGTATGATGATCGGCGCACGCCGCTCAGAGGCGCCCAGCACGTAGCCGGGCAGCATCTGAAAAGCCCCCGCCAATTCATTCCTGACGAACACCATCGAACCCAACGTGGTGTCGATGCGGATCCCGCCTTCGTTGTCCAGGGCATGCACCAACTGATACCCCTGGGCATTGAGAAGCTTCTCCACGCTCACGTTCGGCGTGCCCGTGGTGCCTGTCTCGAAGAGCGCAAGCAGGTCCGGCCTTCTGATGAGCAGCACTTTGATCAGGTAGGCGGCTTTTGCCTGGTAGGCCTCCGATTCCTTTTTGCTCTGGTTGTTGAGGTGCTGCGTGTTCCACATGAGAATTTTGTAGGGCATGACAGAGACCTGTAGTGAGGCGTGTACAGAGAAACAGTCGGTCGTCCGCCGCTCAGAGCATGCGGACCTTCCAGTCATCGATTTGCGTCGCGCCGCCCATGCAGGCACAGAAAGCCTCAAGGATGCGTGACCGCATGATGCTCATGCAGAACCGAGCCGGCGGACATCAGGCTGGTGGTGGAGTGGCCGAACAGGGGCGGAGGAAGGTCGGCCCTGTCGCACAACTGCAGGAACCTTTTCTGATTGTCCCTGACCACATCGCTCATGCGCTGTCCGGGGTTCGGCAGTTGCAGCTCGTTCCAGCTCTCGAAGGCGTGATCGCTGCGAAACACATTCATGCCCAGGTGCCGGAGATTGTTTTCCGCCGAGTGGCTGATGCACACGTATTCGTCCGGCAGCCCCAGCATGTGGCCAAACTCATGGCAGATGGTTATCTGTGCCGGGCAGGCCTTCGCGGGGGACGGCGCATCGGTGTCCAGCATGATTTGCCGAACATGTTGGGCGGGGGTCGTGCAGGTCGGATCGGCGGAGGCAATGCTTATTTTTATGTAGCGCTCCGCTGAGCCCATCGGGCCGAACAGGTGACGGATGTTGCGTCGGGCTATTTCCGTTTCCTGGGGGGCAAGCTCGCTGAACAGGTATTCCAGCAGGCTCCCGGTTCTGTTGATGGGGGCTTTGATCTCAACGAGGATCTTGAACCTCTTGTAGTCGGTGCCGGCGATGACCCTTCTGAATTCGGTGGCGAACTCGCGCAGCAGCTTTTTGCCGGCGCGCTCGTCCTGGTCAGCGCCGATGCCGGTGTGGTCGCTCGGGTGATGGGCCGATGAGGAGGAGGCGACCGGGAGGGCGGGCGAGGCTGTGCTGTAGTTCGGAAAGGGAATCTTGTAGCCGGCCACCAGGTTGCCGATGATCTGCTCGCGCTTGAAGCCTGAACCGCTGGGGCCGGACACATCACTGGTGAACATGGCCCGATGATAGGACGTGCCGGGTGTGCTGCCGGTCTCCAGCACCGTCGCCTGGTTGGAGATGTGTTCGTTCGCATCGATGATCTCGACTTCGTAGTGCGAGCTTTGCAGGTCGGACGCCTCGAGAGCGAATTCGATCTTGATCGGCGGGCCGCTGAAGCGCTTGTGCACGATTTCGAACCGGTTGTTCCAGGTCAGCGGTATGGCTTTCTTGGCCGCTGCGGTGAACTCGCTGAGCACGCCTTTCTTGTGGGCGCTTGGCGCGGCGTCAGTGGTCGACTGAACCTTTCTGAGCAGCTTGCCGGTCAAGGACAGGTGGGTGTTCTGCTCCTCCTCGCTCAAGACCTTGTAGTAGCGGTCATCGTAGGTGGGATGAATCTTCACCGTGATGGAGATGAGGTGCCTTGCCGCGCTGTAGTGAATATCAAAGTTTCCCAGGTTCGTTGAGGGACGGTGAAAGTCTTTGTGCGCATCTCGGGTCACCACGCTGTTCAGATCGCCAGGGTCCTGGTCCACCAGGCTTTGATAGATGCTGTCGGAGTGGCAAACCGGGCAGGTCAGCGTCTGGTGATTGAACTCCGTTTCACAGCTTGCGCATTTGTAACGCATCCGGCTTTCTCCTTGTCCTGGTCAGCAGATCCACTGCAAAACGTGATTCGGCGCTCATTCCAGCGCCCATTCCGCCAACTTCCCCGTCACCTGCGTCATCAACACATTCTCGACATCCCGCGCACCCGCCGCGCTGCATTTGGCGAGCACCGCCTTGACGATTCCGGCATCAAATTCGAACGGTTTGCCGGTCGCGGCCTTATAGCGTCCGCGCAGTTTCTCAAGCTTGGCCAGCACGATCCCTTCCAGCGTCGCTTCGTCCAGCGGCCGGTAGGCGACCACCGTCATGCGCGCCAGGAACGCTGGGCGGAAGGCTTGCAGCAGCACCTTGTGCAGCGCTTCGTTGAAGGCTTCGGAGCCGATCTGCGCGGCGGGCGTGTCGAGCAGCAGCTCTGCGCCGACGTTGCTGGTGGCGAGCATCACGGTGTTCTTGAAGTCCACCACCAGCCCGGTGCCGTCTTCCATCAGGCCCTTGTCGAACACGTTGTAGAACGCCTCCAGCACGTCCGGATGGGCCTTCTCGATCTCATCCAGCAGCACCACCGAATACGGCTTGCGCCGCACGGCCTCGGTGAGCACGCCGCCGCTGCCGTAGCCGACGTAGCCGGGCGGGGCGCCCTTGAGCTGGCTGACGGTGTGGGCTTCCTGGTATTCGGAGAGGTTGATGCTGATCAGGTTGCGCTCGCCGCCGTACAGGGCGTCGGCCAGCGCGTAGGCGGTTTCGGTCTTGCCGACGCCGGTGGGGCCCACCAGCAGGAACACGCCCACCGGTTTCTGCGGATCGGTCAGGCCGGCGCGGTAGGCCTGCAGACGCTGGGCGATGGTGCCGAGCGCGGTGCCCTGGCCCATCACCCGCTGGCCCATGCGCTGGCCGAGGGTGCGCACGGCGTGGGCCTCGTCGGCGAGCATCTTGCCGACGGGGATGCCGGTCCAGCCGGCGATGACGGCGGCGACGGTCTTGCCGTCGACCTGTTCGGGCACCAGCGGATCGTCCTGGCGGATCGCGTCGAGCCCGGCCTCCAGGCGCAGCAGTTCGGCGGCCAGGTGATCGATGCGGCTGTCGGTGGCTTCGTCGGGCCTGTCGCTGTCGGCGCGTTCGCTCAGGTCGAGCAGTTCGCGGCGGGTGTCGAGCAGTTCGCGCACGGCCACGCGCTCTTCGCTCCAGCGGGTCTCCAGTTCGCGGATCGCCTGGACGTTGGCGGTCGATTCGCTCTCAAGCCCGGTGATGCGTTCGCGGTGGTCCAGGCCCGTGGCTTGCTCGCGGCGCAGGCGTTCGAGCTCTTCCTTGAGGCTTTGCTGACGGTGACGCAGGCTTTCCAGCGGCGGCGGCACGTCGTGCTGGCCGAGGGCGACCCGGGCGCACGCGGTGTCGAGCACGCTGATGGCCTTGTCGGGCAACTGGCGGCCGGAAATGTAGCGGTGCGACAGTTTCACCGCCTCATGGATCGCCGCGTCGAGCACCTGCACGCCGTGGTGCTGCTCCAGTTTGGCGGCCACGCCCCGGAGCATCTCCACGGCGGTGGTTTCGTCCGGCTCCTCCACTTGCACCAACTGGAAGCGGCGGGCGAGGGCCGGATCCTTCTCGAAGTATTTCTTGTATTCCATCCAGGTGGTGGCGGCGAGGGTGCGCAGTTCGCCCCGGGCCAGCGCCGGCTTCAGCAGGTTGGCGGCGTCGCTGCCGCCTTCGGAGCCACCGGCGCCGATCAGGGTGTGGGCTTCGTCGATGAACAGGATGATCGGCTTGTCGGCGCTGCGCACCGCGTCGATCACGCCTTTGAGTCGTTGTTCGAACTCGCCCTTGACCCCGGCCCCGGCCTGCAGCAGGCCGAGGTCGAGCACCCGCAGGCTGACCTCCTGCAAGGACGGCGGCACATCGCCGGCGGCGATGCGCAGGGCCAGGCCTTCCACCACGGCGGTCTTGCCCACGCCCGGCGCGCCCACCAGGATCGGGTTGTTCTGCCGGCGCCGCAGGAGGATGTCGATGCACTGGCGGATCTCGCCGTCGCGGCCGACGATCGGGTCGATGCGTCCGGCGTGGGCGTCGGCGGTCAGGTCCTGGGTGTACAGGTTCAGCACCGAATCCTGCCGGGGAACCGGGCCTGCGTTCGGGACGGTGCGCGGGCCGACGTGCTCGCGGGAATTCTCTGTCCACTCCAGCAGGTTCGCCCGCAGCGCTTCCTTGGGGATGCGCAGCAAGGACGAGGCGCTGTTGAGCAGCAGGCTGCGGCGTTCGTCGCGGTCGATCAGCGCCAGCAGCAGGAGGCCTGAGCGGATGCTGTCGAGCCCCAGCACGCTGGCCTGCACCACGGCGTCCTCCAGCAGGCCGAGGGTGTGGTTCGACAGGGCCGGGGTGCGGGTGCTGCCGGACTTGAACAGGTCCAGCGCCTTGTTGATTTCCGCCGTCAGGGCATCGCGCTCCAGGCCGAAGCGCGGCAGCAGGAACGCCAGGTCGCCGCCCTCGATGTCGAGCAGCTCCAGCAGCAGGTGTTCGATCTCGACGAAGTGGTGGCCCCGTTGCAGGCAGCGCTGGGCGGCCCGTTCGAGGGCGCGGCGGTTGTCGGGGTTGAGGCGCCCGATCAGGCTGGCCAGTTCCATCTCAGGTGATCTCCAACTGGCGAAGACGGGTTTCGATCCGCTGCACCGCCAGGCTGGCCTGACGTTGCAGGCCGCCGTTCCAGCTCAGCAGGGCTGGGGCCTGGCGCCCGAGCTTCAGCGGGCCGGCGCCGCGAATCAGCAGCACCAGGGTGACGTCCAGGTCCGGGCCGAAGTACAGCGCGGCGAGGCTGGCCAGCGCCGGGTGCGCTTCGCCGTCCGGCAGGAAGCGCGCGGCCGCAGCCTGAGGCAACGGGCCGAGGGTCAGGCGGATGCCGGCGTGCTCGTCCCACACGCGGGTGCCGGCCACGGCGCTGCGGCCGAGCTGCAGATTGCGTCCGCCGGCCTTCATGACGCTGCGGCTGGCGGGCGGGATCTCGCGCCAGGCGCCTTCATAGGCGTTGAGCTCCACGGGCACTTCGAACTGCTCCCGCACAATGGCGGCGAACCCGGCCAGGGAGCGGCGGCCGTCGGCGTACAGGGCCGTGCAGGCCAGCACCGCGCAGTCGGGTACGGCCTGGCGTTCCTGCAAGGACTTGGGCAGCAGCCCGGTCAACGCCCGCAACTGCGCCTGCACCGGCGAGGCACCGGGCGTGGTGAAACCGAGGGCGATCCGGTGCTTGCGCATCACCTTGTACAGCAGGCTCAGCAAGCGGTGCTGGAACAGGTCGAGGAACTCGGCGGGCGCGTGGTCCTTGGCCCGGGCCCGTTGCTGCAGCCACTCCTGATAGGCATAGGGCAGGGGGCCGTCGGGGCCGCCGAGGCCGAACACCGGCGTCTCCAACGTCAGCGGCTGGCCCGGCTCTTCGCGCAGGCGCTCGATCTGGCTGGTGGGGAAGATCGGGGTCAGCGGCCCGCGCAGCTTCACGGCTTCGGCCTGGGGCGCGGTGCCGCTGCCCAGGGACTCGGCCTGGGGCTGCTCACGCTCCAGCAGCAACAGCGCCTGCAGCCATTCGAACGCCTGCGGATCGCGGCGCAGGCGCTGGCCCAGGCTCAGAGCGACAGGGGCATGCCGGCTTGGGGTTGCCATGCCTTGACCTCCCTGTCGGCCTGCATCAGCACCGTGCGCACGAAACGGTTGGCGGTCGCGTAGAGCGAGAAGAACTGCGCCAGCACGGCGGAAAACAGCACGGCGCTGCTGCCGACGAAATGGTGCGGGTCGAGCTGCAGTTGCACCTCAAGGCCATTGCGCCAGCCGCGCCAGGCATCGGCGCCGACATGGCCGATCACCCGCTCGCAGGCCAGGTGCGCCAGGCCTTCGATCTGGCGCAGCGCGCTGGCTTCGTCGCGCAGGTTGTGCAGATGGAGAATTTCCTTGAGCGCATCGAGCGCCTGCGGGCCTTCGACCAGCGACAGGTGATTGAGGGTCAGCTGCGACACCAGGCGCCAGCGCGACGCGCCGTCCAGGCGTGGCAGGCTCTGCGGGCTCGGCGGGTTGCGCAGGCGCGCCCAGGCCACCGGCCCCGGCCGCTCGAAACCCAGCGGCGTGCCGGCCGGCAGGCTCTGGGCCAGATGACGGTTGGTGCACAGCAGCTCCGCCGTGAGGCTGTAGTCGGGCAGGTCGGTCGACGGTTCGAAACGGGTGTCGACCACGCTCACCAGCAGGTCGCTGCCGAGCCGGTTGGGCGTCATGCCGCTGACCCGCCGCGCATGCCAGTAACGCTGCTGGTCGCCGCCGCTGTGCTGGCTGCCGTAGTAGGCCGGCACCCGCTGCACGCCGGCGGCGGAGCTGGCGCGCATGGCGCGGATGCTGTGGATCTCCACGCTGTTTTCCCGGTGGCTGTCGGCGATCAGGCGGTATTCGCTGCGGGTGCCGTCCGGGCGCAGCGGCTCGGACGTGCGCGGGAACAGGTTGATCACCGGCGCGCAGCCCAGGGCGATGTCGCTGGCCTGCAACGACAGACGACTGGCCGGGGCCCGGTCGAACACGATGTACAGGTACAGGGTCTGGCTGTCGCTGGCGGCGCCGGCCAGCGGCAGGTCGAAGAAGTGGAATTTGTCCGGGAACGCGAAGTATTCGGCGAGCAGGCGCATGCCCGGATGCACGCCGTCCTCGTCCGGCAGCAGGGCCTCGTCATCGGCGAAACCGACCACCTGCGGCAACCCCTTGAGCGCCTCGGGCACGCTGCCCGGCGGGCCGGCCAGCACCTGCACGGCATGGGCGCCGAGCAGGTCGCACAGGCAGGCGTTGATCACCGGCGAGGCGGTCAGGTGAATGCGCAGCGTCTCGATGCCCAGCTCGCGCCACTGGCTTTCGCCCAGGCATTGCAGGCTCAGGCGCAGGGCAGAGCGGGCGCTGGCGACGCCGGTCAGGGCCTGCGCTTCGTCGCTGCCCAGCAGCAACGCTTCGCTGACCTTCAGCGGCCATAGGCGCACTGCCGCGCTGGTGCGAAAGTGGATGCTGTCGCCCTTGTCGGTGGTGACGAACAGCGGCGTGTCCCGGGGCAGCGGGTAGCCGCCGTCGAGCTTGCCTTTGCTCGGGTCGGGTTCGAACTGCACGATGGCGCAGGACGGCATCGGCCGCATGGCCAGCGGGTACAGCTGCTCCAGCAGGGCATCGCTGAACTCGGCGTAGTCGTCGTCCAGCCGCCGTTGCAGGCGGGCGGCGAGCAGGGCGAAACCTTCCAGCAGCCGTTCCACATGCGGGTCGGGGCATTCGCCCGGCGACAGTTCGAGGCGCCGCGCGACCTTGGGATAACGCTCGGCGAACTGACTGCCGGCATGGCGCAGCCAGGTCAGTTCCCGTTGGTAGTAGTCGAGCAGTTGCGGGTCAATCGAGTCGCTCATGGCGCACCTCCAGCCCTTCGTCGCCGGGCTCGATGACGAACGCCACCGGCCAGTGCCGCTGGCCGCTGCGCAGTTCGCCGAGCAGGCGGATGCTCAGCCGCTGGGGATGTTCGGGCAGGGGATTGACCTGAACCTCGCCCAGGCGCAGGCGCGGTTCGAACCGGTCGATGGCTTCGCGGATGTCCCGCGAAAGGCGCCGGCGGTCATCGCTGCGCTGCTGTTGCAGGGCGCTCCAGTCGGCGATGCCGTAGTCGATGACGCTGGGCGGGCGGGTCAGGGTCTTGGGGCCCCGGCGGGTGTTGAACAGGCGCGACAGCTCGGTGTGCACCGAGTCGAGCAGCGCCTGGCGGTCGAACACCGGCGCGCCGTCGTGCTCGCCGGAGGCGAGCCGTTCGAACAGCGGCGCCAGGATGCCGGTGTCTGCCATGACCGGGGCGTCCGCTTAACTGACCAGCTTGTTCGCGGCCATGTCCCAGGTCGAAGCGGCGGTGCCTTCCTTGGTGCCGTCGTCCTTCTGCGCTGTGAGCTCCCACTTGATCTTGGTGAAGTTCAGGGACAGGGTCTCGACCGGCTTGCCGCCCGTGCCGCCGCTGACGCTGACGTTGGAGATCACCACGTTGGTCAGGGTGTAGATGATGAAGGGCAGCAGCTGGCCGCTGCCTTCGGCGGCGTTGCGGCCGATGGTGATCTTGGCTTCCGGGATCGGCTTGCCGGCGCAGCAGTATTCGTTGAGGGACGGGGTGGAGGTGTCGACGAACTTGGTCAGGGTGAACTCGCCGACGTGGGGCTTGCCGCTGGTGCGCTCCGAGTTGCTGACGTCGTTGGTCACTTGCATGGCCACGTTGTGGCTGTAGGACATGACTTCGATCTTGTCCGTGTAGCCCTCGAGCAGGCTGTCGCCTTTGATGTCGCCGCCGAGGTCGAGAATGATTGCATCCATCGCTTGGAACTCCTGAAGGTTGTCGCGCTAGGCAAACGGGGAGAGGCCCGCCGGCGGTGCCGGCGGGCGAGGGCCGGTCAGGCCGCCACCGGCGGCGGCAAGGTCGCGACCAGGCGGATCGACGCGGTCAGTTCCTCAAGCTGGAAGTGCGGCCGCAGGAACACCGTGGCCCGATAGGCGCCGGGCTTGCCGGCGACTTCGGTGACGTCCACCCGCGCTTCGCGCAACGGGTACTGCGCCTTGATCTCCTGGGGCGCGTTGTCGTTGATCAGCACGTAGTCGGCGATCCAGTTGTTGAGGTAGCTCTGCACGTTGTCGCGGGTCATGAAGCTGCCGACCTTGTCGCGCATGATCACCTTCAGGTAATGGGCGAACCGCGACGCGGCGAGCACGTACGGCAGCATCGCCGAGATCCGCGCGTTGGCGTTGGCCTCGTTGGTGTTGTAGACCTTGGACTTGTTGGTGGTCTGGCCGCCGAAGAACACCGCGATGTCGCTGTTCTTCTTGTGGCACAGGGCGATGAAGCCGAGGTCGTTGAGCTCTTTTTCGCGGCGGTCGGTGATGGCCACCTCGGTCGGGCACTTGAGCGACAGGTCGCCGGAGCTGGTGCGGAAGGTGTGCGCCGGCAGGCCTTCGACCGCGCCGCCGCCCTCGGCCCCGCGGATCGCCGCGCACCAGCCGTACTTGGCGAAGGCTTCGGTGATGCGCTGCGACAGCGCCCAGGCGGCGTTGCCCCACAGGTACTTGCTGTGGTCGGTGCCGTTGACGTCCTCGACGTAGTTGATGCCTTCCACCGGCGAGGTGTCCGGCCCGTAGGGCAGACGCAGCAGGAAGTGCGGCAGCACCAGCGACACGTAGCGTGAGTCTTCGCTTTCGCGGAACGAGCGCCACTTGATCAGTTCCTGGCTCTCGAAGACTTTCGACAGGTCACGCGGCACCGCCAGTTCGGTGAAACTGTTCATGTCGAACAGCCGTGGGCTGGCGGCGGCGATGAACGGGGCGTGGGCAGCGGCGGCGACGTTGGAGAGTTTCTCCAGCAGGCCGATGTCCTGCGGATGCCGGCCGAAGGTGTAGTCGCCCACCAGCAGGCTGAAGGGGTGGCCGCCGAAGGTGCCGTATTCCTCTTCGTAGATTTTCTTGAACAGGGCGCTCTGGTCGAACTCGACGGCTTTCTCCAGATCGTTCTGCAGCTCTTTCTGGGTGACGTTGAGCAGGCGCAGCTTCAGCCGGGTGCTGGTCTCGGTGTTCTGCACCAGCATGTGCAGGCCGCGCCAGGACGCTTCGAGCTTCTGCAGGTCCGGGTGGTGCAGCACTTCGTTGAGCTGGGCGCTGATCAGCTCGTCGATCTGGCTGATGCGGTCGTTGATCATGGCCACGGTGTCCTTGTCGATGGCCATGCCTTCGTCAAGCACCTGGGTGGCGAACTCCGCGAGCATGTCGCGGGCGTAGTCCTGCTGGCTGTCGTCGTGGGCCATGCGGCCCTCGGCGATGATCTTGTCCAGCAGGGACAAGGTCTGGGTCGTGCCTTCACTGGCTTCGTTCTGGGCGGCGGCGGGCATGGTGGATTCTCCCTGGATTCAAGTGGACGGTCAGGCTTGCGGTTCGGCCGGCGCTTCGGCGTCAGCGGCCGGGACAGCGGTGTCCGGGCGAGCCGACTTGATCTCCTGCAAGCCTTCGGTGTTGGCGATGACATCGCGCAGCAGCTTGTCCAGGTCGTCGTTGCCGTCGAGCTTGGTCAACAGGTCGCGCAGGCGCTGACGGGCTTCGAACAGGCGGCGCAGCGGGGTGACTTGCTCCACCACCTTGACCGGGTCGAAATCGTCGATGTGCTTGAAGTTCAGTTCGATGTTGAGCTTGCTCTCGTCGCCGGTCAGCGTGTTGTTGACCTGGATCGTGGCGCGGGGAGCGATGGAGGCGAGCACTTCGTTGAAGTTGTCGCGGTCGATTTCGGTGAAGCGCCGTTCGGTCAGTTTCGGCAACGGCTCCAGGGGCTTGCCGGACAGGTCGGCGAGGATCCCGACCACCAGCGGCAATTCCTTTTTCTCGATGGCGTTGCCGATTTCGACGTCGTAGGTGATTTGCACTCGGGGCGGGCGAACCCGGTCGAGCTTGTGCTGGGTGCTTTCTGCCATGTCGGCGGACTCCGATGCGATGGGCGGGCGCAATGCATCGGGGAGGCCCGTTCATCGCTTTCCCTTGCTGGACCACAGGTTAGAAAGGGAGGCAGATGACCTGTCGTTCCTTTGACAAACCTTCCACATTCGGCCGTAGGAACCGAACTACCCAAGACGCTAGAACAGGACTATAAAAATGCAAGCGAAAACTTTTTTGGACTGTTCTGCGAAAAGGAAAATTCATTTTGCGTGCACGACTTTTTCTAACGTTCGGTTTTGCGCTGCTCGCCGGTTGTTCGTTCTTCGGGCCGAAAGTGGATCTCGACAGCCTGACCCTCGACGTCGCGCCCAAGGCCAACGACGACACCCCCATCGCCGTGGATTTCATCGCGGTCAACGATCCGGATCTGCTCAAGCAACTGTCGGGCATCAGCGCCAGTCAGTGGTTCGCCGAGCGCGAGCAGTACCAGCGCGACTACCGTCAGTTGATGAGCGTGTGGGGACTGGAGCTGGTGCCGGGGCAATTCATCGACCGCCAACCCTTCCCGTTGGGGGGCAAGCGGGCGGCTGGACTTTTGGTCTTCGCCAGCTATAACACACCCGGAGCGCACCGCTTGCGGCTGGACGACCGGAGTGACGCCTGGCTCAAGTTCGACAGCCGCGAGATGAGCCTGGTCAGCAGGGAAAACTGAAAGCGCACCGTCCGCCGCCGGCCTGCGGCGCAGTCGAAGGGAATCACATGAGTCTGCTACCTGACGCGGTTTGCTGGCATGAAGGCATGCAGTTGCTGCCGCAGCATTTTCAGTTGCAGGGGTTGCGGGCCGAGGCGCTCGGCGCGCATTTGGCCCAGGCCTGCAACCCGTGGTTCTGGGGCGTGGCGCGCCTGGAGTTCGACCCCTCGGCGATGAGCGCCGGGGTGGTGCGCATCCTGGCGCTGCAAGGGACGATGCCCGACGGCCTGCCGGTGGATGTGCAGGCCGGCGTCGGCCCGGCGCTGGAGCTGGACGTGAGCGCGGCGGTGGACGAGACCGACGACGCCACCGTCACCGTGTACCTGGCCGTCAGCCCGTTGTGGCGCGCCGGTCAGCTGTTGCCGCTCAAGGGGCGTCTGCAATCGGTGGTGGGCGAGGCGCTGCCGGACCTCACCAGCGGCGAGTTCCCCGAATCGATCACCGTGTGGCGACCCAATCCGCGCCTGTGCACGCAACTGAACAAGGCCGATTCGATCTGCCTGCCGCTGCTGAAGATCCGCAAGGAGGGCGGCGGCTTCCTGCCGTTGCCGTACACGCCGCCGACGCCTTTGCTGCTGCCGGACTCGCCGCTGGGCCGCCGGGTGGCCGGGCTGTGCGCGCGGGCGCGGGAGAAGTGCCTGTTCCTCGGCGGTCGCCTGCGCCAGGCGCAGCAGGCCGGCAACCAGGACGATGCGCTGGAGATCCGCCGCCAGTTGACGGCCTTGTGGGCGCGCCTGCCGGAAGTCGAAGGCCTGCTCAACACGCGCATCGCCCATCCGCAGGCGCTGTATGTGCAGTTGCTGGGCCTGGCCGGCGCATGGGCGGCGCTGGATCCGCTGGCCGGCGTGCCGGCGTTCGCACCCTTGGACTTCCTTGAGCTGCAGCGCGGTTACGGGCAGGTGCTCGACTGGCTGGAGACCACCCTCGAACTGATCCGCGCCGGTTACCGCAGCATCGCCTTCGAACGGGGCGAGCACAGCTTTTCCATCCCGTTGCCTGAGGACCGGCCCAGTCAGCGCCTGGTCATCGGCCTGCGCATGCCCAACGGCGCCAGCGAACAGGCCGCCGGCGACTGGCTGCGGGGCGCGATCATCGCGTCGGCGCCGCACATCGCGCTGCTCAGCCGCCAGCGCATGAGCGGCCTGACGCACCAGGCCATGAGCCGCAGCGAGCAGGTGGCCTACAGCGTCGGCGACGACACCCGCCTGTTTGTGGTGAACGCCGAAGGCACCTGGTTCGACGCCCAACTGCCGCTGATGATCGCCGCCCCGGCGGCCAAGCTGACCAGCAGCCCCTGGCAGGTGGTGCTGTTTGTCCCGCAGACCGGTGAAAGTGCCTGATCACACAAGGAGCCGCTCATGTCGCAGGGGAATGCCGCAAGCCTGGGGTTGCAAGACGCGCCGCTGAGCAGCGCGTTCCGCCAGGCCTGGCAGCAGTGGTCGCAGGACTGGAGCCAGTTGCCCAAGGACGGCGAGGACGAACAGGCGTTGGTCGACACCGTGGTCGAGCTCTCGACCCAGGCCTCGCAGCGCCTGTGGCGCACCGCGTTTGCCCGGGTCGGCGACGCGGCCACCGAGCAGGTGCGGGCGCTGGTGTACGCGTTCGTCGCGCTGGTGGACGAAACCCTGTTGTTCACGCCCTGGCCGGGGCAGGCCGCCTGGCAGGACAAGCCCCTGGAGTCGCGTCTGTACGCCAGCCGCCAGGCCGGCGAGCAGGTGCCGGCGGCCATCGCGACACTGCTTGAAGAACAGCAACCCACCGCCCGCGACCTGGCCAACGTCTACCTGCAATGCCTGATCCTCGGCTTCCATGGTCGCCTGCGCGGCGAGCAGAGCCAGGCGCAACGGGAGAAGTGGCGCCTGGCGCTGTTCACCTTCGCCTGGCAGGACGACGCGGACTGGGCCGACGTCAGCCAACGGCTGGTGCAGCCCTCGCAGGCGGCGCCGCTGAACCTGCCGGTGCGCACTGCGCTGCCGGACGGCTTCCGGCTGGCCTTGGGCGTTGCGGCGATGGTGCTGCTGCTCGCCGGTCTGGGGCACATGCTGTGGCGCGACATCGGCCAGGAACTGGAACCGGTGCTGCAGATGACAGAACTTGCGCCCGCGCCGGAGCAAGGCTCATGAGCACGCTGGCGATCGTGGCGTGGGTGGTCGGCATCGTCCTGCTGCTGGTGCTGCTGGCCGTCGCGGTGTGGTGGCTGCGCACCCAGAGCGGCGCGGCGATCCGCAGCTTCTACGGTGCGGTGCGGCACATGGAGCAGGAGCAGGGCAGCCGCGACCGCTATCAGTTGCCGTGGCTGCTGATGCTCGGCGACGAAGTCCAAGGCACGCAACTGGTGACCGAGTGGCGCCTGCAACCCACCGACAAACCGGCCTGGTTCGGCCGCTGGTGGTCCGACCCTGAAGGCGCGGTGCTGGTGGTGCCCCAGGCGCTGTTCTTGCCCGAAGACGGCATGCACCTGCAACGCGGCGGCTGGTGGCGGCTGCTGGGGCTGATCCTGCGCCTGCGCAGCAAACGTCCGCTGGACGGCGTGATCTGGACCGTGCCCGCCGCGCGCCTGGGCAACCTGGAGCAGGCGACCGGCCTCGGCCTGGCGGCCCGGCGACGCTTCATCGACCTGCTGCAGCGCTTCGGCCTGAGCTTGCCGGTGTACGTGGTGGTCACTGGGCTGGAGGAATTGCCGGGGTTCCAGGAGCTGATCAGCGCGTTGCCGGACGAGGCCCGCGAACGCACCTTGGGCTGGTCGTCGCCCTATGCCAGGGACGCAGTCTGGCAGGGGCAATGGAGCGACCAGGCGCTGGACCGCCTGCACCGGGCGGTGGCCGAAGCGGTGATCGAGATCGGCACGTTGTCCGGGCATCTGAGCGCCGACCTGTACGCCTTGCCGGAGCGTCTGGAAAGCCTGCGCCGCGGCTTGCAGAACGTGCTGGAGCCGGTGTTCCAGGGCAACGCCCAGGGTGAAGCACCGTGCTTTCGCGGGCTTTACCTGAGCGCCAACCAACCGGCGGAGGATGCGCAGGACGGGTTCTCGGCCGATGACAGCGGCTTGCAGCAAAGCGCCTTCGTGCGCCAGTTGTGGCGCCAGCGCATCGTCGGCGAGCGTGGCGTGGCCCAAGGCGTGCCGCGCCTGTTGCGCCTGCGCCAGCGCTGGCAACGGCTGACGGCCGGGGTGGCGGTGGTGGTCGCGGGGGTCTGGGCGGTGGCGATGCTGCTGGTCTGGCATGCCTCGGTCAAGGACGCCCATGAGCTGGCGCGGCTGCTGCAAGTCGCCCAGAAAGGCTATGTGGCGGTCACCGACGATGCGCACCGGGTCGAGCCGACCCGGCGCAACGTGCAGAGCCTGTGGCGGGTGATGGAGCGCTCGCCGCGCTGGGATTTCGCGTCGCTGGTGTTCCCGACGTCGTGGTTCTCGTCGCTCGACGCCACGCTTGAACAGCAACTGCGCCTGTCGGCCCGGCGGCACCTGCTCGAACCGCTGCATGATCTGCTGAACGCCGAGCTGACCAAGCTCAAGGGCATCCGCAGCACCGACCGGCGGGCCAGTGTCGAAAGCGAGGATCCTGCGCAGTGGCAGAACTACCAGAAGGCCACCGACCTGGTGGACCGCGCCGTGCGCCTGGAGCAGCAGAACCAGTGGTTCGGCCAGGCCCTGAACAATCCCCGGGCGCCGCTGGAGGATCTGGTGCAGTTGAGCAACAACGCCCTGTCGCTGAACCTCAACGCCGGCACGCTGCCCCACGCCGCGTTCTTCAACCGGGTGCTGCTGGCCGACGAGGACGGCAATCTGCAGGCGCTGGACCTGAGCGTCGACCGGCCGCTGATCGTGGGCAATTTCACCGGGCTGATGGAACGTTGGCTGGATCAGTATTTCCTGGCCGACAATTTCGTCAGCAAGGCCGGCTACCTCAAGCTGCACCTGGAACAACTGGAGGTCGGCAGCGGCAACAGCCTCGGCGAGCTGGAGGATCTGCGCGCGCTGGTCGACGACTTGCAGGTGGCGATCGCCCTGACCAACTCGACCTGGGGGCGCGGCAAGGGCCAGGACCTGGTGCCGGGCTACCGCGAAATGCTCGACAAGGTGCACAAGAGCGCGTTGCTGGGGCCGGCGGTGGAGCAGCAACTGGAGGCCCAGGCGGCCAAGCTGCAGCAGAGCTTTCGCGACCAGTGGATCGCCCAGGTCGGCTCCCGGGGCAATCTGCTGGTACAGCAGGGCAGCGGGCAACTGACGCTGCAAGAGCATGTGGTCAAGCTGGACAATGCCGTGCAGTCGCTGTTCAAGCGCGACTTCGTGTCGGTCGCCCTGCGCGCCAGCCAGGACAACATCGACCTGCGCGGCCAGACCGTGGACGGCGACGACCTCGACACTTCGTTGAGCTATTTCGCCAGCTACAAGAGTTACATCGCCGAAGAATTGCCCAGGATCCCGTCGGCCTACCGTGGCGCACTGCTGCAGGCAGCCGAAAGCGCAGCGGCCCAAGCGATGTGGCTGAGCCTCAAAGACCACAATGACCAGACCCAACCCTACGCGGTGTTCAACGTGCGGGCGGAGCAGGCGATGGAACTGCAGAAGGCGTTCGTCGAGGTGCACCGCACGGACCTGGCGGCGCGCCTGCAAAGCGCGTTGAACCGCCGGGCGATGGCGCAGATCGTCAGCGGCCTGGACGAGATCGTCGCCCAGCCGCTGTTCGGCGGACGGGCCGAAATCAGCCAGTGGGACGGCTCGAAGAACCTCGGCCTGCAACTCTACGGCGCCAGCGACGTGCAGGACCTGAAGCTCAGCCTCAAGCAGCAGTTCAATACCATGCTCGGCATCACCGAGCGGCGCACCTCGGCGTTGCAGTGGCTCAAGACCCAGCAGGCCAACCTGTCGGCGCTGGACTACGAGCGGGTGACCCAGTTCAGCGCACTCAACGACGAGCTGCTCAAGTACAAGGACGCCAACCCCGCCAGCTCGCCCGCGCAGATCGAACAGCTGGTCAGCCGTGACTTCATCGAGATGGACACCGGCTCTTGCGTGCAGGTGCTGCAGACCGCCAACGTCGCCGGCGGGCGCGGCACCCTGGCGATGCGGGCCGTGGAGCTGCAGCAGTCGGCCATGCAGCGTTGCCAGTTCCTGCAACAGCAACAGGCTGCCGCCGCGTGGAACGAACTGGCCAACTACTTCAATCAATACCTGGCCGACCGCTTCCCGTTCGCCAACGGCGTGCAGGCGCAGGATGCCGACCCGGCCCGGGTGCAGCACCTGCTGGAGCTGATCGACAAGCGCCTGCCGGTGGCGCTGGCGGGCCTGGCCACGAGCCAGGCGCCGGAGCGCTTGGCGGCAGAGGATTTCCTCAACCGCCTGAAGCAGGCCGGCACCTGGCTGACGCCGCTGTTCGTGCGGGACAAGAGCGGCATCCTCGGCCTGGAGCTGGATGTGCGCTGGCGCACCGACCGCGAGGAAGAGAGGGGCGCCGATCAGGTGATCGCCTGGGGCCTGCTGGCCGGCAGCCAACAGATCAATTACCCCGGCGCCGAGCAGCCGAACCTGCGCTGGAGGGTGGGCCAGCCGGTGCGCCTGACCTTGCGCTGGGCGCGCAACGGCAACGAACGGCCGGTCAACGATCCGCTGCAGCCCAACCTGGTGGTGCGCGACCTTGAGGCGGGCTGGGAGTACGGCGGGCCGTGGTCGCTGCTGCGCCTGATGCGCGCGCATTTCTCCGTGCAGCGCCAGCCGAGCATGGACTACACCGACTTTCCGCTGAGCCTGCGCCTGCCGGTCACGGCGCAGAACGACAGCGTCACCACCGGCTTCACTCGGATGTTCGTGCGCCTGTCGCTGATGAGCCAGGGCTCGAAACTGCCGATGTCCATCACGCCGCCGCCGACCCGGGCGCCGCGTTCGCCGTTTCAGATGACCGGCACCACCGCCGCCATCGACACCCAGAAGGAGGGGCTGTGAGCCTGCCATCCGCCGCGTTGCCTGACCTCATTGAACAGCTGCTGGCGCCGATCAGCGAAGACGCGCCGTGCGGCGTGGACCTGCGCTACGAACGCGAGTTCGACCAACTGCGCGACCTGCGCCGCGAAGACGACGCCAGCCTGCCGACCGGTGTATGGGAATCGACGCTCAAGCGGGCGGACTGGCCGAAGGTGGAAGCGATCACCACCCACCTGCTGCTGGAACGCAGCAAGGACTTGATGCTCAGCGCCTGGCTCGGCGAAGCGTGGCTCCATTTGCAGGGGCTGGACGGTCTGCCCGGGAGCCTGGCGCTGGTCGCGGGGCTGTGCGAGCGCTATTCCGATCAGGTGCACCCACAGGCCGAAGACGGCGACCAGTCCTGGCGGGTGACGCCGCTGGAATGGCTGGTGCGCCGCTACAGCGAAATCCTGCTGACCCGGGTGCCGCTGTTCGGCGCCCACAACCGTGATTTCGAGGGCTACAGCCTGAGTGCCTGGCGCCGTCTGCAGGTGCAGCAGGTGCAGGTCAACGACAGCAAGAACGCCAAGGCCCTGGCGGAAACCGCCCGCAGCGAACAGAAGACCCTCAGCGATCAGGTGCGCGCCACGCCCATGGCGTTCTGGCTGCGCCAGCAGGGCAACCTGCTGCTGGGGTTGCAGCACCTGCAAAGGCTCGACGCCTGGAGCGACACCTATCTGGGGGATCAGGGGCCGGGGCTCAAGCCCTTGCAGGAGACCCTCCAAGCGCTGCTGACGCTGGTCAAGGAGTTCATCGCCATGCACCCGCAACAACCCGCGCCGCCACCGGTTCAGGAACCGGTCGCCGAGGTCCCGTCCGCCGATGAGGCGCTTGATGCTGCGGTGAACGAAGCGCCGACGGCCCAGGCGTCCCGCGAGCCGGCCAGCCGCGAGGAAGCCTACCGGCAACTGCTGCTGATCGCCGAATACCTGGCCCGCACCGAGCCCCACAGCCCGGTGCCGTACCTGATCCGGCGGGCGGTGGAGTGGGGCAACAAGCCGTTGAGCGAGCTGTTGGGCGAACTGATTTCCGCCGACGCCGAGGCGCGGCGGATGTGGACGTTGCTCGGCGTGCTTTAGTGCACGCGCTGGTCGTTGAGGCGAGGGGGCAGGTCGACGGGCGTCAGCACCGGTTGCCCGGAGAAGAACGCCACCAGGTTTTTCCCCACCAGCTCGACAGTGCCTTGGGTGGCCTCCGGTGACAGCCCGGCGACGTGCGGGGTCAGGATCACGTTGCTCAGGCCTTTCAGGGCATCCGGCACTTGCGGTTCGTGGTCGAACACATCCAGCGCGGCCCCGGCGATCCGCCGCTGCTCCAGCGCGGCGATCAGATCGGCGGTGGCGATCACGCTGGCGCGGGCGATGTTGACGATGAAACCCTTGGGCCCCAGGGCGTCGAGCACCGGGCGGGTCACCAGGTGCTGGGTGCCGATGCCGCCGGGGGTGGCGACCACCAGGAAGTCCGAGGCCCGGGCCAGCTCCGTCGGGGTCGAGCAGAAGGTGTAGGGCACGTCGTTGCGCACCTGGCGGCTGTGGTAGCTGATCTCCATGTCGAAGCCGCTGCCGGCGCGTTTGGCGATGGCCATGCCCACTGCGCCCAGGCCGAGGATGCCCAGCCGTTTGCCGGACAGGGACGGGCGCATGATCTTGGGCCATTCGCCCCGGCGCACGGCGGCGTCGCAGCGCGGAATGTCACGCACCAGCGCCAGCAGCATGGCCATCGCGTGGTCGGCCACCGAGGAGGCGTTGACTCCGGCGCCGTTGGTCACGGTGAGGCCCCGGTCGCTGGCGGCCTGCAGGTCCACCTTTTCGTAGCCGGCGCCGATCACGCAGATGATCTTCAGCGCCGGCAACGCGGCGATCTCGTCGGCGAAGAGGCCCAGCGGGCCGCGGGTCAGCACGGCATCGATCCGCGGGCCGTGGGTGGCGATGGCCTGGGCGCGTTCGGCGGGGGTGGGGGCGAGGATCAGGTGAAAGCCCTGTCGTTCGAGGATCGGCAGGTAGTCATTGATGGTTTCAACCAGTACCAGAACGGTGGCGGGCATTGCTCGGCTCCTGTGATCGTCGTCGTGTCGGTCGCGAAAGTCGTGCCAGAGTGCGGATCGCGCAGCGGTTTGGCAACCGCAGACCCTGGGCTCGCACCAGCCAGTGTAGGAGCTGGTGCGGGGGCCCGGAGGGCGCTTGGTCAGGCGGTCGCGCCGCCGTGGGCGGGCACGGTTTCAGCTCACGTACTGGGCGATGCCGTGGCCGAACGACCAGTTCTCCTTTTTCACCTCCACCAGGTTGATGAACACGTCTTCCTGGCGCACCGCCAACTGGTTGTGCAGGTGATGGGCGATCGTCTGGTACAGCTGCTGCTTCTGCTCGACGCTGCGGCCTTCGCTGACCGTCAGCTGGATGAACACCATGCCGTCGCTGCGCGGAATGCCCAGGTACTGCGGGTCATAGATGAAATGCGGCCCGTCGTGTTCGGCCAGGATCTGGAAGTTGTCGTGCTCCGGCACGTTGAACGTGCTGCGCAGGGCGGCGTAGATCACCTCGCCGATGCGTTTGGCGAAAGTGGGGTCGGGGTTTTTCCTGATGTCGACGCGGACAAGGGGCATGGGGCGGCTCCAAGGGCGGAAGGCTGGGGAACACGGTCGGAATCTCGCCATTGGGTATAGCCGATAAACACCGGTCGGTGAGCTGCCCTGAGCGCCACTTCCGCCAGGCTTGCAGCGCTTGGGCTTGTCGGAAAACGACATTTTTGGTGTCTGTAAGCGACAGCTATTTTGCCGAAAACGACATACCTGGAATCTGATCCGTACAACCATTCCTCAGCTAAGTCTTTGCTTCTGCTCATTTATCCCGGAGAATCGCGACCCTGTTTCGGTTGCGACGTTTCTGTCGGTTTTTTCCGGCGCGTTTTGACCGAGTGGCAAGTGACCGGAATGCGGAGATCCGACCGGATGAATGATCAGGCCAATAGCGTCAACGAGCGCTTTGAATCGGCGGCACCAGCTGAACTGTCGAGCTGGAACCGTCAAGACACCACCTGGATGCTGGGACTGTTCGGGACGGCCATCGGCGCCGGTACCCTGTTCCTGCCGATCAACGCGGGGCTGGGCGGCTTCTGGCCGCTGCTGATCCTGGCGCTGCTGGCGTTCCCGATGACGTTCTACGCACACCGGGGCCTGACTCGCTTTGTGCTGTCCGGCCGCGAAGGCGCCGACATCACCGAGGTGGTCGAGCAGCACTTCGGCATCAAGGCCGGCGCCCTGATCACCTTGCTGTACTTCTTCGCCATCTTCCCGATCCTGCTGATCTACAGCGTCGGCCTGACCAACACGGTCGCCAGTTTCCTTGAGCACCAATTGCACATCACGCCGCCGCCGCGCGCGGTGCTGTCGTTCGCGCTGATCCTCGGCCTGCTGGCGGTGGTGCGCTGCGGCGAGCAGGTGATCGTCAAGGCCATGAGCCTGATGGTGTACCCGTTCATCGTCGCCCTGGCGTTCCTGGCGGTGTACCTGATCCCGCACTGGACCGGCGGCATCCTCACCACCGCCTCGCACGTGCCGGCGCCTTCGGCGTTCCTGCACACGCTGTGGCTGGCGATTCCGGTGATGGTGTTCTCGTTCAACCACTCGCCGATCATCTCGGCGTTCGCGGTGGACCAGAAGCGCCGTTATGGCGTCCACGCCGATGAGCGCAGCTCGCAGATCCTGTCCCGCGCCCACGCCCTGATGGTGCTGATGGTGCTGTTCTTCGTGTTCAGCTGCGTGCTGACCCTGTCGCCGGAGCAACTGGCCGAGGCCAAGGCGCAGAACCTGTCGATCCTGTCGTACCTGGCCAACCACTTCAGCAACCCGACCATTGCGTTCGCGGCGCCGCTGATCGCGTTCGTGGCCATCTCCAAGTCGTTCCTGGGCCACTACATCGGCGCCAGCGAAGGCCTCAAGGGCCTGATCGTCAAGAGCGGCAAGCGTCCGGGCGCCAAGGCCCTGGACCGCATCGTCGCGGCGTTCATGCTGGTGGTGTGCTGGATCGTGGCCACGCTCAACCCGAGCATCCTGGGCATGATCGAAACCATCGGCGGCCCGGTGATCGCAGCGATCCTGTTCCTGATGCCGATGTACGCCATCCGCAAGGTGCCGGCGATGGCCCGCTACCGCGGTCAGGCGTCCAACGTGTTCGTCACGGCCGTCGGCCTGGTGGCGATTTCCGCGTTGATCTATTCGCTGGCGGCATAACCGCGCAGGGCCTCGCACCCCGGCAGATACACAGCTACAGTGGCCGCTGCGCACGATGTGCGCAGCGGCTTTTTTTCGCCTGGAGACAGAGGATTGTCGAGCGTTCCCCCTTCCGTCGCACCTGCCAACCGCTGGCAAGACCTGTTGGCCGGGCTATCGATCGCCGGCCTGCTGCTGCCCGAAGCCGTGGCCTATTCGACCATCGCTGCGTTGGCGCCCCAGGCTGGGGTGATCGCGCTGTTCGCCGGCCTGCTGTGCTACGGACTGCTGGGCTCCAGCCGTTTCGCCATCGTCTCGGCGACCTCGTCGTCGGCGGCGGTGCTGGCGGCGGCCACGGCGACCCTGGCCAACGGCGACCCGCAATTGCGTTCGACCCTGGCGGTGGGGCTGGTGCTGGTCACCGGCGCGCTGTTTCTGCTGGCCGGGGCGTTCCGTTTCGGCAGCGTCACGTCCTTCATCGCCAAGCCGGTGCTGCGCGGGTTTGCCTTCGGACTGGCGCTGACCATCATTCTCAAGCAAGTGGCGAGCGTGGTCGGCGTGCACCTGACGGACGCCAACCTGGTGCGTTTCGCCCCGCAATTGCTGGAGCAGTTGCCGCAATGGAACTGGCCGTCCGCCGCTGTCGGCGCCGCGGCGCTGGTGCTGCTCGGGGTGCTTTCGCGCCATCCCCGGGTGCCCGGCGGTCTGCTGGTGGTGGTGATCGGCATTGCGGCCGGGCAATGGCTGAACCTGTCGGATCACGGCGTGAAGCTGATCGGCGCCATCGATCTGGGCCTGGAGGTGCCCAACCTGCCGGCGCTGCCGTTCGCCGACTGGCTGCGCCTGGGGGAGGTGGCGTTCGCCATGGTGATGATCCTGTACGCCGAATCCTACGGTTCGATCAGTGCGTATGCGCTCAAGCACGGCGACCGCGTGACCTCCAACCGCGACTTGCTGGCCTTGGGCGCCGGCAACTTGCTGTCCGGCCTGTTCCATGGCATGCCGGTGGGGGCCGGCTATTCGGCGACCTCGGCCAACGAAGCCGCCGGCGCCACGTCACGCTGGGCAGGCGGCATCGCGGCGCTGACGGTGCTGATCATCGTGCTGACCGTGCTGCCGTGGATTGCGCTGACGCCGGAGCCGGTGCTGGCGGCCATCGTCATGCACGCGCTGGGCAGGGGCTTGAGCCTGCAGCCGCTGGGGCGCTATTTCATCTGGCGGCGCGACCGGGTGCTGGTGGTCTGCGCGGTGACGTCCGTGCTGGTGCTGGGGGTGCTGGACGGCTTGCTGGTGTCGGTGGCCATCAGTGTGCTGCTGATGCTCAAGCAGCTGTCGGCGGCGGACATCCAGGTGCTCGGGCGGATCGACGGCGGCCATGACTTTGTCGACCTTCAGCGCCATCCGACGGCGGCCACCGAGCCGGGCGTGCTGATCGTGCGGCCCGGCGAGGCGCTGTTCTTCGCCAATGTCGAACGGATCCTGGGCGGCGCGTTGCGGCTGGTCCGCCACTCGCAGGTGCCCGTGCATACAGTGATCCTCAGCCTTGAGGAGTCTCCTGACCTGGACGGCACCAGCCTTGAGGCGATGCAGGAGTTCTTCGTGCGGGTGCATCAGGCGGGCAAGCGGCTGATTCTGGCCCGGCTCAAGCACGAGGCGCTGGCGGCGCTGGATGCGTTGCCGCAGACCCAGGCCAATGGCGTGATCCTGAGCGGGTTGAGCGTGGACGGCGCGGTGCAGAAGGCGCGCGATCTGGCGCCCTGAGCGATGATTCCCAGTGGGGGCGAGCCTGCTCGCGATGACGGGGTGCCTGCCTGAGAGATGCTGGATATGCCGACGCCATCGCCGGCAAGCCGGCTCCCACAGTTTGCTCTGGCGTACACGGAATCGGCGAACGCCTTCGATCCTGTGGGAGCGAGCCTGCTCGCGATGGCGGGGTGCCTGCCTGAGAGGATGCTGGATGTGCCGGCCCCATCGCCAGCAGGCTGGCTCCCACAGTTTTCTTTGGCGCTCACGGAGGAACCTGTGGGAGCCGGCTTGCCGGCGATGGCGATGGGTCAGGCGCTGGCGATGTCGGCTGTGCCGGTGCATCGTCAGCAGGCTGGCTCCTGCACGGGGGATTGAAGGCATAAAAAAACGCCGCCCGTCTTGCGACGGGCGGCGTTCTTCATTGCCTTGCAGCGTTAGGCTTGAACGACCGGAATCTTGGCGTTCGCAGCAGCCTCACGGAACTCGGCGATCTGGTCGAAGGACAGGTAGCGGTAAACGTCGGCCGCCATGCTGTCGATCTTGCCGGCGTATTCCATGTACTCCTCGACGGTCGGCAGGCGACCCAGGATCGAAGCCACGGACGCCAGCTCAGCCGAAGCCAGGTAGACGTTCGCGCCGTCGCCCAGACGGTTCGGGAAGTTACGGGTCGACGTCGACACCACGGTGCTGTTCGGCTCAACGCGTGCCTGGTTACCCATGCACAGCGAGCAGCCTGGCATTTCCATGCGGGCGCCGGCCTTGCCGTAGATGCCGTAGTAGCCTTCTTCGGTCAGTTGGTGAGCGTCCATCTTGGTCGGCGGCGACAGCCACAGACGGGTAGGCAGTTGGCCCTTGACCTGATCCAGCAGCTTGCCGGCGGCGCGGAAGTGACCGATGTTGGTCATGCACGAACCGATGAACACCTCGTTGATCTTCTCGCCGGCAACGCTGGAGAGCAGACGGGCGTCGTCCGGGTCGTTCGGCGCGCAGAGCACAGGCTCCTTGATGTCGGCCAGGTCGATCTCGATGACTTCGGCGTATTCCGCGTCCTTGTCGGCTTCCATCAGCTCAGGGTTGGCCAGCCAGGCTTCCATCGCCTGGGCACGGCGTTCCATGGTGCGGGCATCGCCGTAGCCTTCGCCGATCATCCAGCGCAGCAGGGTGATGTTGGACTGCAGGTACTCGGCGATGGCCTTTTCCGGCAGCTTGATGGTGCAGCCGGCGGCGGAACGCTCGGCGGAGGCGTCGGACAGTTCGAACGCTTGCTCGACGGTCAGCTCGTCCAGGCCTTCGATCTCCAGGATGCGGCCGGAGAAGGCGTTCTTCTTGCCTTTCTTCTCGACGGTCAGCAGGCCTTTCTGGATCGCGTAGTAAGGGATGGCATGAACCAGGTCACGCAGGGTGATGCCAGGCTGCAGCTTGCCCTTGAAGCGAACCAGGATCGACTCAGGCATGTCCAGCGGCATGACGCCGGTGGCGGCGGCGAACGCGACCAGGCCGGAACCGGCCGGGAACGAGATGCCCATCGGGAAGCGGGTGTGCGAGTCACCGCCGGTGCCCACGGTGTCCGGCAGCAGCATGCGGTTCAGCCACGAGTGGATGATGCCGTCGCCCGGACGCAGCGAAACGCCGCCACGGGTCATGATGAAGTCAGGCAGGGTGTGGTGGGTGGTCACGTCGATCGGCTTCGGATACGCCGCGGTGTGGCAGAAGGACTGCATCACCAGGTCGGCGGAGAAGCCCAGGCACGCCAGGTCCTTCAGTTCGTCACGGGTCATGGGACCTGTGGTGTCCTGGGAACCGACGGTGGTCATCTTCGGTTCGCAGTAGGTGCCGGGACGCACGCCTTTGCCTTTCGGCAGGCCGCAGGCCTTGCCGACCATCTTCTGCGCCAGGGTGTAGCCCTTGCCGGTGTCGACAGGCGCTTCAGGCAGCTTGAACAGGTCGGTCGGGCCCAGGCCCAGCTCGGCGCGCGCCTTCTCGGTCAGGCCACGGCCGACGATCAGCGGGATACGGCCGCCGGCGCGGACTTCGTCCAGCAGCACCGGGGTCTTCAGTTCGAAGGTGGTGATGACGTCGTCGGTGCCGTGCTTGCACACTTTGCCGGCGTGCGGGTAGACGTCGATCACGTCGCCCATGTTCAGGTTCGACACGTCGAACTCGATCGGCAGGGCGCCGGCGTCTTCCATGGTGTTGTAGAAGATCGGAGCGATCTTGGAGCCGAAGCAGAAGCCGCCGGCGCGCTTGTTCGGCACGTAAGGGATGTCGTCGCCGAAGAACCACAGCACCGAGTTGGTGGCGGATTTACGGGAGGAACCGGTGCCGACCACGTCGCCGACGTAGGCGACCGGGAAGCCCTTGGCCTTGACTTCTTCGATCTGCTTGAGCGGGCCGATGGCGCCTTGCTGCTCAGGCACGATGCCGTCACGGGCCATTTTCAGCATGGCCAGGGCGTGCAGCGGGATGTCAGGGCGCGACCAGGCGTCCGGGGCAGGGGACAGGTCGTCGGTGTTGGTTTCGCCCGGGACCTTGAAGACGGTCAGGCTGTACTTGTCGGCGATGGCAGGCTTGTTGGTGAACCACTCGCCGGCGGCCCAGGATTCCAGCACGGCCTTGGCGTGGGCATTGCCCGCCTTGGCTTTTTCGGCCACGTCGTGGAAGGCGTCGAACATCAGCAGGGTGTGCTTGAGCTGTTCAGCGGCGACGGCAGCCAGTTCGGCGTCGTCCAGCAGTTCAACCATGGTGGCGATGTTGTAGCCGCCCTGCATGGTGCCCAGCAGCTCGACGGCGCGTTTTTTGTCGATCAGCGGGGATTTGGCTTCGCCCTTGGCGACGGCGGACAGGAAACCGGCCTTGACGTAGGCGGCTTCGTCCACTCCTGGCGGAACGCGGTTGGTGATCAGGTCAACGAGGAAAGCTTCTTCGCCAGCCGGGGGATTCTTCAGCAGCTCGACCAGGCCTGCAGTTTGTTCGGCGTTGAGCGGCTGGGGAACGATACCCAGTGCTGCACGCTCTTCGATATGTTTGCGGTAGGCTTCAAGCACAGTTATTACCCTCATCAGTGGTCCCAAATGGGTGTCCGGGACGCTCATCCCGAAATGGACGTATTCATGCGCTGCGTGGCGTTGTGAGCCGCTTAGCCAGAATTACCGACCATTCCTTACAGAAGCTGCTTTCAAAGTTTTACGCCTGCAGAACGGGAGCTGATGAGGGTTGGCGTCGGGCTTTTCCCCGCTGGAAAAACCGTTCGCCAACACCGCTCTGAAGGAACGACTGTGCTCGTGACGCTTTGAAAACAGCTTCTTGACGGACATTGGCGCCTAAAAAGGCTGGCTGATTCTACGGCAAAAAAAAATTAAAGGTAAGTCGGCCGGCATTGGACTTTGGTGGCGGGTCGGACGGCCCGTCCCAGGGCCCGCCGGCCGCTTGACCCTGCGAACGGAGGGGTGATCAACGGCGGACAAAGGGCTACCATACCGGCCTGTTCCGCGTTGCCGTGTTTTGCCCCCTTATGCCCAATCAGACCATCAAGACCCCCTGCGTCGGCCTTTGCTCCACCGTTTACGGTGACCTGGTGTGCCGCGGCTGCAAGCGTTTCCACCATGAGGTGATCCACTGGAACGGCTACGGCGAGGAGCAGAAGACTGCGGTGTGGCTGCGTCTTGAGCAGTTGCTGTCACAAGTGATGGCGAGCAAGGTCGAGGTGTTCGACCGGGCGCTGCTGCGCCAGCAGCTGGAGCAGCGCAAGATCCGCTTCGTGCCGCACCAGTCGGAATATTGCTGGGCCTACCAGCTGATCGCCCGGGGCGCGCGGGTGATCGTCAACCTGGAGGCGTACGGGATGGTGCTGATGCCGGAATTTCGCGACTGGAACCTGCCGGAGTTGCGCGACGCCATCGACCGGGAGTTCTTCCTGCTGTCGGAGGCGCACTACCAGCGCTACATCGCCCCCGGGTTCCTCAAGGATGCCTTGGGCGACTGAAGGCATCGCCAGCAGGCTGGCTCCCACAGGGTTTTGTGGTGTACCTACATCCTGCAAACACCCGGGATACCTGTGGGAGCTGGCTTGCCAGCGATGAGGCCGGCCCGGGCGCCGCAAGCCTCAGTGCTTGACCGCCAGCTCCACCAGATGATCCTCGACCTCCTGCGGCTTGAGCACCAGCACGTCGCTTTCCAGCGCATCGAGCACCACTTCGGCGGTGTTGCCGATCAGTGCGCCGGACAGCCCGGTGCGGGCCACGGTGCCGATCACGGTCACCGCCGCCTGCAGTTTGTGGGCCATGAACGGGATCAGCACGTCGGCCGGCCCTTCCTCGATGTGCAGGTGCGCTTCATCGATGTCGAACTCGGCCTGGAACGCCCGGCACTGCTCGCGGTAGCGCGCCTCGATGGTTTCCTTGAGCTGGAAGGTCGGGTCGGCCGCCGACAGCATCGGCGACGGATGGGCGCTGATCACGTGCAGGTGCCCCTTGGCCAGGCTGGCGATGTCGTAGCCGTGGTCGATGATGGTGGTGTGCAGGTGGCGGTGTTCGCCGTCGGCGTTGCCCACGTCGACGGCGGCCAGGATCACCTTGTCCTTCCAGGAACCGGCGGTCTTCACCAGCAGCACCGGGGTCGGGCAGTGACGCAGCAGTTTCCAGTCCGCCGGGGTCAGCAGGGCCTTTTTCAGCGAACTGTCGGGGAAGTGCTGCTTGATCACCAGCCCGCAGCCTTCGGCCTGCTGCACGTCGATGATGGTTTCGTGCAGGCTTTCGTTCCACGCCTGTTCGGTGGTGACGCTGTAGCCGTCCGCCAGCAGCGCGGCCTTGAGCACGCTGAGCATGCCGGCGTGGTCGTGCTTCTTGTCGCACACCAGCAGGTGGAGGTGGGCCTGGGTCACGCCGGCGATCAGCTTGGCGCGCTTGAGCGCCAGGCTTTCCGAGTGTTCGGGTTCGATGACCACCAGAATGCTGCGAATGGCTTGCATGAGCGGAGTCTCCAGCAATGAAAAGGCACGGCGTTGCACAACTATAGTTGCTGCGCCCGCGCCTGCGGCTTGATGCATATCAATGGCGGCCGCTGGTGGTCTGCGGACAGGCCGGTATAATCGCGCCCTTCGCTTGATACCCATTGCCCGTGAGCCCCATGAACCTTCCCGAAATCCACGAATTCCTTGGCTGCCGCACCCCGGACGCCTGGGTCCAGGCCGCGCTGGCCGATCAGGAGACGCTGCTGATCGACCACAAGAACTGCGAGTTCAAGGCCGCCAGCACCGCGTTGAGCCTGATCGCCAAGTACCATTCCCACGTCGATCTGATCAACATGATGTCGCGCCTGGCCCGGGAAGAGCTGGTGCACCACGAACAGGTGATGCGCATCATGAAGCGGCGCAAGGTCGAACTGCGCCAACTGCATGCCGGCCGCTACGCCTCGGGCCTGCGCAAGGTGGTGCGCAGCCACGAGCCGGTGAAGCTGGTCGACACCCTGGTGGTCGGCGCCTTCATCGAGGCGCGCAGCTGCGAGCGGTTCGAGGCGCTGGTGCCGCACCTGGACGAAGAGCTGGGCAAATTCTATTTCGGCCTGCTCAAGAGCGAGGCGCGGCACTTTCAGGGTTACCTGAAACTGGCCTACCAGTACGGCGACGCCAAGGACATCGCCCAGGTGATCGAGAAGGTGCGGGCCGTCGAGCAGGACCTGATCGAATCGCCGGACGTGGAGTTCCGCTTCCACAGCGGCGTGCCGAGCGCCGCGTGACGGTACTTGTAAAAAACTCTTAAGACGATGAAACATCACAGGAAACCGGCCCTTGCGGCCGGTTTTTGCTGCCCACGGTAACCGCCCGGACACCGATTGCCGCCATAATGTCGCCCACTTCACAGAGGTCGGCAGACAGTCGTTATGGATAACCTGGGTTTTGGCAAAGTCCTGCTGGTGGAAGACGATGAGCGCCTGGCCACACTGATCGCGCATTTTCTGCGACAGCACGGCTACGAGGTGCGCACGGTGCACCGCGGCGATCTGGCGGTGGCCGCGTTCGTCGAATTCAGGCCCAAGGTGGTGGTGCTCGACCTGATGCTGCCGGGGCAGAGCGGCCTGCACGTGTGCCGTGAGATCCGCAGCGTGTCGGACACGCCGATCGTCATCCTCACCGCCAAGGAAGACGACCTCGACCATATCCTGGGCCTGGAGTCCGGCGCCGACGATTACGTGATCAAACCGATCAAGCCGCCGGTGCTGCTGGCCCGCCTGCGGGCGCTGCAGCGGCGTCAGGTGCCGGACGCCGGCGTGTGCAACGCGCTGACGTTCGGCCACCTGGCCATCGACCGCAGCCGTCGCGAGGTGCGTCTGGGGGACGAGGCGGTCGAGCTCACCACCATGGAATTCGAGCTGCTGTGGCTGCTGGCCAGCGCCGCCGGCAAGATCCTGTCCCGCGACGAGATCCTCAACCGCATGCGCGGCATCGCGTTCGACGGCCTCAACCGCAGCGTCGACGTCTACATCAGCAAGCTGCGCGGCAAGCTCAACGACAACCCCCGCGAGCCGGTGTGCATCAAGACCGTGTGGGGCAAGGGTTATCTGTTCAATCCGTTCGCGTGGGAGTTGTAGATGCTGCGGCTATTCCTCGGGCTATTCGTGGTGATGACCATCGGGCTGGTGCTGGCGCTGCAGACGGTGGAGCACACCTTCGATGCGCTGCTCGACTACCAGATGCAGGACTACAACCGCGAAGCCGTCCGCGGCCAGGCCTGGACCCTGGGCGAACAGTTGCGCGGGCTGGACGGCCCGGGCCGCGAGGCGCTGCTGCAATCCATCCGTCCGCACTACGGCCTGGAGCTGACGCTGGTCGAGGCCGGCGAGCTGGGCCTGACCGACAAGGAACAGGCCGAACTGGCCCAGGGCCTGCTGGTCATCCGCGACAAATACATGCGCTACATCGCGTCCATCGACGGCGGCACGCAGTTGCTCAGCATCCGCTTGCCCGGCGAGCCGAGCCTGATGCCGTTCTACATCGTCGGCGCCTACCTGATGGTGGCGGTGATGATCGGCATCGTCCTGTTCTTCTGGGTGCGCCCGCACTGGCGCGACCTGGAGAAGCTGCGCCTGGCGGCGGTGCGTTTCGGCGACAACGACCTGTCGGCGCGGATCCAGCTGTCGAAGCGTTCGAACATCCGCGACCTGGCCGGGCACTTCAACCTGATGGCCGCGCGGATCGAAACCTTGATCGCCAACCAGCGCGAACTGACCAATGCGGTGTCCCACGAGCTGCGCACGCCGATCGCGCGGCTGTCGTTCGAGCTCGACCAACTCAAGCAGCAGCCTGAGGCGGGGCAGCGCCGCGAACTGATCGCCGACATGTACGCCGACCTGGGCGAACTGGAGGAGATGGTGTCCGAACTGCTCACCTACGCCAGCCTTGAGCGCGGCGCGACGGTGATCACCCGGGAGAACATTCAGGCCTTCAACTGGCTGGAGAGTGTGGTCGGCAGCGTGGCGCTGGAGGCCGAGGCGGCCGGGGTGCAACTGGTGATCCGCGAGTGCGGGGTCGACGAAGTGCGGATCGAGCCGCGGTTCATGGCGCGGGCGGTGATCAACCTGCTGCGCAACGCCATCCGGTACGCCGAGTGGCGGGTGGAGGTGTCGCTGTCGCGCAGCGGCGATCAGTACGAGGTGCAGGTCAACGACGACGGACCGGGCGTGCCGCTGGCGGGCCGGGAAAAGATCTTCGAACCGTTCTCGCGCCTGGACGCCAGCCGCGACCGCCGCACCGGCGGCTTCGGCCTCGGCCTGGCGCTGGTGCGGCGGGTGTCGCAGTCCCATGGCGGGCAGGTCGAGGTCGGGGATTCGGCGTGGGGCGGGGCGTCGTTCCGCATGACCTGGGCGCACCAGGACTGACCTGCGCCGCGATTCCCTGTGGGAGCCAGCCAGCCTGCTGGCGATGGCGGTGGGTCAGGCAACACAGATATCAGCAGTGCTGGCCTCATCGCTGGCAAGCCAGCTCCCACAGGAATTGCGGGTGGATGCGGAACCTGTGGGAGCCAGCCTGCTGGCGATGGCGGTGGGTCAGCCACTGCAGATGTCGGCAGCGCCGGCCTCATCGCTTGCAGGCAAGCTCCTACAGGTTTTTGCGGTGGGGCGCAGAATCTACGGCCGCTGCTGAGTCCTGTGGGAGCCGGCTTGCCGGCGATGAACGATGACGCGGTCTAGCGGGTCGGCACCCGCCACAGGTACCAGGCCGCCACGGTGCGGTGCGGACTCCAGGCGGAGCCGATCTCGATCATCTGCTTGCGGGTCGGCTGCGCCTCCAGGCCCTTGAGCCGCCGGTAGCCTTCGCGCACGCCGAAATCGTCCGCCGGCAGAATGTCGGGCCGTTCCAGGCTGTAGATCAGCAGCATTTCGACCGTCCAGCGCCCGACCCCGCGCAGGCTGACCAGGCGTTCGATCAGCGCCTCGTCGTCCATCGCCAGCGCCGTGGCGTAGTCCGGCACCACGCCGTCGAGCGTGGCCTGGGCGATGCCCTGGATCGTCGCGATCTTGCCCGCCGAAAACCCGCAACTGCGCAGCCGGTCGAAATCGGTCGCAAGGATCTGCTCCGGGCGGGGAAACGCCCGGTCCGCAAACAACCCCACCAACCGCCCGACGATCGCATCCCCGGCCTTGGCGTGCAGTTGCTGATAGGCGATCGCCCGCACCAGCGACTCGTAAGGGTCGCGGGCCGGGTGGGGCTGATGCAGGCAGGGGCCGACGGCGGCGATGTGGCGCTGCCAGTCGGCGTCCAGGCCGGCCAGGAAGGCGGTGGCGGGTTGATAGGCGTCAGGCATGGTCTATTTCCGTCGGCCTTTGGCTTCGCCACGGGCTAACGCCTTCTCGCGGCGGGTGTCGAGCGTTCTCATGGAAATCCTTGGCGGTGTGGCGGCCCGGTCAGAAGGCCAATGGCTGCGTTAGTTGCACGGCGGCGTTTTCCAGCCTGAGCAGGAACGCCTTGCGCGGCTGTCCTCCACCATAGCCGGTCAGCGAGCCGTCCGCGCCGATCACCCGATGGCAGGGCACCACGATCGACAGCCGATTGTGCCCGTTGGCCAGGCCCACCGCACGGCTGGCGCCCGGCTTGCCCAGGCGGGCGGCGATGGCGCCGTAGGTGCTTGTGTGCCCGTAGGGGATCTGCAGCAGTTCGGCCCACACCTGACGGGCGAACTCGCTGCCGGGCAGGTGCAGCGCCACCGTGAACTCGTGGAGCTGCCCGGCGAAATACTGTGCCAGTTGCGCTTCGATCCGCCGCAGATGGTCGTTGTGCCCCGGTGCGACCACATAGCCGAAGCGGTTCTGCAGGTCTTCGACCTCCCGGGTCAGCGCCGGCCGGTCGAGGAACTCCAGCAGCACCAGCCCACGGCGCTCGGCCATGGCGATCATCGGCCCTAGCGGTGTGGTCAGGCGGGTGAACAGCAGCGGCTCGCTGGCCGCCGCACGCCCCGGCGTGATGTGGAACGACTTCTGGAACGCATCGCGAAAGCCGCTCAGGGATTCGTAGCCGGAATCGAACGCGGCATGGTCGATGGACGTCCCTTGGCGGATGCCGCCCAGGGCCATGCCGAGCCTGCGGGTGCGCAGCCAGGCGTGGAAGGTCATGCCGAAATGCTGCTTGAACCAGCGCCGCAGCTTCAGCGGCTCAATGCCCACGGCGAGCAGTTGCGCATCGCTCCAGCGCAGCTCCGGGTCGGCGTCCACGGCCTTGAGCAGCCGCTGCACCCAGTCCGGGGCGATGGCGGCGGCGTCCAGCGGTTTGCAGCGCAGGCAGGCGCGGTAACCGGCGGACAGGCAATCGTCGGCGTGGGCGAAGAACTCGACGTTCTCCGGTTTCGGCTTGCGCGCCGTGCAGCTGGGGCGGCAGAAGATCCCGGTGGTTTTCACGGCCGTGAAGAACACGCCTTCATAGGCGGTGTCGCGTTCGAGCATGGCGCGAACCATTTCGGCGTGGGGCGGCAGGACAGCGGTCTGTATGTTCATGGGCCGAGGATAAATCCGCTTTTGCGATGGCTCCACCGAAAAATCGACAGTGAATTTTTTCGCGGTTGCACTAGAGTGGGCGGGTCGTTTCAGCCCAAGGATTGAATGCATGACGCCTTTTACGATTCAACGCATCGACCACATCGTGCTGCGGGTGGCGGACCTTCAGCGCAGCATCGAGTTCTACGACCGGGTCTTCGGCGCCGAGCTGGTCAAGCGCAACGAGAAGCTGGGCCTGGTGCACTTGCGCGCCGGCACCTCGATGATCGACCTGGTCGACCTCAACGGCGAGATCGGCCGCAAGGGCGGTGCCGCCGCCGGCGCCGAGCGGCGCAACGTCGACCATTTCTGCCTGCGCATCGAGCCGTTCGATGAGCAGGCGATCACCGAGCACCTGCAATCGGCCGGCCTCACGGTGGAGAAGGCCGCGACGCGCTTCGGCGCCGAGGGCAACGGCCTGTCGCTGTACTGCTTTGACCCGGACGGCAACCAGGTCGAACTCAAGGGGCCGTCGCAGGCCGAGTGAAGGGAGGGCGACCTCCGCTGTCGCCCCGGCCGGTTCAGCGGGCCAGTTCCTTGAGCAGCAGGTCCGCCACCGCGCCGCCCGACGCCGGGTTCTGGCCGGTGATCACGCGCCGGTCGGCCACCGCGTAGGCGGCCCACGGCTGGTCGGCCTTGACGTAGCGGGCGCCGCGCTTGACCAGTTCGTCTTCGGTGAGGAAGGGCACGTACTGGTCCAGTTCGGCCAGGCGCTCTTCCTCGTTGGAGAACCCGGTCACCTGCTTGTCCTTGACCAGCGCCTGGCCGTCGGACAGCGTGATGTTCAAAAGGCCCACCGCACCGTGGCAGACCGACGACACGTAGCCGCCGTTCTCATAGATCGCCGCGCTGAGCTTCTGCAGGTCGGGGTTGTCGGGGAAGTCCCAGATCACCCCGTGGCCGCCGGCGTAGTAGATCGCCACGTAGTCCGCGGCATTGACCTGGCTGGCCGGCAGGGTGGCGCCGAGCCGGTTCATGAAGGCCTTGTCGTGATACCACGTCCAGTCCACCGGCTCGGCCATGGCCAGGCTGTGGGGATCGATCGGGGTGTAGCCGCCCTGAGGGCTGGTGTAGTCCACGGTGTAGCCCGCCGCCTCGACCTTCTTGACGAAATGCACCGCTTCGCCCAGCCACAGGCCGGTGGCGCGGTTCAGGTTGGGGTACTTCTCGACGCTGGTCAGCACAACCAGAATTTTCCTGGACATCGCAAGACTCCTCTTGTGAATGAGCGACGGTCGTCGCACTGCCGGTGAAGTCTAGAAGCCGTCGGCGGGCGGCCCAATACACAAAATCCCAAATGGCTTGCCCAATCCTCCAGGCACACGGCGCCGGGCTCGCCCGCCGCGCGTTCGCTGGCCTACCATGGGACTTTCGTGGATATCGACGGGTGGCAAGGCACATGACGGACGGGGCGAACGTACGCCAGCTATTGATCGACCGGTTGCGCAGCCTGGCGGCCAACGACGGTTTCACCGCCGCGCCGCTGGACGGCATCACCTACATGCGCGCCGACACTTCGCAGCCCAAGGCACCGGTGCTGCAGGAGCCGAGCTTCGTCCTGCTGGCCCAAGGGATGAAGCGCGGTTACCTGGGCGCAGAGACCTACACCTACCACGCCGGCCAGTGCCTGGTGGTGACGGTGCCCATGCCGTTCGACTGCGACACGCAGGTGGGCCCCGACGGTGCGATGCTGGCGGTGGCGGTGCGGATCGACAGCAGCCTGGTCAGCGAATTGCTGCTGACCATGGACGCGCCGCCTCAGGCGTCGGCGAATCCGGGCGAGCGGGGGATGATGATCACCGACATGACGCCCGGCCTGGTGGATGCCTTGAATCGCCTGCTGGCGGCGCTGGCGTCGCCGATGGACACCCGGGTGCTCGGCGCCGGGCTGTTGCGCGAGTTGCATTACCAGATGCTGCTGGGGCCGGCCGGCGAATGCCTGCGCTCGCTGGTGTCCCGGCAGGGCCGGTTGGGGCGGGTGCGGCGGTCGATCGACAGCCTGTACCGCGACCCCGCCGCGCCGTTCTCCGTGGCGGCGCTGGCGGCAGAGGCCGGCATGAGCCAGTCGGGCTACCACCAGGCCTTTCGCGAGGTGACGGGCCACGCGCCCATGCAGTACCTCAAGAATCTGCGCCTGCACCGGGCCCGTCAGCTGATCGTGCAGCAAGGGTTCGGCAGCGCCCAGGCGGCCTACGAGGTGGGTTACGCCAGCGCGACGCAGTTCAGCCGGGAGTTCAAGCGGCTGTTCGGCTGCCCGCCGTCCGCCATCGCTCGGCAACCGTCCGAAGCTGCCGAGTGAGCCCTCAGGCGCGTTTGGCCATCAGCAGCACCGAAGCCGCCGCCGACAGCAGCCCCGCGCAGCAGCGGTTGAAGATCCTTTTGCCGCGCGGTTCGGCGAACCAGCGCCGCATGTGCAGGCCCATGTAGGCGTAGGCGCTGATGGCGATCCATTCCAGCGCCAGGAACAGCAGGCCCAGCACCATGAACTGCGGGGTGATCGCCCGGGCCGGATCGACGAACTGCGGCAGGAACGCGGTGAAGATCAGGATCGCCTTGGGGTTGCCCGCCGCCACCAGGAATTCCTGGCGGGCCAGGGCCAGGATCCCGTTGGGCGCCGCGTCGGCGCTGCTGTGCGCCGTCGGTTCGGCCCGCCACAACTGCCAGGCCAGGTACAGCAGGTAGCCGGCGCCGAGGATCTTGATCCCGTAGAACAGCAGCTCGGACGTCTGCAGCACCACCGCCAGGCCCGCCGCCGCCAGGGCGATCATCCCGGCGAACGCCAGCAGCCGGCCGATTCCGGCCACGCAGGCGCGGCGGTAGCCGTAGCGGGTGGCGTTGCTGACCGACAGCAGGTTGTTCGGGCCGGGCGCCATGTTCAGGGCGAAGCAGGCGGGCAGGAACAAGGTGAGGGTGGCGAGGTCCATGGCGGTGGCTCCGGTGGCGGGTGTGCCTTTTTACCACGGGGCGCGTGCGTTCGAACCCATACAGTCAGGCGCGGCCGTCGCGGTACAGGCCAGGGGTGTTTTGTTCAATACGGGTGTTGTGCAGGCGGTTAGGGTGACGACCGGTTCAACGGAAAGGGAACAGGTGTGCGATGAGTCTGATGGTGTCGATGGCGGCGTTCGCCCTGGTGGCGTCGATTACGCCGGGGCCGGTGAACATTGTGGCGTTGGGGGCGGGGGCGCGGTTCGGCTTTCTGGCCAGTCAGCGGCATGTGGCCGGGGCGACCCTGGGCTTCGTGCTGTTGCTGGTGCTGATGGGGCTGGGCCTGCACGAAGTGCTGAGGCTGTGGCCGGCGCTGACGCGGGGGGTGCAGGTGGCCGGGGTGGCGTTCCTGCTGTTCATGGCCTGGAAACTGTTCACCGATGACGGAAAACTGGGCGCGGGGGAGGCGCAGCGTGCGCCGTCGATGCTGTACGGCGCTGTCATGCAGTGGCTCAACCCCAAGGCCTGGCTGGCCTGCGTGGCCGGGATGGGCGCGTTCGTCGCCGATGGCGAGGCAAGGCTGGTGTGGCAGTTCGCGGCGGTGTACCTGGTGATCTGCTACCTGTCGGTGGGGTGCTGGGCGTATGCCGGGACGTTCCTGCGCGGCTATCTGGAGAATCCCGCCGGGATGCGTCTGTTCAACCGGACGATGGCGGTGTTGCTGGCGGGGAGTGCGGTGTATCTGCTGATTCCGTAAGTTTCGCGCGCGGCCCTTGCCCGGTTCGACAGGGCAAGGGCCTCGCTGAGCTGGCGTTAGGCCAGGCCGCTCAATGCCCCCTCTGAGGCGGGCGCCAACGGGCTGAAGCGATTGGCGCGCAACTCGTGGATCGCGTACAGGGCCCGGGCGGTGCGACCGTTGCCGTCGGTGAAGGCATGGAAGCCCGTGACCGCACCGTACAGCTGTTTGCCGAAGTGTTCATGGCCAGCATCCAGCCTTGGCAGATGCCGGTCGAGCATGATGCTGCCGCTGATGGAAGACGGGTAGCCCGTCTCGGGTTTCGGTGTCCGCAGGGCCGGAACGGTGGGGACGAGGCGTTTGTGCAGTTCCCGCACCACCGCCGGATCGCTCAGCGCCAGGCCGTTGCCGCTGTACTCGAGCAGCAGCGCCTTGAGCGTTGCGAACTCATTGCCTTTGGAGCTGGAGGCATTGAGGATCCAGGCTGTCGCTCGGTCCGCATCATCGGTCAGGCCGGTGGGGTTGAATCGCCCTTCTTCGTACACCTGGTGATACTTGGCGTCGCTCAGGCCTTCCGACGTCAGCAACGTTCGATGGTGTTCGTTCAGGGCATTGATGTTTTTGACGTCGATGGTGACCAACGCTTCCATCGACTCGACCACGTTCGTGGTTTTTCGCGCGGTTTCGTAGTGCTTGAAGTAGGTCGACTTGATGCCGCCCAGCAGTTCCTGCAAGGGTTGCTTGCCGATCAAGGCCTTCAGTGCCTGGGCCGGTTGCAATTTCGCCGAGGCTTCGATCAGAGCCTTTTCGAACAAATGATCCAACTCCGACAGGGGAATGCCGTCGGGCGGCAGGGCCTTGTCGCCCAACCGCTTGAGCACATGCCCGGCGGTTTCCAGCGTTTCGTCCCTGAACAGCGCACGCCCATGCGCCACGGTCCCAAGGGTCATGCGGATCTGGGCGGCGGAGCCGGTCTTGTCCAAGGCCTTGATCAGGTCATAGGCGCCGCTGCCGCCGGTGAACAAGCGCAACTGGTCGGCGCCGGTGCGGGTCATGGCCTTGCCCAGGTGGTTGAGCTTCAGCGCGGTCTGGCCGACGAGTTTGGCGCCGCCGTGAATCAACTGCGGCACGCCGTCCAGTGGGTTGAACAGCGACAGCAACGAACGTGCGGCCACCTTGCTCAGGTTCAACAGTCTGGAACTGCTGGCCAGGGCTTTGGTGAACAGTCCGGCTCCGCCCGCAAAAACGGTGACGACGGCAGTGACGTCCATGATGCAGCTGAAGAGGGCACCGCTTCGCCGATCCGGGTCGCCGGACGCCAGGTCTTCGATGCAGCCTTTGAAAGGGATGACGGTGTTCAGGATGGTGTCGAACGTGTTGCTGATGGCCTCGTTCCGTTCTTCGATACCGGTCTTGTCGTAGGCGATGGCGTAGAAATGTTCGTAGGTCAGCGGAGAGCGGTGTTCGGCTATCAGTCGGCTGATCTGTTCGAACCGTGCCGAACGGAAACTGCTCATGGGGCTGAAGGAGAAGGGCTGCGGGCCGTCGTTGTAGTCGAGTTCGGCGAAGCGCTCCATTCCCATGTTCGTGACGTCGTATACCGGTGGGCCGTCTGGCGAGCCGCCCGCAAAGTAAGCCCGCGTGTCGAAGTCGGCGACTCTCATGTGGGTCAATGCTTTGAAATCATCGTTGTTGCCGTTCGGGCCTTTGGAGAACCAGCCCCCGCTTTCGTCCAGCACGTAGCCTTTGACATAAGCTTGGGCCAGTGCCGGATTGGCGCGGCACAGGCCTTGGTGGGGAAACACTTCAACGCAACGGATCTGGCTGTCGTGCCGGCAGAGAACAACAACGCCGAAACCCGCGATCTGGTTTTCACGCAGATCTGCTCCGCCGTCGAGGGTCCGGGACAGATTCTTGCGCACGTAATAGAGGCCGATTTTTCCACGCTCAAGCGCGATCCGGTCATCGTTCGGCAAGCGCGACATCGCCAGGCGCAGCATCGTCGCAATGGCGGCCTTGTAGCGTTCGGTATGTGCCTTCGTCCGCGCGGCGTACAGGTCGTTGATGGGCGGCAGCGTCAGGAGGTCGGGATTCTCTTTGTAAATGCTGGTGCCCAGCCTTCTGTCGTACCGTTTCTCTTTCAACACGCCTGCCAGATAGAGATCGATAAGCGACTCTGAGGAGTAGCTGTTCAGTGGCGCCCATACGGACAGCATTTCCATGGGGTCTTGCTTGTAAAGCGACAGTTGGTCTGTTGCCAGCAGGCGGCGATTGACGGGTCGAGCGCCCATTGCGTCATGGGCTTCTTCGAGCGTTCTGGCGTGTGCCGAGTATTGCGTCAGCGCATTCTTCACGAGGTCCTGTTCCGCATCGCTGTGCGCATCGTCCTCCAGGTCGTTGACCGTTGCCCAGTCCTTGATGCCCTGCAATGTCACCCAGTCGTGGAGGATCTGCTGTTGAGGGCTGGCGGGCGCAATCGCTCCCAGTTCCATCAACTGTGCATACGACATGTTTCGGGACAGGCCTGGAGCAATGCTTTCCGTCAGCATGACCGATCTACGCAGCGTAACCCACTCCAGTGAGCCGATCGTCACGGACACGGGGGCATCAACCAGAAACTCCGGCGCCAGTCCTGCGAGTATCAGTTCAATTGCCAAGGGGAGAGCGGCTTCGTCGACGCCGCTCAACCAGTCCTTTATTCCTTCCCGTACCTGGTAGACGTTGGCTTGCGCATTGGCGCGGGCATACAGCAGGGTGCGGCGAAAATCGGTGTTCTTGTCATGCGTGCCAAGGTCGAGATCCTCGATGATGGCGGATACCAGTACCCGGCTGTACAGTTCAACCGGCAAGTCGGTTTCGGCTGACGATGCGTCAAGTCCCAGTGCCTCGATGTACGATTGGGCGATTTGCTTGATAAACGGGAGCTCCAACAGCAGTGCCCAACTTTCTTGTGGGTATTCGCGCAGAAACGTTGAGGTTCTCTTTTCGTAAAGCGCCCTGCTCAGGTAACTGATCAGTGGTTCCCGGGCAGACGTATTCCTCATTTTCGTCAGTCCGTAGGTGTGCTGATGAAGGATTGAATGCTGCTCTTCATCGATGAAAAGTGTCGGCTCGCCGGCCTGATGGACGTCACCCCAATAATTGCCGTGCAGCGGGGGCGTCGGCAGTTCAAGTGTCAGCAGTGCAATCAGGTTCTGTATGTCACCGACAGTCTTCGGCACGTTCAGTTGATGAAACTGCAGCCAATTGACGAGCGGGACGACATTGGACGAGGAAATGACGCCGCCCGCGAGGGCAGCAGCCTTTGCGATGAGTTCGATGTTGCCCTTCTGGCTGGCGAAAGTTGCACGGTCAAGCGCTTCCAACTTCAGAGAGGGGGCCGGCGAGGTTGGAACGTTAATGGCCCGATGAACCTCACCTGCCGGGTTCACCATTATCCAGAAGTCATGGTCGGCTGCCTTGAATGTTTGCTGCGCAATTGTTCGCCTGAGCAATTGCCTCGCCGAGTGTTGGGCGATGTCGAAGCGGCTGCCCGTATTGATGAAAGTGCCTAATGCTCGAACATCAACAGGCATTCCCGGTTGCTGATGAGTTTCGAACTCAAGCGTAGGGCCGATGGCCTGGCTTGCTGCCTGGGCCGTCAGGGAAGTTGCGCTCTTGAGTGTCGCGGCAATGGCCCGGCTTTCAGCCTGATCGACAGATAATGTTTGCGGGTGCAGCAAATTGAACCAGTGTTTCATGTCGGCGTCCGTACCGAGTGTTTGATGTGGACGCAGACTACGTAAGTTTGAACTGCCTGACGGGTGAGTATCGTTTCGGCTTGTAAGTCTCAAGTGAAGTGTGGGGTTGCGGCGGCTGAATATGGGCGGGCAGTTGAGGGTCGCGGCAATGTTTAACCGGAAGTTATCGGCTGCGGATAACTAAGGCCATCATCCGCGATATTGCCCCGGCGTCGCCGCCAAGTGCTGTTTGAACACCCGCTGAAAGTGCGCCTGATCGGCAAATCCCGCCTCCAATGCGACGTCGGCGATCAACTGCCCGCTGCGCAGGCGCTCCCGGGCGAACTGAATGCGCTGATTGACCACATAGGCGTGGGGCGTCATGCCGTAATGCTGCTTGAAGGCGCGGATCAGGTACGAGGGCGACAATTGCGCCGCCGCGCAGATGTCGTCGAGGCTGAGCAGTTGCGTGCAATGTGCCCGGATGAAGGCGGCCGCGTGTTCGAGCTTGCTGTTCGGCTCGCGCACGGGCGCCGCCGCAGGGTTCAGTCGGGTTTGCAGGTCGCTGAAGAACTCCACCGCCGCGCTCTCTTTGCGCAGCACGTCTTGCTGGTCGTCGACGAGGATGCGGTACAGCGCCTGAAGATCGCGGAACAGGCCGGGATCGTTTGAACGGGTGGCGCAGAAGCGCCGGAACTCAAGGTCGGCGCTGAACCCCAACTGGTGCTGCAGGTCGGTCAGCCAAGGGGTTTCCACGTACAGCATCAGGTACGACCAGGGCTGGTCGTCGATCGGGTTGCAGGCATGCACGTCGCCCGGGTTCATCAGCACCACGGTGCCGGCGGCGACCTCGTGCTGCGATTGCTCGTGCACATAGGTGCTGCGCCCGGCGGTGATGGCGCCGATGGAGAAGTGCGCATGGGAGTGCCGGGCGTAGCAGACGTCCCGGCCATCGGCGATGGCCCGCGCCTCGATGAAGGGCAGGGCGTCGTCGCGCCAGAAGCGCGGCGCTTTCTCAGGGTGCTTGGCGGCACTGTGTCTCATCGTCGTGGATCCCGGCAGGCCAGGGCTGGAGTGTATTAGCTCTGGCCGGCGAATGCCCGCTCAAGTTCAGCGATGTCGAGCTTTTTCATCCCGAGCATGGCCTGCATCGCCCGTTGGGTCTTGGCCGTGTCGGGGTCTTGCATCATGTGCATGAACGCCACCGGCACGATCTGCCACGACACCCCGAACTTGTCCTTGAGCCAGCCGCACTGCTGCGCCTGCGAAGGTCCCCCGGAAGACAGGTTGCCCCAGAAGTGGTCGATCTCGTCCTGGGTCTGGCAATTGACCTGGAACGACACCGCCTCGTTGAACGTGAACACCGGCCCGCCGTTGAGGCCGGTGAAGCTTTGGCCGTCGAGTTCGAAGCTGACGGTCATCACCGAGCCTTCCGGGCGCTTGTGGAATTCCTGGCCGGCCTTGCCGTAGTGGGTGACGGCGGTGATTTTCGAGTGATCGAAGATCGAGCAGTAAAACTTCGCCGCCGCTTCGGCCTGGTCGTCGAACCACAGGCAAGGCGTGAGTTTCTGGAAACGTTGCATGGCGGTTGTCCTCGGCAGGTTAGACACGCTGGATTAACAGCGTAGTCAGTCCGGGGGACGTGCGGGATGCCGCAGATCGGTCGCAAGGTCATGGTTTGGTCGTTATGACTCTACTGGTAGTCCTAATGACCATGTTGGATTGGAGTCATATCGACTCGGCCGCTGCCAAGGCCCTGATTTGGCGGGGCCTTGAAACTGGCACGGGAGTTGTAACGTTCCAGGCACACATCCAGCCGCACGAGGATACGAAAAATGCTCGCTTTCTTCGAAAGTCCGCTGAACGTCCTGCGCCTGTCGAGCCGCGTGCTTGTCGCCGGCCTGGCCTTGCTGTCGGTCGGCCTTTACGGGGCCTATCTGCATCAAGGGCACTTGCCGCTCGGGTTGCTGGTGACGATGCATGCCTTGACCGTCATCGGGCCGACCCTGCTCAAGATCGGCTACGTGATGCGGCTGGTCTCGGAGCGTCGCTTGGGGCTTGTGCATGCGCCAGCGGAGGCTTGCCATGCGTAACCTGTCCGATGCGCCGCTGTTCAGTGTCGGCTTTCGGCCGCTGTTTCTCGCCGGGGCCGGGTTTGCCGTGCTGGCGGTGATGGTCTGGGGTCTGTGGCTGCACGGCCATTGGCTTGCCCTGCAACCGGCGGGCGGCATGCTGGCCTGGCACCGCCATGAGATGCCGTTCGGGTTCGCAGCGGCGATCGTCGGCGGCTTTTTGCTGACGGCGGTGCCGAACTGGACGGGCATTGCGCCCCTGCGCGGATGGCCGCTGATCGCGCTGGTGTCGGTCTGGCTGGCGGGGCGTCTGGCGTGGTGGGTGCCATTGCCCGCCGGTGCGGTGCTGCTGGTGCAAGGGGCATTTCTGCCCTTGCTGGCGGGGCTGCTGGGACGGGATCTGATCGCTGCGCGCAAGCGGGACAACTACCCGATCGTGCTGGTGCTGGCGTTGATGGCGGGCTGTCAGGCGCTGACCCTGTCCGGCCTTCACTTGGATGACGCCGGTCTGCAACGTCAGGGCGTGCTGGCCGCGCTGTGGCTGATCGCGGCGCTGATGACCGTGATCGGCGGGCGGGTGCTGCCGTTCTTCATCCAGCGCGGCTTGAACCGGCCGCCCGCGCCGCCGGCCGGTGCATGGCCGACGCGGCTGTTGCTGCCCGCCAGCCTGCTGATCGCCGTGACCTTCGCCGCCGGCCTCAACGATTCGCCGAGCCTGTGGCTGGCGGCGCTGTTCGTCCTTGTCGGCGGTTTGCAGGTGTGGCGCCTGATCCGCTGGCATGACCGCGGACTGTGGCGCGTGCCGCTGCTGTGGTCGCTGTACCTGGCCTATGGCTGGATGGCGCTGGCGACCCTGGCCATGGCGCTGTGGCACCTGGAGCTGATCGGGCAGCAGAGCCTGGCCACCCATGCGTTGGCGGTCGGCGGGGTGGGCGGGCTGATTCTGGCGATGATCGCCAGGGTCTGCCTCGGGCACACCGGGCGTCTGTTGCAACCGCCCAAAGGCATGGTGTCCGGGTTTGCGCTGGTGCTGGCCGCGGCGGCCTGCCGGGTGTGGGTCGTGCCGTTCTCCAGCCTGGGCCTGGGCTTGTCGGTGTTGCTCTGGTGCGCCGCCTTCGGCTTGTTCCTGCTGCGCTATACCGGGATTCTGTTCAGGCCGAGGCTGTAGCGCCCGTTGCCAAAGCGGCGGGCAATGGATGACTATCGCGCCACTGTTCATCCACCGTTCCGGAGGCGACATGCCGCTGACCGCGCTTTTGTACTGCAATGACCTGGCCGAGACCGAACGCCACTACCGCGACGTCCTCGGGTTCACCGTCGCCGGCTCGGCGGAGTCGACGCTCACCGTCCGGCTGGGGGACTGCAGCCTCGTGTTCACCCAGGAGAACCCCTGGGGCGGCCCGGCAGCCTGTTCAGCCACCTTTTACCTGGTGATCGAGCAGGTGGACCGCTACTACGATGCGGTTAAGGAGCGGGCGACCATCGCCTGGCCGTTGCAGGACATGCCTTACGGCTCCCGGGAGTTCGGCGTGCGCGATTGCAACGGCTACCACCTGGGGTTTTCCCAGGCCCAGGGCTAGCCCTTCTGCTCGGCCACCAGCAGCAATGACTGCGGTAGCGGACTTTGCGGGTGCTGGGGTTCGCGCAGTTCGGCCAGCCGCCAACCGGCCATGTCCAGTGCGCAGGTCCAGCTCGACAGGGTGCGCATGTACCACGGCATCGGTTGCCAGTGCCCCTTGAACCCGGCGAACGACTCTTCGCGCCAGCCGTCCTGATAATCGCCCGCCGCTGCGGCCCAAGGGTGCAGCGTCTGGATCACCAGCGCGCCGCCGGGGGCGAGCAGGGCGTTCAGGGCGGCGAGCAGCGGGATGATGTCCTGGTGCAGCAGGGAGAAGTTGGCGCAGATCAGGTCGTACCCGTGACCGATGTCCACCCGGCCGTCCGCCAGTTCGTCATAGCTGGCCACATGCACCGGCGCAGAGCCCGCCGCCCGTGCGGCCTCCACCAGCGTAGCGTCGCCGTCCACGCCCACCGTCTCGATCCCTCTTTCGCTCAAGGCCCGCAGCAGCCAGCCTTCGCCGCAGCCCAGGTCGAGCACACGTTCGGGCTGCCGGCCGAGGATCGCCAGCAGGATCGCCTGGTCGGTGACGGTGCGGCGGCTCTCGATGGCGCCGCTGCGCACCGCGCAGATCCAGGCCGCAGCGTTCTGGTGCCAGCTGTGCAGGAGGGCGGCTTCGGGGGTGGGCATCGCGGGCTCCGCTATCGTGGACTGCCGGCAAGCATAGGCCATCGGCCAAAGGCTAGTTGTGATCGGCCACCCGCAGGCTGTTGCGGCCGCCGCGTTTGGAGGCGTAGAGCGCGCTGTCGCCTTGCTCGATCAGCGCCGCCAGGCTGGCCGGCGGATGCTCGAATATCTTGGCGCCGATGCTCAGGGTCACGGCCTGCGGGGTGGCGAAGTCCTGCGTGGCGGCGGCGTGGAACCGTTCGCGCAGGGTGCCGCCGAGCGCCATGATCCGCTCGTGGGACGCGTCGCCCGTCAGGATGACGAACTCGTCCCCGCCCAACCGCGCCGCCAGCGCGCCTTCGGGCAGCGCCGCGCGGATCAGCTCGCTGAGCGTTACCAGCAGACGGTCGCCGGCGACGTGGCCGTACAGGTCGTTGACCAGTTTGAAATGGTCGATGTCGATCAGCAGCAGCGCACCGGGCCGGGCGCTGGAGACGCCGTCCAGCAGGCGCGGCGCCTGCACTTCCAGGGCGCGGCGGTTGTAGAGACCGGTCAACGGATCCTGCGCCGCCAGCCGCGCGATCTGGGTTTCCCGGCGGTGGCGTTCGGTGCCGGTCATCGACAGGGCGATCAGTATGATCGCCATCGCGCCCTCGACCAGGGAGATCTGGATGATCTCGCCGCGCAGGGCCGCGAGGTCGATCAGCGTGCCCGGCACCACCGCCGTCAGGGCCTTGGCCACATAGAACAGCCCGTGGATCAGCAGCACATAGCGCAGTTGCACGGCGCCGATGCTCAGCGACTTGCCGTGGGGGCGCAGCAGGAAACTCGCCCGCAGGGTGACCAGGGCCACCAGCAGCGAATTGCTCATCAGCATGACCTTCGACCACAAGGCGTCATCCGGCAGCCACAGCAGGCCGAGCCAGGCCGGGACGATCAAGTACCAGCCCCCCGACAGGCGCTGGCGGGTGAACCGCGCCACCCCCAGCAGGAACAGCCAGTGGGCGACCACCAGCAAGCCGTTGGCGAACCAGATGCCGATCAGCAGATAGCCGCCGCTGCGCAGCAGGGCGAGGGTCGAGCCCACGGTGATGGTGGCGAAGCCCGCGCTCCAGCACAGCAGCGAGGCTTCGCGGATGCTGCGCCATTCGACCGCCAGGTAAAGGGCCGCCGCCGCAGCCAGGGCGGTGGAAATGGTCAGCATCGTGAGGGGGTCGAGCGCCATGGACGGGCGGGCCTGCGTGGGAGGTGAAAAGGCGCACGATTGTAAGCGTTCGCCCCGGCGCCTGCTATTTTCACTCACCGGATATTCCATTTTGCGGAGGTGCAGCATGGATCGGTTCACGGGCGGTTGTCTGTGCGGCGAAGTCCGTATCGAAGCGACGGGCCGGCCTTACCGGGTGGGCATCTGTCACTGCCTCGATTGCCGCAAGCTCCATGGCGCGCTGTTCCATGCGTCGGCGATCTTTCCCGAGGGCGCAGTGACGGTCACCGGCCAGCCCGGCAGCTACGGCGGGCGATTCTTTTGCCCGCGCTGCGGCTCGTCGGTGTTCTCCCGCTCGGGCGACGAAATCGAAGTGAACCTGGGCTCGCTCGATGCGCCAGACCAGCTGCAGCCGACCTATGAGCTGTGGACGGTGCGGCGCGAATCGTGGCTGCCGGCGTTCGCGCTGGCCAGGCACTACCCGCGCGACCGCGAAGGGACGGGGCGCGAGGAAGGGTAGGTGAACCGGGGCCGTCCGGCCCCGGCCGCCGTTGCGTCAACTGCGGATGAACGCCAGCAGGTCGGCGTTGATCGTCTCGGCGTGGGTCGTCGGCATCCCGTGGGGGAAGCCCGGATAGATCTTCAGGGTGCTGTTCTTCAGCAATTTCGCCGACAGCACGCCCGAGTTCTCGTAGGGCACGATCTGGTCATCGTCGCCGTGCATCACCAGCACCGGGATCGTCACGCGCTTGAGGTCTTCGGTGAAGTCGGTCTGGGAGAAGGCCACAATGCCGTCGTAATGGGCCTTGGCGCCGCCCATCATGCCCTGGCGCCACCAGTTCAGCACCACCGCCTCCAGCGGCTTGGCGCCGGGCCGGTTGTAGCCGTAGAACGGCCCGGCGGGCACGTCGTGGTAGAACTGCGAACGGTTGGCGGCCAGTTGCGCCTGCAGGTCGTCGAACACCGATTTGGGCAGGCCGCCGGGGTTGGCGGCGGTCTTGACCATCAGCGGCGGCACCGCGCTGATGATCGCGGCCTTGGCCACCCGATCCTCGCCGTGCCGCGCGATGTAGTGGATGACCTCGCCGCCGCCGGTGGAGTGGCCGACGTGCACGGCCTTCTGCGTGCCCAGATGGTTGACCACCGCCGCCACGTCGTCGGCGTAGTGGTCCATGTCATGGCCGTCCCAGACCTGGCTCGACCGCCCGTGGCCGCGGCGGTCGTGGGCCACCACCCGAAAGCCTTGGGCGAGGAAGAACAGCATCTGCGCGTCCCAGTCGTCGGCGCTCAGCGGCCAGCCGTGGTGGAAGTGGATCACCGGGGCATCCTTGGGGCCCCAGTCCTTGTAGAAGATATCGACGCCGTCTTTCGTGGTGACATAGCCCATGTTCGCGACTCCTCAAAACAGGGTGGTTTGTTGACAAGCGTTATCAACTCTAGGATTGAAGCGGGCTTTAAGGTCAAGGAATTTACGAACGGTCGCGGCCCCTCGCCGATCAGTCCCGTGAATGACGGACGACAGGCGCCATCGGCTTGACCTTAAAGTTCGGTTGAATCTTAGAGTGAGGCGCACCGGCTCTCTGCCGGGCCACTCACCGAGAAAGGTCAGCCAACATGAGCAAGCGCTTTACAGAGGTCGAATTCGGGCCGCACACGGTCGAGGTGCTGGAGGGCGGCTACTACGACCGCTTCCGGATGAACCCCGACCTCGATCAGGTGGCCCGGGACAAGGCGGCCGGCAACATCGACTTCTTCCGGCGCATTCCCAAGCAGCAGGTGGCCTCCCGCGTCGGACCGACCTGGGCGCCGAACTTCTATTACCGCACCGGCAGCGTCCAGCTGCTGTTCCTGGCGCCCCTGGACCGGTTGCGCGCCACCTTGCCGGCGCCGCTCGAACCGCTGCGGGCCTTTCCCGGCTACGGGCTGGTGGCGCTGACGTTCTTCACCTATTCGGTGTGCGACAACGACCCCTATGACGAAGTGTCGGTGGCGGTCGTCGTGCGCCGTCCCGGGGCCCGTGGCTCCCACGCGCTGGAACTGATGGACGCCATGCGCCGGCGCAGTTTCACCGCCCATGTGCTGGCGCTGCCGGTGAACACCGAGATCGCCCGTGTGCGCGGCGTTCACGGCTATCAGTTGCCCAAGTGGCGCGCCGACATCGAAGTGAGCATCGGCGCCGAGGTCAGCGCCCGCATCGCCGGGCCCAAGGGCTTGCCGGACCTGCAGCTCAAGGTGCCGCTGCCGCCGCTGAGCCACGTGCAGCCCCAGTCGCGCATGGGCACCGCCACCATGATCCATCAGGTCGACGGCCTGTGGCACCAGAGCGTGGTGCAGAGCAACACACTATCCTTTGCCCAACGCCTGTTCCCCCGAAACGTGCGGCTGGAGCGCACCGGCGGCCCGCTGAGCCAGTTGCTCGACGGCCTGGGGGCTTCGCGGATCCTGCGCCTGGACGTGATCAAGGATGCGCAGATTGTGCTGAACCTGCCGGTGCCGCTGAACGCGTTCGGCCAGACCGCCACCCACCGGAGCGAGTGATCGAAATGACCCGCCGGATCCTCCATGTCGTCACCAACGTCGCCCACTATGCCGACCCGTCCGAGCCGACCGGGCTTTGGCTGGGTGAGCTGACCCACGCCTGGCAGGTGTTCGCCGCCAAGGGCTTCGAGCAGCGGCTGGTCAGCCCGCTCGGCGGCGCCAGCCCCCTGGAGCCGCGCGCCCTGAAGTGGCCGCTGCTCGACCGTTCGGCCAGCGCCTGGCTCAACGATCCGGCGAGCATGGCGCTGCTGGCCGAAACCGCCAGCCCTGACCAGGTCGACACGGCCGAATTCGATGCGATCTATTTCACCGGCGGGCACGCGGTGATGTGGGACTTTCCCGAGGACGCCGGCCTGCAGCGGCTGACCCGGGAGATCTACGAGCGGGGCGGCATCGTCTCGTCGGTCTGTCACGGCTATTGCGGGCTGCTCAACACGCGGCTGTCGGACGGCAGCCTGCTGGTGGCGGGGCGTAAGGTCACCGGTTATTCATGGTTCGAGGAAGTGCTGGCCGGCGTTGCGGGCAAGGTGCCGTACAACTCGGAACAGCAGATGAAGGCACGCGGCGCGCGCTACGAAAAGGCGCTGCTGCCGTTCACTTCCAAGGTCGTCACCGACGGCCGGCTGGTCACCGGGCAGAATCCTCAGTCGGCCAAAGCCACGGCGCAGCAGGTGGCGGCGATGCTGTGAACGCATGACCGGCGGTCGCGGCGGCTGGCCGTCGGGGCAAATTGCGCTTAGCTCAAAGGGATAACCGAGGCGCGCGCAGGCATCGACCGCCGCAGCGACGCCCCCTTCAGAACACCGTGAGTCTGAGGAAGTCCCCGATGCTGACCTTGAACATCAACGGCAAGGATCAGGAGCTCGATGTCCCGGCGGACATGCCGTTGCTCTGGGTCCTGCGCGACGTCGCGCACCTGACCGGCACCAAATTCGGCTGCGGCATGGCCCAGTGCGGCGCTTGCACCGTCCACGTCGACGGCGCGCCGATGCGCTCGTGCATCACGCCGGCCACCGCCGTGGCCCATGGCCAGAAAATCCTCACCATCGAAGGCCTGTCCAGCGACGGCTCGCACCCGGTGCAGCGGGCCTGGGCCGAGCTGGACGTGGTGCAGTGCGGCTACTGCCAGTCCGGGCAGATCATGTCCGCCGCCGCGCTGCTGGCGAAGATCCCCAAGCCCACCGACAGCGACATCGACCAGGCGCTCTCCGGCAACATCTGCCGCTGCGGCACCTATCCGAGAATCCGCGCGGCGGTCAAACGCGCGGCCGACATCGGATGAGTCCGGCCAAAGGAGGCGAGCGATGAACGGTTCCGTATCCCGTCGGGGATTTCTCAAGGGCAGCGCCGTGCTGGGCGGCGGGCTGGTGGTGGCGTTCAATGTGCCCGGCGGGCATCGTTTCGCCAGGGCGGCGGACAATGAAGGCAAGGTGTTTGCGCCCAACGCGTTCCTGCGCATCGGCGCCGACGACAGCGTCACCGTGCTGCTGGGCCATTCGGAAATGGGCCAGGGCATCTGGACCGGCCTGACCATGCTGATCGCCGAAGAGCTGGACGCCGACTGGTCGAAGATCCGCGTCGAGCATTCGCCGGCGTCGGCGGCCGACTACGGCATGCCGGCCTTCGGCGGGATGCAGATCACCGGCGGTTCGACCTCGACCTGGATGGAGTTCGACCGCTACCGCCTGGCCGGGGCCACGGCGCGGCAGATGCTGGTCGAGGCGGCGGCCAAGCGCTTCGGGGTGGCGCCTTCGGCGATTCGCACCGAGTCCGGCGTGGTGATCGCCGGCGACCAGCGCGCCACCTACGGCGAACTGGCGGACGCCGCCGGACAACTGCCGGCGCCGGATCCGAAAACCATCGTGTTCAAGCAGGCCAAGGACTGGAAAGTCATCGGCAAACCCACCAAGCGCCTCGACACCCCGGAGAAAATCACCGGCCGCGCCAAGTTCGGCATGGACGTGCAGTTCGACGGGCTGATGACCGCGATGGTCGCCCGGGCGCCGGTGTTCGGCGCCACCGTCAAATCCTTCGAAGGCGCCGAGGCGCTGGCGGTGCCCGGCGTGCACAAGGTGGTGCAGGTGCCCAGCGGGGTGGCGGTGATCGCCGAGCACTACTGGGCGGCCAAGTTGGGCCGAGATGCGCTGAAGGTCGATTGGGATCCGGGCCCCCACGCGGACCTGAGCAGCGAGAAGCTGCTGGACAGCTTCCGCAAACTGGCGGCCACCCCGGGCATCTCCGCCAGCCAGGCCGGGGACGCCAAGGGCAACTTCGCCAAGGCCGCGAAGAAGATCGAGGTCGAATACAGCGTGCCGTACCTGGCCCACGCGCCGATGGAGCCGCTCAACTGCACGGTGAAGATCAGCGCCGACAAGTGCGAGATCTGGACCGGCACCCAGTTCCAGACTTTGGATCAGATGATCGCCGGCAAGATCACCGGGCTGAAGCCTGAGCAGGTCGAGATCCACACCGAGTTCCTCGGCGGCGGCTTCGGCCGGCGGGCCAACCCGACGTCTGACTTCGTCGCCGAAGCGGTGCAGGTGGCGAAGGCGGCGGCCATGCCGGTGAAGACCGTGTGGTCGCGGGAGGACGACATCCGCGGCGGCTACTACCGCTCGATGTTCCTGCACCAGGCCCGGGTCGGGCTCGGCGCCGACGGCCTGCCGCAGGCCTGGCAGCATGTGCTGGTCGGGCAGTCGATCATGACCGGCACCTTGCTGGAAGCGACCATGGTCAAGAACGGCATCGACCCGACCTCGGTCGAAGGCGTGGCCGACAGCCCTTACCTCAAGGAACTGGCGCACCGGCAGGTCGAACTGCATTCGCCGCAGACCGGCATCAACGTGCTGTGGCTGCGCTCGGTGGGGCACACCCACACCGCGTTCGTCATGGAGTCGCTGATCGACGAGCTGGCCGCAGCGGCGGGCAAGGATCCGGTGGAGTACCGGCGCACCTTGCTCAAGGCCCATCCGCGCCACCTCGGGGTGCTCAACCTGGCGGTGGAGAAGGCAGGCTGGAAGGCGCCGCTGCCCGACGGCCACGCCCTCGGGGTGGCGGTGCACGAGTCGTTCGGCAGTTATGTGGCGCAGGTGGCCGAGGTGTCCCAGGACAACCTGGCGATCCGCGTGCACCGGGTGGTGTGCGCGGTGGACTGCGGGATTGCGGTCAACCCGCAGAGCATCGCCGCGCAGATGGAGTCGTGCATCACCTTCGGCCTGGGCATGGCGCTGCACAGCAAACTGACCGTCAAGGACGGGCGGGTGGTGCAGTCCAACTATCACGACTATCAGGTGCTGCGCCTGAACGAGATGCCGACGGTCGAGGTGCACATCGTGCCCAGCACCGACAAGCCCGGCGGCATCGGCGAGGCAGGGGTGCCGCCCACCGCGCCGGCGGTGGCCAACGCGCTGTACGCCCTGACCGGGCAACGCCTGCGGGAACTGCCGCTGCAACTGTCGGGGGTGTGAGATGAGACGCCATCTGCTGTTGGGCACGGTGATTCTGATCGGTCTGGGCGGCTACGCCTCGGATCTGTTCGCCGACGATCAGGAAGCCTTGAAGGCGTTCGGCACGGTGCAGAAGGTGTTCCAGAGCCCGCGCTGCCAGAACTGCCACATTCCCGGCGATTCGCCGTTGCAGTTCGACGCCGGCACGCCCCATGCGATGAACGTGGTGCGCGGGCTGGACGGCAAGGGCGCCGCCGGGCTGCCCTGCGCCACCTGCCACGCCGAAAGCAATCCGCCGGCCAGCTACGGCCCCCATGCGCCCCCGGGGGCGCCGCACTGGAGCCTGCCGCCGGCCGCGCACAAGATGGCCTGGATCGGCCTGCCGCCGGACAGGCTGTGCGCCATGATCAAGGACCGCGCCAGCAACGGCGACCGCGACTTCGCGGCGCTGATCAAGCATGTCAGCGAAGACAAGCTGGTGCTCTGGGGCTGGAACCCCGGCGCCGGGCGCCAACCCGTGCCGGTGCCGCACGATATTTTCGTCGAACAGTTCAAGCTGTGGGCCGGTGCCGGCGGGCCGTGTCCGGTGACGGGCGGCTGATGGTCTACGCTCAGGGGCAGACCCCTCAATGGAGTGAGCGATGTTGCCCCCCGGAAAACCCGTCAATGAGCAGGCCCGCGTAGCGACGCTGCACGGGCTCAATGTCCTCGACACCTTGCCTGAGGAACGCTTCGACCGCCTCACCCGCCTGGCGCGGCGGGTGTTCAACGTGCCGATCGCGCTGGTCAGCCTGGTGGATGCCGAGCGCCAGTGGTTCAAGTCGTGCGTGGGGCTCGACGCCACGGAGACCGGGCGTGACGTGTCGTTCTGCGGCCATGCGATCCTGGGCGATCAGATCCTGCAGGTCGACGATGCGGCGCAGGACGAGCGCTTCCACGACAACCCGCTGGTCACCGGCAATCCCGGCATCCGCTTCTATGCCGGTTGCCCGCTGACGGTCGGTGACGGCAGCAAGCTGGGCACGCTGTGCCTGATCGACACCAAACCCCGCCGGCTCGACGACGAAGAGCGCGAACTGCTGCGCGATCTCGCCCGGATGGCCGAGCAGGAGCTGATGGCGGTGCAGATGGCGACCCTGGACGAGCTGACGCTGCTGTCCAACCGCCGGGGCTTCAAGGCCTTGGCGCAGCATGGCCTGGACGCCTGCGTCCGGCTCGGCAAACCGGCGACGCTGCTGTTCTTCGACCTCAACGACTTCAAGCAGATCAACGACCTGTTCGGCCACGCCGAGGGCGACAGCGCCCTCAAGACTTTCGCCGACGTGCTGCGCATCGCCTTCCGGGAGAGCGACGTGGTGGGCCGGCTCGGCGGCGACGAGTTCGTGGCGCTGCTGACCGGCTCCAGCCATGTCGAGACCACGTCGATCATGGCTCGGCTCAAGGACATCCTCGACGAGCGCAACGCCACCCTGCAACGCGGCTACGACATCCGCTTCAGCGTCGGCCAGATCGAATACGACCCGCAGCGGCACGACACGGTGGATCGGCTGCTGGCCGACGCCGACGGGGCGATGTATGCGCACAAACAGGCGCTGAAGCGCCGCTGACCGCAGGGGCTCGCGATGGCGGTGGGTCAGGCAACAGAGATGTCAGCAGTGCCGGCCCCATCGCCAGCATGCTGGTTCCCACAGGGTTCGGTGGTGTGCAACCCATCTTGCAGACACCTGCGGTTCCTGTGGGAGCGGGCTTGCCCGCGATGGCGGTGGGTCAGGCAGCAGAGATGTCGGCAGTGCTGGCCTCATCGCTTGCAGGCAAGCTCCCATAGGGTTCAGCGGTGTGCAGAGATCCTGCGGGCAGGTGGGATCCACTGTGGGAGCCAGCCTGCTGGCGATGAGGCCGGGACAGTTGATACCTTCATGCCTGACACGCCGCCATCGCATGCAGATGCTGCATTCCCACGGGGACCCCGGGGAATGCAGGATCCGCAGGCACAAAAAACCCGCCGGATGGCGGGTTTTTCGTCGGCTAACCGAAGATCACTCTTCGATGTTGCCCATGGCGGTGGTGTTGAAGCCGCCGTCCACGTACATGATTTCACCGCTGATGCCCGACGCCAGGTCGGAGCACAGGAAGGCGCCGGCGTTGCCGACTTCTTCGATGGTGACGTTGCGGCGCAGCGGGGTCTGCGCTTCGTTGGCGGCCAGCATCTTGCGGAAGTTCTTGATGCCGGAAGCGGCCAGGGTGCGGATCGGGCCGGCCGATACGCAGTTGACGCGGGTGCCGTCCGGGCCCAGGGAGCCGGCCAGGTAACGCACGCCGGCTTCCAGCGAAGCCTTGGCCATGCCCATCACGTTGTAGTTCGGCATGGTGCGCTCGGCGCCCAGGTAGGACAGGGTCAGCAGGCTGCCGTTGCGGCCTTTCATCATCTCGCGGCCGGCCTTGGCCAGGGCCACGAAGCTGTAGGCGCTGATGTCGTGGGCGATGCGGAAACCTTCGCGGGTGGTGGCTTCGGTGAAGTCGCCGTCCAGTTGGTCGCCCGGGGCGAAGCCGACGGAGTGCACGATGCAGTCCAGGCCGTCCCACTTCTTGCTCAGCTCCTCGAAGACCTTGGCGATCTCTTCGTCGCTGGCCACGTCACAAGGGAAGCACAGATCCGCGCTCGAACCCCAGCCTGCGGCGAACTCTTCGACACGACCTTTCAATTTGTCGTTCTGATAAGTGAAGGCAAGCTCAGCGCCCTCGCGATGCATGGCGGCAGCGATGCCGGATGCGATGGACAGCTTGCTGGCGACACCGACGATCAGTACGCGCTTACCGGCGAGAAAACCCATGTGTTGCTCCTCTTTCAGGTTATTGCGCAGAGGCTGGCGCCAAAAAAGCGGCTTCCAGCAACTGCTGTGTATACGGATGTCGGGGGGCGGCAAAGATGTCTTGCGCGTCCCCCTGTTCGACCACTTGGCCATGCTTGACCACCATCAACTGGTGGCTCAGCGCTTTGACGACAGCCAGGTCATGGCTGATGAACAAATACGTCAGGTTGTACTTGGCTTGCAGTGAACGCAACAGCTCCACCACTTGCCGCTGCACCGTCCGGTCGAGCGCCGAAGTGGGCTCGTCCAGCAGGATCAGCGCCGGCTTGAGCACCAGGGCCCGGGCAATGGCGATACGCTGCCGTTGCCCACCGGAAAATTCATGGGGGTAGCGGTGCCGGGTCTCCGGATCCAGGCCTACCTCCTTCAACGCGGCGATGATCGCCGCCTCTTGCTCCGCTTCGGTGCCGATCCCGTGGATCCGCAGGCCTTCGCCGACGATCTGGCTCACGCACATGCGCGGGCTCAGGCTGCCGAACGGATCCTGGAACACCACCTGCATCTCCCGGCGCAGCGGGCGGACTTCGTTCTGCGTCAGGCAGTCTAGCTGCTTGCCCTCGAAACGGATGCCGCCGCGGCTGCCGATCAGCCGCAGGATCGCCAGACCCAGCGTCGACTTGCCGGAACCGCTTTCGCCCACGATCCCCAACGTCTGCCCCTGAGGCAGGCTGAAGCGGATGCCGTCCACGGCCTTGACGTGGTCCACCGTGCGCTTGAACAGGCCTTTCTTGATCGGGAACCAGACCTTCAGATCCTCGACCTCCAGCAGCGGCGCCCCGGCCTTGTTGCCCGCCGGGCCTCCGCTGGGCTCCGCCGCCAGCAGCTCCCGAGTGTACGGATGCTGCGGAGAACGGAACAACTCGGCGCACGATGCCTGTTCGACGATGCAACCGCGCTGCATGACACATACGCGGTGCGCAATTCTTCGCACCAGGTTCAAATCGTGGCTGATCAGCAGCAGCGCCATGCCCAGCCGGGCCTGCAGTTCCTTGAGCAGATCGAGGATTTTCAGCTGCACGGTCACGTCCAGCGCGGTGGTCGGCTCATCGGCGATCAGCAGCTCCGGCTCGTTGGCCAGGGCCATGGCGATCATCACCCGCTGGCGCTGGCCGCCGGAGAGTTCGTGGGGCAGGGCCTTGAGCCGCTTGGCGGGTTCGGGGATGCCGACCATCTCCAGCAGCTCCAGGGTGCGCCGGGTGGCGACCTTGCCGGTCAGGCCCTTGTGGATGCCCAGCACCTCGTTGATCTGCTTCTCGATGGAGTGCAGCGGGTTGAGCGAGGTCATCGGCTCCTGGAAGATCATCGCGATGCGGTTGCCGCGGATGTGGCGGATGGTCTTTTCCTTCAGATCCAGCAGGTTCTGCCCGGCGTAGTTGATGCTGCCGGCGGGATGGCGGGCGAGCGGGTAGGGCAGCAGGCGCAGGATCGAGTGCGCCGTCACCGACTTGCCGGAGCCGCTTTCGCCGACCAGGGCCAGGGTCTCGCCGCGCTTGATGTCGAAGCTCACGCCCTCCACCACCCGCTGGATGCGGTCGCCCAGGCCGAACTCGACGGCGAGGTCGCGCACTTCGATCAGATTGTCCTGATTCATTTCACTTCCTCGGGTCGAAGGCGTCGCGGGCGGATTCGCCGATGAACACCAGAAGGCTCAGCATCAGGGCCAGCACGGCGAACGCGCTCATCCCCAGCCACGGCGCCTGCAGGTTGGATTTGCCCTGGGCCACCAGCTCGCCCAGCGACGGGCTGCCCGCCGGCAAACCGAAGCCGAGGAAGTCCAGGGCCGTGAGGGTGCCGATGGCGCCGGTCAGGATGAACGGCATGAAAGTCATGGTCGAGACCATGGCGTTGGGCAGGATGTGGCGGAACATGATCGCGCCGTTGCGCATCCCCAGCGCCCGGGCCGCCCGCACGTATTCCAGGTTGCGCCCGCGCAGGAATTCGGCGCGCACCACGTCCACCAGGCTCATCCAGGAGAACAGCAGCATGATCCCCAGCAGCCACCAGAAGTTCGGCTGCACGAAACTGGCCAGGATGATCAGCAGGTACAGCACCGGCAGCCCCGACCAGATCTCCAGGAAGCGCTGGCCGGCCAGGTCGACCCAGCCGCCGTAGAAGCCTTGCAGTGCGCCGGCGATCACGCCGATCAGCGAACTGAGCACCGTCAGGGTAAGGGCGAACAGCACCGAGATGCGAAAGCCATAGATCACCCGCGCCAGCACGTCGCGGCCCTGATCGTCGGTGCCCAGCAGGTTGACCGCCGAGGGCGGGGCGGGGGCGGGGACCTTCAGGTCGTAGTTGATGCTCTGGTAGCTGAACGGAATCGGCGCCCACAGCACCCAGGCGTCCTTGCTCTGGAGCAGTTCGCGGATGTACGGGCTCTTGTAGTTGGCCTCCAGCGGGAATTCGCCGCCGAACGCGGTTTCCGGGTAGCGCTTGAGCGCCGGGAAATACCATTGGTCGTCGTAGTGGATCGCCAGCGGCTTGTCGTTGGCGATCAGTTCGGCGCCAAGGCTCAAGCCGAACAGGATCAGGAACAGCCACAGCGACCACCAGCCGCGCTTGTTGGCCTTGAACAGTTCGAAGCGGCGGCGGTTGAGAGGGGACAGGTTCATCTCAATGCTCCCGGCTTTCGAAGTCGATGCGCGGATCGACCAGGGTGTAGGTGAGGTCGCCGATCAGTTTCACCACCAGCCCCAGCAGGGTGAAGATGAACAGGGTGCCGAACACCACCGGGTAGTCGCGGTTGATCGCCGCCTCGAAACTCATCAGGCCGAGGCCGTCGAGGGAGAAGATCACTTCCACCAGCAGGGAACCGGTGAAGAAGATGCCGATGAACGCCGACGGGAACCCGGCGATCACCAGCAGCATCGCGTTGCGGAACACATGGCCGTACAGTACGCGGCGGCGGGTCAGGCCCTTGGCCTTGGCGGTGACCACGTACTGCTTGTTGATCTCGTCGAGGAAGCTGTTCTTGGTCAGCAGGGTCATGGTCGCGAAGTTGCCGATCACCAGGGCGGTCACCGGCAGCGCCAGGTGCCAGAAGTAGTCGAGGACCTTGCCGCCCAGGCTCAGTTCGTCGAAGTTGTTCGAAGTCAGGCCCCGCAGCGGGAACCAGTCCAGGTAACTGCCGCCGGCGAACACCACGATCAGCAGGATCGCGAACAGGAACGCCGGGATCGCGTAGCCGACGATGATCGCCGAGCTGGTCCAGACGTCGAAGTGGCTGCCGTGCCGGGTGGCCTTGGCGATCCCCAGCGGGATCGACACCAGGTACATGATCAGCGTGCTCCACAGGCCCAGGGAGATCGACACCGGCATCTTTTCCTTGATCAGGTCGATCACCTTGGCGTCGCGGAAGAAGCTGTCGCCGAAATCCAGCCGGGCGTAGTTCTTGACCATGATCCACAGGCGTTCCGGGGCCGACTTGTCGAACCCGTACATGTGCTCGATTTCCTTGATCAGCGCCGGATCCAGGCCCTGGGCGCCGCGGTAGGACGAACCGGCCACCGACACCTCGGCGCCGCCGCCGGCGATGCGGCTGGTGGCGCCTTCGAAGCCTTCGAGCTTGGCGATCATCTGCTCCACCGGCCCGCCGGGGGCGGCCTGGATGATCACGAAGTTGATCAGCAGGATGCCGAACAGGGTCGGGATGATCAGCAGCAGTCGCCGAAAAATGTACGCCAGCATCTGATTACTCCGTGTCCGCTGGGGCGGCCTGCAGTTGGGTCTGGACTTCTATCGCCGGTTTGGCGTCGGGCTTGATCCACCAGGTATCAATGCCGATGTCGTACTTGGGGGAGACTTTCGGATGGCCGATGTGGTTCCAGTACGCCACGCGCCAGGTCTTGATGTGCCAGTTGGGGATCACGTAGTAGCCCCATTGCAGCACGCGGTCGAGGGCCCGGGCGTGGGCCACCAGGCTCTTGCGCGAATCGGCGTTGATCAGTTGCTCCACCAGCCGGTCGACCACCGGATCCTTCAGGCCCATCGAGTTGCGGCTGCTGGGCTTGTCGGCGGCGGCGCTCATCCAGAACTCGCGCTGCTCGTTGCCCGGCGAGTTGGACTGCGGGAAGCTGCCGACGATCATGTCGAAGTCCCGCGAACGCACGCGGTTGACGTACTGCGAGACGTCCACGCGACGGATCACCAGGTCGATGCCCAGGTCGCTCAGGTTGCGCTTGAACGGCAGCAGCACCCGCTCGAAATCGGTCTGGGCCAGCAGGAACTCGATGACCACCGGTTTGCCGTCGGCGTCGACCATCTTGTCGTCGACGATCTTCCAGCCGGCCTCTTGCAGCAGCTGGTAGGCCTCGCGCTGCTGCGGGCGGATCATGCCGCTGCCGTCGGTCTTGGGGTTTTCGAACGCCTCGCTGAACACCTGGGCCGGCAACTGGCTGCGGAACGGGTCGAGGATCGCCAGTTGGTCGGCGTCCGGCAGGCCGGTGGCGGCCATTTCCGAGTTCTCGAAATAGCTGCGGGTGCGCGCATAGGCGCTGTTGAACAATTGCTTGTTGGTCCACTCGAAGTCCAGCAGCAGGCTCAGGGCCTGACGCACCCGCACGTCGTGGAACACCGGACGGCGCAGGTTGTAGACGAAGCCCTGCATGCCGGTGGGGTTGCCGTTGGGGATCTGCTCCTTGATCAGCCGCCCCTCGGTGACGGCGGGGACGTTGTAGGCGTTGGCCCAGTTCTTGGCGGTCATCTCCAGCCAATAGTCGAACTGCCCGGCCTTGAGGGCTTCCAGCGCCACGGTGTTGTCGCGGTAGTAGTCGGTGGTCATCACGTCGAAGTTGTAGAAGCCTCGGTTGACCGGCAGGTCCTTGCCCCAGTAGTCCTTGACCCGCTCGTAGCGCACGGAGCGTCCGGCCTTCACTTCAGCCACACGGTACGGGCCGCTGCCCAGCGGGATCTCCAGGTTGCCCTTGTTGAAGTCGCGGCTGGCCCACCAGTGTTTCGGCAGCACCGGCAACTGGCCGAGGATCAGCGGCAGTTCGCGGTTGTTGGTGTGCTTGAACTTGAACAGCACCTTGAGCGGGTCTTCGGCGATGACGTCGTCGACGTCATTGTAGTAGCCGCGGTACAGGGGCGAGCCGTCCTTGGTGAGGGTCTGGAAGCTGAACACCACGTCCTCGGCGCGCACCGGATGGCCGTCGTGGAAGCGCGCCTCCGGGCGCAGGTAGAAGCGCACCCAGCTGTTGTCCGGGGCCTTTTCGATCTTGCCGGCGATCAGGCCGTATTCGGTGAAGGGCTCGTCCAGGCTGTGGCGGGTGAGGGTGTCGTAGATCTGCCCGATGTTGTCCGCCGGCACGCCTTTGCTGATGAACGGGTTGAGGCTGTCGAAGCCGCCGAACCCGGCCTGGCGGAAGATCCCGCCCTTGGGCGCGTCGGGGTTCACGTAGTCGAACTGCTTGAAGTCGGCCGGGTATTTGGGCGGCTCGTTGTACAGGGTCACGGCGTGCTGCGGGGCGGCGCAGGCCAGCCCGGCGAACAGCAGGCCGCTGGCCTGCAGGAGCAGGGCGCGGAAGGGTTTCATCGATCTTTCTCCGAAGACTTCAGCCACCACGCGCTCAGGCCCAGGGTGTAGGGGGGCGTGGTGACGAAGGCGAACCGGTTGCGGTAGGCCAGGCGGTGATAATTGAGGTACCAGTTGGGAATGCTGTAGTGCTGCCACAGCAGCACGCGGTCCAGTGCCTTGCCGGCGGCCACCTGCTCGTCCCGGGTGCGGGCGGCGAGCAATTGCTCGAGCAGGTGGTCGACCACGGGGTCGGCGATGCCGGCGTAGTTCTTGCTGCCCTTGACGGCGGCCTGGCTTGAGTGGAAGTACTGCCATTGCTCAAGCCCCGGGCTCAGGGTCTGGTTGAGCGTCATCAGAATCATGTCGAAATCGAACTGATCCAGGCGTTGCTTGTACTGGGCGCGGTCCACGGTGCGCAGCCGGGCGTCGATGCCGATGCCGTTGAGGTTCTCGACATAGGGCTGGAGGATCCGCTCAAGGTTCGGGTTGACCAGCAGGATCTCGAAGCGCAAGGGTTGCCCGGCGGCGTTCTGCAAGCGTTGGCCGTTGAGCGTCCAGCCCGCTTCGGCCAGCAGCCCCAGGGCCTTGCGCAGGGTGTCCCGGGGGATGCCGCGGCCGTCGGTCTGCGGCAGGCTGAAGGGTTCGGTGAACAGGCGGGCCGGGAGCTGATCCTTGTACGGCTTGAGCATCAGCCATTCATGGCCCACCGGCAGGCCTTCGGCGCTGAATTCGCTGTTGGGGTAGTAACTGACGCTGCGCCGGTAGGCATCGCTGAACAGGGCGCGGTTGGTCCATTCGAAATCGAACATCAGGCCCAGGGCTTCGCGCACCTTGATCTGGGCGAAGACCGGACGCCGGGTGTTCATGAACAGGCCCTGGCTCTGGGTCGGGATCCGGTGCGGGATCTGCGCCTTGATCACTTCGCCGCGGCGCAGGGCCGGGAAGTTGTAGCCGTTGGCCCAGTTCTTGGCCTGGTGCTCGATGTAGATGTCGAACTCGTCGGCCTTGAACGCTTCGAAGGCCACGTCGCTGTCGCGGTAGAACTCGACCTCCATGCGGTCGACGTTGTACTTGCCGCGGTTGACCGGCAGGTCCTTGCCCCAATAGTCCTTGATCCGTTCGAAGACCAACTGGCGCCCGGGCGTCACCGAGGTGATGCGGTAAGGGCCGCTGCCCAGCGGCGGTTCGAAGGTGGTGGCCTTGAAGTCGCGGCCTTTCCAGTAATGCTGGGGCAGCACCGGCAGTTCGCCCAGGCGCAGGATCAGCAAGGGATTGCCCGAACGCTTGAGCACGAAGCGGATGCGCTGCGGGCTGAGGATGTCGACCCGCGACACCTCCTGAAGGCTGGTGCGGTACAGCGGATGGCCTTCCTTGAGCAGCAGGCGGTAGGAAAAAGCGACGTCGTAGGCGGTGATCGGCGTGCCGTCATGGAAGCGCGCCTGCGGACGCAGGTTGAACACCACCCAACTGCGGTCTTCGCTGTATTCCACCGATTGCGCGATCAGGCCGTAGCTGGAGGCCGGCTCGTCCCCGGAGGGCGCGTACTGGCCGGTGCCGACCATCAGCGGTTCGTTCAGCTCGTTGATGCCGTACTGCAGGAAATTCGGCGTGGTGACCGGGCTGGTGCCCTTGAAGGTGTAGGGGTTGAGCGTATCGAAGGTGCCGAACGCCATCACCCGCAACGTGCCGCCCTTGGGCGCCTGCGGGTTGACCCAGTCGAAGTGGGTGAAGCTGGCCGGGTACTTGAGCGTGCCGAACTGCGCGTAACCGTGGCTTTCGGTGATGGTCGCGCTTGCGGGAGAGCTCAAGGCCAGGCTGATCAGGAACAGGAGGAAGGGACGCTTCAAGTCGGATCCGGTCCAGGCGGCTTGGGCTATGTGGCCCGTACAGTAACAGCTTGTCCGGACAGGAAAAAGACAGCGCTTAATGCGCCGTTAATTGTGCGGGCCCCGCAGGGTTGGGCAATGAACATGAATCCGCCGTGCGAACGTCAATCACTGTGGGAGCCAGCCTGCTGGCGATAGCGTCAGTTGAGCCGCCGCCGAACAGGATCAAGACAGTTGTTCCCACAAAAAAGCCCTGCAAGCGTAACGCTGCAGGGCTTATCGGTCAGGCTGTCAGTGCGGCTGGTAGACCGTGAGCATCTGCCCAGGCTTGAGGGCCTTGCCCGCGCCCGGATTCCAGCGCTTGAGGTGCTGCATCTCGACGTTGAAGCGCTTGGCCACCACGTACAGGGTGTCGCCTTGCTTGACCTTGTACTGGGTCTGCTTCTGGGCGTCGGCCTTGGCGCCGCCCTTGCTGTTGGCCGCGACCACGGTGTTGATGCGGCCGCCGGCATTGCGGGCCGGGGTGCGTTTGGTGGTGTCGCGCATCACCAGGGTCTGGCCGACCTTGAGGTTCTTGCCGGAGAGCTTGTTCCAGCGCTGCAGGTCCTTGACCTCGACCTTGTTGGCCTTGGCGATGGAGGCGAGGTTGTCGCCGCGCTTGACCCGGTAGGCGCGCTTGAGCTGTGCGACTTCGGCAGGGTCGGCCCCTTCGAACACCGGTTTGAGCGAGCGCGGGCTGATCAGCTCTTCAGGCCGCATGGTCTGCAGGCTGGCGGTCAGCAGCTGCGCCTTGGACGTCGGCACCAACAGGTGCTGCGGGCCGTCGATGGTGGTGCGCTGCTTGAACGCCGGGTTGAGCTGGAACAGCTCGTCTTCGTCGATGTTGGCCACCGCCGCGACCTTGGACAGATCCATGCGCTGGTTGATCTCGACGACCTGGAAATACGGTTCGTTGGCGATCGGGTTGAGGTTCACGCCGTAGGCTTCCGGCGCCAGGACCACCTGGGACAGGGCCAGCAGCTTCGGCACGTAGGCCTGGGTCTCGGCCGGCAGCGGCAGGTTCCAGTAGTCGGTCGGCAGGCCGAGGCGCTCGTTGCGCTCGATGGCGCGGCTCACCGTGCCTTCGCCGGCGTTGTAGGCCGCCAGGGCCAGCAGCCAGTCGCCGTTGAACATGTCGTGCAGGCGGGTCAGGTAGTCCATTGCCGCGGTGGTGGAGGCGGTGATGTCCCGGCGGCCGTCGTAGAAGCGGGTCTGGCGCAGGTTGAAGGAGCGCCCGGTGGACGGGATGAACTGCCAGAGGCCCACCGCGTCGGCCCGGGAATAGGCCATCGGGTTGTAGGCGCTTTCGATCACCGGCAGCAGCGCCAGCTCCAGCGGCATGTTGCGCTCTTCGAGGCGCTCGACAATGTAATGGATGTAGAGGCTGCCGCGTTCGCCGGCGTTCTCGAGGAACGACGGGTTGCTGGCGAACCAAAGGCGTTGCTGCTCGATGCGCGGGTTGACCCCCAGGCCCTCTTGCAGCTGGAAGCCTTCGCGCATCCGCGCCCAGATGTCCTGGGGCACCTGCGGGCTGGGCTTCTCGTTCAGCCAGATCGGCTTCTGTTTGGCCCGGGCAGCGATGTTCGGCGCGTGGGTCGCGTCAGTCTGCGGCGCATGGCTGGAGCAGCCCGCCAGGGTGGCGGACACAGCCACCGCGATGGCTTGCGCCAGGCGGGTCAGTGCGTCTGAGTTGACGGACTTGCGTATGGATGACGACATTGGCTGGAAGTAAGTTCCGGGCAAAAATGTCGGGCGATTCTAGAAAGCGCACCCCCAACGGTCAACCGTTCAGAACTTTTGTACCGTTTGGGGAATGCCTCAAAACGTGTCTTTCCAGGCCCGCAGTGCCGCAAAAACCTCACTCGGCGCCCGGTTTTGAGGGCCGCTCCGTTCGTCCACTTTTTGTTTAACTAATGTTTCACCCGTCCGCAGAAAGGGGTTCGTGAGCTTTTCCAGGGCCAAGGTCGAGGGCAGGGTCATCACGCCGTTTTCCCGCTGCTGGCGGACTTTTTCCAGACGGGCGGCGATGTCCGGGTTGGCCGGTTCGACCGCGGCGGCGAACTTCAGGTTGCTCAACGTGTATTCGTGGGTGCAGTAGACCAGCGTGTCTTCCGGCAGCGCGGCCAGGCGGCTCAGGGAATGGTGCATCTGCTGCGGCGTGCCTTCGAACAGGCGGCCGCAGCCGGCGGCGAACAGGGTGTCGCCGCAGAACAGCAGGCCATGGCGGTAGTAGGCGATGTGGCCCAGGGTGTGGCCGGGCACGGCGTAGACGTCGAAGTCCCAGCCCAGCACGCGGGCCTTGTCGCCGTCCTTGAGCGCGATGTCGCGGCCGGGGATCTTCTCGCTGGCCGGGCCGTGGACGGTGGCGCCCGTGGCCGCCTTCAGCGCCTCGACGCCGCCGACGTGGTCATGGTGGTGATGGGTGATCAGGATGTCGCCCAGCACCCAGCCCGGATGGGCGTCGAGCCAGTCCTGCACCGGCGCGGCATCCCCCGGATCGACCACCGCGCAGCGGTGGGTTGAATGATCCTGCAACAACCAGATGTAGTTGTCGGTGAACGCGGGGAGGGCACTGATCTGTATCATCTTCGGATTCGCCAAACGGGTAACATTGGCGCATCTTAGAGCTTCGTGGCGCTTTGGAGAACGACATGACCGATAAAGCGTTCGCTCAGGCCGATCCTGACTGGCTGGCCCTGATCAGTTCGGCCCGGGAGTGGCTGTCCGGGCCCCTGGGCCAATTCCTGCTGGACGAGGAGCGGCGCATGCTCGAAGACGAGCTGGGCCGTTTCTTCGGCGGCTACCTGGTGCATTACGGCCCGTCCGCCGAGACGCCGCCGTCGGCGCCCCAGGTGCAGCGCAACGTGCGCCTGGGCGCGCCGTTGCCGGGGGTAGAGATCGTCTGCGAAGAACAGGCCTGGCCGTTGAGCGAGCACGCGGCCGACGTGGTGGTCATGCAGCACGGGCTGGATTTCTGCCTGTCGCCCCACGGCCTGCTGCGCGAGGCGGCCAGCAGCGTGCGCCCCGGCGGGCACCTGCTGATCATCGGCATCAACCCCTGGAGCGCCTGGGGCCTGCGCCATGTGTTCGCCCATGACGGCCTGCGCAAGGCGCGCTGCATCTCGCCCTCGCGGGTCGCCGACTGGCTCAACCTGCTGGGCTTCGCGCTGGAGAAACGCCGCTTCGGGTGCTATCGTCCGCCGCTTGCGTCGTCCGCGTGGCAGGCGCGCCTGGCCGGCTGGGAACGCCGCGCCGGCGCCTGGCAACTGGCCGGCGGCGGCTTCTACCTGCTGGTGGCGCGCAAGATCGTGGTCGGCCTGCGCCCGGTGCGCCAGGAGCGCCGCGAACCGATGGGCAAGCTGATCCCGCTGCCGATGGCCAAGGTCAACCGCCGCCGCATCGAACCGTAGACACCTTCTTTATATTCCGGCCGGGCCTGTCCCGGCCTCGGCCATCGTCGGCCGCTGTCCGGCGAGGCACGGCAATTTCTGGATGACTGGCATGACCGATAACGTAGAACTGTTCACTGACGGCGCCTGCAAGGGCAACCCCGGCCCCGGCGGCTGGGGCGCCTTGCTGGTGTGCAAGGGCGTCGAGAAGGAACTGTGGGGCGGCGAAGCCAACACCACCAATAACCGCATGGAGCTGCTCGGCGCGATCCGCGGCCTGGAAGCCCTCAAGCGCCCGTGCGAAGTGCTGCTGGTGACCGACTCGCAATACGTGATGAAAGGCATCAACGAGTGGATGGCCAACTGGAAGAAGCGCGGCTGGAAAACCGCCGCGAAGGAGCCGGTGAAGAACGCCGACCTGTGGAAGCAGCTGGACGAGCAGGTCAACCGCCACAAGGTCACCTGGAAATGGGTGCGCGGCCACATCGGCCATCACGGTAACGAACGGGCCGACCAATTGGCCAACCGTGGCGTCGACGAAGTGCGTGGCTACAAGCAGGATTGATTCCGGCCGTGCACCGTGATGCGGCCGATCGCCAGCAGGCTGGCTCCCACAGGGTACTGATGCATTGTGCAGATCCAATGTGGGAGCCGGCCTGCCGGCGACGGGCACGACGCGGTCCACCTGAAACCCCGCGGCGAGCGTGATACCATCGCCGCCTTTGTCCGATTGCACCCGTTGAGAGCTGAACACTGATGGCCACCAGATCCGTTGTACTCGATACCGAAACCACCGGCATGCCGGTGACCGACGGCCACCGGATCATCGAGATCGGCTGCGTCGAACTGATGGGTCGGCGCCTGACGGGCCGGCACTTTCACGTGTACCTGCAACCGGATCGGGAAAGCGACGAGGGCGCGATCGGCGTTCACGGCATCACCAACGAGTTTCTGGTCGGCAAGCCCCGCTTCGCCGAAGTGGCCGACGAGTTCTTCGAGTTCATCAACGGCGCGCAGCTGATCATCCACAACGCGGCGTTCGACGTCGGCTTCATCAACAACGAATTCGCCTTGCTGGGCCAGCAGGACCGGGCCGACATCACCCGCCACTGCTCGATCCTCGACACCCTGATGATGGCGCGGGAGCGCCACCCCGGCCAGCGCAACAGCCTCGATGCGCTGTGCAAGCGTTATGGCGTGGACAACTCCGGCCGTGAGCTGCACGGCGCGTTGCTCGACTCGGAGATCCTCGCCGACGTCTACCTGACCATGACCGGCGGCCAGACCAGCCTGTCCCTGGCCGGCAACGCCTCCGACGGCTCCGGCGAAAGCAGCGGGCGCGCGTCCGAGATCCGGCGCCTGCCGGCCGACCGCCAACCGGGCCGGATCATCCGTGCCAGCGAAGACGAACTGGCGCAGCACGCGGCGCGCCTGGAAATCATCGCCAAGTCCGCCGGCGGACCGGCGCTGTGGACGCAACTGATCGAATCCCAGGCCTGATCCGGTCCCTCGTCACCGGATCGGCGCAAGCACCGCTTCCCCGGACATGAAGCCAACTGGCCACCCTCGCAACAACGGCGTTGACCCTCTACCCTGAGGACATTGGCACGCTGCGCGCTGCCGCCTCAGGACTCTGGGCCCCATGTACAAAGATTTGAAGTTTCCGGTGTTGATCGTCCACCGCGACATCAAGGCCGACACGGTTGCCGGCGAGCGTATCCGGGGCATCGCCCGGGAGCTGGAGCAGGAAGGATTCAAGGTCGTTTCAGCCACGGACTACACCGAAGGCAGGCTGGTGGCGTCCACCCATCATGGCTTGGCGTGCATGCTGATCGCCGCCGAAGACGCCAGCACCAACTCGCATTTGCTGCACAACATGGCCGAACTGATCGGGCTGGCCCGGGTGCGGGCGCCGGAGTTGCCGATCTTCGCCTTGGGCGAGCAGGTGACCCTGGAAAACGCCCCGGCCGACGCCATGGCCGAGCTCAACCAGTTGCGCGGCATTCTCTACCTGTTCGAAGACACCGTGCCGTTCCTGGCTCGGCAAGTGGCGCGGGCGGCGCGCAAGTACCTGGACGGGCTGCTGCCGCCGTTCTTCAAGGCGCTGGTGCAGCACACCGCCGACTCCAACTATTCCTGGCACACCCCCGGCCACGGCGGTGGCGTGGCGTACCACAAGAGCCCGGTGGGGCAGGCGTTCCATCAGTTCTTCGGCGAAAACACCCTGCGCTCGGACCTGTCGGTGTCGGTGCCCGAGCTCGGTTCGCTGCTCGACCACACCGGTCCCCTGGCCGAAGCCGAAGCGCGGGCGGCGCGCAACTTCGGCGCCGACCACACCTTTTTCGTGATCAACGGCACCTCGACCGCCAACAAGATCGTCTGGCATTCGATGGTCGGGCGCGATGACCTGGTGCTGGTGGATCGCAACTGCCACAAGTCGGTGCTGCACGCGATCATCATGACCGGTGCGATTCCGCTGTACCTGTGCCCGGAGCGCAATGACCTGGGGATCATCGGCCCCATTCCCCTGAGCGAGTTCAGCCGCGAGTCGATCCAGGCCAAGATCGACGCCAGCCCGCTGACCCAGGGGCGCGAGCCGAAGGTCAAGCTGGCGGTGGTCACCAACTCCACCTACGACGGCTTGTGCTACAACGCCGAGCTGATCAAGCAAAGCCTGGGCAACAGCGTGCAGGTGCTGCATTTCGACGAGGCCTGGTATGCGTACGCCGCGTTTCACGAGTTCTTCGCCGGCCGCTATGGCATGGCCACCTCCCGCAGCGCCGACAGTCCGCTGGTGTTCACCACCCATTCCACCCATAAACTGCTCGCGGCGTTCAGCCAGGCGTCGATGATCCATGTCCAGGACGGCGGGGCGCGGCAGTTGGACCGCGACCGTTTCAACGAAGCGTTCATGATGCACATCTCGACGTCGCCGCAGTACAGCATCATCGCGTCGCTGGATGTGGCGTCGGCGATGATGGAAGGGCCGGCCGGGCGTTCGCTGCTGCAGGAAACCTTCGACGAGGCCTTGAGTTTCCGCCGGGCGCTGGCCAACCTGCGCCAGCACATCGCGGCCGATGACTGGTGGTTCTCGATCTGGCAACCGCCGGGCGTCGAGGGTACCGACCGGGTGAAGACCGAGGACTGGCTGCTGCAGCCCGAGGCCGACTGGCACGGGTTCGGCGAGGTCGGCGACGATTACGTGCTGCTCGACCCGATCAAGGTGACGTTGGTGATGCCCGGCCTGAACGCCGGCGGCGCCTTGAGCGAAAGGGGCATTCCGGCGGCGGTGGTCAGCCGGTTCCTGTGGGAGCGCGGTCTGGTGGTGGAGAAGACCGGCCTGTATTCGTTCTTGGTGCTGTTTTCCATGGGCATCACCAAGGGCAAGTGGAGCACGTTGCTGACCGAGCTGCTGGAGTTCAAGCGCAGCTATGACGCCAACGTCAGCCTCGCCACCTGCCTGCCGTGCGTCGCCCAGGAAGATGCGGTGCGCTACCGCGGCATGGGCTTGCGCGACCTGTGCGATCAATTGCATGGCTGCTACCGCACCAACGCCACGGCCAGGCACCTCAAGCGCATGTACACCGTGCTGCCGGAGATCGCCATGAAGCCGGCCCACGCCTACGACCAACTGGTGCGCGGCGAGGTCGAGGCCGTGCCCATCGATGAGCTGGAAGGGCGGGTGGCGGCGGTGATGCTGGTGCCTTACCCGCCGGGCATCCCGTTGATCATGCCGGGCGAGCGCTTCACCGAGGCCACCCGTTCGATCATCGAATACCTGAAGTTTGCCCGCACGTTCGATGCAAGCTTCCCCGGTTTCGTGGCTGATGTGCATGGACTGCAACATGACGACCATGGCAACGGACGGTCGTACACCGTCGATTGCGTCAAGGAATGAGGACGTACAACCCTATGCAAGCGCTTATGAACCCGAAACATCCCGGCCTGTCGGTGCGGGTCGCCGACGACGGCTTTGCCGCGTACATCTGGGGCAGCGACTTCAGCTTCGAGGTCAGCGCCTATGGCGCCGCCGAGATCGGCCGGCCTGTGGCGGCGTGGGCCGTGACGCCGATCGTGCCGTACCGCAAGTGCTACGGCATCGACCCTGAAGAATTCAGCAGCTACCGCGACGCCGCCGACAGCGAAATCTTCATGGCCTACCTGGGCGACGAGCCGGTCGGTCATCTGGTGGTCAGCACCAACTGGAACGGCTTCGCCCATATCGACGAATTGGCGGTGCATGCCCCGGCGCGGCGCCACGGCGTGGCCAAGGCATTGCTGGATGTGGCGCAGTTCTGGAGCCGCAAGAAGAAACTGCCGGGCATCATGCTCGAAACCCAGAACAATAACCTCGGCGCCTGCCGGCTGTACGAGCGTTGCGGCTATGTGATCGGCGGCATCGATCACCTGCGCTACCGCGGCATCGACCCGAACACCGCCGAAGTGGCGCTGTTCTGGTATCGATTGTTCGATAACCCGCTGGAAGGGCCGGTCAGCCCGCCAACATCGCCGCGGCTTGTTCCGTGACGAGGGCGAGCAGCGTCTGGATGGCCGCCGGCGACGGGGCGTGCCGGTAGGTCAGGGCGTAAAGGCTGACCGGCACCGCCGGCGACAGCGGGCAGGCATCGAGGCCGGCGGCACGGGCGCCGAGGGCGGTGAACGGGTCGACGATGGCCAGGCCTTCGCCGGCCTCGACCATGCTGCGCATCATCTGGTGGGTCTGCACCCGGGTGCGGATGCTCGGCGCCGGACGCAGCGCCTGGAGCTTGTGCTCCAGCGCGGGGCTCAGCGGATCCTGGCCCTCCAGGCCGACCATCGCCTGGCCGGCCAGATCCGGCAGGGAAACGTACTTCTGCTTCGGCTGCAGCCAGCCGTGGGGCGCCAGCAGCTGAAGCTTGCCTTGGGCCAGCGCCTGGCAATGGATGTCGGGGTGTTCAGGATCGTGCAGGCTCAGGCCCAGGTCGCATTCGCGCAGCAGCAGGCGGCGGACGATGTCGCGGGTCGGTTCGCTGAACAGGGTGCAGGGGGCGTCCGGCAGGCGTCGGCGCAGGGCGGCGAGGCTTTGCGGCAGCAGTTGCTGGGCCAGCGGCGGTGTGCCGGTGATCCGCAGGGGCGGGGCGAGGTACTGGCGCAGGCTGTCGGCCAGACGCTGCACCGGCTCCAGCGCTTCGTAGATGTGGCCGATCTCGACTTGCAGCGCCTTGGCTTCCGGGGTGGCCTGGAGCCGTCCGCGAACGCTGGCGAACAGCATGAACCCCAACTCGCTCTCGGCCTCGCGCAACCGCGCTTCGACCTCGGCCGTCGACAATTGCAGCCACTCGGCCGCGGTGCCTGCATGGCCGGTCTGCAGCAGCGCCTGAATCACTTCGATATGACGTAAACGCATGCGGCAAGTCCATGTCCGGCGGTTGGGGTCAGTGGCTGAATCCTACCCCAACTCGGCACGGAAGACTTCTGCTCATAACGACCGGTTATGAAGCGATGACGGAGTCGGGTTCGCGGATCAGGGTGATGCCGGACTGCACCAGCAGGAATTCGTTTTCGTCGATCTTGTTGATGCGATCGCCGATCGCCAGCTTGTAGGTGGTGACGGGCTCCGTGCCGGTGAGTCCGTCTGCCGACGGGTTGGATTCCTGGTACTCATGCACGGAATAAACGCGGCCTTCCGCATCTCTTGCATGGAACTGACCGACGAGTACTGCTGCCATCTGTTTAGAACCTCTGGAGATAAAACGCTGGATTGACGGCTGGGTAGACCGTCATCGGGCGCGGTAAGTTTTCCTACAGGAAAAAAATAATGCGTGCACCGGGATTTCCCGGCCGCCTGGTGAAAACGCCGACGGATCATCTATAACTACAGGCTCCTCCCACGGACAGTCGAGAGTCTTCCCATGAGCAATGTCTACAACGTCGCAGTAGTGGTCGGCAGCCTCCGCAAAGCGTCGCTCAACCGCAAGGTGGCCCTGGCCCTGGCGGAGCTGGCGCCGGCGAACCTCAAACTGAACATTGTCGAAATCGGCGATCTGCCGCTTTACAACGAAGACATCGACGGTGATTCGCCGCCGGCAGCCTACAGGACTTTCCGTCAGCAAGTGGCTTCATCCGACGCAGTGCTGTTTGTCACCCCGGAATACAACCGTTCGGTGCCGGCGCCGCTGAAGAACGCCATCGACGTCGGTTCCCGGCCTTACGGCAAAAGCGTCTGGAGCGGCAAGCCGGGGGCGGTGATCAGTGTTTCGCCCGGCGCCATCGGCGGTTTCGGCGCCAACCAGCATCTGCGCCAGTCTTTCGTGTTTCTCAATGTGCCGTGCATGCAACAGCCTGAAGCCTACCTGGGCGGCGCCGGCTCGGCGTTCGACGAGGCGGGCAAGCTGAATGAGTCGGTGCGGCCGTTCCTGCAGGGGTTCATCGATGCCTACGGGCAGTGGGTGGAGCAGCACAAGAAGTGATTTGGCGGCCGGACTGACGGGGTAGCCTTGATGTCTTGCGGCGCCCCGGCTGACGCCATCGCCAGCAGGCTGGCTCCCACAATGTTCTGCGATGAATGCAAACGCTGCGTCCAACGGAGATACCTGTGGGAGCCAGCCTGCTGGCGATGGCGTCTTGTCATTCACAACCGATGTGAATGACCGACCGCTCCCGCAGGCTTTTTTCCTGTCCCACATTCGGGCATTGTCCGCGTTTCCATTTCATGAAGGCTTTCGCGGATGCTGGCTGCGTCATTGATATTCCTGCTGACCATCACACTGGTGATCTGGCAGCCCAAAGGCCTCGGCGTCGGCTGGAGCGCGACGTTCGGTGCGGTGCTGGCGCTGCTGTTCGGCGTGGTGCACCTGTCTGACATACCGCTGGTGTGGCAGATCATCTGGAACGCCACCGGCACGTTTGTCGCGCTGATCATCATCAGTCTGTTGCTCGACGAAGCCGGGTTCTTCGCCTGGGCCGCGTTGCACGTGGCGCGCTGGGGGCGGGGCAGCGGGCGCAAGCTGTTCGCGTTCATGGTGCTGCTCGGCGCGCTGGTGTCGGCGCTGTTCGCCAACGACGGCGCGGCGCTGATCCTCACGCCCATCGTGATCTCGATGCTGCTGGCGCTGCGGTTTTCCCCTGCCGCGACCCTGGCGTTCGTGATGGGGGCGGGCTTCATCGCCGACACCGCGAGCCTGCCGCTGGTGGTGTCGAACCTGGTCAACATCGTTTCCGCCGACTTCTTTCACATCGGCTTCAACCGCTATGCGGCGGTGATGGTGCCGGTCAACGTCGTGAGCGTGGCCGCGACGCTGGGCATGCTGCTGTGGTTCTTCCGGCGCGACATCCCCAAGGCCTACGACCCCGAGCAACTGGAACGCCCGGAAACGGCGATCCACGATAAACCCACGTTCTACGCCGGATGGGCGGTGCTGCTGATCCTGCTGGCGGGCTGCTTCGCCCTCGAACCGCTGGGCATTCCGATCAGTTTCATTTCCGCCGCGTGCGCCGCGCTGCTGCTGGCCATCGCCGCCCGCGGGCATCGGATCTCCACGCGCAAGGTGATGAAAGAGGCGCCCTGGCAGATCGTGATCTTCTCCCTGGGCATGTACCTGGTGGTCTACGGCCTGCGCAACGCCGGGCTCACCGGCTACCTGGCGGGCTGGCTCGACGTCTTCGCCGGGCACGGCGTATGGGGCGCGGCGCTGGGCACCGGGGTGCTGACGGCGTTGCTGTCGTCGATCATGAACAACCTGCCGACGGTGCTGATCGGCCTGCTGTCCATCGACGCCAGCCAAGCCACAGGCGTGGTGAAGGAGGCGATGGTCTACGCCAACGTGATCGGCAGCGACCTGGGGCCGAAGATCACCCCGATCGGCAGCCTGGCGACCTTGCTCTGGCTGCATGTGCTGGCGCGCAAGGACATCCGCATCGGCTGGGGGTACTACTTCAAGGTCGGCATCGTGCTGACGGTGCCGGTGCTGCTGGTGACGTTGGCGGCGCTGGCCGTTCGGCTGTCGCTGTAACCGCGTCGGCCCCATCGTCAGCAGGCTGGCTCCCACATAGGGATGTCTGTGGGAGCCAGCCTGCTGGCGATGGGCACGCCGCCGACCTCAAACCTGGCCCGGCACGTTCGGCCACAGGTCGGACACCAGGAACAGCCGCTCGGCCTCTTCCCATTCGCCGCGGGCGTTTTCGGTCAGGCGCACCATCAGCTGCGCCGGGGCCAGCGGTTCCAGCGCATCGAGCCAGGCTTGGAGATGGCCGTTGCTCCAGGTCTGGTCCGCCGGATAGTGGGCCGGCGCCAGCCAGGCGTGGCGGGGCAGGGGTTGCCAGCGTCCGGCGGGCCGCTGTGCGACGAACGCCGGCCAGTCCTTCTGGTGCAGCCAACTGCCGCGCAAGTGCTGCGGATGGGCACCGTCGGGCGGTTGGGATTCTCCGGGCCACGGATACAGCAGATAACCGCCGAGCCACAATTGCGCGCTGAACGGCCCGACATCCAGCGCCGCCAGCGCTTCGCGGCTTTCCGGCCGGGCGGAGATCGGCAACTGATGCTCGCTCAGGTGCGCCAGCTTGCGGTCCAGCCGGTCATGGCAGCCGGGCCCCAGCCACTGCGCCGGATCCTGGCCGCCGCCGTTCTGCGGGCCGAGGTAGAGCTTGATCGCCAGTTCCAGGTGATGCACGCCGTCACGGTCGCGCAGCAGCATGTCCAGTTCGCCCAGGGTGTGGCCGTCGCGGCGGATCGGCAGGTTGGCGGCGATCAGTTCGATGCCCGGCGCGTGCTCCACGGCAAACTGCCACAGCCGTTCGTAATACAGGCCCAGCCGCCGGGTGCGGGCCTGGGACAGCCAGTGCAGCAGGCCGTAGCTGTCGCGGTCGAGCCGGCGCAGCCAGTGCTCCAGCCGTTCAGGATCGCTCACCCAGTCGCTGGCGGCCAGCGGATGGCGCTGCGGCCAAGGCGTGGCGGCCAGCATCGGCGGGGCGAGGATCACCCACGCCAGATCGCGCACCTCAGGGTGGCGCAGGCGGTGGGGCAACTGGAGCAAATCGGGAAATAGGATCATCTTGCGAGCATAGCCCCAAACGCGGGTACGCCCTTGTGGCTGAAAGGATTTTGTCTATGCGCCGCTTTCGCCCATAATCGTGCTTTTCGCCGCATCCGCCCCGCAGGAGTCCCATGGAGCAATTTCGCAATATCGGCATCATCGGTCGCCTGGGCAGCTCCCAGGTGCTGGATACCGTCCGCCGACTGAAACGCTTTCTGCTCGATCGCCACCTGCACGTGATCCTCGAAGACACCATCGCCGAAGTCCTGCCGGGCCACGGCCTGCAGACGTCCTCGCGCAAGATGCTCGGCGAGGTCTGCGACATGGTCATCGTCGTCGGCGGCGACGGCAGCCTGCTCGGCGCCGCCCGGGCGCTGGCCCGGCACAACATACCGGTGCTGGGGATCAACCGCGGCAGCCTCGGCTTCCTCACCGACATCCGCCCCGACGAGCTGGAGGTCAAGGTCGCCGAAGTGCTCGACGGCCACTACCTGGTGGAGAACCGCTTCCTGCTCCAGGCCGAAGTGCGCCGCCACGCCGAAGCCATCGGCCAGGGCGATGCGCTGAACGACGTGGTGCTGCACCCCGGCAAGTCGACGCGGATGATCGAGTTCGAGCTGTACATCGACGGCCAATTCGTCTGCAGCCAGAAGGCCGACGGCCTGATCGTCTCCACGCCCACCGGCTCCACGGCCTATGCGCTGTCCGCCGGCGGCCCGATCATGCATCCCAAGCTCGACGCCATTGTGATTGTGCCGATGTACCCCCATACCTTGTCCGGGCGGCCCATCGTGGTCGATGGCAACAGTGAGCTGAAAATCGTCGTGTCCAAAGATATGCAGATCTACCCGCAAGTGTCCTGCGACGGGCAGAACCACTTCACCTGCGCGCCGGGCGACACCATCACCGTCAGCAAGAAGGCGCAGAAGCTGCGCCTGATCCATCCGCTGGACCACAACTACTACGAAGTCTGCCGCACCAAGCTCGGCTGGGGCAGCAGGCTGGGTGGCGGAGGCGAGTGATGCTCGATCCTGCGCGAAGTTACGACCTGATCGGTGACGTGCACGGCTGCGCCCTGACGCTGGAGCATCTGCTGGACCGGCTCGGCTACCACAAGCAGGGCGGCGTCTGGCGGCATCCGTCGCGCATGGCGGTGTTCGTCGGCGACATCATCGACCGCGGCCCGCGGATCCGCGAGGCGCTGCACATCGTCCACGACATGGTCGAGGCCGGCCAGGCGCTGTGCATCATGGGCAACCACGAATTCAACGCCCTGGGCTGGAGCACGCCGGCGCTGCCCGGCAGCGGCAAGCAGTTCGTGCGCGAGCACACGCCGCGCCACGCGCGCCTGCTGCACGAGACCCTGACCCAGTTCGAGCAGCACCCGCACGACTGGCACGACTTCCTGCAATGGTTCTACGAACTGCCGCTGGTGGCGGACGCCGGGCGTTTCCGCGTGGTGCACGCCTGCTGGGACGCCGGCATGATCGAACCGTTGCGCGGCCTGTTCCCCGATGCGCGCATTGACGAACACTTCCTCCAGGCCTCGGCCGTGCCGGGCAGCTTCGCCTGCACCGTGTTCGACCGCCTGCTGCGCGGCACCGACATGCGTCTGCCGGACGGCCTGACGATGACCAGCGGCGACGGCCTGGTGCGTTCGTTCTTCCGCACCAAGTTCTGGGAGGACGATCCGCAGACCTACGGCGACATTGTGTTCCAGCCCGACGCGTTGCCGGAGCCGGTGGCGCAGAAGCCTTTGACCTCGAGCGAGAAAAACAGCCTGCTGCGCTACGGCATCGATGAGCCTTTGCTGTTCGTCGGCCACTACTGGCGCAGCGGCAAGCCGGCGCCGATCCGGCCGAACCTCGCCTGCCTGGACTACAGCGCGGTGCTCTACGGCAAGCTGGTGGCCTATCGCCTGGATCAGGAAACCCGCCTCGATCCGCACAAGTTCGTTTGGGTCGACGTCGAGCGGCCGGAGGTGCTGCGATGAGCGCGGTGGCGGTATTGCGTCTGCCCCTGGCGGCGGACCTGAGCGGCTTCGTCAAACTGCTGCAGCGCATGCAGGTGCCCCACCGCGTCAGCGAAGAGGCGGGCGAGCAGGTGCTGTGGGTGCCGGCGGAGATCAGCGACGACGTGCGCTCGCTGTACGAGCGCTTCCCGGCCGGCGACCCCGACCTGCAACTGGACATCCCGGCGGGGCAGCCCCTCAGCCGTCCGGGCTTCGTCGAACAGCTGAAGTACGCCAAGGCCACGGCGTCCGTCCTGCTGCTGACGTTGATCGTCGCCGCGCTGACCCTGCTGGGCGACAACCTCGACACGATGCGCTGGCTGACCTTCCTCGAATTCCGCGTGGTCGGCGAGTACATCCAGTTCACGCCGCTGGCGGACAGCCTCGCGGCGGGGCAGTGGTGGCGGCTGGTCACGCCGATGCTGATCCACTTCGGCATCCTGCACCTGGCCATGAACGGCATGTGGTACTGGGAGCTGGGGCGGCGCATCGAGTCGCGCCAGGGCGGCGTCAACCTGATCGGCCTGACGCTGCTGTTCAGCCTGGTGTCGAACTTCGCCCAATACCTGTTCAGCGGCCCGACCCTGTTCGGCGGCCTGTCCGGCGTGCTCTACGGCCTGCTCGGGCACTGCTGGATCTTCCAGCTGCTGGCGCCGAACCCGGCCTACCGCCTGCCGCGCGGCGTGCTGGTGATGATGCTGGTGTGGCTGCTGGTGTGCCTGTCCGGGCTGGTCTCGGCCATCGGCTTCGGCCAGATCGCCAACGCCGCCCACGTCGGCGGGCTGTTCATCGGATGCTTCACCGGCCTGTTGGGCGGTTTGTACAACCGCCGTAAACTGGCCGCCTGAACCGTTTACTGGAAAAAGAGACCGGAGACCCTGATGTCCTCTTTCAACGAAATGATCAAAAACATCACCCCGGACATCTACCGCAGCCTGAAGCTGGCGGTGGAGATCGGCAAGTGGTCGGACGGCAACAAGCTCACCGCCGAGCAGCGCGAACTGTCGCTGCAGGCGATGATCGCCTGGGAGATCCAGAACCTGCCCGAGGAAGAGCGCACCGGTTACATGGGCCCGCAGGAATGCTCGTCGAAGTCGATCGAAGTGCCGAACATCCTGTTCAAGTCGGACGCCATCCATTGATCGAGATCGGCCGCGGTTCCATCAGCAAGATGTCGGCGCGCCTGGATGGGGCCGACGTGCAGTACGCGTTTCGTCTGGACGGCGTCGAGGTGCCGGTCAACCCGTTGATCGGCAGCACGCTGCGTCTGGAGTACCTGGGGGCGATCCACTGCACCCATTGCGGACGCAAGACCAAGACCAGCTTCAGTCAGGGCTACTGCTACCCGTGCATGACCAAGCTGGCCCAGTGCGACGTGTGCATCATGAGCCCGGAGCGGTGCCACTACGATGCCGGCACCTGTCGGGAGCCCGAGTGGGGCGAAAAATTCTGCATGACCGACCACGTCGTGTACCTGGCCAACTCCTCCGGGATCAAGGTCGGCATCACCCGCGCCACCCAGCTGCCGACCCGCTGGCTCGACCAGGGCGCCAGCCAGGCGCTGCCGATCCTGCGTGTCGCCACCCGCCAGCAGTCGGGGTTCGTCGAGGATCTGCTGCGCACCCAGGTGGCGGACAAGACCAACTGGCGCGCCTTGCTCAAGGGCGATGCCGAGGCGGTGGACCTGGTGCAGGTGCGCGACCGGCTGTTCGACAGCTGCGCCGAAGGCCTGCTGGGCCTGCAGCAGCGATTCGGCCTACAAGCGATTCAGAAAGTTACCGACGTACAACCGCTGGAGATCCGCTATCCGGTGGAGCAATACCCGGCCAAAATCGTCAGCTTCAACCTGGACAAGAACCCGATTGCCGAAGGCACCCTGTTGGGGATCAAGGGCCAGTACCTGATCTTCGACACCGGCGTGATCAACATTCGCAAGTACACGGCCTACCAGCTCGCCGTGCATCAATAAGGACGCCAGCATGCGCACCGAACAACCGAAGATGATCTACCTGAAGGACTATCAGGCGCCCGAGTACCTGATCGACGAAACGCACCTGACCTTCGAGTTGTTCGAGGATCACAGCCTGGTGCACGCGCAACTGGTGATGCGCCGCAACCCGGCCCGCGGCCCGGGCCTGCCGCCGCTGGTGCTCGACGGCCAGCAGCTGGAGCTGCTGTCGGTGACCCTGGCCGACCAGGAACTGGGCGCCGCCGACTACCAACTGACCGACAGCCACCTGACCCTGCACCCGGCCAGCGAGACCTTCACGGTCGACACCAGCGTGCGCATCCACCCGGAGAGCAACACCGCGCTGGAAGGCCTGTACAAGTCCGGCCGCATGTTCTGCACCCAGTGCGAGGCCGAAGGGTTCCGCAAGATCACCTATTACCTCGACCGCCCGGACGTGATGAGCAAGTTCACCACCACCGTGGTGGCCGAGCAGCACAGCTACCCGGTGCTGCTGTCCAACGGCAACCCGGTCGCCTCGGGCCCCGGCGAAGACGGCCGGCATTGGGCGACCTGGGAAGACCCGTTCATGAAGCCGGCCTACCTGTTCGCGCTGGTGGCCGGTGACCTGTGGTGCGTCGAGGACAGCTTCACCACCATGAGCCAGCGCACCGTGGCGCTGCGCATCTATGTCGAGCCGGAAAACATCGACAAGTGCCAGCACGCCATGAACAGCCTGAAGAAGTCCATGCGCTGGGACGAAGAGGTCTACGGCCGCGAGTACGACCTGGACATCTTCATGATCGTCGCCGTGAACGACTTCAACATGGGCGCCATGGAGAACAAGGGCCTCAACATCTTCAACTCCAGCGCCGTGCTGGCCCGCGCCGAGACCGCCACCGACGCCGCGCACCAGCGGGTCGAGGCCATCGTCGCCCACGAGTACTTCCACAACTGGTCGGGCAACCGCGTGACCTGCCGCGACTGGTTCCAGTTGTCGCTCAAGGAAGGCTTCACCGTGTTCCGCGACGCCGGTTTCTCCTCGGACATGAACTCGGCCACGGTCAAGCGCATCCAGGACGTGGCGTACCTGCGCACCCACCAGTTCGCCGAAGACGCCGGCCCCATGGCCCACGCCGTGCGCCCGGACAGCTTCATCGAGATCTCCAACTTCTACACCCTCACCGTGTACGAAAAGGGCTCGGAAGTGGTCGGCATGATCCACACGCTGCTGGGTGCCGAGGGCTTCCGCAAGGGCAGCGACCTGTACTTCCAGCGCCACGACGGCCAGGCCGTGACCTGCGACGATTTCGTCAAGGCCATGGAGGACGCCAACGGCGTCGACCTGACCCAGTTCAAGCGCTGGTACAGCCAGGCCGGCACGCCGCGCCTGGCGGTGAGCGAGTCCTACGACGCCGCTGCGAAGACCTACGGCCTGACGTTCCGCCAGAGCTGCCCGGCGACCCCGGACAAGGTCGAGAAGCTACCGTTCGTGATCCCGGTCGAGCTGGGCCTGCTGGACAGCCAGGGCAACGCCGTCGCGCTGCGCCTGGCGGGCGAAGCCTCGGCGCAGGGCACCTCCCGGGTGATCTCGGTGACCGAGGCCGAGCAGACCTTCACCTTCGTCGACGTCGCCGAGCAGCCGCTGCCTTCGCTGCTGCGCGGCTTCTCCGCGCCGGTGAAGCTCAGCTTCCCGTACAGCCGCGACCAGCTGATGTTCCTGATGCAGCATGACAGCGACGGCTTCAACCGTTGGGATGCCGGTCAGCAACTGTCGGTGCTGGTGCTGCAGGAACTGATCGCCCAACAGCAGAAGGGTGAGCCCCTGGTGCTGGATCCGCGCCTGGTGTCGGCCCTGCGCACCGTGCTGGCCGACGAGTCGCTGGATCAGGCCATGGTCGCGGAGATGCTGTCGCTGCCGAGCGAAGCCTACCTGACCGAGATCAGCGAGACGGCCGACGTCGACGCGATCCACACCGCCCGGGAGTTCGCCCGCCGGCAACTGGCGGACAACCTGTTCGAAGCGCTGTGGCTGCGTTACCAGGCCAACCGCGACCTGTCGAAGAAGACGCCGTACGTGGCCGAAGCCGAGCACTTCGCCCGCCGTGCGCTGCAGAACATCGCGCTGTCGTACCTGATGCTCAGCGGCAAGCCTGAGGTGCTCGCCGCCACGCTTGAGCAGTTCGACACCTGCGACAACATGACCGAACGCCTGACGGCGCTGGCCGTGCTGGTCAACTCGCCGTTCGAGGAGCAGAAGGCCAAGGCCCTGGCCACGTTCGCCGAGCACTTCAAGGACAATCCGCTGGTCATGGACCAGTGGTTCAGCGTGCAGGCCGGCAGCACCTTGCCGGGCGGTCTGGCCCGGGTGAAGGCGCTGATGCAGCACCCGGCGTTCAGCATCAAGAACCCGAACAAGGTACGTGCGCTGATCGGCGCGTTCGCCGGGCAGAACCTGATCAACTTCCACGCGGCGGACGGTTCGGGCTATCGCTTCCTGGCGGACCTTGTGATCGAACTGAACGCGCTCAACCCGCAGATCGCTTCGCGGCAACTGGCGCCGCTGACCCGCTGGCGCAAATACGACAGCGCCCGTCAGGCGCTGATGAAGGGCGAACTGGAGCGGATCCTCGCGTCGGGCCAACTGTCCAGCGATGTGTATGAAGTGGTGAGCAAGAGCCTGGCCTGAGGTAGATGTGGGGCTGGCCAAGAGCCGGCAACCCCACAAAACCCTGTGGGAGCCCGGCCTGATGTGGATGTGGGGTTGACCAGGTGCCGGTCACTCCACAGAACCCTGTGGGAGCTGGCTTGCCAGCGATGACGTCTGACCAGGCAATGCGTCAGTGTCTGTCATCGCGGGCAGGCCCGCTCCCACCGGTTTTGGCTTGACGCTATTTCAGGTCAAACCGGTCCAGCTCCATCACCTTGCTCCACGCTGCCACGAAGTCCTTCACAAACTGATCCTTCGCATCGGCACTGGCGTACACCTCGGCCAGCGCACGCAGCTGCGCGTTGGAGCCGAACACCAGATCCACCCGGGTCGCGGTCCATTTCACGTTGCCGGTCTTGCGGTCCTTGCCTTCGAACTCATCGGCGGCTTTCGACGTCGGCGCCCATTCGACGCCCATGTCCAGCAGGTTGCGGAAGAAGTCGTTGGTCAAGGTGCCGGGACGGTCGGTGAACACGCCATGCTTGGTTTGGCCGGCGTTGGTGTCCAGCACCCGCAGGCCGCCGAGCAGCACGGTCATCTCCGGCGCCGACAGGGTGAGCAGTTGCGCCTTGTCGATCAGCAGCGCTTCGGCCGATACCCGGTACGTGGCCTTGGCGTAGTTGCGGAAGCCGTCGGTGTGCGGTTCAAGGAAACCGAAGGAGTCCACGTCTGTCTGGTCTTGCGTGGCGTCGGTGCGGCCGGGCGAGAAGGGCACGGTGACCGAATGCCCGGCATTTTTCGCCGCTTGTTCGACGCCGGCATTGCCGGCCAGCACGATCAGGTCGGCGAAGGAGATTTTCGTGCCGCCGTGGCTGTCGTTGAACTGATTGCGGATGCCGTCGAGTGTCGCCAGCACCTTGGCCAGTTGCTCGGGCTGGTTCGCCGCCCAGAACACCTGAGGCGCCAGGCGCAGACGCCCGCCGTTGGCGCCGCCGCGCTTGTCAGAGCCGCGGAAGGTGGATGCGGCGGCCCAAGCGGTGGAGACCAACTGCGACACCGTGAGCCCTGAGGCGAGCACTTTGCTCTTGAGCTCGGCGATTTCGCTGTCGCCCACCAGCGGGTGATCGACCGCCGGGATCGGATCCTGCCAGAGCAGTTCCTCGTTGGGATTTTCCGGACCGAGGTAACGGGACAGCGGGCCCATGTCGCGGTGGATCAGCTTGTACCAGGCCCGGGCGAAGGCGTCGGCCAGTTGATCGGGGTTGGCCAGGAAGCGCCGCGAAATCTGCTCGTAGGCCGGGTCGAAGCGCAGGGCCAGGTCGGAGGTCAGCATGGTCGGGTCACGGCGTTTGCCGGGGTCGTGGGCATCGGGAATGGTGCCGGCGCCGGCGCCGTTCTTCGGTTTCCACTGATGGGCGCCGGCGGGGCTCTTGGTCAGTTCCCATTCGTAGCCGAACAGGTTCTCCAGGTAGTTGTTGCTCCATTTCGTCGGCGTGGTGGTCCAAGTCACTTCCAGGCCGCTGGTGATGGCGTCGCCGCCCTTGCCGGTGCCGAAGGTGCTTTTCCAGCCCAGGCCCTGCTGCTCAAGGCCTGCCGCTTCCGGTTCCGGGCCGACATGGTCGGCGGGGCCGGCGCCGTGGGTCTTGCCGAACGCGTGGCCGCCGGCGATCAGGGCCACGGTCTCTTCGTCGTTCATGGCCATGCGGCCGAAGGTTTCGCGGATGTCCTTGGCCGATGCCACCGGGTCGGGATTGCCTTCAGGGCCTTCCGGGTTGACGTAGATCAGGCCCATCTGCACGGCGGCCAGCGGGTTTTCCAGATTGCGCTCGCCCTGGTTGGTGCGGCTTTCCTCGCTGCCGTGGATGGCCGGTTCGGCCACCAGGGTGCCGTCGCCCGGCGGCTGCACGTCCGGGCCTTTGCCGTAGCGGTTGTCGCCGCCGAGCCAGGTGGTTTCCGAACCCCAGTAGACGTCTTCATCGGGTTCCCAGACGTCCGGGCGGCCGCCAGAGAAGCCGAAGGTCTTGAAGCCCATGGACTCCAGCGCGACGTTGCCGGTCAGCACGATCAGATCGGCCCAGGAGATGTTGCGGCCGTACTTTTGCTTGATCGGCCACAGCAGGCGCCGGGCCTTGTCGAGGCTGACGTTGTCCGGCCAGCTGTTGAGCGGTGCGAAGCGCTGCTGGCCGGAGCCGGCGCCGCCGCGGCCGTCGGCGGTGCGGTAGGTGCCGGCGCTGTGCCAGGCCATGCGGATGAACAGCGGGCCGTAGTGGCCGAAGTCGGCCGGCCACCAGTCCTGGGAGTCGGTCATCAGCGCCGTCAGGTCGCGTTTGAGGGCCTGGAAGTCCAGGCTCTTGAAGGCCTTGGCGTAGTCGAAGTCCTTGCCCAGCGGATCGGACTTGGGCGAATGCTGGCTGAGGATCTTCAGGTTCAGTTGATTGGGCCACCAGTCGCGGTTCGTCGTGCCACCGCCGGCGGCGTGATTGAACGGGCATTTCGATTCGTTTGCCATGTCCGGGTCCTTATCAGGTCTTCTGCGGCCGGCTCGTGCCGACTTCGGACTAGTAAGGCTAGTCCCGACTCCGGCAGTCGGCTAATAGGCCGACTATTGGAGGCCGATAGGGGAAAGCTTTCAGGTCTTTACGGGGTGATGCGCCGTGTTGATGCGTGGGATGCACCCGCGAGAACCGCGTGGTTGAGCGGTTGCCGCATCTCGGCTGGCAGAACAGTGATGGCAAATAGAAATGTTATTGTATAACATTAATTTTGTTTCATCCTGTCTCGGCGTGTCGTCCATGACTGCCGGCGACGTTCACTCTTCTGTCTATGGAATCCAGAAATGTCTGCCCGTCCTCTCCCTTGGCGCCTGACGCCCCTGGCCGCTGCGCTGCTGTTCGCATCGCCCCTGGTCGCCGCCGAACCCCTCGAACTGCAACCGCAGGTCATCACCGCCAACCCGCTGGGCAGCCAGACCCTCGCAGCGCCGTCGACGGTGCTGTCCGGCGATGACCTGACGTTTCAGCAGAAGGGCAGCCTCGGCGAAACCCTGAACAGGCAACCGGGCGTTTCATCGTCGTATTTCGGCCCCGGCGCGAGCCGGCCGATCATCCGGGGCCAGGACGGCGACCGCATCCGCATCCTGCGCAACGGCGTCGGCGCGTTGGACGCCTCGTCGCTCTCCTATGACCACGCGGTGCCGCTGGATCCGGTCAACGTCGAGCGCGTCGAGATCGTCCGTGGCCCGGCGGCGTTGCTGTACGGCGGCAGCGCCATCGGCGGGGTGGTCAACACCTTCGACAACCGCATTCCCACCGAAGCCATCGACGGCATTCACGGTGCCGGCGAGTTGCGCTACGGCGGCGCCGACACCACCCGCAGCAGCGCCGGCAAGCTGGAGGCGGGCAATGGGCAATTTGCGTTGCACGTAGACGCCAGCGCCCGGGAGTTCAACGACCTGAAGATCCCCGGCTACGCCAAGACCGGCCGTGAACGCGCCGACGATGACGGTGATGCGAAAAAGCACCGTCTGGCCAACAGCGACGGTCGCCAGGACGGCGGCGCGGTGGGGAGTTCCTACACCTGGGACGACGGTTATGCCGGTCTTTCCTACAGCCATTACGATTCGAACTACGGCTCGCCCGCCGAAGACGACGTGCGCATCCGCATGCAACAGGACCACTACGCCTTTGCCTCGGAAATCCGCAACCTGGACGGCCCCTTCAGTTCGGTGAAGTTCGACGCCGGCTACACCGATTACGAACACCGGGAAATCGAAGGCGGCGAAACCGGCACCACCTTCAAGAACAAAGGATACGAAGCGCGGGTCGAGGCCCGGCACCAGCCGCTGGGGCCGCTCAATGGTGTGATCGGCGCCCAGGTCAGCCGCAATGAATTCTCTGCGCTGGGCGAAGAAGCGTTCGTGCCGCAGACCGACACCAACGCCGGCGCGCTGTTCCTCCTGGAGGAACTGCAAGCCACGGACCGGTTGCTGCTGACCCTGGGCGGACGCCTGGAACACACCACCGTCGACCCCGACGCCAAAGGCAAGGAGCGTTTCGCCGAGGCCGGCCGCTCCAGCAACTTCACCGCCGGCAGCCTGTCGTCCGGTGCGGTGTACACCCTGACGCCTGTCTGGTCGGTCGCCGCGACCCTGGGCTACACCGAACGGGCGCCGACGTTCTACGAGCTGTATGCCAACGGCGCCCACGTGGCTACCGGCACCTACGAGGTCGGCGATGCCGGCCTGTCGAAAGAGAAGGCGGTGTCCAGCGACCTGGCGCTGCGTTTCGACAACGGCACCCACAAGGGCAGCGTCGGTGTGTTCTACAGCCACTTCTCCAACTACATCGGCCTGTTGAGTACCGGTCGCACGCTCAATGATGAAGGCGAACAAGACGCCGACGGCATGCCGGAGTACGCCTATTCGGGCGTGCGTGCGCGCTTCAGCGGAATCGAGGCGCAGGATCGCTGGGAGCTCGGCGAAAACGCCTACGGCAAATTCGCCCTGGAGTTGTCCGGCGACTACACCCGGGCGAAAAACCTCGACACCGGCCAAGACCTGCCGCGCATCGCGCCGCTGCGCCTGAACAGCGGGCTGGTCTGGAGCCTGGACCGTTGGCAGGCGCGGCTCGATGTCGAGCACGCCAGCTCGCAGCACCGCGTGCCGGACAACGAAAGCCGAACTGACGGCTACACCACGCTGGGGGCCAATGTGGGTTACAACTTCGATGTCGGCCGGAGCAAATGGCTGGCCTTCGTCAATGCCGAGAACCTGACTGACCAGACCGTACGCTACGCCAGTTCGATCCTGCGCGACATTGCGCCGGCGCAGGGGCGCAGCATCCAGGTGGGGTTGCGCACCACGTTCTGATCCACGGATCCGCCGACGTCCCACGCTAGGCGGGACGTCGGCGCCGGCCTCAGCTCGACTGCGCCGTGTCGTCCGCCGGCACTTCGTCCAGCAGGTCATCCTGGCCGGGCAGTTCGGTGATCACGCTGAAGTCACTGACCTCGACCGCGCCCGCCCCGTAACCCAGCAGGTGGAAGGAGAACGCCTTGCGCGCCATCGGGTTGTCGAAGCTGAAGTCCATCTCCAGCGGCTGATCGGCGGTGGCGACCATTTCCGTCGGCAGGCCCAGTTGCACGTCCTGCTCCATTTCCTTGGCCTTGAGCTGGATGAAGGCGGCCTGCGCCGGATCGACCGAGCGCACGGTCAGGCGCACGCGGGTGTGGGAACCCTTGGGCATCTCCAGGTACTGCGCGCCGATCAGGTTGTCGGCCCAGTCGTCCTTGATCTGCGCCTGCAGCGGGATCACGTTGGAGCTGCCGAACTGGTAGCGCTGATTCAGCGGCGAACGCAGCAGCGACAGGTCCAGCGCCGTGGCGCGGGCGGCGATCTGCCGTGCGCTCTGGCCGCTGGCGTTGCCCTTGAACGTGGCGCTGTCGGCGATGAAGCCGGCGCTGGCGTAATCCCGGCAGCGGCGCGGCATGTCGCACTCGGTCAGCACGCCCTGGCCGTTGTGGTAGCGCAGCTTGCCGTTGGTGAAGGACATGATCTCGCGGCCCGTGTCGTAGTCGCGAAACAGCGAACGGCCGCTCAGGGCGGTGGGCACCGGCAGGTCGAAGTAGTCGAGGATCGATGCGCTGAGGTCGACATGGCCGTAGACGCCTGCGTTCAGCCGCGGCAATTGCGCGTGCTCCGGGGCCAGGGTCAGGTTGAAGCCCCAGGACGAGGCCAGGCGCACGCCGTCGATGCCGTGGGACTCGTCGGAGGTGATCACCACCAGCGTGTCCTTGAGCACGCCCTGGCGTTCGAGGCCGGTCAGGAACACTTCCAGCGCATCGTCCAGATACCCGACGGCGGCCTGTTTCGGCGTGTCGTAGCGTTGCAGGTACTCGTCCGGCGCGGAGTAGGGCTGGTGGGTGCCGACGGTCAGCAGGGTGAGCATCCACGGCTGCTTCTGCTTCTTCAGTTGGGCGACGTAGTCCAGCGCGCCTTCGAAGAACGCCTTGTCGTCCTTGCCCCACGGGAATTCCAGGTAGTTGGCGCGGGTGAACCATTCAAGGCCGTGGGTCGCATCGAAACCGATGTGCGGCATGATCTTGTCTTTGGCCATGAACCGCAGGCCGGCGCCTTGCAGGTAGTGGGTGGCGAAACCGTGCTGGCGCAGCTGGGACGGCAGACAGGCCTGGTTGCGTTCGTTCTGGGTGAGCATCTCGACGCCCTTGGGCGTGCCGTTATCGAGCTTGTCGTAATCGCCGCAGAGCATGGCGTACAGGCCGCGGATGGTCTGGTGGGTGTGCAGCACGTAGTCCGGGGTGTTCATGCCGCGCTCGGCCCAGCGGCTGAGGTTGGGCATGAGGTTTTCCCGGTAATGGCTGCCGATGGCCTCACGGTTGGCGCCGATGTAGGCGCCGGGGATGCCTTCCAGGGCGACGATCAGGACGTTGCGGGCCTGCCCCGGGGCGCTCAGCAGCTTGTGGCCGTTCAGGTCCAGGTCGGTGAGCCCGGCCATGGGCGGGGCGGTGTGTTCGACGTCGCCCGCCAGCCATTCTTCGGCCTGCATCTGCGCGTCGGCGACCTGGGCGGCGAGCAATTGATGGGGCAGGTTGTACAGGCGCCACGGGTCGGCGTCGCTGGGGGCGACATGCTGCGCGGCCCAATGGGCGCCGAACAGCAGCAGCGGCGCCGCCCAGGCGGCGCGGGGCAATGCCTTGGCTTCGGTGGCGCGGCCGGCCCAACGGGTCAGCAGCCACAGCGCCAGGGCCAGCAGCAGGGCAACGGCCACGCCGGGATGGGCGAAGCCGCCGCCGGTGGAGTTTTCCACGAACTGCGGGTCGATCAGGTAATGCAGGTCCGCCGGGTTCGGCAGGCGGCCGACGGCGCTGACAAGCTCCGCGGTCGCCACCGCCAGCAGTCCCCAGAACAGCAGCAGCGGCAGCGCCAGCCACCACGGCCGGCGGTGCAGCAGCACCACCAGCAGGCTGCCGATGGCCAGGTCCGACAGGTAACCGAACGTGGACGACCATCCCAGCGCCGCACGCAGGCACACGGGCACGATCAGCGCCAGGGTGATCAGGGAGAAGAGGCGGGCGTGAGGATGCCGCAACCGGTGAAAGAGAGCGTTCACGAAAAAAGACCTTCCAGCCATCAAACCGTCATAAAAGTGTGCGCGATGATACCAAGGGCAGGCATTCGGATCGCGCGATTAAACGCAGGCCAAGATCGGCCCCGGACACATCCGGCGGGCACGGGCAGGCGAATCGCGGGCGCGGGCGGTTGGGACAGGGGACGCTTTTTTGTATCAACCTATTTAAAAAGTATTAATGCCTTTGATCCGGCCCGGCTGCATTTGCGAAACATTGCGATTTACAATGCGCCACCTCTGATGGAGTCCGATCCTCGTGGATGTGTTCGCGCAGCTCTCGACAGGCCTCAACCATTTCGTGATCGCTCCGGTCACCGGGCAGTTCCTTGGCCTGTTCGATCTGAACGGGCGCCTCGGCGTGGTGTTTCTGCTGGCCTCCTACGCCGTGGCCTACGGACTGTACCGTCACCGCAAACGGCGTGGCCTGACCGGGGCGGGTTCGTTCTGGCAGTTCATCGGTGGCGGCCGGATCCACGGCCACCGCTCGGCGTGGCTGGATTACCGCTACTACTTCATCAAGGCCATCCTGCGGGTCGCGCTGGTGCTGCCGGTCGTCGGCCTGGTCGATCCGTACATCCTGCGCTCCGGCGACTACCAGCGGTTTTTCACGCAACTGTGGGGCGCCCGGGAACAACTTCCCGATCATCCGTTGCTCGCCGTGTCCTACGGGCTGGGCGTGTTCCTGTTCAGGGATTTCCTGCATTACTGGATCCACCGGGCCTTTCATTCCCGCTGGCTGTGGGAATTCCACAAGGTCCACCATTCGGCGCCGGTGCTGGTGCCGGCCACGGCCAGCCGGATCCACATCGTCGAGTCGCTGGTCGAGCGGCTCGTCATCACCGCCGGCCTCGGCGCCTTCGCCGGCGCGGTCTGGTATGCCTGCGGCGGGGAGGTCAGCCGCTACACCCTGTTCGGCGTGACCTGGCTGGTGCTGATCGTCAACAGCCTGGGGGCCAACCTGCGCCACAGCCATGTCTGGCTGTCGTTCGGGCCTGCGCTCGAGCATGTGCTCAACAGCCCGGCCCAGCACCAGATCCACCACAGCGACGCACCGCGCCATTTCAACAAGAACTTCGCCATCAACCTGTCGCTGTGGGACTGGCTGTTCGGCACGCTGTACGTGACTACACCGAAGCCTGAGGCCTTGCGCTTCGGCACGGGGGAGCAGGATCGCGAGCGTTACCTGACGCTGTACGGGCTGGTCATCACGCCGTTCGTGGAGACGGCGCGCAAGCTGTTCCCAAAATCCGTGTGGGGGCGAGGGTGGTGGGTCAGGCACCGGTGATGTCGCCTGTGCTGGCCTCATCGCTTGCAGGCAAGCGCCTACAGTTTTGGGTGGTGTGCATGAATCCTGCGAACACCCGGCATTCCGTGAACGCCCGTCTATAGTGAGAAGGCTGTGCGAAATGGGTGGTGCGCCTGTCGGTGATCGGCGGGGGCGCCGAGACGACAGGCTGTGCCTCTGAATCAGGAGATCGCCATGAGCCAGATCGATAAAGTGCTGTACACCGCAAAGACCCACACCACCGGCGGACGTGACGGCGCTTCGCGCAGTTCCGACGGCATCCTTGACGTGAAACTGTCCTCGCCCGGCAGCAACGGCGGCGGCACCAACCCGGAACAGTTGTTCGCCGCCGGCTGGTCGGCGTGCTTCATCGGCGCGATGAAGGCGGTGGGGGCGCAACAGAAGATCAGCGTTCCGGCGGACGTGGCCGTGGACGCCGAAGTGGATCTGGTCACCAATGCCGGAGGGTATCTGCTGCAGGCGCGGCTCAACGTGAGCCTGCCGGGGATGGAGCGCGCCGCCGCGCAGAAGCTGGTGGAGGATGCGCATCAGGTGTGCCCTTATTCCAAGGCCACGCGCAACAACATCCAGGTCGAGTTGAAACTGGTCTGAGCCCAGGCGGCCCGCCCGCGTTGCGCGGGCAGGCCGGTTCAGCCGGGGATCAATGCATCTTGCTGTGATCGTGGCCTTCCATATGGGTCAGCGAACGCACGGCGGCCTTCACTTCAACCGTTTCCTGGTCGCCCTTGGCGTTCTCGACGGTCAGGGTCAGCGGCACGCTGTCGCCTTCCTTCACCTGGCCGGTCAGGCCCATCAGCATCACGTGGTAGCCGTTCGGGTCGAAGGTCACGGCCTTGCCGGCCGGCAGGTCGACGGAGGCCACCGGGCCCATCTTCATCACGTCGTCCTTCATGCTCATTTCGTGGATCTGCACGTCCTTGGCCACCGGCGACGCCACCTTGACCAGTTTGCTGTCGCTGTCGGCGGTGACGGTCATGAACGCGCCGGTCGCCGGCTGGCTGGCGACGGTCGCGCGCACCCAGGCGTCATCGACCTTGGTCTGCGCCGACGCCTGGAAAGCCAGGCCCAGCAGGGACAGGGCGCAAGCGGCACGTTTGAGGGTGTTCAGAACGGGGTGCATCAGCAGACCTCCATAACGGTAAGCAAATCTTCCGTGCACTCTTGTGCCGAAAGCGATTGGGACAGGCCCAGGCGCAGTTCGCCCCGGGAGTCGTAGACGTAGCTGGTGGCGGTGTGGGAGATCGTGTAGGTGTCGCCGGCCGGCACCTTCTCGAAGAACACGTCGAATTCCTTGGCGGTGGCCTTGGTCTCTTCCAGGGTGCCGTACAGCGCGACGAAGCTCGGGTCGAAGGCCTTGACGTAGGTGTCGAGGATCTGCGGCGTGTCGCGCTCAGGGTCCAGGGTGATGAAGATCACCTGCAGGCGGTCGCCGTCCTTGCCCATCAGCTTCTTGATCTTCGCCGCACGGGCAAGCGTGGTGGGGCAGATGGCCGGGCATTGGGTGAAGCCGAAGAAGACCATCGGCATCATGCCGCGAAAGCTCGACAGCGTCAGGGTATTGCCTTCGGTGTCCTTGAGCTTGAAGGTGCGTCCCAGGATCTTGTTGCTCAGATCCTTGCCGTACTTGTACGACAGTTCACCACGGGTGTCGCAGCCGGCGAGCAGGCCCAGGCCCAGCACACCCATGCCGGCCAGCACCTGGCGGCGGGTCAACGAAGCGGTCATCGATTTAGCGCCCTTTGCGAGCCCGTCGGCGTGCAGCCGTCCGGGCGGGGTTACCGTAAAAGCGGCGCATGATAGCAAAGCGGGGAGCGCTCCCGGCTGCCGAACGGCGGTCTAGACACATGGTGCGACAAATGGCCGCGATCAGCGGGCGGCGTCCGGCGGCGCCTTCCAGCCCCCGCCCAGGGCGGTGTACAGGTTCACTTCGGCGACCAGTTGCGCCAGCCGGTCGTTGATCAGGCCTTGCTGGGAACTGAACAGCGAGCGCTGGGCGTCGAGGAACGTCAGGCTGCTGTCGACGCCGCTCAGATAGCGGTGCTGCGCCATGTCGTAGTAGTCCTGGGTGGCCTGCACGAGGTCGTGCTGGGCCTGAAGCTGATCCCGGTAGGTCTTGCGCGCCGCCAGGCCGTCGGCCACTTCCTGAAACGCGGTCTGGATCGACTTTTCGTACTCGGCCACCGTGATGTCCTTCTGCAGCTTGGCGTAGTCCAGGCTGGCGCGCAGGCTGCCGGCGTTGAACACCGGCAGGTTGAGCTGCGGCTGGAACGTCCAGGCGCCGGAACCGCCCTTGAACAGCCCGGCCAGGTCGGGGCTGGACGTTCCCGCATTGGCGGTCAGGCTGACGCTGGGAAAGAACGCCGCCCGCGCCGCGCCGATGTTGGCGTTGGCGGCCTTGAGCTTGTACTCGGCCTGAAGGATGTCCGGGCGGCGCTGCAGCAGGTCCGACGGCAACCCCGCCGGCAGCTGCGCCACCAGGTCGTTGGCCAGCGGCAGCGCCGGCAAGTGTTCGGGGATCGGCGCCCCCACCAGCAGCGTCAGGCTGTTCAGGTCCTGAGCCACCTGCCGCTGATAGCGCGCCAGGCTGGCGCGGGTGCTGTCGACGCTGGTCTGCGCCTGGATCTGCTCCAGCGCCGACGATTTGCCGGCCTCGCGGCTGCGGGTGGTCAGGCGCAGGCTCTGTTCGTCGGCGGCCAGGGTTTCCTGGGTCAGGGCCAGCAGTTCCTGGTCGGCGCGCCAGGTCAGGTAGGCGCTGGCGACGTTGGCCACCAGGCTCAACTGTGCGCTGCGCCGGGCCTCTTCGGTGGACAGCCAAGTCATCAGCGCCTGCTCGCTGAGGCTGCGCACCCGGCCGAAGAAGTCCAGCTCGTAGGCGCTGACCCCGAGGTTCACCGCATAGGTCGAGGTGATCATCGCCTTGGTCCGGGTGACGCTGGGCGGCATGCGCCGGCGCAGTTCGTTGCCGTTGGCCGACACCGCCGGAAAGAGGTCGGCGCGTTGGATCCGGTACTGCGCCTGGAAGGCCTCGACGTTGAGCGCCGCCACCCGCAGGTCGCGGTTGTTGGCCAAAGCGCTTTCGATCAACTGTTCCAGGGCCGGATCGTTGAACAGCCCCCGCCAGTCGTCGACGCCGACCGCAGGCTGCGTGTTCGCCGCGTAGGCCGGGCCTTGCGGATACTGCGCGGCATTGGGCGACTCGGGGCGGCGATACTCGGGAATCAACGAACAGCCGCTCAAAAGCAGGGCGGCGCACAGCAGGGAAAAGGGCAACCTGGACATCAAACAGCCTCATGCACGCAAAGAACGGGCGCCGCTGTGCAGGGGCCCGAAGTGAACCGACCGCCGGATCAGGCGCCGGCCATCCATTTCGCCAGACCGTGCCGCCCGCTGACGCCCAGCTTGGCCGTCGCGCGTTTGAGGTAGGTCTCGACGGAGCTGTTCTTCACCCGAAGCCGCTCGGCCAGTTGCGGCACGGTGCCGCCGGTCAGCAGGCCCAGGCAGACTTCCTTTTCCCGCACCGACAGGTTGATTTCGCTGAGGGTCAGGCGCTCCTCGAACACCTGGTGCAACGGCGCCTGGTCCTGGTCGGCCACGGGCGGTCGCAGGTGTCGGGCGGTGGTCTGCCGGCTGAGGTGGGCGTGGCGCTCGATCAACGGCAGCAGGGTGTCGGACAGGCTCTTGAGGAACGACAGCTCCGGCAGGGAAAACACCCGGTGCGTTTGCGGGCGGTAGAACGAAATGACGCAGCGGCGATTGGAGTTGCGCGACACCAGATTGCATTGATGGACACCCAAATGCGGGTGGCGGTGCTGGAGCGAGGCCTTGAGCTGGATCAGCAGCGAGTCGTTCATCTCGATCATTTTCTGCAGCAACGGATGGTCGTCCGGCCGCTGCAGGGGATCCGGGGGCGGGAACGTCTGCGGCTGGCCGGCGCTGCCCAGTGCCTTGACCTCGACCACGCTGGCCTGGCGCTCGTCCAGCGTCCATTCGCTCAGGTCGACCCGGTTGACCGGCACCAGGGTATCGACCAACTGGAACAGGTTGGTAGCGAACCGTTCGTCGCCGGTGCTGGCGATCAATTCGCCCAGTTGCCAGTAGAAGTGCGGGTTTTCCGTGTTGCGGATACTGCCGGTCAGATTCATGTCTTTGTCATCCTTGTCTTCACGCCTTTACCGAATCGTCTGCCGTGCACACGCCCCTGCAAGTCCCGTTTCTCCTTGAGCAGGGATTTAAGCCTATGGGTTTGTCTTGCGTCTGTAAGGGAAAGCGGGGACACAAATTGCCATCTTTTCTGAATTGATGCGCCCACGATTCCTACGCGGAATGGGCTGCGAAAATCGCCCCGGTGACTGAACGGTTAATCACAGGGGCACTAAACCGGGAGGATCGGCGAGATTGGCCGGCAAAACCGGATCTAGAGCGTGCCGCAGGTATGGCAATTGTCCTACAAGACTTTCAGCTATTCCTTTCGGGACGTAAGGGGCGGTTGCCGAGCGCCCGTCGTGGCCCCGCGCAAAAGGCAGGCGCGGCGCCCGGCCCGGGTGTCCGGGTTTCACGTGTCATGCCGCTTCCGGGGCCGGTGCTTGAATACCGGCACAATCACATGAGAAGGATCTTATGAACTCATTTGCTGCCGATGCGGCGGACGGACTGTCCGCGACCGCCGAAACCTTTGCGCTGACCGCCGCCCAGAGTGACATCTGGCTCGATCAACTGCGTCAGGGCGATTCGCCGCTGTACAACATCGGCGGCTATGTCGACCTGAGCGGCCCGCTGGAGCCTGAGCTGATGCAGGCGGCGCTCGAACGCCTGGTGGCCCGCCACGACGCCGTGCGCACGGTTCTGCTGCCGGGGGCGGGCGAGCAGGGCATGCCGCTGCAGCGCTTTGCGCGGTCGCTGCCGGCGCCGATGCCGCTGCATGACTTCTCCAGCCATCCCGACCCTGAAGCGGCGGCGCGGGCGTTGATCCAGGAGCGCATCGAACAGCCCTTCACGCTGGACGGCGGGCCGCTGTTCCGCTTCCTGCTGATACGGCTGGACCGTCAGCGGCACTGGCTGTCGATCCTGGCCCACCACCTGATCACCGACGGCTGGGGGTTCGGCGAGATGCTCAAGTCGCTGGACGAGATCTACAACGCGCTGGCCAGCGGCGACCAGCCACCCGAAGAGGCGCCGTCCTACGTCGACTTCATCCTCGACGATGCGCGTTACCACGGCTGTGCGCGGTACGAACAAGACCGTGCCTACTGGCTGGACAAGTACCGCCACGTGCCCGAGCGCCTGCTGCTGCCCCGTCATCAGGAACGCCACGGGCCGGCTGCGGCACCGAGCCGGATCTTTTCCCAGCCGTTCCCGGTCAGCCTGCACGAGCGCATGAAGCAGGTGGCGCGGGAGTTCGGCGCCTCGGCGTTCCATGTGCTGCTGGCGGCGATGCACGTCTATTTCAGCCGCTCCGCCCAGCGCGACGAATGGGTGGTGGGGGTGCCGCTGCTCAACCGCTCCGGGGCCCGTTTCAAGTCCACCCTCGGTCTCTTCACCCAAGTCAGCGCCGTGCGCATGGGGTTTGGCCGCGAGCTGTCGTTCAGCCAATTGATCGTGGCGATCCGCGATGAGCTGAAACAGGACTTCCGCCATCAGCGCTTTCCCCTCAGCGAAATGAACCGGGCGCTGGGCCTGCTGCGCGAGGATCGCTCGCAGCTGTTCGAACTGACGGTGTCCTACGAGCAGGACATCCACGAGTACCGCTACGGCGAGGCCCGAGGGGAGGTGGTCAAGGTCTCGAACCACGAGGAAGGCACGCCGCTGTCGGTACATCTGCTCAGCAACCGCAGCAACGAAAAGGACAGCCTGTACCTGGTCTACAACGAAGCCTATTTTGACGCCGACGACATCAAGGTCCTGGCCGAGCGCCTGCTGTGGGTGCTGGAGCAAGGGCTGGAGGACGCCGGCCTGGCGGTGGCCGACTTCAGCCTGGCCACCCCGGCGGAGGCAGCGTTGCTGCAGCGCTGGAACAATACGCGCACCGACTTCCGCCAGGGCCAGCCCGTGCACCGGCGTTTCGAGGCGCAGGCGGCGGAGCGTCCCCAGGCCCTGGCGGCCATCCATGAAGGCAGGCCGTTGACCTACGCCGATCTCGACGGGCAGGCCAATGGCTTGGCGCACCACTTGATCGGCCTCGGCGTGCGCCCCGACGACCGGGTGGCGGTGGTCGCCCGGCGCGGGCTGGACACCCTGGTCGGCCTGCTGGCCATCCTCAAGGCGGGCGCCGGGTATGTGCCGGTGGATCCGGCGCACCCGGCCGAACGGCTGCGCTACCTGCTGGAGGACAGCGCCCCCGTGGCGGTGCTGACCCAGAGCGATCTGCGCGAACGCCTGCCGAACTCCGCCGTGCCGGTGGTTGAGCTGGACCGGCGCCGCTGGCCGATCAACCCGGCCAGGCCCGATGTGCCGGCGCTCACCCACCGGCACCTGGCCTACGTGATCTACACCTCCGGCTCCACCGGCTTGCCCAAGGGCGTGATGGTCGAGCACCGCACCCTGTCGAACCTGATCGACTGGCATTGCGAGGCCTTCGGCCTGCGCGCCGGCAGCCATGCGTCGAGCCTGGCCGGGTTCGGCTTCGATGCCATGGCCTGGGAGGTCTGGCCGGCGCTGTGCGTGGGCGCGACCCTGCACCTGGCCCCGGTGCAGGCCCCGCTTGAGGAGGGCGGCGAAGACATCGATGCGCTGCTGGCCTGGTGGCGCGCGCAACCTTTGGACGTGAGCTTCCTGCCGACGCCGGTGGCCGAATACGCCTTCAGCCGTCAGCTCGGCCACCCGACCTTGCGCACGCTGCTGATCGGCGGCGATCGCCTGCGCCGGTTCGACCGCGAACAGACGTTCGAGGTGATCAACAACTACGGCCCGACCGAAGCCACGGTGGTCGCCACGTCCGGGCGGGTCGTGGCGGGGAAGGCGCTGCACATCGGCAAGCCGATCGCCAACGGCACCGTGCACCTGCTCGACGACCGGCAGCGTCCGGTGCCGGTCGGCGTGGCCGGGGAGTTGTATGTCGGCGGCGCGGGGGTGGCGCGGGGTTACCTGAACCGGCCCGAACTCACCGCCGAACGCTTCCTCGACAACCCGTTCGCTGAAGGGCGGATGTACCGCACCGGCGACCTCGCCCGCTGGCGCAACGACGGCACCCTCGAATACCTGGGGCGCAACGACGATCAGGTCAAGCTGCGCGGCGTGCGCATCGAGCCCGGCGAGATCGAGGCCGCGCTGCTCAGCCACGACGCCGTGCGCGAGGCCGTGGTGCAGGTGCGCGACGGCCAGCTGCTGGCCTGGTTCACCGAGGGCCGGGCGCTGGACATCCGCGAGCTGCACGAGCACCTCAAGGCCCGTCTGCCGGGCACGCTGCTGCCGGGGGCCTACGTGCGCCTGGAGACGCTGCCGCTGACCGCCAACGGCAAGCTGGACCGCAAGGCCTTGCCGGATCCGGGGCCGGAGGCCCAGGTTCGCCGTGAATACGAAGCGCCGTCGGGCGATGTGGAAACCGTGCTCGCGCAGCTGTGGGCCGAGGTGCTGCAAGTGGAGCGGGTGGGGCGTCACGACCATTTCTTCGAACTGGGCGGGCACTCGTTGCTGGCGGTGGGGCTGATCGAACGCATGCGCCAGGCCGGCCTGAGCAGCGACGTGCGCGTGCTGTTCGGCCAGCCGACCCTGGCGGCCCTGGCTGCGGCGGTGGGCAGCGGCCGCGAGGTCGAAGTGCCGCCCAACCGCATTGCGCCCGGCTGCACGCACCTCACGCCGGACCTGCTGACGCTGGTGCGCCTGGACCAGGCGGCCCTCGACAGGATCGTCGCCACGGTGCCGGGCGGCGCGGCCAACGTGCAGGACATCTACCCGCTGGCGCCGTTGCAGGAAGGCATCCTCTATCACCACATCACCGCGCAGCAGGGCGATCCGTATCTGCTGCAATCGTGGCTGGCGTTCGATGACGCCGAACGTCTCGACGCCTTCGCGCAGGCACTGCGCCGGGTCATGGCGCGCCACGACATCCTGCGCACGGCGGTGCTCTGGGAAGGGCTGGACGCAGCGGTGCAGGTGGTGTGGCGCACAGCCGAACTGCCGATGGAGGAAGTCGTTACCGACCCGGCACAGGGGGACGTCCTGGCGCAGTTGCACGAGGGCTTCGACGCCCGCCGTTACCGTCTCGACATCAGCCAGGCGCCCTTGATCCGCTTGGTCTACGCACGGGATCCGGCCCATGGGCGGATCGTCGCGACCCTGCTGTTCCATCACCTGGCCATGGACCATATCGCGCTGGAGGTGATGCGCGAAGAAATGCAGGCCAGCCTGCTGGGCCTGAGCGAGCCGTCGGCGCCGGCGGTGCCGTACCGCAACTATGTGGCCCAGACCCGGCTCGGCGTCAGCGAACAGGAACACGAGGCGTTCTTTCGCGGGATGCTCGGCGACATCGACGAGCCGACGCTGCCCTTCGGCCTGCAGAACGTGCAGGGCGACGGCCGCGGCATCGAAGAGGCGCAGCGGTCGCTGCCGGCGGACTTGGACCTTCGCCTGCGCGCGCAGGCCCGGCAACTGGGCGTGAGCGTGGCGAGCCTGCTGCACCTGACGTGGGCGCGGGTGCTGGCGGCGACCTCCGGACAGGAGCGGGTGGTGTTCGGCACCGTGCTGATGGGGCGGATGCAGGGCGGCGAGGGCGCCGACCGGGCGTTGGGGGTGTTCATCAACTCGCTGCCGTTGCGGGTGGACGTGAACCTGGGCGTGCGCGCCGCCGTGCAGGCGACCCACGCCCGGCTGACGGCGCTGCTGGGGCATGAGCATGCGTCGCTGGCGCTGGCCCAGCGCTGCAGCGGGGTGGCGTCGCCGTCGCCGCTGTTCAGTGCGCTGCTCAACTACCGGCACACGGACGAGCGCACCCAGGACGCATCTGCCGTTCAGGCGTGGCAGGGCATCGAGACCCTGGCCAACGAAGAGCGCACCAACTACCCGATGACCCTCAGCGTCGATGACCTGGGCGACGGTATGCGCTTGACCACCCGGGCCGTGGCGGGCATCGGCGCGCAGCGGATCGGCAGTTACGTGCAGACCGCATTGCAGGCGCTGGTCGAGGCCTTGGAGCAGAGCCCGCACCAGCCTGTGAACCGACTGTCGGTGTTGCCGCCGCAGGAACTTGAGCACCTGCTGGTCGGGCTCAATGCCACCGAAGTGGATTGTCCGCTCGAACAGCCCGCCCATGTGCTGTTCGAGGCGCAGGTGCGGCGCAAGCCGGACGCCGTCGCATTGCAGTTCGAAGGGCAGTCCCTCACGTACCGCGAGCTCAACGAACGGGCCAACCGCCTCGCCCATCACCTGCGCGGGCAGGGCGTGCAGCCGGACGCGCGGGTGGCGATCTGCGTCGAGCGCAGCCTGGAACTGGTGATCGGCCTGCTCGCCATTCTCAAGGCCGGCGGCGCCTACGTGCCGCTGGATCCGGACTACCCGCTGGAACGCCTGCACTACATGCTGCAGGACAGCGAACCGGTGGCGCTGCTGATGCACGGGGCGACCCGGCGACTGCTCGGCGAGCCCGGCGTGCCGCTGATCGAGATCGACCGCGGCGACTGGCAGGACGCGCCGGCCGGCGACCTGACGGTGCCGGGCCTCGGCGCTTCGAACCTGGCGTACATGATCTACACCTCCGGCTCCACCGGCACGCCGAAGGGGGTGATGGTCGAGCACCGCAGCCTGTGCAACATGGTGCACTGGGGCTCGCAGATCAGCCCGCCGACCGAGCACGGCGCGCTGTTGCAGAAGGCGCCGTTCAGCTTCGACAGTTCGGTGTGGGAGATCTTCTGGCCGCTGTGCGCAGGGCTGCGCCTGGTGCTGGCGCGCCCGGACGGCAACCGCGATTCGGCCTATGTGACGCAAGCGATCCGCGAGCAGGGCGTCACCGTGGTCAAGTTCGTGCCGGCGCTGCTGCAGCAGTTCATCGAGCAGGACGACGTCAGCCAGTGCACCGGCCTCACCGACGTGCTCAACGGCGGCGGCGAGCTGACCGTCGCGTTGGCCCGTGCCGTGCGCCGGCGCCTGCCGTGGGTGCGCCTGCACAACGTGTACGGCCCGACCGAAACCACGGTGGACAGCACCGGCTGGACACTGGAGCCCCACGAGCCGGTGCCGGAGGGCGCGATCCCCATCGGCAAGGCCTTGAGCAACACCCGTCTGTACGTCCTCGATGCCCACGACCAACCGGTGCCGATGGGCGTCAGCGGCCAGCTGCACATCGGCGGCGTCGGCGTTGCGCGGGGCTACCGGGGGCTTGCGCCGATGCAGGCCGAGCGCTTCATCGACAGCCCGTTCGTGCCGGGGGACCGGCTCTACCGCACCGGCGACCTGGTGCGCTACCGCCCGGACGGCCACCTTGAGTTCCTCGGGCGCAACGACTTCCAGATCAAGCTGCGCGGCCTGCGTCTGGAGCCGGGCGAGATCGAGGCGCGGCTGACCGAACACCCGGCGGTGCGCGAAGCGGTGGTGACGGTGCGCGACGAGCGCCTGGTGGCGTACTTCACCGTGCGCGAGGGGTTCGCGGCGCCGGCCATCGAGGCCTTGCGCGCCCATGTGCTGGAGCGTCTGCCCGAGTTCATGGCGCCGGGGGCCTATGTGAGGCTGGACGCGTTGCCCCTGACCCCCAACGACAAGGTCGACCGCAAGGCCTTGCCCGCACCGGGGGCGGAGGCGGTGCTCAGCCGCCGCTACGAAGCGCCGCAGGGCGATGTGGAGATCCGCCTGGCGCAGATCTGGGCCGAAGTGCTGGGGCTTGAGCAAGTCGGGCGCGACGACCACTTCTTCGAGCTCGGCGGCCACTCGCTGCTGGCGGTAAGCCTGGTGGCGCGCATGCGCCAGGCCGGGCTGCACGTGGATGCGCGCACGCTGTTCAGCCAGCCGACGCTGGCGGCCCTGGCGGCGCACACCCAAGGCCAGGCCCGGCAGGTGGACATCCCGCAGACCACCATCCCGGTGCTCGACCGCAAGCGGCGGCTCTGACCGGCCCCTGTGGCAAGGGAGCCCTCGCCACAGGGGATTGTCCCCGCTTCCCATGTCAGCCCCACGGGGCTTGATGTTTTAGCTTTTCCAGGCTGTGCGCAGCGGGCACGGACTCGATGCTGCGCGCTTCTTTTTTCGAAATTACAGCAGGTTACCTCATGCAATTCAGTGAACTGATGGCTGTTATCTCCACCCATGCGATCCGCCTTCAACAGGACGATGAAGATCTGGTCATTCTGGGCAACGACGACGCGCTGGACGATGCGTTGTGGGACAGCCTCGCCGAACACAAGGCACAATTGCTGGAACTGGTGGCCCGCCACGGCGGCGACTGGCAGAGCCCGGCGCTGCGCATCACCCCGGACATGCTGCCGCTGGCGAAACTGGATCAGGACACCCTCGACCGCCTCGTCGCCGCCGTGCCGGGCGGGGCGGCCAACGTACAGGACATCTACCCGCTGGCGCCTTTGCAGCAGGGCCTGCTGTATCTGCACCTCTCGGCGGCCGAGGGCGATCCCTACGTGTCCCAGGCGCGGTTCACCTTCGACGGCCGCGAGCGGCTGGAAGCGTTCGCCGACGCGCTGCGTTGGGTGATCGGCCGCCACGACATCCTGCGCACATCTTTCGTCTGGGAGCGCCTGGACGAACCGCTGCAAGTGGTGTGGCGCGAGGCGCCGCTGGTCTGCGAAGAAATGCCGCTGGACGGGCGCGGGGACGTGCTGACGCAACTGCTGGCGCGGCACGATCCGCGGCATTTCCGCCTCGACCTGCAACAGGCGCCGCTGCTGCGGCTGGCGTTCGCCGAAGATCCGGCCAACGGCCGGGTGGTGGCCCTGCTGCTGTTTCACCACATGATCATGGATCACGTCGCCCTCGACGTGGTGCGCCGGGAAATCCAGGCGCACCTGCTCGGCCGCGGCGAAGAGGTTGCGGCGGCCGTACCGTTTCGCAATCACCTGGCCAAGGCCCGTCTGGAGGCGGACGAGGCGGCGCAGGAGGCCTTCTTCCGCGACATGCTCGCCGACATCGACGAGCCGACGCTGCCCGGCGGCCTGCACGACGTGCAGGGCGACGGCCAAGGCATCGAAGAGGCCTGGCGCATGCTCGATAGCGACCTGAGCCTGCGCCTGCGCGGGCAGGCCCGGCAGTTGGGGGTGAGCGTGGCGAGCCTGATGCACCTGGCGCTGGCGCGGGTGCTGGGGCAGTTGTCCGGGCGCACGGCGGTGGTGTTCGGCACCGTGCTGCTGGGGCGGATGGAGGCGGGCGACGGCGTCGAGCAGGCCCTGGGCATGTTCATCAACACCCTGCCGCTGCGGGTGGATATCGGCGACGGCAGCGTGCGCGACGGCGTGCTGGCGACCCATCGGCGCCTGACCGCGCTGCTCGCCCATGAGCAGGCCCCGCTGGCGCTGGCCCAGCGCTGCAGCGCCGTGGCGGTGCCGACGCCGCTGTTCAGCGCCATGCTCAACTACCGCCACAGCAGCGCCGAAGATGTGGCCGAGGTGATCGACCTGGCGCCGGGCGTGCAGGTGCTGGGCGCCCGCGAACGCACCAACTACCCATTGACCGTCAACATCGACGATCTGGGCGAGGACCTGCGCATCACCGCGCTGGCCGACGAAGCCCTGGGCGCCGAGCGTATCGCCGGCTACCTGCACACGGCGCTGGAGAGCCTGGCCGATGCCTTGCAGGAGCGCCCGCAGGCGCCGCTGCACAGCCTGAACATCCTGCCGGCCGCCGAGCGCGAATACCTGCTGCATGGCGTCAACGCGCCGTTGCGCATGTTCCCCGACACGCCGCTGATCCACCAGCAGTTCGAAGCCCACGCACAGGGCCGGCCCCAGGCCGTGGCGCTGCTGTTCGAAGGCAAGACCTACAGCTACGGCGGGCTCAACCGCCAGGCCAACCGGGTGGCCCACCGCCTGCTGGCCATGGGCATCCGCCCGGATGACCGGGTGGCGATCTGCGTCGAACGCGGTCCGCAGATGATCGTCGGCCTGCTGGCGGTGCTCAAGGCCGGCGCCGGTTATGTCCCCATCGATCCCGCCTATCCGCTGGAGCGGATCGCCTTCACCCTCAAAGACAGCGCGCCTGTGGCGGTGCTGATGCAGGCCGGCACACGGGACCGGCTGGGGGCAACCACGGCGCCGTCGGTCGACCTCGACGACCACGACCTGCAGGCCGAACCGGACTTCGACCCGCAGGTCCCGGAGCTGACGCCGGCGCACCTGGCCTACGTGATCTACACCTCCGGCTCCACCGGCCAGCCCAAAGGGGTGATGGTCGAGCACCGCAACGTGGCCCGGCTGTTTTCGGCGACGCACGACTGGTTCCAGTTCAACCCGAAGGACGTCTGGGCGCTGTTCCATTCCTTTGCCTTCGACTTTTCGGTCTGGGAGATCTGGGGCGCGCTGGCGTTCGGCGGGCAGTTGCTGGTGGTGCCGCAGCGCATCAGCCGTTCGCCGGACGAGTGCTACGCGCTGCTGTGCCGCGCCGGCGTCACGGTGCTCAACCAGACGCCCAGCGCGTTCCGCCAGCTGATCGCAGCCCAGGGCCGCAGCCCGTTGCAGCATTCCCTGCGCGAGGTGATCTTCGGCGGTGAGGCGCTGGAGCCCGGTTCGCTCAAGCCCTGGTACGCGCGGGTCGGCAACGCCGGCACCCGGCTGGTGAACATGTACGGCATCACCGAGACCACGGTGCACGTGACCTATCGGCCGCTGGAGGCGGCGGACGCCCAATCGGTCGGCGCCAGCCCCATCGGCGTGCGCATCCCCGACCTGCAACTGTATGTGCTCGACGCCCGCGGCGAACCGTTGCCGGTGGGTGTGGCCGGTGAACTGTACGTCGGCGGCGCTGGGGTGGCCCGCGGCTACCTGAACCGAGAGACCCTCACGGCCGAACGCTTCATCGCCGACCCGTTCAGCCACCGCGCCGAGGCCCGCCTGTACAAGACCGGCGACCTGGCGCGCCGGGCGGCGGACGGCAGCCTCGAATACCTGGGGCGCAACGACGATCAGGTGAAGATCCGCGGTTTCCGCATCGAGCTGGGTGAGATCGAAGCGCGCCTGGCCGAGTGCGACGGGGTGCGCGAAGCGGTGGTGATCGCCCGCGAGGACAGCCCCGGCGAGCCACGCCTGGTGGCGTACTGGCTGGCCGACGAGGGCTTTGAGCCGAGCGCGGCGCACCTGCGCGACCGCCTGCTGCTGTCGCTGGCCGACTACATGGTGCCGAGCGCGTTCGTGCGGCTCGACGCCTTCCCGCTGACCGCCAACGGCAAACTGGACCGCAAGGCGTTGCCGCAGCCTGACGGCGAGGCCTTCGCCCGTCGTGGCTTCGAAGCGCCGGTCGGCGAAACGGAGACCCGCATCGCCGCGATCTGGCAGGCGGTGCTGGGGCTGGACTCGGTCGGCCGGCATGACAACTTCTTCGAACTGGGCGGCCATTCATTGCTGGCGGTCAAGCTGATCGAACGCATGCGCCAGCAGGAACTGCACTGCGACGTGCGCGTGCTGTTCGGCCAGCCGAGCGTGGCTGCGCTGGCGGCGACCCTGGGCGCGGCGCAGACGGTCAGCGTGCCGGCCAACCGCATCGAGCCTGGCTGCACCCGCATCACCCCGGACCTGCTGCCGCTGGCCACGCTGGACCAGGCGGCCATCGACCGCATCGTCGAGACCGTGCCCGGCGGCGTCGCCAACGTGCAGGACATCTATGCCCTGGCCCCGCTGCAGGCCGGGATTCTCTACCACCACCTGGCCACCGCCGACGGCGATCCGTACGTGCTCCAGGCGCAGTTCGCCTTCGATACGCTGACGCAGGTCAAGGCGTTCGTGCGGGCCTTGAACAGCGTCATCGCCCGTCACGACATCCTGCGCACCAGCGTGGTCGGCGAAGGCCTTGAGGAGCCGGTGCAAGTGGTCTGGCGCGAGGCGCCGCTGGCGCTGGAACGGGTCGATGTCGATCCGCTGGACGGCGATGTCCTGCGCCAGATGCAGGCACGCTTCGATCCGCGCCGCTATCGCCTGGATCTCGAGCGCGCGCCGCTGATGCGGTTCGCCTACACCCAGGATCCGCAACGCAACCGCTGGGTCGGCATCCTGTTGCTGCATCACATCGTGCTCGACCACACCGCCCTGGAGGTGCTGGTGACGGAGATGGGCGATGCCCTCAACGACCGCGCCGCTCAAGGGCCGGCGGCGGTGCAGTACCGCAACTACGTGGCGCAGGCGCGGCTCGGCGCGGCGGCCGAGGCCCACGAGGCGTTCTTTCGCGAGATGCTCGGCGACATCGAGGAGCCGACCGTGGCGTTCGGTCTGCACGACGTGCACGGCGACGGCAGCACCGTCATCGAAAGCGAGATGGCCCTGGACGACAGCCTCGTCGAACGCCTGCGCGAGCAGGCCCGACGGCTCGGCATCAGCCTGGCGAGCCTGGTGCACCAAGGCTGGGGCCAGGTGCTGGCGCAGATGTCCGGCCGCGACGACGTAGTGTTCGGCACCGTGCTGCTCGGGCGGATGCAGGGCGGCGAGGGCGCCGACCGGGCGCTGGGCATGTTCATCAACACGTTGCCGCTGCGGGTCGGCGCCGGATCGGCGCCGGTGGAAGAGGGCGTGCGTGCCACCCATCAACGGCTGGCGCAACTGCTCGGCCATGAACAGGCGTCACTGGCCCAGGCCCTGCGTTGCAGCGGCGTGCCGGGCGCGTTGCCGCTGTTCAGCACCTTGCTCAACTACCGCCACAGCGCGCCGCAGGCGCCGGCGCTGGACTGGGACGGCATCCACGTCCTCAGCTCCCGCGAGCGCAGCAACTACCCGCTGGCGGTCAACGTCGACGACTTCGGCCAAGGGCTGCGCCTGACGGTGCAGGCCGTGCCGGACGTGGACGGGGCGCGGGTCTGCCACCTGCTGCAGACGGCCCTGCTGGGGCTGGCCGACGCACTGGAGCACGACCCGGCCAAGCCGCTGCATCAGGTGTCGGGGCTGTCGCCGGGCGAGCGCCAGCGGCTGCTGATCGGCTTCAACCTGACCGGCCGCGAATACCCGTGCAAGCAGACCGTCCACCGCCTGTTCGAAGCCCAGGCCGCGCTGCGTCAGGATGCGCTGGCGGCGGTGCAGGGCGAGGCGCAGTTGAGCTACCGCGAACTCAACCAGCGCGCCAACCGGCTCGCCCACTACCTGATCGAACTGGGCGTGCAGCCGGGCCACAGCGTGGCGACGCTGCTGCCCCGGTCGCTGGACCTGTTGGTGGCGCAACTGGCGATCGGCAAATGCGCGGCGGTGTACGTGCCGCTGGACATCAACGCCCCGGCCGAGCGCCAGGCGTTCATGGCGCAGGACAGCCGGGCGGTCATGCTGCTGACCCGCACCGACGAGGCCGCCGAATATGCCCCGTGGCGCCTCGACCTCGACACCCTGGCGCTGGACCATCACCCGGTGCACAACCCGGAGCTGCGCCAGTCGTCCGAATCGGTGGCGTACATCATGTACACCTCCGGCTCCACCGGCACCCCCAAAGGCGTGCTGGTGCCGCACCGCGCCGTCGCGCGGCTGGTGATCAACAACGGCTATGCCGACTTCAATGCCGAAGACCGGGTGGCGTTCGCCTCCAACCCGGCATTCGACGCCAGCACCATGGACGTCTGGGGTGCGCTGCTCAACGGCGGCCAGGTGGTGGTGATCGACCACCGCACCTTGCTCGATCCGCAGGCGTTCGGCCGGGCGCTGACGGCGTCCGGGGTGACGGTGCTGTTCGTCACCACCGCGCTGTTCAACCAGTACGTGCAACTGATCCCGCAGGCGCTCAAAGGCTTGCGCATCCTGCTGTGCGGCGGCGAGCGCGGCGATCCGGCGGTGTTCCGCCGTCTGCGGGCCGAGGCGCCGGACCTGCGCATCGTGCATTGCTACGGACCGACCGAAACCACCACTTACGCGACCACCTTCGAGGTGCGCGACGTGGCGGCGGACGCCGAGAGCGTGTCCATCGGCGGGCCGATCTCCAACACCCAGGTGTACGTGCTCGACGCCCGGCAGCAGCCGGTGCCGTGCGGCGCGACCGGTGAGCTGTACATCGGTGGGGACGGCGTGGCGCTGGGTTACCTGAACCGGCCGGACCTGACCGCCGAGAAATTCCTCAAGGATCCGTTCAGCGACCGGCCCGGTGCCTTGCTCTACCGCACCGGCGACCTTGCACGCTGGATGGCGCCGGGCCAACTGGAGTGCCTGGGGCGCAACGACGATCAGGTGAAGCTGCGCGGTTTCCGCATCGAACTCGGCGAGATCGAGACCCGCCTCGTCGCCTGCGCCGGCGTCAGCGAAGCCGTGGTGCTGGTGCGTGAGGCCGAACCGGGAGACAAGCGCCTGGTGGCGTGGTTCATCGCGGGCAACAACGCTTCGGCGCCGACCGCCGCCGAACTGCACGCGGCCCTGCAAGGCCAACTGCCGGACTACATGATCCCGTCCGCCTTCGTGCGGGTGGACGCCTGGCCGCTGACCGCCAACGGCAAGCTGGACCGCAAGGCCTTGCCGGCGCCGGACCGGGAGGCGCTGATCAGCCGTGGTTTCGAAGCCCCGCAGGGCGAGGTCGAAACCGCCCTGGCGCAGATCTGGGCGAGTTTGCTCAAGGTCGAGCGCGTCGGTCGGCACGACCATTTCTTTGAGCTGGGCGGCCACTCGCTGCTGGCGGTCAGCCTGATCGAACGCATGCGCCGAATCGGCCTGAGTACCGACGTGCGCGCCCTGTTCAGCCAGCCGACCCTGGCGGCGCTGGCCGCTGCGGTGGGCAGCGGGCGCGAGATCGACGTGCCGGCCAACCGCATTCCCGAGGGCTGCACGCACATCACCCCGGACATGCTCACCCTGACCGAGCTGGATCAGGCCGCCATCGACCGCATCGTCGCCACGGTGCCGTTCGGTGCCGCCAACGTGCAGGACATCTACCCGCTGGCGCCGCTGCAAGAGGGCATCCTTTATCACCACCTCAGCGCCGAAGAGGGCGACCCGTACCTGCTGCAGTCGCGCATGGCCTTCGACAGCGTCGAGCGCCTGCATGCCTTCGCCGCGACGTTGCAGAAGGTCATCGCCCGCCACGACATCCTGCGCACCAGCGTGGTCTGGGAAGGCTTGCCGAGCCCGCAGCAAGTGGTCTGGCGCCATGCCGACCTGGCGTTGCAGCACGTGGCGCTGGCGCCTGCGGACGGCGACATCCTCGAACAGCTGCACCAACGCTTCGACGCCCGCCATCACCGCTTCGACCTGAGCCGCGCACCGCTGCTGCGCATGGTCTACGCCGCGGATCCGGCGCAGCGGCGGGTGGTGGCGATCGTGCTGTTCCATCACTTGATCCTCGACCACACCGCCATGGAGGTGGTGGGCCAGGAAATGCGCGCGTTCATGTTCGACCGCACCGACACGCTGGCCGCGCCGACGCCGTACCGCAACTATGTGGCCCAGGCCCGGTTGGGCGCGGGCCAGCAGGAACATGAGGCGTTCTTCCGCGACATGCTCGGCGACATCGACGAGCCGACGCTGCCTTTCGGTTTGCACGATGTGCAAGGTGACGGACGCGACATCGAGGACGCCCAGCAACCGCTGGACGACGGCCTGAGCCTTCGCCTGCGCGGCCAGGCGCGGCAACTGGGCGTGAGCGCCGCGAGCCTGATGCACCTGGCCTGGGCGCAGGTTGTGGGCGTGCTGGCCAACCGGCGCGACGTGGTGTTCGGCACCGTGCTGATGGGCCGGATGCAGGGCGGCGAGGGCGCCGACCGGACGCTGGGGGTGTTCATCAACACCTTGCCGTTGCGGGTCGACGTCGGCCAAGGCGTGCGCGACGGGGTCAGGGCCGTGCATGGCCGGCTCACCGCGCTGCTGGGCCATGAGCATGCCTCGCTGGCGTTGGCCCAGCGTTGCAGCGGCGTGCCGGGCTCGTCGCCGCTGTTCAGCGCGCTGCTCAACTACCGCTACAGCGCGGCCGAACACCAGGCCCGCGACGGCGAAGGGATCTGGGAGGGCGTGCAGCTGCTGGGCGGCGAAGAGCGCAGCAACTACCCGCTGACCCTCAGCGTCGATGACCAGGGCGAAGGGTTCGCCCTGACGGTGCTGGCGGCGGGCGGGATCGGCGCGCAGCGCATCTGCGCCTACATGCACACGGCGCTGGAGCGCTTGGTCGACGCGCTGGAGCAGTCGCCGGAGGTGGCGCTGAACTGTCTGCCGATCCTCTCGACCGAAGAGCAGGCTCAATTGCTGGAAGGCTTCAACCCGCCGGTGACGGCCTATCCCCGGGGCGCGACGATCCATGCCCTGGTGGAGGCCCAGGCCGAGCGCGACCCGCAGGCGCCTGCGGTCATCCAAGGCGCGGAACAACTGACTTACGCTCAGCTCAACCGCCGCGCCAACCGCCTGGCCCATCATTTGCTCGGTCTCGGCGTGCGGCCGGACGATCGCATCGCGATCTGCGTGAACCGCGGCCCGGACATGCTGGTGGGGCTGCTGGCGATCCTCAAGGCCGGCGCCGGCTATGTGCCGGTGGATCCGGCGTACCCGGCCGAGCGCATCGCTTACCTGTTGCAGGACAGCGCCCCGGTGGCGGTGCTCGCGCAGGCTGCGACCCTGCACCTGACCGGCCCACTGCCGGCGGTGAACCTGGACGCCGGCGACTGGCAGGCGCAGCCGGACAGCAACCCGCAACTGCCGACCCTGACCCCGGCGCACCTGGCCTACGTGATCTACACCTCCGGCTCCACCGGCCAGCCCAAGGGCGTGATGGTCGAGCACGCGACCCTGGAGAACCTCGTGCACTGGCACGCCGAAGCCTTCGACCTGCACGCCGGCAGCCACACCGCCAGCGTCGCCGGGTTCGGCTTCGACGCCATGGCCTGGGAAGTCTGGCCGGCGCTGTGCATGGGCGCGACCCTGCACCTGCCGCCGGCCGCGATCGGCAATGAGCACCTGGACGAACTGCTCGACTGGTGGCGGGCGCAGCCGTTGCAGGTGAGCTTCTTGCCGACGCCGGTGGCCGAGTACGCGTTCAGCCGCGAACTGCAGCACCCGACCTTGCGCACCTTGCTGATCGGCGGCGACCGCCTGCGCCAGTTCAACCGCGGACAGACCTTCGCGGTGGTCAACAACTACGGCCCGACCGAGGCCACGGTGGTCGCCACCTCCGGGCCGGTGGAGGCGGGCGGCGCGCTGCACATCGGCAAGCCGATGGCCAACGCCCGGGTCTACCTGCTGGACGAGCAGCAGCGTCCGGTGCCGGTCGGCGTGACCGGCGAGCTGTACGTGGCCGGCGCCGGGGTAGCGCGGGGTTACCTGAACCGGGCGCCGCTGACGGCCGAACGGTTCCTCGACGACCCGTTCAGCGATGAGCCCCAGGCGCGCATGTACCGCACCGGCGACCTGGCGCGCTGGCGGCCCGACGGCAACATCGAGTACCTGGGCCGCAACGACGATCAGGTGAAGCTGCGCGGCGTGCGGGTCGAGCTGGGGGAAATCGAAGCGGCGCTGACCCGCCATCCGGCGGTGCAGGAGGCCGTGGCGCTGGTGCGCGACGGGCAACTGCTGGCGTGGTTCACCGCCCAGGCAGCGGTCGGCATCGACGAACTGCGCAGCCATCTGCACAGCCTGTTGCCGCAGGCGCTGGTGCCGGCGGCCTATGTGCGGCTCGACGCCTTGCCGCTGACCGCCAACGGCAAGCTGGACCGCAAGGCCTTGCCCGAGCCGGGGCCGGACGCCTGGCTGAGCCGTGGCTACGAAGCGCCGCAGGGCCCGGTCGAGACCGCGCTGGCGCAGATCTGGGCGGACGTGCTGAAGGTGGAGCAGGTCGGCCGCCACGACCATTTCTTCGAACTGGGCGGGCATTCGCTGCTGGCGGTGAGCCTGATCGAGCGCATGCGCCAGATCGGCCTGAGCACCGACGTGCGCGTGCTGTTCAGCCAGCCGACCTTGGCGGCGCTGGCCGCGGCGGTGGGCAGCGGGCGCGAAGTGGCCGTGCCGCCCAACCGTATCCCGGACGGCTGCACCCGCATCACCCCGGACCTGCTGACCCTGATCGAGCTGGATCAAGACAGCATCGACCGGGTGATCGCCACGGTGCCCGGCGGTGCGGCCAACGTGCAGGACATCTACCCGCTGGCGCCGTTGCAGGAGGGGATTCTCTATCACCACCTCAGCGCCGTGGAGGGCGACCCGTACCTGCTGCAATCGCAGATGGCGTTCGACAGCCCGGTGCGGCTGGCGACCTTCGCCGCAGCGCTCGATCAAGTCATCGCACGGCACGACATCCTGCGTACCGGCGTGGTCTGGCAGGGGTTGGCGACGCCGGTGCAGGTGGTCTGGCGCCATGCCGCGCTGTCGCTCGAAGAGGTGACGGCGGATCCGGCGCAGGGCGACGTGGCCGGGCAGTTGCAGGCGCGGTTCGATGCGCGGCAGGTGCGCCTGGACATCAGCCAGGCGCCGATCATCCGGCTGGTGCATGCGCAGGATCCGGCCAATGGCCGGGTCGCCGCGATGCTGCTGTTCCATCACCTGACCATGGATCACACGGCGCTGGACGTGGTAGGCCATGAAATGCAGGCCATCATGCGGGGCGAAGACCGCGTGCCTGTGGCCTCGGTGCCTTACCGCAACTACGTGGCCCAGACCCGTCTGGGCGTCAGCGAGCAGGAGCACGAAGCGTTCTTTTGCGACATGCTCGGCGACATCGACGAACCTACGTTGCCGTTCGGCTTGCAGGATGTGCGCGGTGACGGCAACCGCATCGAAGAAGCCAGCCGGGCGCTGCCTGAAGCGCTGGCCCTGCGCCTGCGCAGCCAGGCGCGGCTCGCCGGGGTGAGCGCCGCCAGCCTGTTCCATCTGGCTTGGGCGCGGGTGCTGGGGGCAGCGTCCGGCCAGGAGCGGGTGGTGTTCGGCACCGTGCTGCTGGGCCGGATGCAGGGCGGCAGCGGCGCCGACCGGGCAATGGGCATGTTCATCAACACCTTGCCGCTGCGGGTGGACCTGGGCGAGACCGGCGTGCGGGCCGGGGTCAAGGCGACCCATGACCGGCTCACGGCCCTGCTGGGGCATGAGCACGCTTCGCTGGCGCTGGCCCAGCGTTGCAGCGGGGTGGCCGCGACGTTGCCGCTGTTCAGCGCAATGCTCAACTATCGCCATGGCGAAAGCGAAGCGCGACAACAGGCCATCCGCGAGGCCTGGCAGGGCATCGAGGTCCTGGCCAGCGAGGAACGCACCAACTATCCGTTGAGCCTGAGTGTCGACGATCTGGGCAGCGGGTTCACGCTCACGGCGATGACACCGGCCCGCATCGGCGCCGCGAAGGTGTGCGGCTACATGCAGCAGGCGCTGACGGCGCTGGTCGACGCCTTGGAGCAGTCACCGCAGCAACCGTTGAACCGGTTGGCGGTGCTGCCGGACGAGGAGCGCCGCCAGGTGCTGTCCGGCCTCAACGCCGCCGAGATCGGCCACGACCTGGAGCGGACCGTCCACGCGCTGTTCGAGGCCCGGGCGCAACGTTCGCCGCTGGCCGTGGCGGTGCAGTGCGGCGGGCAGCGCCTGAGCTACGCCGAGCTGGACGGGCAGGCCAACCGCCTGGCCCATCACCTGCAAAACCTGGGCGTCGGGCCGGACTCGCGTGTGGCGATCTGCGTCGAGCGCGGGCCGGACATGGTGGTCGGCCTGCTGGCGATCCTCAAGGCCGGCGGTGCCTACGTGCCGCTGGATCCGGGCTACCCGGCGGACCGCTTGGCCTACATGCTCAAGGACAGCGCAGCGGTGGCCGTGCTGATGCACGGCGCCACCCGCGCCTTGCTGGAGGGCACCGGGGTGGCGCAGGTCGACCTCGACCGCTGCACCTGGCAGGCCAACCCGGACACGGCCCCGCCGGCGCCGGGCCTGAGCCCGTCGAACCTGGCCTACGTGATCTACACCTCCGGCACCACCGGGCGGCCGAAGGGCGTGATGGTCGAGCACCGCAGCCTGGTCAACCTGGTGCACTGGAGCGCCCGGCACTGCCCGCAGGCGGTGGATGGCGCCCTGTTGCAGAAGACGCCGTACAGTTTCGACGCGTCGGTGTGGGAGCTTTTCTGGCCGCTGACCGCCGGTCTGCGGTTGGTGCTGGCCGGCCCGGACGACCACCGCGACCCGGCCGAGCTCGTGCGTTTGGTCATCGAGCAGCGCATCAGCGTGATCCAGTTCGTGCCGGTGCTGCTGCAGCAGTTCATCGAACTTGAGCAGGCCGGCCAGTGCACCTGCCTCACCGATGTGTTCTGCGGCGGCGGCGAGCTGAGCGCCGCGCTGGCGCGCAAGGTGCGCGAGCGTCTGCCGCAGGTGCGTTTGCACAACGTCTACGGCCCGACCGAAACCACGGTGGATGCGACGGTGTGGACGCTGGACCCGTCCGCTCCCGCTCCGCAGCACGCGCCGCCCATCGGCCGTGCCGTGGACAACACCCTGCTGTACGTCCTGGACTCCGGGCAACAACCGGTGCCGCAAGGGGTGCCGGGCGAGCTGTGCATCGGCGGGGTGCAGGTGGCCCGGGGGTACATGAACCGACCGGAGCTGACCGGCGAGCGTTTCCTCAAGGATCCGTTCAGCGCCCGGCCGGGCGCCCGGATGTACCGCACCGGCGACATCGTCCGGTACGGGGCCGACGGCCAGCTTGAGTACCTGGGGCGCAACGACGACCAAGTGAAACTGCGCGGGCTGCGTATCGAACCGGGCGAGATCCAGGCGTGCCTGGAGCAGGTCGACGGCGTGCGCGAGGCAGCGGTGCTGATCCGCGAAGAGGCGTCCGGAGACAAGCGGCTGGTGGCCTACTGCACCGGCGAGCGGCAAGACGCCGCGAGCCTGCGCAGCCATCTGCTGGCCCGCTTGCCGGACTACATGGTGCCGACCGCGTTCGTGCACCTGGAGGCGTTGCCGCTGAGCCCCAACGGCAAGCTTGACCGCCGGGCACTGCCGGCGCCGGATGAGACCTCGGTCATCACCCGCGAATACGAAGCCCCGCAGGGGGAGACGGAAATCATCCTCGCGCGGCTGTGGGCCGAACTGCTCAAGGTGGAGCGGATCGGCCGGCACGACCATTTCTTTGAATTGGGCGGGCACTCGCTGCTGGCGGTCAGTCTGATCGGCCGGTTGCGACAAGAAGGCATGGAAGCCGACGTCAGGGCGCTGTTCGAACACCCGACCCTGGCCGGTTACGCGGCAATTACGGAAAGAATGGAGATCGTTCTGTGAACCTGATCGAACTGTTGGCGACACTCAAAGCGAAAGACATCCAATTGGCGGTCACGGACGACCAACTGCGGGTGCAAGGCAACAAGCAGGCCCTGAGCGATCCGGCGGTGCTGGCGCTGCTGCGCGAGCACAAGGCCGCGCTGATCGAGCTGATCAAGGCCGGCGGGTATGCCGCCGCCAAACACGGCCAGGTGGAGGTGCCGGCCAACGGCATCGTCCCCGGCACCACCCGCATCACCCCGGCGATGGTCACCCTGGCGGAGCTGAGCCAGGACACCCTCGACCACCTCGTCGCCGACGTACCGGGCGGCGCCGAAAACGTGCAGGACATCTACCCGCTGGCGCCGCTGCAGGAGGGCATTTTGTTTCACCACGTCAGCGGCGGCGAAGGCGATCCCTACGTGATGCAGGCGCAGTTCGCGTTCACCGACATGCAGCGTTTCCAGGCGTTCGCCCAGGCCTTGCAGACCGTGATCAACCGCCACGACATCCTGCGCACGGCCGTGGTCTGGGAAGGTTTGGACGCGCCGCTGCAAGTGGTCTGGCGCCGGGCGCACCTGCCGCTGGAAGAATTCGTGCCGCAGGACGGCGAAGCCGATGCGCTGGCGCAATTGAATGAACATTTTGACCCACGGCATTTCCGCCTGGACGTCAGCCGGGCGCCGATGGTGCGTCTGGCGTATGCCCAAGACACCGCCGGGCAACGCATCATCGCCACGCTGCTGTTCCACCACATGGCGATGGACCACTCGGCGCTGGAGGTGGTGAGCCACGAGATGCGCGAGTGCCTGTCGGGGCAGGGCGCACGGCTGGGGCGGCCGGTGCCGTTCCGCAACTACGTGGCCCAGGCGCGGCTGGGCATCAGCGAAGCGGAACATGAGGCGTTCTTTCGCGACATGCTCGGCGACATCGACGAACCGACGCTGCCGTTCGGCTTGCAGGACGTGCAGGGTGACGGTCAAGGCATCGCCGAGCTGGGCATGCCGGTGGAGGCGGAGCTGGGGCAGCGCCTGCGCACGCAGGCGCGGCAACTCGGCGTGAGTGCGGCGAGCCTGTTCCACCTGGCCTGGGCACAGGTGCTGGCCACGCTCACCGGCAAGCCGTCGGTGGTGTTCGGCACGGTGCTGATGGGGCGCCTGCAAGGCGCCGAAGCCATTGACCGGGCCCTGGGCATCTTCATCAACACGCTGCCGGTGCGGCTGGACATCGACGGGCAGGGCGTACGCGCCGCCGTCCAGGCGACCCACGCGCGCCTCACCACCCTGATGCGCCACGAACATGCGCCGCTGGCGCTGGCCCAGCGGTGCAGCCAGGTGGCCGCGCCGACGCCGTTGTTCAGCGCGTTGTTCAACTACCGCCACAGCCATGGCGCGGCAGCTGCGCACGCTCAGGCGCAGACGGCCTGGGAAGGCATCACCAACCTGCATGCCGAGGAACGCAGCAACTATCCGCTGACGCTCAGCGTCGACGATTTCGGCGACGCCTTCCGCCTGATGCTGCTGGCCTCCACGCAACTTGATCCGCAGCGGGTCTGCGGTTACATGCATAGCGCCGTGGAAGGCCTTGTCCAGGCGCTGGAGCAGACGCCGGATCTGCCCGTCCATGAACTGTCGGTGTTGCCAACGGCCGAGCGTGAGCAAGTGCTGTTCGGCTTCAACGCCACCGCCGCCGACTACCCGCAAGGCCTCACCACCCAGCAACGCTTCGAGGCCCAGGCCGCGCAACGGCCCGACGCCGTGGCCGCCGCATTCCTCGGCGAACAGCTGACCTACGCCGGCCTCAACCGTCGGGCCAACGCCCTGGCCCGGCACCTGACCGGGCTGGGCGTGCGCCCCGACGACCGCGTGGCCATCGTCGCCCGCCGTGGCCTCGACACCTTGGTCGGCCTGGTGGCGATCCTCAAGGCCGGCGCCGGCTACGTGCCGGTGGATCCGGCGCACCCGGCCGAGCGCCTGGAGTACCTGCTCGGCGACAGCGCCCCGGTGGCCGTGCTGACCCAGAGCGGTTTGCGTGGACGCCTGCCGGCGCTGGAGGTGCCGGTGCTCGACCTCGATCTGGCGCAATGGCCAAGCCATGACGCCGGCAACCCGCAGATCCCAGGCCTCACCCCCGGGCACCTGGCCTACGTGATCTACACCTCCGGCTCCACCGGCCTGCCGAAAGGCGTGATGGTCGAGCACCAGACCCTGGGCAACCTGATCGACTGGCACTGCGCGGCGTTCGACCTGTGCGCCGGCCGTCACACTTCGAGCCTGGCCGGCTTCGGCTTCGACGCCATGGCCTGGGAGGTCTGGCCGGCGCTGTGCGCGGGCGCGACCCTGCACCTGGCGCCGGTCCACGACGGCACCGAGGACATCGACGCGCTGCTCGGCTGGTGGCGCGGGCAGCCGCTGGACGTCAGCTTCCTGCCGACCCCGGTGGCCGAGTACGCCTTCGGCCAGAACCTGGAACACCCGACCCTGCGCACGCTGCTGATCGGCGGCGACCGCCTGCGCCAGTTCGGCCGCAGCCAGACCTTCGACGTCATCAACAACTACGGCCCGACCGAGGCCACGGTGGTCGCGACTTCGGGCCTGATCGAGGCGGGGCAGACGTTGCACATCGGCCGCCCGGTGGCCAACGCCACGGTGTACCTGCTCGACGAACAGCAGCGTCCGGTGCCGATCGGCGTGGCCGGCGAGCTGTACGTCGGCGGCGCCGGCGTCGCCCGGGGCTACCTCAACCGTCCGGAACTGACCGAAGAACGCTTCCTGCAAGACCCGTTCAACCCCGGCCGCATGTACCGCACCGGCGACCTGGCGCGCTGGCGCGAGGACGGCTCCATCGAGTACCTGGGCCGCAACGACGACCAGGTGAAGATCCGCGGCGTGCGCATCGAGTTGGGCGAGATCGAGAACCGCCTCAACCACCTGCCGGGCATCCAGGAAGCGGTGCTGCTGGCCCGGGAGGATGAACCCGGCCAAGTGCGCCTGGTGGCGTACTTCACCGCCCAGGCACAAGTCGAGCCGCTGGAGGTGGGCGAACTGCGCACGCACCTGCTGAGCCAACTGCCGGAATACATGGTGCCTTCCGCGTTCGTCCGTCTGGAGGCCTTGCCGCTGACCGCCAACGGCAAGCTCGACCGCAAGGCCTTGCCGAAACCCGAGCGCAGCGCGCTGTTCACCCGCGAGTACGAGGTGCCGCAGGGCGAGCTGGAGAACGCATTGGCGCAGGTCTGGGCCGAGGTGCTGCAAGTGGAAAGGGTGGGGCGCCACGACCACTTCTTCGAACTGGGCGGGCATTCGCTGCTGGCGATGCGCATGGTGTCCCAGGTGCGTCAGCGGCTGGGCGTGGATTTGGCACTGAGCGACCTGTTCGCCAACGCCGAACTGGCCGCCGTGGCCGAGGTGCTGTCCCGCGCGGGCCGCAGCACGCTGCCGGACATCGTGCCGGCGCCTCGCGACCAGGCGCTGCCGCTGTCGTTCGCCCAGCAGCGGCTGTGGTTCCTGGCGCAGATGGAAGGTGGCAACACCGCCTACAACGTTCCGTTTGCCCTGCGCCTGCGCGGGCGTTTCGACGAAGACGCGCTGCAGCGCTCATTGGCGCGGATCGTCGCCCGCCACGAGACCTTGCGCAGCCGCTTCGCGGCCGTCAACGACGGGCCTCAAGTGCTGATCATGCCGGACGACAGCGGCCTGTTGCTGCAGGTCGAGGACCTGCGGCACGTCGAGCGGCCTGAACACGTTCTGCAGGTGCGGATCGAGAGAGAGGCGCGCGAGCCGTTCAGCCTGCAGGACGATCCGCTGATCCGCGGACGGTTGCTGCGCATGGCGGACGACCATCATGTGCTGCTGTTGACGATGCACCACATCATCTCCGACGGCTGGTCCATGGGGGTACTGACCCGCGAGCTGACGGCGCTGTACCAGGCCTTCAGTCATGGCGAGCCCGATCCGTTGCCGCCGCTGGCCTTGCAGTACACCGATTACGCCGTGTGGCAGCGCCGCTGGCTCAGCGGCGAAGTGCTGCAACGCCAGAGCGACTACTGGCAGCAGGCATTGGCCGGTGCGCCGACGCTGCTTTCGCTGCCCACCGACCGTCCGCGGCCGGCCCGTCAGGCATATGCCGGCGGCAGCGTCGAGGTGATTCTCGACGCGCCCCTGAGCGCCGGGCTCAAGGCCCTGAGCCAACGCCACGGCGTGACCCTGTACATGGTGATGATGAGCGCCTGGGCGATGCTGCTCGGTCGCCTGTCCGGCCAAACGGACGTGGTGATCGGCTCGCCGGTGGCCAACCGCAGCCGGGCCGAGATCGAAGGCCTGATCGGCATGTTCGTCAACACCCTGGCGCTGCGCATCGACACCTCGGGCGAGCTGAGCACCGAGGCGCTGCTGGCCCAGGTCAAGGCCCGCACGCTGGAAGCCCAGGCCCATCAGGACCTGCCGTTCGAGCAGGTGGTGGATATCGTCAAGCCGGAGCGCAGCCTGGCCCACAGCCCGCTGTTCCAGACCCTGCTCGGTTGGGACAGCAGCGTGGCGCCGGCCCTGGCGTTGGGCGAGTTGACGCTGGAAGGGCTGGCCGGTCAGAACCCGGTCGCCAAGTTCGACCTGTCGCTGACCCTGGGCGAGGCCCGGGGCGTGATCGGCGGTTCGCTCGAATACGCCACGGCGCTGTTCGACGAGGCGACCGTGCAGCGCTTTGTCGGCTACTTCCGGCAACTGCTGCGGGCCATGGTCGGCAACGATCAGGCGATCCTTGAGCGGGTGGAGATCCTGTCTGAGGACGAACGACGGATCCTGCTGCTCGACTTCAATGCCACCACGTCGTCGGTCGCGGCGGACGGGACCGTTCATGGCCGGTTCGAGGCCCAGGCATTGCGCACACCGCTTGCGGTGGCCGTGCAGAGCGGCGATCAAGCGCTGAACTACACCGAGCTGAACCACCAGGCCAACCGACTGGCCCGTCACCTGCGCGGTTTGGGCGTGGGCCCGGATGCGCGGGTGGCGATCTGCGTCGAGCGCAGCCCCGAGCTGCTGGTCGGCCTGCTGGCCATCCTCAAGGCCGGCGGCGCCTACGTGCCGCTGGATCCGGCGTACCCGGCGGAGCGTCTGGCCTACATGCTGGCGGACAGCGCGCCGGTGGCGGTGCTGGTGCACGGCGCGACCCGCAGTGTGCTCGGCGAATCCGCCGCCCAGGTGGTTGATCTGGACAAGGCCGTCTGGGCATCGCAACCGGACGACAACCTGTCGGCCGAAGGCCTGACCCCGCAACACCTGGCCTACGTGATCTACACCTCCGGCACCACCGGCACGCCGAAAGGCGTGATGGTCGAGCACCGCAGCCTGAACAACCTGCTGCACTGGAGCGCGCAGCTGTGTCCGCAGGGCGAAGGCCATGCGCTGTTGCAGAAGACCCCGTTCAGTTTCGACGCCTCGGTCTGGGAGCTGTTCTGGCCGCTGACCGCCGGGATGCGCCTGGTGCTCGCCAGCCCCGAGGGACACCGCGATCCGGCGTACCTGGTGCAGGTGATCCGTGAGCGACAGGTCGGCGTGGTGCAGTTCGTGCCGGCGCTGCTGCAGCAGTTCCTCGACGTGGAGCAGGTCGGCCAGTGCGCCAGCCTCACCGACATCGTCTGCGGGGGCGGCGAGCTGACCGAAGCGCTGGTGCGCAGCGTGCGCGAGCGCTTGCCGCAGGTGCGGCTGCACAACGTCTACGGCCCGACCGAGGCCACGGTGGACAGCACGGTGTGGACGCTGGAGCCCGGCGCCGCGCTGCCGGAAGGCGCGCCGCCGATCGGCAAACCGGTCAGCAGCACCCGCGTGTACCTTCTCGATGGCCACGGCCGACCGGTGCCGCGCGGTGCGGTCGGCGAGCTGTGCATCGGCGGCGTGCAAGTCGCTCGGGGCTACTTCAACCGTGCGGACCTGACGGCGGAACGTTTCCTCAAGGATCCGTTCAGTGAGCAGGCCGACGCACGGATCTACCGCTCCGGCGACCTGGCCCGTCACCGGGCCGACGGCAACATCGAGTACCTGGGGCGCAACGACGACCAAGTGAAGATCCGCGGCCTGCGCATCGAGCTAGGCGAAATCCAGGCTTGCCTGCTGCAAGCCGAAGGCGTGCGCGAGGCGTTGGTGCTGGCCCGCGAAGACGCGCCGGGCGACGTGCGGCTGATCGCGTACTACACCGTCGGCGAACACGCGCCTGCCATCGAGAGCCTGCATGCGCATCTGCACGCCCGCCTGCCGGCCTACATGGTGCCGTCGGCGTGGGTGCGGCTCGACGCCTGGCCGCTGAGCCCCAACGGCAAGGTCGACCGCAGCGCGTTGCCGGCGCCGGATCAGGCTTCGGTGATCGTGCGCGAGTACGAAGCCCCGGTCGGCGAGACGGAAATCACCCTCGCGCGGTTGTGGTGCGAACTGCTCAACGTCGAGCGGGTGGGGCGCCACGACCACTTCTTCGAACTGGGCGGCCACTCGCTGCTGGCGGTCAACCTGGCGGCGCGCATGCGCCGTGCCGGGCTGGCGGTGGACGTGCATGCGCTGTTCAGCCAGCCGACCCTCGCCGCACTGGCCGCCGCCGTGAGCAGCGCGCCGGAGGTCGAGGTGCCGGCCAACCGCATCACGCCGGACTGCCGGCGGATCACCCCTGAGCTGCTGCCGCTGGTTGCGCTCGATCAGGCCGCCATCGACCGCATCATCGCCAGCATTCCGGGCGGTGCGGCCAACGTGCAGGACATCTACCCGTTGGCGCCGCTGCAGGCCGGGATCCTGTTCCATCACCTGTCGGCCACCCAGGGCGATCCGTACGTGCTGCAGGCGCAGTTCGCGTTTGCCGACGAACAACGCCTGAATACGTTCGTCGAGACGTTGCAACGGGTGATCGAGCGTCACGACATCCTGCGCACGTCGCTGTTCCACGAAGGGCTGGACGAGCCGGTGCAAGTGGTCTGGCGCCGGGCACCGTTGGTGTGCGAAGCGCTGGACATCGGCGGCGGTGACGCACTGGCGCAGCTGCGCGCGCGCTTCGATGTCGGGCACTACCGCATGGCCGTCGATCAGGCGCCGCTGATGCGGGTGGTGCATGCCTGGGACGCGGACAACCGGCGCGTGGTGGCGTTGCTGCTGTTCCATCACCTGGTGATGGACCACGTGGCGCTGCAAGTGCTGCAGCACGAGATGAACGCCGTGCTGCTCGACCGGGTGGAGCAACTGCCGGCACCGGTGCCGTACCGCAACCACGTGGCCCAGACCCGTCTGGGGTTGGGCGAGCAGGAGCACTTGGCGTTCTTCAGCGAGATGCTCGGCGATGTCGACGAGCCGACCGTGCCGTTCGGCCAGGGCACGGCAGACGACCTCTGCACCGGCCATTCGCAACAGTCGCTGGATCGCGGCCTCAGCCTCCGGGTCAGAACCCAGGCCAGGCAACTGGGCGTCAGCGCCGCGAGCCTGATGCACCTGGCGTGGGCCCAGGTGCTGGGGCAACTGTCGGGCCGCGACGACGTGGTGTTCGGCACGGTCCTGCTGGGGCGGCTGAACGGCGGCGAAGGCGTCGAGCGGGCGCTGGGGGTGTTCATCAACACGCTGCCGCTGCGGGTCGAGATGACCGGGCAGACGGTGAAGGACGGGGTATTGGCCGTCCATGAGCGGCTCAATCGCCTGTTGCGCCACGAACAAGCGTCATTGGCGCTGGCGCAGCGGTGCAGCGGCATCGCTTCCGGCGCGCCGCTGTTCAATGCGTTGCTCAATTACCGCCACAGCGGTGCGGCGGCCGCGCCGTCCGCCGAGACCGGTGCCGCGTGGGAGGGCATGCAACTGCTCAATGCCGAGGAGCACAGCAGCTACCGCCTGAGCCTGAGCGTCGATGACCTGGGCGAGGACTTCAGCCTCACGGCCCTGACGGCCGCCGGGATCGAAGCCGAGCGGATCTGCCGGTACATGCTCCAGGCGGTGGGCAACCTGGTGCAGGCGCTGGAACAGACGCCGCAACTGCAGCTCGACCGGCTCTCGATCCTGCCGGACACCGAGCGCACGCGCTTGCTGTCGGAATTCAACGCCACGTTCCGCAAATACCCGGCGGCCCTGACCGTGCACCGTCTGTTCGAGTGGCAGGCCGAGGAACACCCGCACGCCGTGGCGGCGGTGCATGGCGCGGCCTCGGTGACCTACGCCGAGCTGAACCGATGGGCCAACCGTCTGGCCCATCACCTGATCGAGCACGGCGTGGAGCCGGGCGACAACGTGGCGATCCTGCTGCCGCGTTCGCTCGACCTGCTGGCGGCGCAACTGGCGATCAGCAAATGCGCGGCGGCCTACGTGCCGCTGGACATCAACGCCCCGGCCGAGCGCCAGGCGTTCATGGTGCAGGACTGCGAAGCGATGCTGCTGTTGACCTTCAGCGGCGAAGAGGCCGACCACCCGGTGCTCCGCATCGACCTGGACACCCTGGCGCTGGACGGGCAACCGACGCACGACCCGAACCTGCCGCAGTCGTCCGAATCCCTGGCGTACATCATGTACACCTCCGGCTCCACTGGCGCGCCGAAAGGCGTGATGGTGCCGCACCGGGCCATCGGCCGGTTGGCGATCAACAACGGCTACGCCGACTTCAACCCGCAGGACCGGGTGGCGTTCGCCTCCAACCCGGCGTTCGACGCCAGCACCATGGACGTCTGGGGCCCGCTGCTCAACGGCGGCCGGGTGGTGGTGATCGACCACCGCACGCTGCTCGATCCGGCGCTGTTCGGCCGTGAGCTGGCCGAAAGCGGGGTGACGGTGCTGTTCGTCACCACCGCGCTGTTCAACCAGTACGTGCAGCTGATTCCGCAGGCGCTCAAAGGCCTGCGCATCCTGCTGTGCGGCGGCGAGCGCGGCGACCCGGCGGCGTTCCGCCGTCTGCGGGCCGAGGCGCCGGACCTGCGCATCGTGCATTGCTACGGCCCCACCGAAACCACCACCTACGCCACGACCTTCGAGGTGCAGGAGGTGGCGACCGACGCCGAGAGCGTGTCCATCGGCGGCCCGATCTCCAACACCCAGGTGTACGTCCTCGATGCGCGGCAGCAGCCGGTGCCTTTCGGCGTGACCGGCGAGCTGTACATCGGCGGGCAGGGCGTGGCGATGGGTTACCTGAACCGCCCCGACCTGACGGCCGAGAAGTTCCTCAAGGATCCGTTCTGCGACCACCCGGGCGCCTTGCTCTACCGCACCGGCGACCTGGCGCGCTGGATCGCGCCGGGTCAACTGGAGTGCCTGGGGCGCAACGACGATCAAGTGAAGGTGCGCGGCTTCCGCATTGAATTGGGGGAAATCGAAAACCGCCTGCTCGGTTGCGCCGGGCTCAAGGAAGCGGTGGTGCTGGCCCGTCGTGACGGCCAGGAGCCGCTGCGCCTGGTGGCGTACTACTCGGCCGATGACGCGTCCGTGGACAGCGCCGGCCTGCGCGCGCAGTTGCAGGCGCGGCTGCCGGACTACATGGTGCCGTCGGCCTGGGTGCGGCTCGACGCCTTGCCGCTGAACAACAACGGCAAGGTCGACCGCAAGGCCTTGCCGGCCCCCGAACAGGACGCGCTGCTGACCTGCGCCTACGAGGCGCCGGCCACGGCGCTGGAGCAGACCCTGGCGCAGGTGTGGGCCGAGGTGCTGCAAGTGGAGCGGGTGGGGCGTCACGACCACTTCTTCGAACTGGGCGGGCATTCGCTGCTGGCGATGCGCATGGTGTCCCAGGTGCGCCAGCGGCTGGGCGTGGAACTGGCGTTGAGCGACCTGTTCGCCAACGCAGAGCTGGCGGCCGTGGCCGAGGTGCTGTCCCGTTCGGGCCGCAGCACGCTGCCGGACATCGTGCCGGCGCCGCGCGACCAGGCGCTGCCGCTGTCGTTCGCCCAGCAGCGGCTGTGGTTCCTGGCGCAGATGGAAGGTGGCAACACCGCCTACAACGTTCCGTTTGCCCTGCGCCTGCGCGGGCGTTTCGACGAAGACGCGCTGCAGCGCTCATTGGCGCGGATCGTCGCCCGCCACGAGACCTTGCGCAGCCGCTTCGCGGCCGTCAACGACGGGCCTCAAGTGCTGATCATGCCGGACGACAGCGGCCTGTTGCTGCAGGTCGAGGACCTGCGGCACGTCGAGCGGCCTGAACACGTTCTGCAGGTGCGGATCGAGAGAGAGGCGCGCGAGCCGTTCAGCCTGCAGGACGATCCGCTGATCCGCGGACGGTTGCTGCGCATGGCGGACGACCATCATGTGCTGCTGTTGACGATGCACCACATCATCTCCGACGGCTGGTCCATGGGGGTACTGACCCGCGAGCTGACGGCGCTGTATCAGGCCTTCAGCCGCGGCGAGGCCGACCCGTTGCCGCCGTTGGCGCTGCAATACAGCGACTACGCGGTGTGGCAACGGCGCTGGCTCAGCGGCGAGGTGCTGCAGCGCCAGAGCGACTACTGGCAGCAAGCCCTGGCCGGTGCGCCGACCCTGCTGACCCTGCCCACCGACCGGCCGCGCCCGGCCCGTCAGGACCATGCCGGCGGCAGTGTGGAGGTCTGGTTCGACGCCGGCTTGAGCGCCGGGCTCAAGGCACTGTGCCAGCGCCACGGCGTGACCCCGTACATGGTGATGATGGGCACCTGGGCGGTGCTGATGACCCGGCTCTCGGGCCAGTCCGAGGTGGTGGTGGGCTCACCGGTGGCCAACCGCATCCGGGCCGAGATCGAAGGCTTGATCGGCATGTTCGTCAACACCCTGGCGCTGCGCATCGACACCTCCGGGGGCCTGAGCGGCGCTGCGCTGCTGGCGCGGGTCAAGGCGTGCACGCTGGAGGCCCAGGCCCACCAGGATTTGCCGTTCGAGCAAGTGGTGGAGGTCACCCGGCCGGTGCGCAGCCTGTCGCACAGCCCGCTGTTCCAGACCTTGCTGGGCTGGGACAGCAGCATGGCGCCGGCCTTGGCGTTGGGCGAGCTGACCCTCGAAGGCATTGCCGAGCCGAGCCGCTTCGTGAAGTTCGACCTGTCGATGCGGCTGGGCGAGACGCCGGACGGCGTCCGCGGTGCGTTGACCTACGCCACGGCGCTGTTCGACGAAGCGACGGTGCAACGCTTTGTCGGCTACTTCAAGCGTCTGTTGCAGGCCATGGTCGAGGATGACCAGGCCGTGCTGGATCGGGTGGACCTGTTGGGGCCGCAGGAACGGCAACGCGTACTCGGCGAGTTCAACGCCACCGAAACCGCTTATGACCTGGAGCAAACCGTGCATGAGCTGTTCCAGGCGCAAGTGTCGCGCACGCCAGATGCGGTGGCAGTCGCGGCGGGGCCGCAGCGCCTGACCTACCGCGAGCTCAATGCCCAGGCCAACCGCCTCGCTCATCACCTGCGCAGCCAAGGCGTGCAGCCGGATGCGCGGGTGGCGATCTGCGTCGAGCGCGGGCTGGACCTGGTGGTGGGCTTGCTGGCCATCCTCAAGGCCGGCGGCGCCTATGTGCCGCTGGATCCGGGGTACCCGGCGGACCGGCTGGCCTACATGCTCAAGGACAGCGCGCCGGTGGCGGTGCTGGTGCACCCGGCCACTCGGCCGCTGTTCGACGGGGCCGACAGCCTGTTGATCGACTTCGACCGCTGCACTTGGCAGGATGCCCCGGCCCATGATGTTCCGGTGCCGGGCCTGAGTGCCGGCCACCTGGCCTACATGATCTACACCTCAGGCTCCACCGGTACGCCGAAGGGCGTCATGCTGCAACACCGAGGCCTGTGCAACCTGGTGCACTGGGGCTCGCAGATCTGCCCGCCGACGGCGTCCGCCGCGCTGCTGCAAAAGGCACCGTTCAGTTTCGACGGGTCGGTGTGGGAGTTCTTCTGGCCCCTCACCAGCGGCGTGCGGCTGGAGCTCGCGCGGCCCGACGGCCACCGGGATCCGGCCTATCTGGCGCGGGTGATCCGTGAGCGGCAGATCACCGTGGTCAAGTTCGTGCCGGCGTTGCTGGAGCAGTTCCTCGAACTGGAGGAGGCCGGCCAGTGCACCAGCCTCACCGACGTGTTCTGCGGCGGCGGGGAACTCACCGCCGCGCTGGCCCGTGCGGTGCGCCGGCGCCTGCCGTGGGTGCGCTTGCACAACGTCTACGGGCCGACCGAGGCGACGGTCGACAGCACGGCCTGGACGCTGGAGCCGGATCGGCCGGTGCCGGAGTCCGAGCTGCCGATCGGCAAGGCCATCTGCAACACCCGCCTGTATGTCCTCGATGCCAATGACTTGCCGGTGCCCTTGGGTGTCAGCGGTCAACTGCACATCGGCGGCGTGGGGGGCGCGCGGGGCTACATGAACCTGCCGCAGCTGCAGGCCGAGCGGTTCATCGACAGCCCGTTCGTGGCCGGCGACCGCCTGTACCGCACGGGGGACCTGGTGCGCTACCGCACCGACGGCAACCTGGAGTTCCTGGGGCGCAACGACTTCCAGGTCAAGCTGCACGGCCTGCGTCTGGAGTTGGGCGAAATCGAAGCGCGGCTGATCGAGCACCCCGCGCTGCGGACGGCAGTGGTGCTGATGCGCGACGAGCGGCTGGTGGCCTATTTCACCCTGCGCACCGGCAGCGAAATGCCGACCGCGGAGGCGCTGCGGGCGCACATCACGCAGCGGCTGCCGGAGTACATGGCACCGGGGGCCTTCGTGCCGCTGGACGCCTTGCCGCTGTCGCCCAACGGCAAGGTCGACCGCCAGGCCCTGCCGGCGCCGGATGCCGAAGTGCTGCGCGACCGTCCTTACGTCGCGCCGCAAGGCGAGACCGAACAGGCGGTAGCGCAGATCTGGGCCGAGCTGCTCGACATCGGCCGGGTCGGCCGCCACGACAGCTTCTTCGAACTGGGCGGGCATTCGCTGCTGGCGATCCGTTTGATCAATCAGATGAAACAAGCCGGCCTTGCGGTGACGCTGGCCGAGCTGTTCCAGTCCCCGACCGTGGAAGGGGTGTGCACGCGGCTTGCCGGGCGCCAGGAGGGCGAGCAACAGCCTGACGGCCTGATCGTGGTGCGTCCCGGCGACCAGGGCACGCCGCTGTTCCTGGTGCACGAGTTCAGCGGCCGGGAGATGTACTTCCCGGCGCTGGCCCTGCACATCGGCGGCGACTTCCCGGTCTACGGCCTGCCCGGCGTCACCCTCGGCCAACCGCAGCTGCGTACAGTGGAATGCATGGCGGCGAGGATGATCGGCATCATGCGTTCGGTTCAGCCCCATGGGCCGTACCGCTTGGCCGGTTGGTCGTTCGGCGGGCTGCTGTCGTACGAAATCGCCCAGCAACTGATCGGCATGGACGAGCCGGTGGCCTTCGTCGGCCTGATCGACACCTACGCGCCGCACCCCGCCCACCAGGACAAGTCGCGCTGGACCGGCGAACACCTGGACAGGCACCAGTTGCTGCAACACTGCCGTGCCTATTCCCTGGACCGTGGCGAGGAGGGCGAAGCGGCGCTCGCGCAAGTGGCGTTGCTGGAGGCCGAGATCGAACGGCTCGACTTCAATGAGCTGTTCGCGCGTTGCCGCGATCAGCAGTTGTCGGACCCTGAACTTTCGGCGGCCGGGGTCACCGACGCCTGGCACTACTTCGACCGTGAGGCGGCCCATGGGCAGGCGCTGGAGCACTACCGGGTGAGCCCGGCCAGCCAGGCCGTGCACCTGTTCCGGGCGCAGGACTTGATGCCCGGGCAGGAACAGCCCGACCCGCTGCGCGGTTGGGGCGGGCATGTGCCGCAAGACCTGCTGCGCTGCATCGACGTGCCCGGCGATCACCGCACTCTGATGAAACCGCCCCTTGTCCAGGCGATGGGGCATGCCCTCACTCAGGCGCTGGAGGCGGCGGCCGCGCCGGAACCGGCCAGCTACCAGCCGTTGCTCACCATCCAGAGCGGCCACCCCGGCCACGCGCCGATCTTCTGCGTGCCGGGGGCGGGGGACAACGTCATCGGTTTCGTCCACCTCACCGAGGCGCTGGGGCCGGAGTGGCCGATCTTCGGCTTGCAGCCCCGTGGCCTCGACGGCGTGACGGTGCCGCACAGCCGGGTCGAGGCGGCCGCCGCGTTCTATGTGCAGGCCCTCGGGCAGCTCTACCCACAGGGGCCGGTACACCTGATCGGCCACTCGTTCGGCGGCTGGGTGGCGTACGCCATGGCGGCGCTGTTGCAAGCCCAGGGCCGCGAGGTGGCGTCCCTGAGCCTGATCGACAGCGAGTCCCCCGGCGGCAACGGCGTGGCGGGCAAGCCGTACACCGCCACGGCGGCGTTGCAGCGGCTGGTCGAGTCGCTGCAGTTGGCCAGCGGCAAGTCCCTGGGCATCGACCCGCCGGCCTTCGCCGAGGCCGACGGGGACACTCAGATGCGCCTGTTGCATAGGGGCATGGTGCGCGCGGGAATTCTTTCCGAGCGTTCCTCGCCCCAGGCCATGGACGGCCCGGTGCGCACCTTCGCCACGGCGCTGCGCACGGTCTACCGACCGGCGCTGGCCTACACCGGGCCGCTGCGGCTGGCGCTGGTGGACGACCCGACCCTGGACGCGGCGGGCAACCAGCGCGAGCAGGCGGCGATGGTCGAGGGCTGGCGGCGGCAGGCCACGGACCTGGCGGTGTGGTACGGGCCGGGCAACCACTTCACGATCCTCAAGGCGCCCAACGTCTTCAGTCTCGCGGCGTGGTGGCATGACGGGCTGACCGTGCCGGCGGGGCAGGTGCTGTCCTGAGCGGTGTTTCTCCAACCGGGCCCGGTCACCGACCGGGCCCAACCCTGAACGGAATTGTGGTCATTTATGGAACAGTCGAAGTTGCGCAAAGTCGGTCTGGCCGTGGCGCTGACGCTGGTGGCCGGGCTGGTGTTCTACACGGTGCAGGCACCGGCCGAGGCGCCGCAGTACCTGACCGCCACGGTGGAACGCGGTGACATTGAAAACGCGGTGCTGGCCACCGGTCTGCTGGAGGGCATCCGCCAGGTGGACGTCGGCGCCCAGGTCTCGGGGCAACTGAAGTCGCTCAAGGTCAAGGTCGGCGACAAGGTGAAGAAGGGCCAGTGGCTGGCGGAGATCGATCCGCTGGTGCTGCAGAACACCCTGCGCCAGGCCCTGGTCGATGAAGAGAACCTGCAGGCCCAGCGCCGGGCGACCCAGGCCCAGCTCAAGCAGACCAAAGCGATCTACGAGCGCTACCGGGACCTGCAGGACGACGCGTCGATCTCGCGGCAGGACTTCGAGACCGCGCAGTCGAACTACGAAGTGCAGGCCGCCAACCTGCTGGCGCTGGATGCGCAGATCAAGAGCGCGCACATCCAGATCGACACGGCCAAGGTCAACCTGGCCTACACCCGGATCGTCGCGCCCATCGACGGCGACGTGGTGGGCATCGTCACCCAGGAAGGCCAGACCGTGATCGCCAATCAGTTGGCGCCGGTGCTGCTCAAGCTCGCGGACCTGGACACCATGACGGTCAAGGCCCAGGTGTCGGAGGCCGACGTGATCCACATCGCGCCGGGGCAGGAGGTGTATTTCACCATCCTCGGCGAGGACAAGCGCTATTACGGCAAGCTGCGCGGCACCGAGCCGGCGCCACAGAACTTCCTTGAAACCCCGCCGGCCGGCACGCCGAAGCAGAACACGGCGGTGTTCTACAACGCCCTGTTCGACGTGCCCAACCCCGACCACCGCCTGCGCATCGCCATGACCGCCCAGGTGCGGGTGGTGCTCGACACCGCCAAGTCGGTGCTGACCGTGCCGGTGGCCGCGCTGGGGCCGCGCAACGCCGACGGCAGCTTCCCGGTGCGGGTGCTGGACGCCAAGGGCCATGCCCAGGCGCGCAACGTGCAGACCGGCATCAACAACAACGTCAAGGTGCAGATCAACCAGGGCCTGACCGAAGGCGACCGGGTGGTGATCGGCGATCCGGTGACCCGCACGGCAGGGGCGTGAGCATGACCGAACCGTTGCTGCAACTGAGCGGCATCCGCCGCAGCTTCACCGCCGGCGACCGCGAGTTCCTGGCGCTGAACGACATCAGCCTGACCATCGAGGCCGGGGAAATGGTCGCGATCATCGGCGCCTCGGGCTCCGGCAAGTCGACCCTGATGAACCTGCTCGGCTGCCTCGACTACGCCACCGCCGGCAGCTACAAGATCAACGGCCAGGAAACCCGCGACCTGGACAACCAGGCCCTGGCCGAACTGCGCCGCGACCATTTCGGTTTCATCTTCCAGCGTTACCACCTGCTGCCGCACCTGAGCGCGGTGCACAACGTCGAGATGCCGGCGATCTACGCCGGCACCCCGGAACCGCAGCGCCATGCCCGGGCCAAGGAGCTGCTGGCGCGGCTGGGGCTGGACGGCCATCTGACCCATCGGCCCAGCCAGCTCTCCGGCGGCCAGCAGCAGCGGGTGAGCATCGCCCGCGCCTTGATGAACGGCGGCGAAGTGATCCTCGCCGACGAACCCACCGGCGCCCTCGACACCGCCAGCGGCAAGGAAGTGATGCGCATCCTGCTGGAGCTGCACGCCGCCGGGCACACGGTGATCCTGGTGACCCACGACCCGAAGGTCGCCGCCAACGCCGAGCGGATCATCGAAGTCAGCGACGGCCAGATCCTCAGCGACCGGCGCAACGAACGCGCCACCGACGCGCTGCCCAACGACACCGCCGCCGCGCCCAGGCCCGGCACCACAAGGCGCCTGGTGGCGAGCCTGGGGCTGTTCAAGGAAGCGTTCAACATGGCCTGGGTCGCGCTGATCTCGCACCGCATGCGCACCTTGCTGACCATGCTCGGCATCGTCATCGGCATCACCTCGGTGGTGTCGATCTCGGCCATCGGCGAGGGCGCCAAGCGCTATGTGCTCAACGACATCCAGGCCATCGGCAGCAACACCATCGACATCTACCCCGGCGCCAGTTTCGGCGACAGCCGCTCAGGCGCCATCGAAACCCTGGTGCCCGCCGACGTGACAGCGCTCAACGGGCTGTACTACGTCGACAGCGCCACCCCGGTGGTGGGGCGCAACCAGTTGCTGCGCTACCGCAACATCGATGTCGATGCCCAGGTCAACGGCGTCAGCCACCAGTACTTCCAGGTGCGCGGGATCAAGATGGAGGCGGGCATCCCGTTCAGCGACAGCGATGCCCGGCGCCAGGCGCAGATGGTGGTGATCGACTACAACACCCGCCACCGGCTGTTCGGCGAAGGCGTCGATCCGCTGGGGCAGGTGATCCTGATCGGCAACCTGCCGTGCACGGTGATCGGCGTGGCGGCGGAGAACCGCAACCTGTTCGCCAGCAAGACCCTCAACGTCTGGGTGCCTTACGAGACCGCCGCCGGGCGCCTGCTGGGCCAGCGCTACCTGGACAGCATCAGCGTGCGCATCAAGGACGGCCAGCCGAGCAAAGTGGTGGAGGACAACGTCACCAAACTGATGCTGCAGCGCCACGGCACCAAGGACTTCTTCACCAACAACCTCGACAGCGTCATGCAGACCGTGGAGAAGACCAGCCGCTCGCTGGCCTTGCTGCTGTCGCTGATCGCGGTGATTTCCCTGGTGGTGGGCGGCATCGGCGTGATGAACATCATGCTGGTGTCGGTCACCGAGCGCACCCGCGAGATCGGCATCCGCATGGCCGTCGGCGCCCGGCAGTCGGACATCCGTCAGCAGTTCCTGGTGGAGGCGGTGATGGTCTGCCTGCTCGGCGGCGCCGTCGGCATCGCCCTGAGCTACGCCATCGGCCACCTGTTCTCGGTGTTCATCAAGGAATGGGAGATGGTGTTCTCGCCTTTGGCGGTGCTCACCGCCGTGGTCTGTTCGAGCCTGATCGGCATCGTCTTCGGCTTCGTCCCGGCGCGCAACGCGTCCCGGCTCGACCCGATCGAGGCGCTGGCCCGGGACTGAACGGGCGTTCATGAAAAGTAGCCGCGACATGATCGCGGCTTTTTTTGCGCTTGTTGAACAGCGGATCCTCGTACCGGAAGCGTCCTTCAAAACTTGGAGATTATCCCTACATCTATCCGTTTTTGGCCTTGGTAGCGTGCCCGCCCATTCTCGCGAGCACGAACCATGGAGGGTTTGGACATCGCGCTCCTTTCCTCATTGCGCAAGGATAAGCGTATGTATCGGCCGTCCGACGCGGCGCACTTCGCGTTGCGGATTCCCCCTTTCCGTCACGACTCCAGGGTGCTGGCCTTCAGCAGCACCGAAGACTCCGGCACCTCCTGCCGCATCCACGTTGAGTCCGGCTTAACACCCCGTCAGCGGCTGGACAACCTCAACAGCGCATTGACGCAGCCGTCACTGACTGACAAGGACCTCGCCCCATGAGCGCCGAAAAACTGGCCATGGTTGACCAGGCTGCTCAGGCCGAGCGTGCGGCCAGAGCCCAGCCCCATGTGGACATCAACA
>NZ_NEIP01000029.1:0-29074 GCF_002112745.1 Pseudomonas sp. B7(2017) | reverse complement strand
ATGGGAGGTGCTCCTTGCGGATTGAGTTAGGGTGCCCGGGAGGCGGAATCGCCCGGTGGGTGCCTGACTGTTATCAAGGAACGTGCCAGAAATGAAAAACCCATATAAATCAGTGTTTTATATGGGTTTCTCTAGATGGTGTCCGATCAGGCCGGCGAAATCCTTGGGAAAGTGCGCAAGAAGTTGCGCAGTGCTGCGCAACTTCTTGCGCACTCGGCTGGAGGCCGCGTCGCTTAAGGCTTCCAGCGTGCCGTGTCAGACGTTTTGCGGAATGATTGCGCAACTTCTTGCGCAGCATGGCCACCTGACCTCAGAGACGTTTCAGACCCAGTGCCTCAGCGCACGCCTCCAGTGAACGCCGCTGGGTGTCGGCATACAGCGCCAGTTCATCGATGGTCGTGCGGCCCAGCGCCTGCTCGAAGGCCTGACGGTTCGAGTGTTCGCCGTAATGCGCCTGCGCCGCATCCCCCAGGTTCGACTGAAAGATCCCCGCCGCGCTCACCGGCAGGAAATCTTCGTACACCAGCGGCTCCGCTTTCACATGGCCGTCGCGCAGCAGTTGGGCCAGCGAAGCCTCGCCGGGACGCTCCGCCAAGCCCTGTTCGGTGGCGAAATAGCGGAAGTAGGCCAGTTCCTGTTCCCGCATGCCGTCGAGGCTGTCAGGAAATTCGCTGAAATGCTGGGTCATCAGCGCGTTGTAGCGTGCGGCATTGCCCTCGTTGGGGAAGTCGCCGAGCTCGTCCCGGGCGGCGTTCAGCAAGCGATCGTACAGGGCGCGGCCCTTGGGCGTCAGTGCGGCGCCGCGTTGCTCGATCTCGCCGAAGCGGGCGCTGTGGCTGCCATGGGTTTGCGCTTGGTCGGTGAAGGCGACCGGTTCGTCGAGGGCCTTGAAGCTGGTCTGGCGCAGCAGGATTGGGTACTGCCGGCGCGGCGGGCCTTCGACCACGGCTTTGGGGGTGATGCCGTGCAGCGGCATCTGCGCCTGCACGATGTCGATGTCCAGGGTGCGCGGGGTCAGGTGGTTGATGTGCGGGCCTTTGAAGGCGACGACGTCGGCGATCAGGCGGTGCTGGGCACTGAGGGTCTGGTACTGCGCGGCGGTGACGGTGGCGCTGTGGTGCCAGCGAAAGGTCTCCAGCGCTTGCAGGACAAATTCCTCGGCCTCGGCTTCGGTGAGGCCGCCGGCGGTTTCCGCCTGTTCGATCAGGCGCAGGGCGGCCGGGGTGAAGATCGAGCGCCGATCCAGCACGGACTGGGCGAACGCCCGCAGTTCAGGATCCTCGATCAGTTCCAGGCGCAGCAGCGAGGTGAATACCCGGAACGGACTGACCTGCAACGCCGCCTCGTGCACCGCGCGAAACGCCGTGGAATGAACCGGCACCCCCGCCGGCGTCAGGTCGTAGTAGCCCACCGGCTGCATGCCCATCACCTGGAACAGGCGGGCGAGGGTGGCCAGTTCCGTGGCGGTGCCGACGCGGATCGCGCCGTGGCGCTCCATGTCCAGCCGCTGGATTTCGCCGGTGTCGGCCAGTTGCCGGGCAATGTGCGGATCCCGGGCGAGCACGTCGCGGTTGGTCTGTTCCACCAGTTCCATCAACGCGCCGTACAGCGGCACTTCTTCGCGGTACATGTCGGACATCGCCTTGGAGAAGCGTTGACGGATCAGGTCGGGGCTGACGAAAGGCTGCACGGTCATGAAAAAAATTCCTGGCACGGTCACGTAAAGGATGGAGGAAAAGATCGCAGCCTTCTCCTGCGCGGGCAAACGAAGAATCCTACGGACTTCATTCTGCCAACGACTGATCCACCAGTTCGATCCAGTGCTTCACCGGCGTGCGTCCGGCGCCGGCCAGATGGCTCTGGCAGCCGACATTGGCGGTGACGATCAGATCCGGGCGGCCGCTTTCCAGGGCGTTGAGGCGGTTGTCGCGCAGTTGCCGGGCGAGCGTCGGTTGGGTCAGCGAATAGGTGCCGGCCGAGCCGCAGCACAGGTGGCCGTCCGGCACCGCCGTGAGGTTGAAGCCCAGACGGGTCAGCAAGGCTTCCACGGCGCCGCCCAGTTTCAGCGCATGTTGCAGGGTGCAGGGGCAATGCACGGCGATGCGGCGTTGGCCGGCGCTGCACATCTGTTCTAGGGGCTCTTGCGCCAGGACCTGCACCAGATCCAGCGACCGTTCGCTGACCTGCCGGGCCTTGTCCGCGTAGGCCGGGTCGCGCGCCAGCAGATGCCCGTAATCCTTGATGAACGCGCCGCAGCCGCTGGCGGTCTGGACGATGGCCTCGGCGCCGCTCTCCAGGTGCGGCCACCAGGCGTCGATGTTGCGGCGGGCACGCTCCAGCCCCTTGGCCTGGGCATCGAGGTGGTAGTCGAGGGCGCCGCAGCAGCCGGCTTCGCTGACCGGGGTGACGCTGATGCCGAGCCGGTCGAGCACCCGGGCCGTCGCGTCGTTGGTGTTGGGCGACAACCCGGGCTGCACGCAACCTTCCAACAGCAGCACCCGACGCGGGTGGCGCGGGATCGGGCGCGTGCCGTTCGCCGAGGAAGGCGCCGGCAGCTTGTCCTCCAGAGGACGCGGCAGCAGCGGACGAAACGTGGCGCCGATCCTCAGCAAACCCTTGAACACGCCCGGATTGGGCGCCAGGGCCCGCAGGCTTTCGCGCAGCAGGCGCTGGCCCGGCGGGCGCGGCACGGCGCGGTCGACCATGGCCCGGCCGATGTCCAGCAGGTTGTGGTAGTCGACCCCGGATGGGCAGGTGGTCTCGCAGTTGCGGCACGACAGGCAGCGGTCCAGGTGCAGTTGGGTCTGCGCGGTCGGCGGTGCGCCTTCGAGCACTTGCTTGATCAGGTAGATGCGCCCGCGCGGGCCGTCCAGTTCGTCGCCGAGCAATTGATAGGTCGGGCAGGTGGCGTTGCAGAAGCCGCAGTGCACGCAGGTGCGCAGGATCTTTTCCGCTTCGGCTGCCCGGGGCAGTTGCCGGGCCTGTTCGCTGAGGATGGTCTGCATGGTTAGAGCTCCGCGTACATCCGGCCGGGGTTGAACAGCCCTTGCGGGTCGAGTTGCGCCTTGAGCTGGCGGTGGTAGCGCATCAGCGCCGGGGCCAGCGGCTGAAACGGCGTGTCGCTGGCGCCATGGCTGAAGCAGGTGGCGTGGCCGCCGAGCTCATGGGCGATGCGCTGAACGTCGGTCGCATCGGACTTCAGCCAGCGCTGAGCGCCGGCCCAGTCGACCAGTTGCGCACCAGGCAGCGCCAGCGCTCCGGTGGTAGGGGGCAGCGAAAGGCGCCACAGCGGCGGGCCTTCGTCGAAAAAGCTGAGGCGCTGTTCGTTCAGGTCCGACCAGAAGGCCGAATCCAGCGGATCGCCGCCCAGCCGTTGATGGGCGGCGGACACCGAACCTTCACCGCCTTCAAGGCGCAGGTACAGCGCCACTCCGTCATGGCAGGCGCCGCTGATCGGCAGCGCTTGCCGGCCCCAGTCGACGAGGTTGGCCAAGGCCCGCGTGCAATCGATCTCCAGACGCAGGCTCAGGCACTGCCGGGGTGTGGGCAGCACCTTCAGCGAGACTTCGGTCAGCACGCCGAGGCAGCCGTGGCTGCCCGCCAGCAAACGGGAAAGGTCGTAACCGGCGACGTTCTTCATCACTTCGCCGCCGAAGCGCAGGTGCTGACCGAGGCCGGTGATGATCCGGGTGCCGAGGACGAAGTCGCGCACCGAGCCGGCCCAAGGGCGCCGCGGCCCCGACAGCCCCGTGGCGATCATGCCGCCGACCGTGGCGCAATCGCTGAAGGACGGCGGCTCGCAGGGTAGCATCTGCCCGGCGGCGTCGAGTGTCGCCAGCAGCTCATTCAGCGGCGTTCCGGCCCGCACGCTGACCACCAGTTCCGACGGTTCGTAGCGCACGATGCCCCGGTGGGCGCGGGTGTCGAGCACCTCGCCGGCCACTTCGCGTCCGAGAAACGCCTTGCTGTTGCCGCCCTGGATCTTCAGCGGCGTGGCGTCGGCCCTGGCCCGGTTGACTTGATCCAGCAGCGCGTCGGCCGCATCCCGATCAGTCATCAGAAACGCTCCAGGTCGGGAAACGGCAGTTGCCCGGCATGGATGTGCATCGCGCCGAATTCCGCGCAGCGGTGCAGGGTGGGGATGTTCTTGCCGGGGTTGAGCAGGCCGCGGGGGTCGAACGCCACTTTGACGGCATGGAACGCGCTCAGTTCGTCGCTGTTGAACTGCGCGCACATCTGGTTGATTTTCTCGCGGCCGACCCCGTGCTCGCCGGTGATGCTGCCGCCGACCTGCACGCACAGTTCCAGGATCTTTGCGCCGAGGGCTTCGGCGCGCTCAAGCTCACCGGGCCGGTTGGCGTCGAACAGGATCAGCGGGTGCATGTTGCCGTCGCCGGCGTGGAACACGTTGGCCACCCGCAGGCCGTACTCCGCGCCGAGCCGGGCGATGCCGTGCAGCACGCCGGGCAGTTCGCGGCGGGGGATGGTGCCGTCCATGCAGTAGTAGTCCGGCGACAGGCGCCCGACGGCCGGGAAGGCGTTCTTGCGTCCGGCCCAGAACTTCACCCGTTCGGCTTCGTCCCGCGCCTGGCGCACCTCGGTGGCGCCGGCCCGTTGCATTACCTCGCGCACCCGTTGGCAGTCGTCGTGCACATCGGCTTCGACGCCGTCCAGTTCGCACAGCAGGATCGCCTCGGCCTCCACCGGGTAGCCGGCGTGGATGAAGTCTTCGGCGGCGCGCAGGGCGAGGTTGTCCATCATTTCCAGCCCGCCGGGGATGATCCCGGCGGCGATGATGTCGGCGACCGCACGGCCGGCCTTTTCCACCGAGTCGAAGCTGGCCAGCAGCACCTTGGCCACCGGCGGTTTGGGCAGCAGCTTGACGGTGACTTCGGTGATGATCCCCAGCAGGCCTTCGGAGCCGGTGAACAGCGCCAAAAGATCCAGGCCGGCGGAATCGAGCGCGTCGCTGCCCAGGGTCAGGCGTTCGCCCTCGACCGTGAGCACTTCCAGCTTGAGCAGGTTGTGCACGGTCAGGCCGTACTTGAGGCAGTGCACGCCGCCGGCGTTTTCCGCGACGTTGCCGCCGATGGAACAGGCGATCTGCGAGGACGGATCCGGCGCGTAGTACAGGCCGTACGGCGCGGCGGCCTGGGAGATCGCCAGGTTGCGCACGCCGGGCTGAACCCGCGCGGTGCGTGCGTCCGGGTCGAGGTGCAGGATCCGGTCGAAGCGCGCCATCACCAGCAGCACGCCCCGGTCGAGCGGCAGCGCGCCGCCGGACAGTCCGGTGCCGGCCCCGCGCGCCACCACCGGCACCCGCCGCTGGTGGCACAGTTTGAGCAACGCCTGCACCTGCTCCAGCCGACGGGGCAGGGCGACCAGCATCGGCGTGGTGCGGTAGGCGGAGAGGCCGTCGCACTCGTAGGGCTTGAGCTCTTCTTCGCGCCACAGCAGATCCAGGTCCGGCAGGGCCTGCCGCAAGGCCTTGAGCAGTTCGCCCTTGTCGACATCGGGCAGGGGGCCGTCGAGACGCTCGTCGTAGAGGATGTTCATCGCAGGGTGCCCAGGAACTCCCGGTACAGCCGCGCCGTGTTCGCCGGCTGTTCGACCATCGGCATGTGCCCGACGCCGTCCCACACGTCGACCCGCAGGTTGGCGATGCCCTTGCTCCACACCGGCACGCTGCTGACGTCGATCAGCCGGTCCTTGCGGCCCCAGAGCAGCAGCGCCGGGCATTTGATGTCGGACAGTTTCGGCTCCATGGGCGGGCTGGCGCGGAAGTCGCGGAAGATCTCTTCCAGTTCGTCGCGCTGGTTCTCGTAGCGCTGGGCGATGGCGTCCAGCACCAGCCCCGGCACCCAGGGCGGCGACGCCATGGTCATGGCGTAGAAGCGTCGGAACTCCTCGCGGGAGTTGATCAGGAACGGGTTGTGGCCCCGGGCCAGGTGCCGCTCCATGTCGCTGGCCTCCGGCGCGGTGACGCCGGCGGGGTCGACCAGCGCCACCGAGGCGATGCGCTCGGGGTAGGTCGCCGCCAGCCACGCGGCGATGTAGCCGCCCATCGAGTTGCCGATCACGTGCACTTTCTCCACGCCGCAGACGTCCAGCAACTGGATCATCCGCTTGGCCTGTACCGGGATGTCGTAGCCGCCGCCGGCCTTGAAGCCGGTTTCGCCGTGGCCCGCAATGTCCGGGACGATCACCCGGTACTGGCTGACGAAATGCCGGGCGAAGCGCAGCCACAGGTTCTTGTCGGCGCTGAAGCCGTGCAGCATCAGGATCGCGCTGGACGCCTCGTAGGGCCCGCCTTGCCAGGTCGATACGCTCATTTCGGCGATGGGCACCTCAATCTTGTGCAAGCGGTACAGCTTGGCCTCGGCGGCCGTGCTCAGGTCGTAGAGCCAATGGCCGACCGCCGGGTAGCTCAACCAGCTCCAGGCCACGAAAACCGCGAGAGCGACAAAGAGCACAAGCATCGGACGTCTTCCTTATACGTGTTCAGGACAGAATGTGGTCGGCCGGCTTCAGCGACCGCGTCAGGCGGTGGTAGCTGAAGCTGAACCCCGGAAACATCGCGATCACATGACCGCTCCTGCTTTGGTACCAGCTGTGGCAGCCGCCGGTTTTCCAGACCGTGCGCTCCATTTCCCGGTGGATCATCTGAGTGTAGGTACGTTCTGCCTCGGGGCGGACTTCGATGCTGCGCAGGCCCCGGGCCTTGAGGGTGCGGATGCAGTCGAGGATGTAGTTCATCTGCGATTCGATGATGAACAGCGCCGAGGTGTGGCCGATCCCGGTGTTGGGGCCGGTGACGATGAACAGGTTGGGGAAGTCCGGCAGGCTGGTGCCCAGGTAGGCGCGCGGGTACTGCGCCCAGACGTCGCGCAGCCGGACGCCGTTCTTGCCGCTGACCGGGTAGGAAATCACCCCGTCGGTGGCGTCGTAGCCGGTGGACCAGACGATCAGGTCCACGTCGATGTGCTGGCCGTCGGTGGTGACGATGCCGGTTTCGTCGAGGGCGGCGATGCCCTGTTCGCGGCTGTGCAGGGTCACGTTCGCGCGGGTCAGCGCGGGGTAGTAGGTGCTGGAGAGCAGCACCCGTTTGCAGCCGATGGTGAAGTCCGGGGTGAGGCGCTGGCGCAGATCCGGATCGGCCACCTGGCGCTTGAGGAAATTCAGGGCCTGGCGCTGCACCAGGTGGATCGCCGGCTTGGAGTACTTGAAGGCGATCACCCGGGTTTCGAACTGCCAGTAGATCAACCAGCGCAGCAGCTTGTAGGCCGGTTTGAGGCCCAGCAGCCAACGCTGGAAGCGGCCGAAGGTGCGGTCGGCCCGCGGCAGCACCCAGTGCGGCGTGCGCTGGAACACATGCAGTTGCGCCACCTCCGGGGCAATCGCCGGAATCACCTGCGCCGCGCTGGCGCCGCTGCCGACGATCGCTACCCGTTTGCCCCGGTAGTCGTAGGCGTGATCCCAGTTGTTCGTGTGAAAGCTCTTGCCCCGGAAGCGTTCCGCGCCCGGAAAGTGCGGGATGACCGGCTGGCTCAGCGGCCCGGTGGCATTGATCAGGAACTGTGCGTGGAACGTTCCTTTGGCGACGGTGTGCACGGCCCAGCGCTTTTGCGCGTCGTCCCATTCGATGCGCTCGACGTTCGCGCCCAGCTCCACCCGCTCGCGCAGGCCGAACCGCTGCGCCACGTGTTCGGTGTAGCGGTGCAGTTCGGCTTGCCCCGCGAACATCTGCGTCCAGGGGTAGGGCGCGAACGACAGCGAATACAGCGGCGACGGCACGTCCACCGCCGCGCCGGGGTAGGTGTTCTGGCACCAGGTGCCGCCGAAGAAGTCCCGCCGTTCCAGCAAGCGAAAATCGTCGATGCCGGCCTTGAGCAGATTCACCGCGGCGCACTGGCCGCCAAAACCGCTGCCGATGATCAACACTTGATAGGTCTGCATGCGCCTCCTTCTTATAGTCGTTTTTCCGTTTTCCTCCTTTCATGTATAGCCAATCATTTGCCCGGTGTCGGGCCCGGGCAGTGCGATCGGTGGCCCGCTGGCCGGTGATGGCTAATTGAGGGTGCCCTGTTAGACTCTCAGCACATCCGTCTTCCGATGCGCGCAGTAGAGGCCCCTATGGAAAAAGCGGGAGGTCAGGGAAGAAAAGGACTGTCGTTGGCCAGGAGGCTGCATACGTCGCGAACCCTCGGGCTGGCGCTGGGGCTCCTGTGTGTGGGGGCGGCGATGCATCCGCTCGGTCCACCGCCCTGGGTCTGGGCGCTGATGCTGTTCAACGGGTTGTTGTGGCCGCACCTGGCCTTTCAATGGGCCCGCCGGGCCCGCGTGCCTTACCATGCCGAACACCGCAACCTGCTGATCGACGCGTTTCTCGGCGGCTTCTGGGTCGCCGCCATGCAGTTCAACCCTTTGCCCAGCGCCACCACCGTCTCGATGATGGCGATGAACAACGTCGCCATCGGCGGGCTGCGCTTTCTGCTGGCGGGACTGGCGGCGCAACTGTTGGGGATCGGCGTCGGGCTGGTGGTGTTCGCGCCGGCGTTCGTGCCGCCGACCACGCCGCTGCAACTGTATGCGTGCCTGCCGCTGCTGATGCTGTATCCGCTGGCTTTGGGCTGGATCTGCTTTCGCCAGGCCTACACCCTGGGCCTGCACAAGCGCGAGCTGCTGGCCCTGAGCCGTACCGACAGCCTGACCGGGCTGCTCAACCACGGCGCCTGGAAAGACCGGCTGCAGATCGAGTTCCAACGCTGCAAGAGCCTGCAGAAGGGGGCGGCGATCGCCCTGATCGACATCGATCACTTCAAGGCCATCAACGACACCTACGGCCACGGGGCCGGCGACATCGTGCTGCGCCAACTGAGCAAGATCCTCAGGCAGAACCTGCGCAACGCCGATGTGGGCGGGCGCTACGGCGGCGACGAATTCTGCGTGATTCTGCCGGACATGCCGCTGTTCAACGCCGCCCAGGCCATGGAGACCTTGCGCGAGCGCTTTTCCTTTCTGGCGTATGAGCAGAACCCGGCGTTGAAAGTCAGCCTGAGCATCGGGCTGGCGGCGTTCGACCCGTCCCACGCCGAGGCCACCCAATGGCTCGACGACGCCGACCGGGCGCTCTACGAGGCCAAGAGCGGCGGGCGCAACCGGGTGATGTGCTACAGCGACGGCAAGCACCGGCGCGAAGCGCTCGGTTCGGTCTGAAGGGGCGGGCAAGCGGCTGCCCCCGCCTTGGGGAGTGTTGAAGAACAGCGAGACGGCAGTCCTTGCGGACTGCCGTCGGGCGAAGCGCGGCTTGCGCTGGCCTTACTTTTGTTGAGGCAAGTTCCAGAACTGCTTGATTTCGTGGATGTTGCCCACGTTGTAGCGCGGCATGAAGCTGGCGCACGGGGATTGGGCTGCGGTCTTGACCGGCGTGTTGATCAGCTCGGTGCCGGCGCGCAGCAGTGGTGTTTGGGTCCAGTTTTCGAGTGGCGTGTTCATACAGATTTCCTTTCTGGTTGAGCGGACGCAGAGTGCAGTCCGCGTTGGAGCAAGGACAGCAGGTTCTCAAAGACCGCTGTTTCCTGCGTGGCGATGCCGGGGTAGGTCGGCACCAGGTTCTCGTCGAAGCACCAGGCTTCTTCGGTTTTTGTCGTCTGCCGAGGATGAATGATCAGGCTCAGCGAGGCGGACATCGTTTCGGGTGGAAGCTGGCGGTGAATGTCATACAGCGGCGACATGTGCAGAACATGGCCGGGTGCAAGTTTCACGCTGCGCTCGTCCCCCAATGAGGGTTTTACGCCGGCTTTCAATGGCGTGCGGTCAAGGATTGCGCGCAATGTCGTTGTATAGCCGTCACCGCTGTAGCCGACCGCATACATTTCAAAGTCATGCGAATGGTAAAGGTCATAAATGAATGTCTGTTTTTCATCCGTTGATATGACCGGTGACCAGAATCCGAGGCGCAGCGTATATAAGTCGTTGTAGTGCAATACAAACGCATAAGGGCTGTAAAGGGTGTTGCGCGTGCTGAAACCGTTTTGCTGAATGGTGTTGTAGAGATGCTCGCTCAAGAGTGTCCGGTTTGTCGCAAGTTGTTTGAGGTCTTCGATGATGCTCGACTTGTCGACACTGGGGTCGTAATTCGCCATACGCTCGATGAACGTCTGCAGTTTCATGCGGCTTCGCTCCGTCGTTCGAGCAATTGGTCGAGACGTGGGTTGTTCAGTTTCCTCAATAGCGGCACATATCGCCGGGCTGTGTCTTGAGCGTGCTGATCGATGATCTGAAACGCTTTCCACGCAACGGCCGGGTGGTAGTGGTGGATCAGCTCTTCGGCCACCCTGACGGCCTCCGGATCCTGTGCCGCCTCAAGCAGTTCGAGGCTGACCAGGTAGCGCGCGGCGCTGTCGTCGTGGGGGAACCAGGCGACCTTGCGTAGCGAGGACCGGTCAAACACGCTGATGTCGGCGCTGCGAACGGGCAGGTTGACGCTGCCGACCAGCACGGGCGTAGGGCCCTCGGACGGGACGCACTCATACAGGGTATGTCGGCCGTCGATGAGCAATGGATCGCGATCCGTGACGGTCACGCGCCTGGCGAGACTCAGCCGGTCGCCTTCGATGCCGTACAGCTGGACAGAGAAAGGCTCAGAGTGGACGGGAAAGAGGATGCTGTGTCCCGGCACTGAATAAAGAACGGTCGAACTGGTGCTGCTCAGGGTTCTGACGCTGATGTTCGCATCATCGGTGCAGTGCAATGTCAGCGTTTGGGTGTACGGATTGACGTTGTCGAGAATGGTTGCCCGCTGCTGTTGTTTGGCAGAGGTCTTGATGTTGCTGTAGAGATGGTTGGAAAGTTCTTGGATTTCTATTGTCAGGTTTAGGTTCTTTATTGCTTCGGCTAATTCTGCAGGGGCCGAATTGTAGTGTTTGAGCAGGTTGATCATGGTGGCGTTTTTAGGTTTGTTTATATGCCGCCATTCTCTTGTTGAGGTGTTGTTTGTGCAATGTTTGGGTTGTTATCGGATGTTTGGAGTTGTTGTCTTTTATGTAAGCCCAAGGCTGCATTGACCCTGCCCGGCGACATTGCGTCGACCGGTCGGATCAAACAGTGCGTTTCAAATCTTGAAGAAGTTACTCCTTGACGCTCATGTATTCCTTCGCCCAGAGGATGTAGTCCTCAGGCTGCGTATAGGTGTGCGTCAGTTCGGTGGCGCTCAGGTCCGAGGCCTGGGTGAAGATCTGCCGCTGTTCGCGCAGGCTGTCGTAGGTCGCCTTGATGGCCGCGAAGTAGGCGCCGTGGCCGTCGATGGCTACGCGCACGCCCAGTTCGGCCAGGCGTTTGTCGTCGCGCAGCGCCGGGTTGCCGTAGGTGACCAGCATCAGCGGCACGCTCAGGTGCTCGGCGATCTGTTCCAGTTGGTCGAAGTCCTGCACGCCGACCATGCAGATGCCGTCGGCACCGGCGGCCTGGTATTGCTTGGTGCGGCTGATGATTTCCTGGTTGGGCAGGATGCCGGCGTTGGTGCGGGCGATGATGGCCATTTCCGAGTCGACCCGGGCCTCCAGGGCCGCGCGGATCTTGCCGACGCCTTCGGCGACCGAGATCAGGTCGGTGGACTTGCGGCCGAACTGGGCCGGCAGCAGGGTGTCTTCGATGGTCAGGGCGGCGACGCCGGCGCGCTCCAGCTCGACGATGGTGCGCATCACGTTGAGGGCATTGCCGTAGCCGTGGTCGGCGTCGGCGATCACCGGCAACTGGGCGACGCGGCCGATGCGGGTGGCCTGTTCGGTGAATTCGCTCAGGGTGATCAGGGCGAAGTCCGGCGCGCCCAGCACCTGCAGGGACGCCACCGAGCCGCCGAGGATCCCCACTTCGAAGCCCAGGTCGGCCGCGATGCGGGCGGACATCGGGTCGAACACGGAAGCGGTGTGGTAGCAGGCGCCTGAGGCCAGCAGCTGACGGAAGTTACGGCGCAAATCTTGATGGGAAAGCCTGGACATACTGATTCCACCAATACAAGGGAATGGAAAGGCTTGAGCAAAGGTGTCAACGCCGAAGAATCAAGAGGCTATCACGCGAATGGGTCAAGGATCATGACGAATTTGCAAGGCGGGAGAAAGCGCACCGCAGCGGGAGCAAGCGCCCTCGCCGCTAAGGGTCAGGCTGCGGCGGCCTGCTGTTGTTGGTTGGGCAGCAGCACCGCCCGCACCGAGTCGCCCGGCTGCAGTTGCAGGCGCTTGGCAGTGAGGCGGTCGACCACCAGGCTGCCGCCGACCCGGCGGGCCTGGGCGGCGGTGATGCGGCAGTTCTCCAGACGGCGGTTGTGGATCAGCCACTGGGGCGCCTGGTCGTCCGGCGTGCCGAGGGCCAGGGTCAGCTCCAGGCTTTCGCGCACCGTGCGGATGCTGTGGACGGGGGCTTCGATCACCGGACCGCCGTCGAAGATGTCGATGTAGCCTTTGTGGATGAAGCCCTCGGCCTGAAGGATCTTCAGCGCCGGCTCCGTGGTGGGGTGCGGCTGGCCGATGACCGCCTGGGCCTGCTCGGTGAGCATGCAGGTGTACAGCGGCTGGCGCGGCATCAGTTCGGCGATGAAGGACTTGTTGCCCAGCCCCGACAGGTGATCGGCGTGGCTGAAGTCCATCTGGAAAAAGTGCCGTCCCAGGCTGTCCCAGAACGGTGAGCAACCCATCTCGTCGGCGCTGCCGCGCAGTTCGGCGATCATCTTTTCGCCGAACAGGTGCGGAAACTCGGCGACGAACAGCAACCGCCCCAGCGACAGCAGGCGGCCGTTGCTGCCGTGGCGCTGGTCATGGCCCAAGAACAGCGAGCACAGTTCCGATTGGCCGGTCAGTTCATTATTGAGGAACAGCGTCGGGATCTGACGCTGGATGCCCAGGTCCGGTGCCGAACTGACGGTCAGCCCCACCCGGTAGTTGTACCAAGGCTCGCGCAGGCCGATGGCGCCGGTCAGGGCGCTGACGCCGACCACGCGCTGTTCGTCGTCCTCGAGCACGAACAGGTAATCCGCGTCGGCCCGCTCGACCTGCCCGCAGAAGGCGCGCCGGGCCCAGCGCACCCGGTGGGCCAGACGGTCTTCATTGGCCGGCAGGGTGGTGAACCCCGGACCGGCCTGGCGCACCAGCGCCATCAAGGCCGGCAGGTCGCTGACGTGAACCGGGCGGACAATCATGCTGCAACTCCTTCTGCGCGCCTGCTGGGACGCTGGTTCGGGGCAAGGTTCACAGTGCGGTCACCCGCACGCTGTCGCCATCGGTGACGCCCAGTGCCGCACACAACTGCGGGGTGAGGGCCAGCGGCTGTCCCGGTCGGTCGTCCAGTTCGGCCACCACCGCGCGGAATCCCTTCAGGGCGTCGTTGCAGACCAGGCAATGGCCCCGGGCGTCGATCTGCGCCTGACGCCGCACCGTGACGGCCCGGCTCTGGCCGATCGAGCGAATGTTCGCGGTGCGGGCGTACAGGGTGGGGCCGGCGTCGAACAGGTCGATGTAGCTGTTGGTCTCGAAGCCTTCGCGCTCAAGGATGTCGAACGCTTCCTGGCCGTCGGGGTGCACCCGGCCGATGCAGTCTTGCGCGGCCTGGGGCAGCATCGGCACGTAGATCGGGTACTGCGGCATCAGTTCGGCCAGGAACGTGCGGTTCTGCAGGCCGCACAGGCGTTCGGCCTCGGCGTAGGGCAGGTCGAAGAAGTGCTTGCCCAGGGCGTCCCAGAAGGGCGAACGCTGCTGGTCGTCGCTGTAGCCGACGATTTCGGTGATCACCGCGTCGGCGAAGCGCCGGCCGTGGATGGCGATGAACAGCAGCCGTGCCCGCGACAGCAGTTCGGAGTGGGGCGAGCGCACCAGCGCGGCGTCGATGTGAAAGCCGCGCAGCAGGGTGTGGCTGTTCAGGTCCTGGCACAACGACAGCGCCGGCACGCCGTGCTCGATGTTCAGTTCCCGCGAGGCGCTGGTGAAGTGGCGGTTGCGCAGGCTGTAGAACGGGCCGTCGCAGCCGGCGGTGGCGACGATTTCCGAGCAGCCGACCAGCCGGCCCTGTTCCTGGTCTTCCAGCACGAAGAAATAGTTCTCCGAGCCTTGGGCCTGCGTCTCGCTGTCGAACGAGGCGCAGGAGCTGGCGATCCTTTCGCGCAGGCGGTCGCTGTCGTCCGGCAAGGAGGTGACGCCCACGAGGCTGTCGCGGGCCAGCTGTTGCAGGTGGGGCAGGTCGGTTGGCTCGACTGGGCGTAAGACCAGCATGGATGCACTCCTGTATCGAACGGTTCGGCGTCATCGCCGAACCTGACTATCACTGTCGGTTTCCACGCGTTAAATCGGCGGTCGCCTGATTCTTTGTCAGACGCCGCTCTTTTTCTTGTCAGCCATTGCTCGGGTCAGGCAGGGCGGTGCCGGCGCCGAGGCGGTTCAGGAAAAACAGGTACACCAGGCCCAGCGCGATCCAGATCAGGCCGAGTTTCTGCGCATCGACGCCCATGTTGTACATGATGGCCGCGACGATCCCGAAGCCGATCACCGGGCAGATCAGGTGACGCACCACCTGCCCGGACTTCTGCCGGCGCCAGTAGTGGTTGATGACGGTCAGGTGCAGCAGCATGAAGCCGCTCAAGGCGCCGAAGTTGACCAGCGACGTCAGCGTGTCCACCGAATCGATGAACAGGTAGCAGATCACCAGCGACAGCACGGCCACCAGGTAAATGCTCAGGTAGGGCGTGTTGTGGGTCGGATGGACCTTGGCCAGCACCTTCGGCAGCTTGCCGTCGCGGGCCATGCCGAACAGCAGGCGCGACACCGCTGCCTGCGAGGTGATGGCGACCGCCACGCCCCAGGCCAGTGCGGTGGCGACGCCGGTCAGGGTCGCCAGCCAGCTGCCGGCGGCGATTTCGGCGATCTCGTAGAACGCGGTGTCGGCGGACTTGAAGCCCATGCCGGCGGCCAGGTCGGTGGCGATCCAGGTCTGCACGACGAAGATCGCGCCCATCACCACCAGGGTGATCAGCGCGGCCTTGCCGACGCTGCGGCCCGGGTCGCCCTTGATCTCTTCGGCCAGGGTGGAGATCGCATCGAAGCCCAGGAACGACAGCACCGCGATCGACACCGCCTGCATCAGCAGGGCGAAGTTGAACGTCTGCGGGTGGTACAGCGGCGCCAGGGTCAGTTGGCCGTTGCCGGCGCCGTTGTGCAGGGCGTTCCAGGCATAGAACAGGAAGATGCCCAGCACCGCCAGCTGCGCCAGCAGGAACAGGATGTTCATGCGTGCGGTGAAGGTGATGCCGCGCAGGTTGACGAAGGTCGCGCTGACCAGGAACGCCAGGATGAATCCGACCTTGGGAACCTCAGGGTAGAGATGGTTCAGGGCCATGGCCGCGTAGACGTACAGCAGCGGCGGGATCAGCAGGTAGTCGAGCAGCATCAGCCAGCCGGCGAGGAACCCCACGTGCGGGTTAAGGCCCCGCTGCGCGTAGGAATACACCGAACCTGCAACCGGAAAGGCCCGGGCCATGCTGCCGTAGCTCAGCGCGGTGAACACCATCGCCACCATGCCGATGATGTAGGCCAGCGGCACCATCCCCGGCGCTTCGGCGTTGACGTAGCCGTACACGCCGAACGGGGCGATGGGGATCATGAAGATCATCCCGTACACCACCAGGTCGGTCAGCGTCAGGCTACGTTTCAACTCCTGCTTGTAGCCGAACTGTTCTATTTCCATGAAGCTCAACTCCTTGTCAGCCAATCGTTCGATTTTTAGTTGTTATGTCGGTCCATCGTTTACGGCAACAGCAAAAAGACTACAGCAGAGGGGCCAGATAACCGGCCCAGCGCGCCACCGCGTCGGGGCTGCGCAGCAGGTCGTTGCGCACCTCGATCAGCACTGACTCCAGGCCCCGGGCATCGCCGTGCACCGGCACGGTCATGTCGCCCAGCGGGTCGACCCGGTAGGGCTGGTTGCCCGCCACCTTCAGCGGGTGCTTGCCCAGGCCATCGAGCAGACGGTGGGCGTAGGCCTTGGCATGGCCGAACAGCACGCCCGCCTCCAGCTCGCGGGGCTGGCCGTAGTACACCGGGGTGAAACTGTGGATTCCCACCACCCGCACCGGACGGCCGGCGGCCAGGCGGGTGTCGATCAATTGCTGCAACCGCGAATGAAAGGGCTTGAACAACGTCTGACGGCGGTACTCGCGGGTGGTTTCATCCAGGTCGCGGTTGCCCGGCACCTGATAGATCTCGCTCTGCGCCGGAATGCTGTCCGGCGCGTGCCGGGGGCGGTTGAGGTCGATCAAGAGCCGCGAATAGTTGGCGCTCAGCAGCGTCGCGCCCAATTGCTCCGACAGCCGCTCGGCCAGCGCCAGCGCGCCGATGTCCCAGGCGATGTGCTCGCAGGCGGCGGCCTCATCCAGGCCCAGGTCGTTCAGGGCCTCGGGGATGTAGCGGCTGGCGTGCTCGCACACCAGGATCAGCGGGTGCGTCGAGTCTTCGCGGCTCAGGTTGTAGACCGGTCGGGTATACAACCCAAGCTCGGCAGGTTCAGTACAGGCGTGCATAGTGCTCACACAGGTCAGCGGGCGAGAGCTGTTCCGTCAGCGCCAGTTCCTCGGTCTTAAGGGCGAAATACGTATCGAGCAGCGGCGCCGGCAGGGCCAGCGCCAGCGCTTGACTGTTGCGCAGGCAATCCAGTGCCTGGGCCAGCGAGCCGGGCAGGGCGACGATGCCCCGCTCCTTGCGTTGTTCGTCGTTGAGTGAATCGGGAATTTCGTCGGTGACCGCGTTCAGCGCCAACTTGCGCTCGATGCCCAAGCGCCCGGCGATCAGCAGGGCGGCCATCGCCAGATGCGGCGAGGCGGTGGCGTCCATGGCGCGGAACTCCAGGTTGAATTGCTTGGCCACAGGCTTGTCGCCCAGCGTCACCGTCGGGCAGATCCGCAGCGCCGCTTCGCGGTTGCGCTGGCCGAGGCAGGCGTAGGACGCGCTCCAGTGGTGCGGCTGCAGGCGCTCGTAGGAGACCGGCGTCGGCGCGGTCAACGCGCACAGCGCCGGCAGGTAATGCAGCACGCCTGCCGCCCAGTGCTGGCCGAGGGTCGACAGGCCGTTGCTGGTGCCGGCGTCGTAGAGCACCGGCCGGCCTTCGAGGTCGAGCAGGCTGAGGTGCAGGTGCACGCCGTTGCACACGGCGTCGGCGGCGGTCTTGGGCGCGAAGCTGACGTCCAGCCCCATCTGCCGGGCGATCTCGCGGGTGATCTCGCGCACGTTCACTGCGCGGTCCGCCGCCGCCACGCCCAGGGCCGGGCGGCAGGTGATCTCGTACTGGTGCTTGCCGTATTCGGGCAGGAACATCTCCGGCTCGACCTGCCCGGCGCGCAGCGCACTGAGCAGCCAGCCGCCGAATTCGGCGCCCTGGCGCTGGGATTCGAGGGAGAAGGCCAGGTGTTCGGCAAAGCCTGCGTGCAGGTTGAATTCGTGCTCGAACGCGGCATTGATCTGCAGGCCGAGCCCGTCGCGGTAGCGTTCGACCTCATCGCGCAGCAGGGTGCGCGGACAAGCACCCCATGCTTGGCCGTCGGTTTCGCGGATGTCGCAGTGGATGAAGTCCAGCGCCGGGGCCGCCGCGTCCGGGCCGTTGCCGACGGTGACGCGGCTGGTCAGGTCAGGAATCAGCCGCAGGTCGCCGTAGGCGCCCCAGGGGTTGGTGCTGGCGATGATGTCCTGCGGGGTCAGCGCGCTGTTGGCCGGCACCCAGCCGCAACCGGCGGCGCGGTAATGTTCCAGCTCATCGGTGGGGAAGGAGCGTCCCCGGGTGATGCCGGTCAGGTCGGTGGTGACCAGGGTGGTCATCGGCAGTGGCGACAGGCGTTCGCTCATGGCTGCATCTCCCGCAGGCGGCCCAGCACGGTCTGGGTGTCGGTGATCCAGCAGTAGCCCTTGATCGCGTTCAGGCAGGCCTCGTGCCGCTCGGCGGAGTAGGTGGCGCAGGCGTCTTCCACCAGGGTCACCAGGTAGCCGCGGTCGGCGGCGTCGCGCACGGCCATGTCGACGCACTGGTCGGTGACGATGCCGGCGACGATCAGGTGGCGGGTCTCGAGGTTGCGCAGCACATAGTCGATGTTGGTCGAGTTGAAGACCCCGGACGAGGTCTTGGGCAGCACGATTTCGTTTTCCGAAGGCGTCAGTTCAGCGATCACCCGGGCCTGGGCGCTGCCCTTGGGCAGGTGCATGTCCGACAGTTTGTGGTCCAGCGATCGGTCGCGGCCGTCGGCGGTCAGGCTTTCGATGATCGTGTGCAGCACGTTCTGCCGCGCCCGGCGAAAGGCGTTGAGCAGAATCTGCTGGTTGGGCACCACCTGCGCGCGGGTACGGTTGAGGAAGTACGCGGCGTCCGGGCCTTCGAGATGCGGGTCGAACTGCGGTTCGAGCCAGGCCCGCTGCATGTCCACCAACAGCAGTGCGGTGTGGCCCGTGACGAACGGCAGATCCCGTGGCGAGCGGTGGGGAAGGCTGAACATCCTTATTTATCCTCCAGCAGGTGGGTGTCGAAGTCGTTGCGCATGGCGTCGATGCCCTCCAGGCGTTCGGCCAGGTTCGGGCAGCGCGGGGTCAGGCTGGCGATCAGCGCTTCGACCTGCGCCAGCGCCGGCACCATGGTGTCGAACGGCGAGGCGGACTCGACCGGGGCGCTGATGATCATGTCGGCCAGTTCCCGCAGCGGCGAGGCGTAGATGTCGGTGAACAGCACCACCCGGGCGTTGTTGTGCTTGGCCGCGCTGGCCACGCGCAGGGCCTGGGTCTGGTAGCGGCGGTAGTCGAACACCAGCACCACGTCCTGGCGTTGCAGGTCGAACAGCCGGTCCGGCAGTTGGGCGTTGTCTTCCAGCGCGAAGCAGCCGGGGCGCAGCAGGCGCAGGTGATTGAGCAGGTAGTTGGCCATCAGGCTGCTGAAGCGTCCGCCGAAGCAGTGCACCTGATGGCGCGTATCGAGCAGCCAGTCCGCCAGGATCCGCACGTCTTCGGGTTGGGTCAGGGCCTGGGTCTCGACCAGCAGCCCGTGGCTGTGGGTCAGGTAGTGGCTCCAGGGGTCGTCGCTCTTGTGCTGCGAACGCGGCTGCAGCAGGGTGCGCGGCGAGCGCAGGCGATGATCCATGTCGCTGAGGAGCGCGTCCTGGAAGTCGGCGTAGCCGCCGAAACCGAGCTTTTTCACCAACCGCACGATGGTCGGGTCGCTGACGCCGGCGTGTTCGGCCAGGCGTGCCATCGGCCCCAGGCCATTGCGCGGGTACTGATCCAGCAGCGCACGCACGACTTTGCGCTCCGAGGGCGTCAGGTCGAGGCCGGGATCGGTGATCAGGTCTCTGAGAGGGGGCATCCGGGCTCCTGCTGGATGGGGGTGTAGAATTTGTTTCACAATCCGTTAAAACAGTATTTATGTAACTCACGTTACATGTCTAGTGAATTTTCAGCGTATGTCTGCAAGCACCCAAACGGGGCAAGATGCCCGGGCCGTAAGGGCTAGGCGAGTTTCTTTCTCGCTTGTAGGCCATTGCCCATTCTCGTGTCAGACATTGTCGCTTCGTGGCGGTAGACTCCTTCATCCCGCACCCCGCGAACCTTTTGTTTACGGCACAATGGCCGTCATCGTGGCGTTCAACTGTTCTCGCATTCTCTTCCTCAACGAGTGATTTACCGTGCTGGCCATCCGCCTGACCCTGGTTTGCCACGCGCGAACCGTCGCACAAAAACTGGCGCGTTTTCCTACGGATGAGCCGATCGAGCAAAGGACGCTGGCCGACGCCGCGCTGGCAGCCCGGCTCGACGCCCCGTACCGGTTGGTCTGCGGCCCCGAGTTGCGCACCCGTCAGACCGCCGAAGCGTTTGGCCGTGAAGCACAAGTCGATGAGGCGTTGCGCGATTGCGACTGGGGGCGCTGGCAGGGGCAATCGATCAAGGCGCTGCAGCAGAACGAACCCGAGGCGCTGCACGCCTGGCTGGAGGATCCGGGGGCCGCGCCCCATGGCGGGGAATCGGTGACGCAGTTGGGCGAGCGGGTGGCGGCCTGGCTGGCCGTCCTTCAATCCCGCCCCGGCCACACCGTGGCGATCACCCATCCGTTTGTGATCCGTGCGGCGCTGGCCCACGTGGTTCAGGTCCGGGCCTCCCAGTGCATCGATGTCGAGCCGCTGGCCCTGGTCGATCTGCGTTTCGCCGGCCGCTGGCGGCTACGCTTGCCCGGCATCGACCTGGGAGGAGCCCTTTGATGAAACGTTTGCTGGTCATCGGCATCGGCGCCGGCCATCCGGACTACATCACGATGCAGGCCGTGAAGGCGCTCAACCGGGTGGATGTGTTCTTTCTCATGGACAAGGGCCAGGCCAAGGGTTCGCTGATCGACCTGCGCCGCGAAATCTGTGAGCGCTACATCACCGATCCTGCGTACCGTTTCGTCGAAGCCCACAGCCCTGAGCGTGAACGCGGGGATGTGGACTACACCGCCAGCGTCGAGGATCTGAACCGTGCCAAGCAGGCGTCTTTCGAACGACTGATCAACGAAGAATTGGCTGACGGCCAGTGCGGCGGTTTTCTGGTGTGGGGCGATCCGGCGCTGTACGACAGCACGATCCGCATCCTGCAGGCAATTGTGCTGTCGGGCCGATGTGTGTTCGAGTTCGAGGTGATCCCCGGCATTACCAGTGTCCAGGCGCTGGCGGCGCAGCACAGGGTGCCGTTGAACGGCATCGGCCGCTCGGTCGAAATCACCACGGGACGGCGCCTGGCGGCGGGGCAGGTGAGCAATGCGGACACTGTGGTGGTGATGCTGGATGCGCAGGACGCGTACCGTCAGGTGGCGGATCCGCAGACGGAGATTTTCTGGGGGGCCTATCTGGGGACGCCGGACGAGATCCTCATCAGCGGCCGGCTCCAGGACGTCGCCGATGAGATCGGGCGGGTGCGCCAGGCGGCGCGGGCGGAGCACGGGTGGATCATGGACACCTACCTGCTGCGCAAGCCTTGAGGCCGGCCCAGCCGGCATCAAGGCCTCAGGACAGTGTCCGCACCTCGCGCCCGAACCGCTCGCGGTACACCGACGGCGGCACGCCCACCACGCTGCGGAACGCCACGCGAAAGCTTTCCACCGAGCGGTAGCCGCAGCGCAGGGCGATCTGCTCGGTGTTCTGCCCGCTGCTCTCCAGCAGTTCCCGCGCCCGGGCCAGCCGCTCGTGCTGCAGCCAGGCCTTGGGCGACTGGCCGCTGGCCTCGGTAAAGCGCCGCAGGAAGGTGCGCTCGCTCATCGCCGCCTCGCTGGCCAGGTCGCGCACTTCCAAAGGTTCATGCAACCGCTCGCGGGCCCATTGCATCACCCGCGACAGGTCGCTGCGCGGTGTCGGGCTGACCGGGGCGGGAATGAACTGGGCCTGGCCGCCGGTGCGCTGCGGCGACATCACCAGGCGCCGCGCCACCGAGTTGGCGACCTGGGTGCCGAAGTCGCGGGCCACCAGATGCAGGCAGGCGTCGATGCCCGCCGCACTGCCGGCCGAGGTGATCAACTGTCCGGCGTCGACGTACAGCACGTCCGGGTCGACCTCGATGGCCGGAAAGCGCTCGGCCAGTTCCGCCGTGTAGCGCCAGTGGGTGGTGGCGCCATGCCCGTCGAGCAGGCCGCTGGCCGCCAGCACAAACACCCCGGAGCAGATCGACAGCAGCCGCGCGCCGCGGGCGTGGGCCTGGCGCAGCGCAGTCAGTAAGGCCTCAGGCACCGGGGCGCTGCGGTCGCGCCAGCCGGGGATGATCACCGTGCGCGCCTGCTCCAGCAGTTCCAGGCCGCCGTCGGCCAGCACCCGGATGCCGCCCATGGCCCGCATCGGGCCCGGGTCGACGGCGGCGATGCAGTGCTCGTACCACGGGAAATCGAACTCCGGCCGGGCCAGGCCGAAGATCTCGACGGCGATGCCGAATTCGAAAGTGCAGAGGCCATCGTAGGCGAGGATGGCGACCCGGCCGGGCGAATCAGTCATTTGGCGGAAAATTCCCGATGAGTGTCTTGTGCGCCACTGTAGCGGCAAGCGACGCCCCGATAAAGTCTGTTCACACCCACAGACGCAGGAGCTTTCCCCATGACCAGCCTGGTTCGCCAAATCCCGGCCGCTTCCTCGGCCATCGCCTTGATGCATTTCAGCAACCGTCTGACGTTCGAAACCGATTGCTCCGACGTCTTCAGCAGCCAGGAGGCCGGCGAAACGGACTTCGTGCTGGTGGATGTGCGCGGGCCGCTGGCCTTTGAGCGCGGGCATGTGCCCGGAGCGGTCAACCTCCCTGGACGTCTGCTGACCGCCGAGAGCCTGGCCGGCTACCCGAAGGACACCTTGTTCGTCGTCTACTGCGCCGGCCCGCACTGCAACGGCGCCAACAAGGCGGCGGTGAAGCTGGCGGCGCTGGGGTATCCGGTCAAGGAGATGATCGGCGGCGTCACCGGTTGGCTGGACGAGGGGTTCCAATTGAGCGTGGCGATGCAGCGTCCGGCGAGCGCCGCGATCGGGTGCGAATGCTGATCCCGGCCTGAAGGACGAACGTCCGTTGTGGTGAGGGAACCGGTTCCCTCACCACAATAGCCCTCGATCCTGGTGAGATTGAGGGTTTGTCCTACAGTCCTTGCACTGTGATGGCGCACACCTTTCCCACCTGCCAGGCACTCGCCGATTTTCTGTAAGTATTTGTCGCTTAAACACAATTTGCCCCGTGCGAGCCGCCATAGACTGCCGGCCACTTCGGATTCTTTGCCATCACCGGCAAGGCCGAACCCTGACAATCGAAAGCTGCCAATAAAAGCCTCCGCACACGGGAGAAATAAATGAAAAAGCTGGTTATGTTCGGTGCCCTGGCACTGTCGATGCTGTCCCTGACCGCCGTGGCCGACGAGGCCAAGCCGATCCGCATCGGCATTGAAGCCGGTTACCCTCCGTTCTCGATGAAAACCCCCGACGGCAAGCTGGCCGGTTTCGACGTGGACATCGGCGACGCGCTGTGCGAACAGATGAAAGTCAAATGCACCTGGGTCGAGCAGGAGTTCGACGGCCTGATCCCGGCGCTGAAAGTGAAGAAGATCGACGCGATCCTGTCGTCCATGACCATCACCGACGACCGCAAGAAAAACGTCGACTTCACCATCAAGTACTACCACACCCCGGCGCGCTTCGTGATGAAGTCGGGCTCCGGCGTCAAGGATCCGCTGACCGAGCTCAAGGGCAAGAAAGTCGGCGTGCTGCGCGCCAGCACCCACGACCGCTACGCCACCGACGTGCTGGTGCCGGCCGGCATCGAGCTGGTGCGCTACGGCTCACAGCAGGAAGCCAACCTGGACATGGTGTCCGGCCGCATCGACGCCATGCTGGCCGACTCGGTCAACCTCAGCGACGGTTTCCTGAAGACCGACGCCGGCAAAGGCTTCGAGTTCGTCGGCCCGACCTATGAAGACGCCAAGTACTTCGGCGGCGGCGCCGGCATCGCAGTGCGTAAGGGCGACACGGAGCTGGCGGAAAAATTCAACACCGCCATCAACGAGATCCGCGCCAACGGCAAGTACAAGCAAGTGCAGGACAAGTACTTCGACTTTGACGTGTACGGCCATTAATACGCTGTAGAAGAGTGGCCTGCGCCTCGGCGGGGCCACTTTTTTCGTTTTCGCGATTGCAAGAAACCCTTGCGGGAGCGAGCCTGCCCGCGATTGCCCACGGACATGACCGGCCGCCATCGCGGGCAGGCTCGCTCCCACAGGCGTTTACCGCCGCTTCGAGATTCAGGAGTTCCCCATGCAACGCATCGATCACCAGTTGCCCTGGAGCCATCTGGGCAGTGAACGTTCCCTCAGCGTTTTCCGCTTCGGCGCAGGCCCGCGCAAGGTGTACATCCAGGCCAGCCTGCACGCCGATGAGCTGCCGGGCATGCGCACGGCCTGGGAGCTCAAGCAGCGCCTGGGCGCGCTGGAGCGCGAAGGGCGCCTGCAAGGCGTGATCGAGCTGGTGCCGGTGGCCAACCCCATCGGCCTGGACCAGCACCTGCAAAGCGCCCACATGGGCCGCTTCGAACTGGGCAGCGGCAAGAACTTCAACCGTGCGTTCGTCGAACTGAGCGCGCCGGTGGCGGCCCTGGTCGGCGAGCGTCTGGGCGATGACGCCGCCGCCAACATCGCGCTGATCCGCCAGACCATGGGCCAGGTGCTCGACGACCTGCCGGCCCCGGCCTCGCAGCTGGAAGCCTTGCACCGTCTGCTGCTGCGCCACGCCTGCGACGCCGACATCACCCTGGACCTGCATTGCGACTTCGAAGCGGCCATTCACCTGTATGCGTTGCCGCAGCACTGGCCGCAGTGGCAGTCCCTGGCCGCCCGCCTGAAGGCCGGCGTGGCGCTGCTGTGCGAGGACTCCGGCGGCAGCTCGTTCGATGAATCCTGCTCGTCGCCGTGGCTGCGCCTGGCGCGGGCGTTCCCCGAGGCGGCGATTCCGCCGGCCAACCTGGCGACCACCCTGGAGCTGGGCAGCATGGGCGACACCCGGGTCGAACAGGCCCAGGCCAACTGCGAGGCGATCCTGGGCTTCCTGGCAGAGCAAGGCTTCATCGGCGGCGAATGGCCACCGGCGCCGCAGGAATGCTGTGAAGGCATGCCGTTCGAAGGCACCCAATACCTGTTCGCGCCGCACCATGGCGTGGTGAGCTTCCTGCGGGACGCGGGGGAGTGGGTCGAGCGGGGAGACGCCCTGTTCGAAGTGGTCGACCCGCTGAACGACCGGGTCACCACCGTGCGCGCCGGCACCAGCGGCGTGCTGTTCGCCCTCGACCGCGGGCGCTACACCCAGCCGGGGATCTGGCAGGCGAAAGTGGCCGGGCGCGAGCCGATCCGGGCCGGGAAGCTGATCAACGACTGAGTGTGTGTTTGACTCAAGGGCCTCATCGCGAGCAGGCTCGCTCCCACAGTCGACCGCGTTCCCCTGTGGGAGCGAGCCTGCTCGCGATAGCGGTTTTGGTTGCGACACAGAATGCGGATCATGCCAGGCTCTGCCCCTGATACGGCCCACCGCCAAGGACGCCCCATGCTCAAGACGCTAGCCCTGTTTGCCCTCCTGGCCTGCGGCACCGCCCAGGCCCAGACCACGCTGCAGACCGATCTGCCGCTCAATTACCTGGCCCAGGTCCACCCGGATGCCGAACCGCGTCCGCTGGTGGTTTTCCTGCACGGCTACGGCAGCAACGAGGCGGATCTGATCGGCATGAAGTTTCAGCTGCCGGCGCAGTACAACTACCTGTCGGTGCAGGCGCCGATGGCGCTGGGGGAAGGGCGTTTCCAGTGGTTTCGCAAGAAGGGCGAAGGGGCCTACAACGGCGAGCCCGATGACCTGAAGGCCAGCGGGCAGAAACTGCGGGCCTTCGTGACGGCTGCGGCGCAGAAATACCACGCCGAGCCGAACAAAGTGTACCTGGTCGGCTTCAGCCAGGGCGCGATGATGAGTTACGAAGTGGGCCTGCGCCAGCCCGCAGTGGTGGGCGGATTCGCCGCATTGAGCGGGCGCTTGTTGCCGGTGCTCAAGGCCGAACTCGAAGCCGCCGGGCCACCGGCTCCGGTGCAGGTCTTCATCGGCCACGGCACCGCCGACGACCGTGTGCCCTATCGCGACGGCACCCAGGCCGATGCATTGCTGAAGCGCTTGGGCTACGCGCCGCAGTTCCACGCCTACCCCGGCGTGGGCCACAGCATCGGCGCGGCGGAACTGCGGGATTTGAGCGCCTGGCTGCAGGGGCTCAATCCCTGACGGTCACTTCTCCTTGAGGATCGCGTTGACCAGCGTTTCGTGGCCGCTCTTGTCGCTGGCCCGGGAAATCACCTGAACCAGCGCCATCCGGGTGCCGGAGCCGGCCATCAGCGTGGTGTTGAGGGTCTGGCCGCCGCCCTGGGTGGCGGTGCTGTCCACCTGGCGCAGGCCCAGGCCGTTGCCCTTGCGGGTGATGCTTTTCTCACTGAGCTTGTTGAAGTCCGGCAACGCCTTGCGCTGGCCTTCGATGAAGTCCGTCACGGTGGCGTCGAGGAACGCGCTGTCGTTGTCCTTGACGTTGTTGCCTTCGGGAATCTGGTTCTCTGCGGCGATGACCACGGTGCGGGTGGCCTGGTTGGTGTACATCGTGCCCTTGGCGCCGGTCGGGCCCGGCGGCAGCGGGTCGGCGACGAACCCCTTGGGCAGCGTGAAGGTGAGCTTGCCGTCGAGCATCGAGACCTTTTCGCCGGCAGCCTTGTCCTTGGCCTTGGCGGCCTGGGCATTGAGGGCGCCGAGACCGGCCGCCGTCGCCAGCAACAGGATGACGGCTTTCTTGCAGAGCGGGGACATTCGAAACTCCATGGGGTGGTCGGACGTGGGCGGCGATCATCCCATGGAGCGGGGCGTCGCTCCAGAGCGGTTTGTCAAGGCGGGTCAGGCCGGTGGCCGCTGTGCGGGGGCTTTCGTTGCGGCAGGCTTGGCGAGCAGTTGCTTGGTCACGCCCAGCATGGCCACCGATACCGCGACGGCCACCGCGAAACCGGCGAACCCGAACGTGGGCACGGCCAGCGCCAGCACCAGGCAAAACGCCGAGAACGAATACATCCCTGTCGCCGTTGCCCGCAGCAGCGCGGCGGTGAACGCCGGGCCGCGGGTCTGCTGGGAAAACACCGCCATCACGCTGCCCAGCACCGGAAACACCGCCAGCAGGCCGCTCCAGCGTTCGCCCACGGTGCTGGCCAGCAGGGTCACCACCAGCGTCAGCGCCGCGCCGGCGACCATCCGCCAGATCAACCGATCCGATTTCGGCGCCGGGCCGCCCACCACCGGGTGCACGTCGGGGAACAGGCGTGGCGCCGCCAGCAACGCCGTCGCAGCGGCCGCCACCGAGAACGGCAGCGACGGCGGGATCAGCGACAGCGCCACCGCCAGCAGCGCCCAGACGCTGAGGGAAACCGCCAGCGCCCATGGCCAGTTCGCCCGTTGCGCGACCTGAGCGTAGGTGACGCAGAACGCAATCATCGCAAGCATGGCCGACAGCGCCGCCACCGCCGATTGCGCGGCGAACGCCAGGCCCTGCTCAAGGGCGAGGAACAGCAGGATCGGCCCGACCACCACCGGCAACCCCGACAGCCAACCGGCCACGCTTGGCCCCCAGCGCTTGCCGGCCAGGGAAATCAGCAGCAGGAAACCGGGGATCAGCAACAGTTTGAGGATCAGCACACGAAGGGCTCCGTCGGGTGAGAGGGGCCACGGTAGCATCGCGGCGAGGGGATTGCTTCAGGAAAATACAATTTTTGTATACAAAAATACGCCCCCGGAAAACTCGGCACATCGTCCCTTGGGCACGGCGGGCGAAACGTCTAAGCTGCGAGCCTTTCCCACTTGTTTCTGGATGTGTGCGTGAAATTCAGTCTGCCCAAGGTCGGCACCGCGCCGTTCTGCCCGCCGGAAGTGGCCGGCAGCGTCGCGGTCGATCCGAGTGCTTCATTCTTCAAGCGTGTGCTGCGCTTCGCCGGCCCCGGACTGCTGGTGTCCATCGGCTACATGGATCCGGGCAACTGGGCGACGGCCATCGAGGCCGGCTCGCGGTTCGGCTACAGCCTGCTGTTCGTGGTGCTGCTGACGAGCCTGGCGGGGATGGTCGTCCAGTGCCTGTGTTCGCGCCTGGGCATCGCCACCGGGCGGGATCTGGCGCAATTGTCCCGTGAGCGCTACAGCACCGGCACGGCGCGGCTGCAATGGGGCCTGGCGGAGATTTCGATCATCGCCACCGACCTGGCCGAAGTGCTCGGTTGCGCGCTGGCGTTTCACTTGTTGCTGGGGTGCTCGCTGAGCGTCGGCATCGCCCTCACGGCGTTCGACACGCTGCTGGTGCTGGCCTTGCAGAACCGCGGCTTCCGGCGGCTGGAGGCGATCATGCTGGTGCTGGTGGGCACCATCGGGGTGTGCTTTTTCGTGGAGTTGCTGCTGATCAAACCGTACTGGCCGGATGTCGCCCAGGGCTTCAAGCCGTCGCTGTCGGCCATCGGCGAGGCGGCGCCGCTGTACCTGGCGATCGGCATCCTCGGCGCCACGGTGATGCCGCACAACCTGTACCTGCACACGTCCATCGTGCAGACGCGGCTGATCGGCAAGGACCTGGCCAGCCAGCAGGACGCGGTGAAGCTGGCGCGCATCGACACCATCGGCTCGTTGGCGCTGGCGCTGCTGGTCAACGCAGCGATCCTGATTCTCGCGGCGGCGGCGTTTCACCAGTCCGGGCACACCGACGTCACGGACATCCAGGACGCCTATCACCTGCTGGATCCGCTGGTGGGCGGGGCGCTGGCCAGCGTGCTGTTCGGTGTGGCGCTGCTGGCGTCCGGGCAGAGTTCGACGTTCACCGGCACCATCGCCGGCCAGGTGATCATGGAAGGGTTCCTGAACCTGCGGATCCCCTGCTGGCAGCGGCGCCTGATCACCCGGGGGCTGGCGCTGATCCCGGCGTTCATCGGCGTGTGGCTGATGGGCGACGGCGCGGTGGGCAAGCTCTTGGTGCTGAGCCAGGTGGTGCTGAGCCTGCAACTGCCGTTCGCCTTGTACCCGCTGATCCGCATGACCAACGACCGACAGCTGATGGGGCCGTTCGTGAACCGGTTGCCGACCCGGGTGTTGGCGTGGGGGGTGTTTGCGGTGATCAGCGGGGCCAACAGTTGGCTGATCCTGCAGCTGGCTGCTTGACCTTCACAGTTGCGGGGGCTGCACCGTCCCCATCGCGGGCAAGCCAGCCCCCACAGGGGCCGGCGGCGTTCGCGGCATTGGCGGGCCACCGCAAGATTCTGTGGGAGCTAGCTTGCTGGCGATAAGGTCGGTCCGGCCGACATCTTCATTGCCTGACATGCCGCCATCGCTGGCAAGCCAGCTCCCACAAAGGTCAGCGGCGTTCACAGAAATGGCAGCCCAACGCAGAATCCTGTGGGAGATTCTATGTTGCAAGGGAACCCTGCAGCCTCAAGTTCGGTTGGTATTCGCTCTCGCTTTTCATGAGGGCGAATGCCACCCGGCACAGCT
>NZ_NEIP01000028.1:0-29760 GCF_002112745.1 Pseudomonas sp. B7(2017) | reverse complement strand
GTTTCTGACTGCCCGACACAATTCCCTGTGGGAGCTGCGGTGCGACGACTCGACTTGCCAGCGATGGGGCCGGCACTGCCGACATCTGTGGTGACTGACTCACCGTCATCGCCGGCAAGCCGGCTCCCACAGGTTTTTGTGGTGTGCCTGGATTTTGTGGGCACCGGGCTACTTGTGGGAGCTGCGGTGCGACGACTCGACTTGCCAGCGATGGCGGCCTGCCAGCCGAGCAATCCCTCCCAGACCACCTCAATCCCTGTGGGAGCTGGCTTGCCAGCGATGGCGGCCTGCCAGCCGACCAATCCCTCCCCGACCACCTCAATCCCTTGTGGGAGCCAGCCTGCTGGCGATAACGGCCTGCCAGCCAACCAATCCCCACCTGACTGCCCCCGATCCAACTGTAGGAGCCAGCCTGCTGGCGATAGCGGCCTGCCAGCCAATCAATCTCTACCTGACCACCCCAATCCCCATAGAACCTCACTGCATTTCAGAACCGAAATGTTTAAAGGCTGTTGCAGATTTGCCGAACCCTCCCACAAGGTTTTCAGGTTGTCCGTCGGAAGCCCGCTCTCTAGTCTTTCCCCGTCGCTGGCCATTCAGCGACCGGGAGGTGAGATGCCCGGCTGTTCAATTTGGAAACTAACGCAAGCGCCCCCATAATTGCCGCCAGCTCAGGCTGTCAGCAGTTCTTTATGGCGGTTATGTGCGGGCAGGCTTCGGTCTGGCCGGGTTTAGTTTCCTTACCGGTAATCTCACTCCGTACATAGCTGCCACCTCATTCCACGGGTGAGATCGGGAATGAAGGTGCAATTTCATAAGGAAATGCGTGATGGATAAATTGATCCCCGACCCACCCTCAACAACCCCACTCGCCGACGCCAGGCGCGCCGAAGAGCAAGCCAGAAACGAGCAAGCCGTCAAACGGGCCCTCGATTTCTACCTCAGCCCGGAACCCCACAAGCGCCGTCAGCCGAGTGCGATGTACACGGTCTGCCCCAACATCGGCAACGAGAACCTGCTGGCCGACGCCTGTGAGTCCCTGGCGTCGGCCAGCATCCTGGTCAGCAACTTCGCCAATGAGCTCAGCGGCCCGCATCGCAGCATGGCATTGGGGATCCAGCAGATCGTCATGCTCGCCGAGCTGGCGGTGAACCGGGCGCTGGACCGGGTGGCGCCGTTGGCGTGAGGCCGGAGCGTTCCGCCCATCGAACAGTCTCGGCATGAGGCCGGCCGGTTCCTTTTTCGGGGCTGTAAAGTGGTGGCGCGCAGGTATACTGCGCGCTTTCTCGGCTCCCTTCCGGAGCCGACCTCCCGCCTCCCCGGAGCCCCCATGACTGCCCCCACCGACGATGCCGTGACCGACGCCCCGGCCGTTCAACCTGACGCCAGCGAAACCCCGTCGGCCATCCCGGACTTCAAGTTCCCGTTCAGGCCCGGTGAGCTGGCCGCCGCCAAGGGTTCCAACCAGCCGTGGTACAAGAACGGCGCCAAGAACGGCCACACCAAAGTCCCCGGCATGGCGCCGCCCGGCACCCGGCGGTCGATGGGCAAGCGCTGATCCGGCACCGATGTGCGGCCATCGGCTGCGATTTTCCGTCGCAGTGATGGCTAATTGCTCAGATCCTGAGCCAGATCAACGTTTATCCAATGAGTGCGCTTAGAGTCAGCAGCCCTGCCGACTCTTTCCAATAAAACGAGCGCGCTCTCCATGAAGATCAATCTCCCGGTGACCGGGCGCAACGTCGATGTTGCGCCCGATGCGAACATCCTCTCGACCACCGATCTGAACAGCGCGATCACCTACGCCAACGACGACTTCATCAACATCTGCGGTTATGGCCGTGACGAGCTGCTGGGCGCGCCGCACAACCTGCTGCGCCATCCGGACATGCCGCCCCAGGCGTTCGCCCACATGTGGCAGACGCTCAAGCGCGGGCGTTCCTGGATGGGGCTGGTGAAGAACCGCTGCAAGAACGGTGATCATTACTGGGTCAGTGCCTATGTCACGCCGGTGACGCAGAACGGCGCGGCGGTGGAGTACCAGTCGGTGCGCACCCGGCCGGACGCGCGGCTGGTGGCGGCGGCGGAGCGGGCCTATGCGCGGTTGCGCGAAGGTCGCACGTCGCCTTGGGCGCGCCTGCCGGTGCTGGGGTTGCGGGGGCGGATCACGGCGCTGGCCAGCGCGTTGCTGGCGCTGGTGCTGGGCACCGAAGCGTGGTTGCGGCCGGAGTCGTTGTGGATCGATGCCGGGGCGTTCGTGGTCGGCAGCGCGGTCTGCGCCCTGGGCGTGGGCTGGCTGCTGCGGCCGCTGGAGCGCTTGACCGCGCGGGCGCAAACAATCGCCGACAACCCCTTGAGCCAGGGCATCTACACCGGCCGGCGGGACGAGTTCGGCCAGATCGAGTTTGCCTTGCAGATGCTGGAGGCCCAGGTCGGCGCGGTCGTCGGGCGGATCGGCGACGCTTCGCAGCGGCTGGCCGGGCATGCCGCGCAATTGGTCGATCACCTGCACAGCAGCCACACCAGCAGCCTGGCCCAGCAGGCTGAGACCGATCAAGTGGCGGCAGCGATCCATCAGATGGCGGCCAGTGTCGCCGAGGTGGCCAGCCATGCCCAGCAGGCCTCGGTGGCGGCGGACATGGCCGGCACGGAAACCCGTGAAGGGCATCTGCTGGTCGGCGAAAGCCGCACGGCGGTGCTGCGCCTGGCCGAGGAGCTGGGCCGGGCGACCGAGGTGATCCATCAACTGGAAGGCCACAGCAGCGAGATTTCCGGGGTGCTGGAGGTGATCCGCAGCATCGCCGAGCAGACCAACCTGCTGGCGCTCAACGCTGCCATCGAAGCGGCGCGGGCCGGGGATGCCGGGCGCGGGTTCGCGGTGGTGGCCGACGAAGTGCGGGGGCTGGCCCAGCGTACCCAGCAATCGACCAACGAGATCCAGCGGATGATCAGCACCCTGCAGAACGGCGCCCGGGACGCGGTGCTGGCCATGCAGCAGAGCGGCGAGCATGTGGACAACAGCGTCGAACAGGCGAAGCGGGCGGCGCAGGCATTGGACGGCATCAGCGGGCGTGTGGGGCAGATCACCGAAATGAGCCTGCAGATCGCGGCGGCGGTGGAGGAGCAGAGCGCGGTGAGCGAGGACATCAACCGCAACATCGTCAGCATCCGCTCGGCCTGCGAGGTGACGGTGGACGAAGGGCGGCAGAGTCAGGCCAATTCGCAGGACGTGGCGGGGCTGGCGGGGGACCTGCGGTCGTTGGCGCGGGAGTTCTGGGGGCGGCGTCAGGTCAGGGATTGAGGGTGTTCCGGCCGGCCTCATCGCCAGCAGGCTGGCTCCCACGGGGGGCGTTGCCGGACGGGTCTCTTCGCGGGCAAGTCGAATCGTCGCACCGCAGCTCCCACAGGTTTTTGGGTGTGCAGGGATTTGCGCACGACCGGGATCCCTGTGGGAGCCAGCCTGCTGGCGATGGCGGCAGCCCAGGCGCCGCAGGCTCCCACAGGTGACATGGGGGCTCAAAATCAGTGAACGACGCGGACCCTGTGGGAGCTAGCTTGCTAGCGATGAGGCCACCAGCCCCGGTGCAAGATCCGAATCAGGCCGCTCGCAGCGGAATGAAGGCATAGGTCAGCGCCGGCTCCGTCACCACCTGCGCCCCCGCCGCCCGCACTTGCCCGGCAATGTCATCGCCGGAGACATGGAACTGCCATTCACCCGGCGTCTCGGCCAGCGGTTGCGCCGTCACTTGGTCGATCACGCCGGCCAGCGCCGCCATGTCCGGCAGGTACGCGGTGAAGCCGTCGCCCTTGAGTGCGGTGGTGCGGATGCCGAGCAGTCCGCAGACCGCCTCCTTGATGCGGATGTCGTCGCGGTCCGCCTGGCGCGACCGCTGGATCAGTTCCACCAGTTCTCGGTCCACCAACTCCCCGCCGACGATCAGCTCCGGCCCCTGGGTCCAGGATTCCGGCGGGCAGTCCTTGGCGGCGGGGTTGAGCGGGATGTGCGGGTTGATCTCCGCCGGGTAGATGCGGCACACCAGCGGGCGGCGTTCGTAGATGCGGCAGCGCTTGTCGTCGTCAAGATTCCGGCAGGGGCCGACGTTGTAGGCGGCGAAGGTGATCGCCACGTGGACGTGGGCCTCTGCGCTGCGCACCACGGCCGAACGGCGCTCGGCGTGCTCGCGCTGCTGCGCCGGCAAGCCCAGGCCGTTGCCGAGGAACGCCTCCACCAGCACGATCACTTGACCGCCGTCCGCCGCCCACATGCGGGTTTCGGCCAGGGTCAGGGGCACATGGTGGTCGGTGCAGCATTTGCCGCAGCCCACGCAGGAAAACGTCGTATTCATTGAACGGCCAATCTTCGGTCAGGAGGTGGAGCGGCGACGGAAAGCCGCCGGGCTGAGCCCTGGCGAAGCAAGTTGCACGCCATTCACCGACCCTTGGCGGTCGGCCGCACCGAGTCCCATTCGGTGACGTAGGCGCTCTTGGCCTTTCTGTCGTACAGGCACAGCTCGGTGCCTTGCTGGCCTTTCATGTGTTTTTGCGGGTACTGGCCCTGCAGCAGCACGGCGGTGTAGCCGACCCGGTCGTCGAACGGCGCGGCGGTGCCGACGGGCTTGGGGGCTTTCAGGCCGCTGGCCTGGGTGCAGGCGGCGAGCACGGCTTTGTCGTGGGCGGCCCAGGCGTCGGGGCTGGAGGCCTGGGCCAGCGGGGCGAGGGCCGCGAGGCAGAAGAGGGTGAGGGCTTTCATGGTTCGGCATCCTTGGGGGTGGGTGTCCAAGGTTCGGAGTATGCCTGATGGGGGGCGGTTGTCAGTGCTGGCCATTCGCGAGCACGGACGCCATCGCCAGCAGGCTGGCTCCCACAAAGTTCTGCGGTAAGCGATCGGGTCAGTCGGGCACGGGCTCGCGGTGGACCACGTACATCCCGGCGCTTTCGTACAGGCGTTGCGCGCGCAGGTTGTCTTCCAGCACCTTCAGGTCGACGAAGCCTTCGTGGCGCGCCCGAAACACCCTGAACACCTCCAGCAGCAGCGCCCGACCCAGGCCCCGGCCCTGAAGGCGGGGATGCACCACCAGGTTCTTCAGGTACGAACTGGTCCAGCACTGCGCCACGCCAGCGATGCCCTCGGCATCGCTGGCGATCAGGCACAGCGTCGGGTCGTATTCCGGGTCGCTCTCGAACTGCGCTTGCCAGTGTTCCAGCGCAGGCACCCGGCCGCCGCCTTCGCGGTAGCCGAGCTCCATCAGGCGGTGCACCGCCGGCGCCAGTTCGGTGCGGTAGGTGGTGAGTCCGATCCCGTTCGGCCACTCGATGGGCGGCACGTCCTGGCTCAGGTCGCGCCGCATCAGGTAGCAGAAGGTCTCGGCCATCGGTCAATGGCCCTGGGCGGCGACGTACTTGGCCGCTTCGATCAGACAGTGGGTGAGTTCCGGCGAGGAGAACTTGGTCAGCACTCCGTTGGCGCCGGCCTGACGGGCCTTTTCGCTGTTCATCGCGCTGTCGAGCGAGGTGTGCAGCAGCACATAGAGGTGGGCGAAGTCTGGCGTCTCGCGCAGGGTGCGGGTGAAGGCGTAGCCGTCCATCTCCGACATTTCGATGTCCGAGACGATCAGGTTGATCTCCTGCGCGGTGCCTTGCAGGTCCAGCAGGCAGCCGATGGCTTCCTTGGCGCTGCGGGCGGTGTGGCATTCCAGGCCGAGGTTGCGCAGGGTGTGCACCGATTGCTGCAGCGCCACCTGGCTGTCGTCCACCACCAGGATGCGTGCGTTGCCCAGCACTTCGGCGTCTTCCATGCTCAGTTCGGTCGGGGTCAGGTCGATCTCCACCGGGGCGATGCCGTGGATGACCTTTTCGATGTCCAGCACCTGCACCAGCGTGCCGTCCACCGACGTGACGCCGGTGATGTAGGCACGCGAGCCGCCGGAGCCGAAGGGCGGCGGCTTGATGTCGGTGGTCAGGCAGTGGACGATCTTGCTCACCGCCTGCACGTGCAGGCCCTGTTTCGAACGGCTGACGTCGGTGACGATCAGGCAGCCGCCGTTGGGATCCTCCAGCGGCCGCTCGCCGATGGCGCGGCTCAGGTCGATGACCGACAGCGACGTCCCGCGCAGGGTGGCGATGCCTTTGACGTGGGGGTGCGACTCCGGCAGCTTGGTCAGCGGCGGGCAGGGGATGATTTCACTGACTTTCAGCAGGTTGATCGCCATCAGCTTGCCGCTGCGCAAGGTAAACAGCAGAAGCGAAAGTGAATCTGCGCGGGCTTTGTTGGAAGACATAAAAACCTTCTGTTGAAAAAGGTGAGCGGCGATCCACGGATCGCCAGCAGGTATCGATGCCGGGTTATCGACTTGATGCCGGCAGGCTTTAGGGATTCTGGCGCCAATCGGACGGCGTGGCGGTCATTTCATCCCCAGCCTTTTGGCCAGCCGCCCCAGGTTCGCCCGGTCCAGCCCCAGTTCGCGGGCGGCGCTGGCCCAGTTGTCCCGGTGGCGTTCCAGGGCGGCGCCGATCAGCTGGCGCTGGTACTGCTCGGTGGCGCTGCGCAGGTCTGCGCCGGGCAAGGGCAGGGCGGCTGCGGCGACCGGCGGCGCCAGGTTATCCACAACCTCGCGGGGCAAGTCGAGGTCCGCCGCATGCAAGGTGAGGATCTTCGGCCGTACCTTGCAGTTGCCCAGCGCCTTGAGCGCGCTGCGGCCGATCAGGTGTTCCAGTTCGCGCACGTTGCCCGGCCAAGTGTAGGCCAGCAGCGCCTCCTGGGCGTCGGCGCTCAGGCGCAGGCTGCCCAGGCCCATGCGCGAGCGGTTCTGCTCCAGGAAAAAGCCGCTGAGCAGCAGCACGTCGCGGCCCCGGTCGCGCAGGGCCGGCACCCGCAAGGGGTACACGCTCAGGCGGTGGTAGAAGTCGGCGCGGTAGCGGCCGTTGCGCACTTCGTCGGCCAGGTCGCGGTTGGTGGCGGCGATCAGGCGCACGTCCACCTGGTGTTCCTTGTCCGAGCCCAGGCGCTGCAGCTGACCGCTCTGCAGCACCCGCAACAGTTTGGCCTGGACGGTCAGCGACAGCTCGCCGACCTCATCGAGGAACAGCGTGCCGCCGTTGGCCAGTTCGAACTTGCCGCGCCGGTCGGCGGTGGCGCCGGTGAAGGCGCCACGCACGTGGCCGAACAGTTCGCTTTCCACCAGGGTGTCCGGCAGGGCGGCGCAGTTGAGGCTGATGATCGGTTTGTCGGCGCGGGGCGAGGCGGCGTGGATCGCCTGGGCCACCAGTTCCTTGCCGACCCCGGTCTCGCCGGTGATCAGTACGGTCAGGTCGCTGCCGCCCACCAGTTGGATCTCTTCCACCAGGCGTTTATGGGCCTTGCTCTGGCCGATCATTTCCCGGTGCAGCTGGCCGCTGGCCTGGCGATAGACCTCGGCTCGCTGGTGTTCGTCTTCGGCGCGCAGCGCCAGGCGTTCAATGCGCTCGGCGGCGTTCACCGTGGCCGAGGCCAGGCTGGCGAAGGCTTGCAGGGCGTCGAGCTCGATCGGCTCGAAGCGTTCGGGGTCGAGGGCGTCGAGGGTGATCAGGCCCCACAGCCGTTCATCGACAAACAGCGGGCAGCCGAGGCAGTCATGGACTTCCAGGTGGTCGGCCAGCCCGTCCACCAGACCGTCGTAGGGGTCGGGCAGTTCGCTGTCGGCGGCGAAGCGGGTCGGTCCTGCGCCCGCCAGCAGCACTTCGAAACGCGGGTGCTCGCTGACCTTGAAGCGCCGCCCCAGGGTGTCGGCGCTCAAGCCGTCCACCGCCAGCGGCACCAGGCAATCACCGTCCAGGCGCAGCAGCGCGGCGGCGTCGCACGGCAGTAGCGCGCGCATGGCTTCGAGCAGGCGTCGGTAGCGCTCGCCCTCGGGCAGTTCGCGGGACAGGTCGGCGACCAAGGGGAGCAGGGCGGTGAGCAGGGGTTTGGCGGACATGGTGGTAGTCATTCGGACTCTGTGTAGTCGGCGTGACTATACGCGCGCCTGTGTCGATATGACTACGCTATTTATAACTCATTGATTTTATTCAATAAAAAACTTGGCATGAAAGCTGAAACGCTTAAGACATTAATCAAGAAAGCTCAGGAGTCACCCTTATGCTTAGCGTTCAGGACCGTGCAATCATCAAATCCACCGTGCCGCTGCTGGAGAGCGGCGGCGAAGCGCTGATCACCCATTTCTACCGGATGATGCTGTCCGAATACCCTGAGGTGCGCCCGCTGTTCAACCAGGCCCACCAGGCCAGCGGCGACCAGCCCCGGGCCTTGGCCAACGGCGTGCTGATGTACGCCCGCCACATCGACCAGCTCGACCAGTTGGGCGATCTGGTGGCCAAGATCATCAACAAGCACGTGGCGTTGCAGATCCTGCCGGAGCACTACCCGATCGTCGGCAGCTGCCTGCTGCGCGCGATTTCCGAAGTGCTGGGCGACGAGATCGCGACGCCTGACGTCATGAGCGCCTGGGGCGCGGCCTACGGCCAGCTCGCCGACATCCTGATCGGCGCCGAATCCGCCATCTACGACCAGAAGGAACAGGCCCCCGGCGGATGGCGCGGGGCGCGGGAGTTCATCGTCGCGGCCAAGGTCGAGGAGAGCGCGGAAATCATCTCGTTCTACTTCGAGCCGGCGGACAAGGGCCCGATCCTTGCGGCCGAGCCTGGCCAGTACATCGGCATGAAACTGATCCTCGACGGCGAAGAGATCCGCCGCAACTACTCGCTGTCGGCGCTGGCGAACAACGGCCAGTACCGCATCAGCGTCAAGCGCGAGCCCGGCGGACGCGCCTCCAATCACCTGCATGACCAGCTGCACGTCGGGGCGAGTATCCAGCTGTTCCCGCCGTCGGGCGAGTTCACCCTGACCGACAGCGACAAACCGCTGGTGCTGATCAGCGGCGGCGTCGGCATCACGCCGACCTTGGCGATGCTGGAGGCGGCGCTGGAGACCGAGCGTCCGGTGCACTTCATCCACTGCGCGCGCAACGGCGGCGTGCATGCGTTCCGCGACTGGGTCGACGGGCTGGCCGAGCGTCACCCGCAGCTCAAGCGCTTCTACTGCTACGCCGAGGACGACGGCGTGAGCCCGGCGGCGGACAAGGTCGGGCTGTTGAGCGAGGAGCAACTGGGCCAATGGCTGCCGGCGCAGCGTGACGTGGACGCCTACTTCCTGGGGCCGAAGGGCTTCATGGCGGCCATCAAGCGCCACCTCAAGGCGCTGGGCGTGCCGGAGGCGCAGAGCCGTTTCGAGTTCTTCGGGCCGGCGGCTGCGTTGGAGTGATCTGAAACCGGGTGGCCTTCATCGCGGGCAAGCCCGCTCCCACAGGAACCGTGGTGGATGCAGAAAGTGCGGCCACTGCAAAACACTGTGGGAGCGGGCTTGCCCGCGATTGGCCGTGATGCGGTCCCGATTCTTAAAAAGTGTTTAAAGGTTAATCGTTTCTTAACCGGTTTATCGTTTATTCCCCGATGCTGATGATAGGCGCTCGTTCGTTTACAGGATCAGGATCGCCCCATGTCGCACCTCACCTTCTCCCGCCGTTTCAGCCTGGCCGCATTGGGCCTGTCGGCTGCCTTGCTCGCCAGCCCGTTCGCGTCTGCCGAATCCGCCTTGATCAAGCCCCAAAGCCTGACCGTTGACCGGAGCCTGCCCAAGGCGCAGCAAGAGGCGATGGAGCTGGCGGCGCGGCGCTACGGCAGTTTCTGGAACTCGGGGGAGGAGGCGTTGGCCACGGCGGCGCTGTCGCCGCAGTTCGTCGACATGACCCCGCCGCAAGGCCGGGTGCAGGGGCCGACCGGCCCGTTGCTGGCGTCCAGGTTCTTCCGCACGGCGGTGCCGGACCTGAGCTGCGAGATCGAGCAGATGATCGTCGCCGGCGACCGCGTTGTGGTGCATCTGCACTTTCGCGGGCATTTCACCGGCACCTTCAAGGCTCTCAAAGGGCAGGGCCAGCGTGTAGACTTCCGGGCAACCGATATCTATCAGATCGACAATGGCCGGATCGCGGCCAATTGGCATATCGAAGACAACATCAGCCTGATGGCGCAACTGCAGGCGCAGGCGCCGGCCGGCTGAACCATGGACATGAAAGGGAAACGCGATGAGCGAGGAATCGATTCGGTTGGGACGTGAGCGGCGCTGGCTGGTGTTGCTGGGCATCATCTGCCTGGCGCTGATCGGCGGGGCGCTGTACATGCAGATCGTGCTGGGCGAGGCGCCGTGCCCGCTGTGCATCCTGCAGCGCTATGCGTTGCTGCTGATCGCGCTGTTCGCGTTCATCGGCGCCGCCATGCGCACTCGCCGCAGCATCACGGTGTTCGAGGCGCTGGTGGTGGTCTGCGCGCTGGCCGGGGCCGGGGTGGCGGGGCATCACGTGTACACCCAGTTCTACCCGGCGGTGAGCTGCGGCATCGATGTGCTGCAGCCGATCGTCGATGACCTGCCGCTGGCGAAGATCTTCCCGCTGGGCTTCCAGGTGGACGGTTTCTGCTCGACGCCGTACCCGCCGATCCTCGGCCTGTCGCTGGCCCAGTGGGCGCTGCTGGCCTTCGTGCTGGTGGTGATCCTGGTGCCGCTGCTGACCGCGCGCAACCGCCGGGCGTTGCGCTGAGTCAACTTATCCCAAGGCTTGCCGATACAGGACGGCGCCCCGATTTCCGGGTTCGGAGATCGGGGCGCCGTGCCATTTCAGGGGCCGTGTGAAAACGTCGTGACGAACGGCAACGAACGGTGCGGCAAGTGTGCGACATGTTGTCACACACATTGCGCCGCGGTGTCGTTTTCAGGACAGGGGTGACGCAGGATCAGGCAAGCGAACGGTTCTGTTTCGACATTTGTCAGCATTTATTCAGCGTCGTTCCGGCAGGCAGTTTTAACAACATCTGGCATTTGGCCAGAACCCTTTGGTTATCGGGGTTTACGCCGATCGGGGATCGGGAAAATGCCTTCGGAGCTGTCTGATCTGGGGCGGGTACACCTACATTTTTTGGTGTTTTTGTTGAGAATCGATTTCGATACCATGCGCCACTTTTGCAAAAACGGTGATGGATTGTTGCTCTGAGGGATAAAAATTATTTCGGGATGAGACATGGTGTCGGGGGCGCTACCTCACTACAATCGCCCGCACTGAATTCCCGGCACTGCCCGTCCTTATAAAGGCACAGGCAGGAAGTCGGGTATCGAGGCGGCCATGAGGCCTGCCGCGATACCCAGGTGTCGGTGCCTTCCAACTTTCCGCACCAAATGGAATTGGTCTGTAACAAGGCCTTTGACCACGAATTCGAATAAGAACTGACCGCTGTCCCAGGATTTGTCGAGCGTCTGACGCGCGACGGGCGGCCCTTATTCAATCCAAAGAAAATGCCAACCCTTGGCAGGGTGAAGTGTTGGCGATCAAAACCCAACTGCATTGCGCAAGCTGCTTTAGAGGTCGTGAGATGAGTAAAAACAGGTACCCCAGATTACTAGGCCTAGTGCCGCTGCTCGGCACGTTGCTGCTGGGAGGCTGCAACATGACCTTGCTCAATCCAACGGGCCAGATCGGCCTGGAACAGCGCAACCTGATCATCACCGCCACGCTGCTGATGCTGTTGGTCGTGGTGCCGGTCATCGTGATGACCTTCCTGTTCGCCTGGAAGTACCGCGCCTCCAACAAGAACGCCGTCTACACCCCGAAATGGTCGCACTCGACCAAGATCGAAGTGGCCGTCTGGACCATCCCTGTCCTGATCATCATCGCCCTGGGCTACATCACCTATAAGTCGACCCACTCGCTGGATCCTTATCGCCCGATCGAATCCGACGTCAAGCCTGTGACCATCGAAGTGGTCGCGCTGGACTGGAAATGGCTGTTCATCTATCCGGAACAAGGCATCGCCACGGTCAACAAGATCGTGTTCCCGGCGCACACGCCGATCAACTTCAAGATCACCTCCGACGCCGTGATGAACTCGTTCTTCATCCCGGGCCTGGGCGGCCAGATCTACGCGATGGCAGGCATGCAGACCAAGCTGCACCTGATCGCCGACCGCAACGCTGAAATGGAAGGCATCTCCGCCAACTACAGCGGCGCTGGTTTCACCGGCATGAAATTCAAGGCTATCGCAACTTCCCAGGAAGATTTCGACGCCTGGGTAAGTGAAGTCAAAAAGGCACCTAAACAGCTTGATCAAGCTGAATACGCAGCCCTTTCCAAGCCAAGCCAGAACAATCCGGTTGAGCTCTACTCCTCGGTCACGCCGAACCAGTTCCAGATCATCGTCGACAAGTACGAAGGCATGAAACCGGGCAAGCCTCTGAAGCACGAGAAGAAAGAGAAGGAAGTGGCCGCCACGGAAATGGACTCGAATTCGCATTCAGCTGCCGGGGCAGAGGAGTAAACGATGTTTGGTAAATTAAGTTGGGAAGCGGTTCCTTTCCACGAGCCGATTGTCATGGTGACCATCGCCATGATCGCGCTCGGTGGTCTGGGGCTGTTCGCGGCAATCACCTACTTCAAGAAGTGGACCTACCTGTGGACCGAGTGGCTGACGTCGGTCGACCACAAGAAAATCGGCGTGATGTACATCATCGTCGCCATGGTCATGCTGCTGCGCGGCTTCGCCGACGCCATCATGATGCGTTCCCAGCTGGCCATGGCCACCGAGGGTTCGCCTGGCTACTTGCCGCCTGAACACTATGACCAGATCTTCACCGCCCACGGTGTGATCATGATCATCTTCATGGCGATGCCATTCTTCACCGGCCTGATGAACCTGGCGGTTCCGCTGCAGATCGGCGCCCGTGACGTTGCCTTCCCGTTCCTGAACTCCCTGAGCTTCTGGCTGCTGGTGTCCGGCGTCGTGCTGATCAACCTGTCCCTGGGCGTCGGCGAATTCGCCAAGACCGGCTGGGTTGCCTATCCGCCGCTGTCGGGCCTGCAATACAGCCCTGGCGTGGGTGTGGACTACTACATCTGGGCGCTGCAGCTATCGGGCCTGGGTACGACGCTCACGGGGGTCAACTTCCTGGCCACCGTTCTGAAAATGCGTACCCCTGGCATGAAGCTGATGGACATGCCGATCTTCACCTGGACCTGCACCTGGGCCAACGTCCTGATCGTGGCTTCGTTCCCGATCCTGACCGCCACCCTGGCGCTGCTGACCCTTGACCGTTACATGGATTTCCACATTTTCACCAACGAACTTGGTGGCAATCCGATGATGTACGTCAACCTGTTCTGGGCCTGGGGCCACCCTGAGGTGTACATCCTGATCCTGCCGGCGTTCGGCATCTTCTCGGAAGTCGTCTCGGCGTTCACCGGCAAGAAACTGTTCGGCCACCACTCGATGATCTACGCCTCGGGCGCGATCTCGGTGCTGGGCTTCATGGTTTGGCTGCACCACTTCTTCACCATGGGCTCGGGCGCCAGCGTCAACGCCTTCTTCGGTCTGGCGACGATGCTGATCTCCATCCCTACGGGCGTGAAGCTGTTCAACTGGCTGTTCACCATCTACCAGGGCCGTCTGCGCTTCACCAGCCAGGTGATGTGGACCCTGGGCTTCATGGTGACCTTCGCCATCGGCGGCATGACCGGCGTACTGCTGGCCATCCCGGGTGCGGACTTCGTGCTGCACAACAGCCTGTTCGTGATCGCGCACTTCCACAACGTGATCATCGGCGGCGCGGTATTCGGCTACATCGCAGGCTTCGGCTTCTACTTCCCTAAAGCGTTCGGCTTCAAGCTGCACGAAGGCTGGGGCAAGGCAGCGTTCTGGTTCTGGATCGTCGGCTTCTTCGTCGCGTTCATGCCGCTGTACGCACTGGGCTTCATGGGCATGACCCGTCGCCTGAACGCCACCACCAACCCTGAGTGGGTGCCGTACCTGTACGTCGCCATGGTCGGTGCGGTGCTGATCGCGTTCGGTATCGCTTCCCAGCTGATCCAGCTGTACGTGTCGGTGCGTGACCGCAACAAGCCAGAGAACATGTGCGAACACGGCGACCCGTGGAATGCCCATACCCTGGAATGGTCGACCTCGTCGCCGCCACCGTTCTACAACTTCGCCGTCCTGCCGAAGGCCGACTGCATCGACCCGTTCACCGAAGCCAAGGAAAACGGTACCGCGTACCAGAAGCCGGCCAAGTACGAGCCGATCCACATGCCGAACAACACCGCCACCGGTGTGGTGATGGGCGCTCTGCTGACCGTGTTCGGTTTCGCGATGATCTGGCACATCTGGTGGCTGGCGATCGCGAGCCTGGCAGGCACCGTGATCTACTTCGTGATCCACGCTGCGCGTGACGATCAGGGCTACATGGTGCCGGTCGACGTGATCGAGCGCATCGAAGCCGAGCAGCACAAGCGTCTGGTCGCGGCCGGCAAGATCCCGGCGTCCGCCACCCGTGTTGAAACCAAGTTGGAACAGGCTTAAACAATGTCGAACTTAGTGACCAATGTTGGACACGCCCATGGTCATGACCATGGGCACGATGACCATCACCACGACTCGGGCGAGATGACCGTCTACGGTTTCTGGCTCTACCTGATGACCGACTGCATCCTGTTTGCGTCGATCTTCGCGGTGTACGCGGTACTGGTGAACAACGTGGCCGGCGGACCGTCGGGCCACGACATCTTCGAACTGCCTTACGTGCTGGGCGAAACCGCTCTGCTGCTGTTCAGTTCGATCACCTACGGCTTCGCCATGCTGGCGTTGTACAAGGGCAAGAAGCAGCAGGTGCTGGGTTGGCTGTTCATGACCTTCCTGCTGGGCGCGGGCTTCATCGCCATGGAGATCAACGAGTTCCACCTGCTGATCTCCGAAGGCTTCGGCCCTAACCGTTCGGGCTTCCTGTCCGGGTTCTTCACCCTGGTCGGCACCCACGGCCTGCACGTTTCCGCCGGTCTGATCTGGATGGCGGTGATGATGTACCAGGTCAACAAACATGGCCTGACGTCGACCAACAAGACCCGCCTGAGCTGCCTGAGCCTGTTCTGGCACTTCCTGGACGTGGTCTGGATCTGCGTCTTCACCGTCGTCTACCTGATGGGGACCCTGTAATGGCTAATGCACACTCCCATGACAGCCACGATGCTGGCCACGGCAGCGTAAAGTCTTACGCCATCGGCTTCATCCTGTCGGTGATCCTGACCGTCATCCCGTTCGGCCTGGTGATGTACCCAAGCCTGCCGAAGGCGACGACGCTGGCGATCGTCCTGCTGTTCGCGGTGATCCAGGTGATCGTTCACCTGTATTACTTCCTGCACCTGGACCGTTCCGCGGCGCAGCGCAACAACGTGATTGCGTTCGTCTTCACGGCCATCGTGATTCTGCTGCTGGTCGGCTTGTCGCTGTGGATCATGTTCAGCATCCACACGTTCATGATGGCGAAGTGAGGTAGACCCGATGTCGCTCAAGCACTTTATCCAAATCACCAAACCGGGGATCATTTTCGGTAACGTGCTTTCGGTGGCAGGCGGCTTCTTCCTGGCCTCCAAAGGGCATGTCGATCTGGCCGTGTTCCTGGCGGCCATGATCGGCACCTCCCTGGTCGTGGCCTCCGGTTGCGTGTTCAACAACTGCATCGACCGCGACATCGACCTGAAGATGGAGCGCACCAAGAACCGGGTGCTGGTTCAGGGGCTCGTGTCCCTGAAACTGGCCCTGGCCTATGCGACCGTCCTGGGTGTCGCCGGCGTTGCGTTGCTGTACAAGGTGGCCAACCCGTTGGCTGCCCTGTTCGCCGTGATCGGCTTCATCATCTACGTCGGCTTCTACAGCCTGTACCTCAAGCGCAAGTCGGTTCACGGCACGCTGGTGGGCAGTCTGTCGGGCGCCATGCCGCCGGTGATCGGTTACGTGGCCGTGAGCAACAGCTTCGACATGGCCGCGCTGACCCTGCTGGTGATGTTCAGCCTGTGGCAGATGCCGCATTCCTACGCTATCGCGATCTTCCGCTTCAAGGATTACCAGGCCGCATCGATTCCGGTGCTGCCGGTGAAGCGCGGGATCGAGACGGCCAAGAAGCACATCCTGATCTACATCCTGGCGTTCCTGGCGGCGACCCTGATGCTGACCCTGAGCGGCTACGCCGGCATGAGCTACTTCGCCGTCGCCGCGGCCATGGGCATGTACTGGCTGTACATGGCCTGGACCGGCAACAAGGCTGTGGACGACACCGTCTGGGCACGCAAGCTGTTCGTGTTCTCGATCTTCACCATCACCGCGCTGAGCGTGATGATGTCGGTGGACTTCAAGGTGCCGGGCGACGTGCTGATGACGTACGCGCAGTAAGGTTCGCAGGCTTCAAGAAAAACCCCGCCATCGGAAGATGGACGGGGTTTTTTCTTGCCTGCGTTTCGGTGCCGGGGGAGGGGAATGGCCGGTTGCGCGGTAATGGCAAAAGGCCTAGATTTGGATCCAAACCTGCGGTCCTTCATGCATCGATTCAGAGGCTGGGCGAAATGACGGAAAGGCTGACCTGCGACGAACGCTTCATTGCACTGGCGAAAGAACTGAACTTCGACATCTATGGCGAGAACTCCAGCGGCGGCAACTATGCGCCGCTGATCCGCCATCACGACGAGCTGTACATCAGCGGCCTGGTGCCGCGCACCCACGGCCAGATCCAGTACCCGGGCCGGGTCGGCCTGGAGCTGACGCTCAAGGATGCGCAGGCCGCCGCCAGCATCAGCGCGATGCGCGCGCTGGCGCTGATCGTCGATGCCGTCGGCTCGCTGGACAAGGTCAAGGCGCTGCTGCGGGTCACGGTCTACGTGAAGTCCACGGCGGACTTCGTCGACCTGAGCGAAGTGGCCAACGGCGCATCGGATGTGTTCAGCCACGTGTTCGGCGATGTCGGCCGGCACACCCGCACCACGGTCGGCGTGTATCAGTTGCCCAAGAACGCGGCCATCGAAGTGGACATGATCGCGGCGCTGCATCCGTCGGCCTGACCGCCGCACAGCAAAAAGCCCCGCCTGGATTCCAGAGCGGGGCTTTTTCGTCAGAGCGGTTTACTGCGCGGCGATGCTGTAGCCGTCGAACGCGGTCTGCTGCTGCAGGGCGGTGATGATGTTCTTGCGGTTGACCGCCTGCTCGGTGCCGGCGTTGTCGATGAAGGTCTCGCTCTCCAGCTCGGCCTCGTCGCCTTCGCCGGTGAAGGTGAAGCCGAGGAACTCCAGCGCCTCGCGGTCCATGCTCAGGCGCGAGCGCGGGGTGCGCATCGGCAGGGTCACGCTGACGCCGTCCTTGCTGATGCTGAACACTTCGGCGTCTTTCTTGGCCCGTGCGGCCTTGCCCTTGCCGCCGCTCGGATTGCTGATGGCCTGGTGGGTCTGGTTCAGGACCTTGAGGGCCAGGCCGTAGACGATTTCCTGGAACGCCGGATCGTCCTTGAAGCTGGACAGGATACGGCTGATCGGGAACTTGCTGCTCAAGTCTTCGAGGGCGGCGGTGTCGGCGGCTTCGGCGTCCTTCAGGCGCTTGAGCTGGCCCATCAGTTCATAGGCCTGGTCGTCATCGAAGCGGTCGTGGGCCTGACGGATAGCCGCGCGCAGCTCACGGATCTGCTCGCTTTCGCGGGTGGACTGGAACGCGTCCAGCACCATTTCGCTGATGGTCTTGGCCTGCGGAAGGTGTTGTGAAAGATTGATGGAGTTTTCGTATTCCGCTTTGGACGACAGAGTGACTACGGATTCAGCGGTGTTGAAATCGGACATTGAAATTTCACTACTTCTTTGACTGGGTGGAGGCGAGAAAGCACGGGGTCTTTTTCCGGGCGCCTAATTTAGGGGAGCGGCGCCGGGTTGTCACGGAGCAGGGTGCCGACGGCGCCGATTATTTGCCCGCTGCGTGCTGTGTCACCGAACGCAGCATCGATTGCTCGGCGCTCTGCGGATTGACCTGCAGGGCAAAGCGGAACGTCGCCCCGCGCCCCGGCGCATCGAGCAGGCGGATCTCGCTGCCGTGCAACTGCAGGATGCGGTGCACGATGCGCAGGCCCAGGCCGCCGTCCCGGCGTGCGCCGCCGATGTTGAACGGGCGCAGGAACAGGCCTTCGCGCAGTTCCGGCGCAATGCCGGGGCCGGTGTCGCTGACCGTGACCTCGACCTGCGCACCCTGCGGCGTGAGCGCAAGCTCGATGTCCCCGCCCGGCGGGGTGTGGCGCAAGGCATTGTCCACCAGGTTGGTCAGCACCCGCTCGATGAGGCCGAGGTCTGCGCAGACCGTCGGCAAGCCGGCGGTGAAGTCGGCCTTGAGGCTGACCTGGCGGGCCTCTGCGCCCAGCTCGAACTTCTGGAACACATCCTGCACCAGGTCGGTCAGCGAAAAGCGTTCCAGCACCGGTTGCACGAAGCCGTGCTCCAGGCGCACCAGTTCCAGCAGCGATTGCGCGAGGCCGCCGACCTTGCGGCTCTGGTCGAGGGCGATGCCCAGGTAGCGGCGGCGTTCCTGCGCCGATAGCGTGGCGTCCTTGAGCGACAGGGTTTCCAGGTAGCCGTGCAGGGAGGCCAGCGGCGTGCGCAGGTCATGGGAGATGTTCGCCACCAGCTCGCGGCGCTCCTGGTCCTGGCGGGTCAACGAGCGCCACTGTTCGCCGAGCCGGGCCTGCATCTGCCGGAAGGCGTTGTCGAGCACGGCGATCTCGTCGTGTCCGGCGGACTTGTCCACAACCGACGGGCCGTTGTCTTGCGACGCTGTGCGCGGCGCACCGTCGATGTCGAAGCGGCTGACGGTGTCGGTCAGCCGCCGCAACGGACGGGTGATCAGGTTGAACGCCACGAGACCGGCGACCAGGCACAGCAGCGCCACCAGCCCGATGGACAGCAGGGCGGTGTTCAGGGCGGCGCTGGTGGCGCCGCGTTCGGCGTAGCGGTCGTGCGCCTCGCTGAGCAGCACCACGTAGAGATAGCCGGACGGCTTGCCGTCGACCTGCAGCGGCGCGGCGCTGAACACCTTGCGGCCGTCGACGCTGCGCGGGTCGTCGCCGAGGATCGGCAGCGGCTGGTCGTCGAGCAGCCGCCGAACCGGGGCGAGGTCGACCGTCTGCCTGCGCAGCCGGCCTTCGGGGGCAGCGTTGCCGACGATCCGGCCGGCGTTGTCGAGCAGGTACACCTCGACGCTGGGGTTGACCAGCATCAGCTGGCTGAACAGCTCGCGCACGGCGCCGGGCATCAGGCCGTGGCTGTCCATCAGCACGGTGTCGCGGGCGATGTGCCGGGCCAGGTCGCGGGACAGCCCCTGTACCACTTCCAGTTCATGCATCTGGCTGGAGCGCACCTGCAGCCAGGCCGAAGTGCCGCAGCACACCAGCAGCAGGGCGGCGAACACCAGTGACAAGCGCTGCGTGAGGGTCAGTTTCATGGCAGGTCCGCGCTGGCGCTGAACTTGTAGCCGCGTCCCCACACCGTAAGGATGCGACGGGGGGCGGCGGGATCGGTCTCGATCTTCGACCGCAACCGGTTGATGTGGGTGTTGACCGTGTGCTCATAGCCTTCATGGCTGTAGCCCCAGACGGCGTTGAGCAGATCCATGCGCGAGAACACCTTGCCCGGCTGGCGGGCGAAGAAGTACAGCAGGTCGAACTCCCGCGGCGGCAGATCCAGCCGCTGGCCGTTGAGCAGCACCTCGCGGGTGATCGGGTCGATCTCCAGGCCGTCGAGCATCAGGCGCCCGGCGTCCATCTTCAGGTTGCGCGCCATGGCGTCGACCCGGCGCAGCAGGGCTTTGACCCGGGCCACCAGCTCCAGCATCGAGAACGGTTTGGCGAGGTAATCGTCGGCGCCCAGCTCCAGGCCGAGGATGCGGTGCACTTCGCTGGAGCGGGCGCTGGTGATGATGATCGGCGTATAGCGCGCCATGGCCCGGGCGCGGCGGCAGATTTCCAGGCCGTCGACGCCGGGCAGCATCAGGTCGAGGATGAGGGCGTCCCACTGTTCCCGCTGCAGCAGGCGCATGCCTTCGGCGCCGTCGGCGCTGTGCACCACCTCGAATTGCTCGTCCCGCAGATGCAGGCAGATGAGGTCGGCGATGTGCAGGTCGTCCTCGACCACCAGGACGCGTTTGGTCTGTTCCATGAAGCTCATTCCTTCGGCGCGATAGGCGCATTGTGCGGGTTTTCCTCCGGGCGAGTTATCACCAATCGTTTAACTTTCCGTGAGGATTCGGCGATCAACCCAAGCCTAGGCTGTGTTCGTCATCAAGCACTTGGAATCGACGGAGACAGCCATGCTTTCACGGCGACAGATACTGGCAGCGGGCGGCGGGCTGGGGGTTGCGGCCCTGTTGGCGGGTGTATTGCCAAAATTGTCGACCGGCGCGGCGCCGATCGGCGAAGCCCGGGCCGACGAAGCGTTCGACGTTGTCCACAGCGACAGCGAATGGCGCGCGCTGCTCAGCCCCGAGCAATACGACGTGCTGCGCCGCGAAGGCACGGAACGGGCCTACACCAGCCCGCTGAACGATGAGCACCGCTCCGGCGCGTTCGCCTGCGTCGGTTGCGCGCTGGCGCTGTTCTCGTCCGCGACCAAGTTCGACAGCCGCACCGGTTGGCCGAGTTTCTGGGCGCCGCTGGAGCACGCCGTGGCCACGCGCCAGGACCGTTCCTTCGGCATGAGCCGCGAGGAAGTCCACTGCCGGCGGTGCGGCGGGCACCTGGGGCACGTCTTCGACGACGGGCCGAAACCCACCGGCCTGCGCTACTGCATGAACGGCGTGGCCATGACCTTCAACCCCGCGGCGGCATGAACCGTGCCCCGCCCGCGTTTTTCACTGACTACAGGACGATGCCATGTGGCTCTTGGTTCTCGCATATCTGGGCGGCGTGCTGACGATCGTCAGCCCCTGCATCCTGCCGGTTCTGCCCTTTGTCTTCGCTCGCACCGGGCAGCCGTTTTTCAGAAGTGGCTTGCCGCTGTTGGCGGGGATGGCGCTGACCTTCGCCCTGGTCGCCACGCTGGCGGCGGTGGGCGGCGGTTGGGTGGTGCAAGTCAATCAGTACGGGCGCTGGCTCGCGTTGCTGTTCGTTGCACTGTTCGGGCTGACGCTGCTGCTGCCGCGTCTGGCCGAACGCCTGACCCGGCCGCTGGTGTCGGCCGGCAGTCGCCTGTCGGAAGCCGCCGGGCAGGACAGCCGGCCGCGTCCCGGCGCTTCGTTTCTGATCGGCGTCGCCACCGGGTTGCTCTGGGCGCCTTGCGCCGGGCCGATCCTGGGGCTGATCCTGACCGGCGCCGCGCTGCAAGGCGCAAACATCGCCACCACGCTGTTGCTGCTGGCCTACGCCGCCGGTGCCGCCACTTCGCTGGCCGCGGCCCTGCTGCTGGGCGGTAAGGTCTTTGCGCTGATGAAGCGCTCGATCGGCACCGGCGAGTGGATTCGGCGCGGGCTGGGGGCCGCCATGCTGGCCGGGGTGGCCGCCATCGCGTTGGGCCTCGACACCGGGATTCTGGCGCGGGTGTCCACCGCCTCCACGGGCGGTCTGGAACAGGCGTTGGTCGGCAAGCTGTCCGGACGCTCCGCCAGTGCGAGCGGCACGATGACCGCGCAGGTTCCGGCGTCGGACATCCCAGGAAGCGGCGCCATGATGGCGGCCGGCGGCGCAATGAAAATGGCGGCGAAGGCACCGGGCACCTTGCCGGTGGAGGGGCAGTTGCCGGCGCTGGACGGTGCGGTGCAATGGCTAAACTCGCCGCCGCTGGATGCCCAGGCCTTGAAGGGCAAGGTGGTGCTGGTGGATTTCTGGACCTACTCCTGCATCAACTGCCTGCGCACCCTGCCTTACGTAAAAGCATGGGCCGAGAAGTACCGCGACCAGGGGTTGGTGGTGATCGGCGTGCATGCGCCGGAGTTCGCCTTCGAGCGCGACGTGGGCAACGTCACCAAGGCCATGAAGGCGCTGGGCATCCAATACCCGGTGGCCATCGACAACGACTACCGGATCTGGCGGGCCTTCAACAACGAATACTGGCCGGCGCACTACTTTGCCGACGCCCAGGGGCGAATCCGTTACCACCATTTCGGCGAAGGGGACTACGCCGAGTCGGAAAAGGTCATTCAGCAATTGCTGCGCGAAGCCGGTTCGAAGACCGTGGCCGACGGCTTGATCGATGCCGATGCCCAGGGCGTGCAATTGGCGGCGGACATGAATCAGGTGCTGTCGCCGGAAACCTACATCGGCTACCAGCGCGCGGAACATTTCGTACCGGAAACCAGCCTCGTGCCCGACAAGATAGCGGCTTACAACACCCCGGCCATCCTGGCCTTGAACGACTGGAGCCTCGGCGGGCAATGGGCGGTCGGCGCCGAGCGCGCCACCGCCGACGCACCGGCTGGCCGCATCGTCTATCGCTTCCACGCCCGCGACCTGCACCTGGTGCTGGGCCCGGGCAAGGACGGCAAACCCGTGCGCTTCAAGGTGACCCTCGATGGCCAGGCGCCGGGCGATGCCCACGGTGTCGATGTCGCTCCGGACGGAACCGGCCAGGTGACCGAGCAGCGGTTGTATCAGTTGGTGCGCCAGGCCGACGGCGTGAAGGACCGCACCTTCAGCATCGAGTTCCTCGATCCGGGCGTGTCGGCCTACGCCTTTACCTTCGGTTGATCAGGAGTCCGCAACATGAAAACCCAAACGATCTGGCGCCGGCTGTTGCTCGGCGTCGCGACAGCCGCGGTGGTGGGGCAGTGCTCGGCATTCTCCTTCGGTGCCGAGCAAGGGGTGGTCATTCCGCCGCCGGCCCTCGATGAGAACACCCAGGCCCACAGCGAGACGGCGGTGTTCGCCGGCGGCTGCTTCTGGGGCGTCCAGGGCGTTTTCCAGCACGTCAAAGGGGTGCGGAACGCCGTGTCCGGCTATGCCGGCGGCGCGGCGGACACGGCAGAGTACGAGCGGGTCAGCGAGGGTGATACCGGCCATGCGGAATCGGTGCAGGTCACCTTCGACCCCACGCAGGTCAGCTACGGCAGCCTGTTGCAGATCTACTTCTCGGTGGCCCACAACCCCACCGAGCTCAACCGGCAGGGGCCGGACAGCGGCACGCAATACCGCTCTGCGCTGTTTCCGCTCAATGCCGAACAGCAACGGGTGGCCCAGGCCTACATCGCCCAGCTCGATGGGACGCATGCCTTCGGCAAACCGATCGTGACCCGGCTGGAAACCTACAACGGCTTCTACCCGGCGGAGGACTATCACCAGGACTTCCTGACGGAACACCCGAGCTATCCCTACATCGTGATCAACGACCTGCCGAAGGTGGCGCAGTTGAAGCAGTTGTTCGTCCAGCGCTATCAGGAGAAACCGGTGCTGGTCAAAGGCGGGTCGTGATTACAGGTCGCCGGTCAGCGCTTGCCCCACGTCTGCATCGCAAACTCGACGAAGCGCCGCAGCTTCGGCAGCCGGTAGCGATCCGGCGCATACAGCAGGTGCAACGGGCGGCTAGGCGGTTGGTAATCGGGGATCACCGTGATCAGTTTGCCGTCCCGCAAGTCCTGCTCGACCAGGGCATCGGGCAGCATCACGATGCCCATGCCGGTGCGGGCCGCCTGATGCAGCCCGGCAGAGGTGTTCATCAGCATCGGGCCGCTGACGTCGATCATGATTTCTCCGTCCGGCCCGCTCAGGCGCCAGCGCTTCTCCACCGATTGCCAGTCATCGCCGGCAGGGTAGGCGAACGACAGGCAATCGTGCTGCTGCAGGTCTTCGGGCGTATGCGGCATGCCGCGCCGGGCCACGTACTCGGGGGAGGCGCACACGGTCAGGGTGTAATCGATCAGTGGCCGGGCGATCAGGTTCGATTGCTCGAAATGGCCAAGCCGGAACGCCACATCGAGGCCGCTTTCCAGCAGGTCCGGACGGCGGTTGGTCAGCACCACATCCAGTTTGACCTGCGGGCACTGCAGGGAAAACTCGCTCAATGCCGGGGCCAGGCGCTCGACGCCGAAGGTCAGCGGTGCGGTGATGCGCAAGAGGCCGCGTGGCTCGTCCACCGTCTGTTCGGCGAGGCGTTCGGAGTCCTTGACGAGCCCCAGCACCTCAAGGCACCGCTGGTAGTAGAGCGAGCCGAACTCGGTCAGCCGCTGGCGGCGGGTGGTGCGTTGCAGCAGTTGCACGCCGAGCCGCTGCTCCAACGCCCGCAGGTGATTGCCGACCATGGTCGTGGACATTTCGCATTGCAGGGCTGCCGCGGTCATGCTGCCGGCTTCCACGACTTTGACGTAGACGCTCATCGACTGGAACAGATCCATTATCAAGCCCTGCTTCTAAATGATTGAAGTGTTGCCGAGTTTATCCAGCTCTGGTGGCTAACCATACTGCAAACACACCGACCTTCACTGGAGTTTGAAGTCATGACCGCCGCCCTGATGAACACCTACCAACCGCTGGCCCTGAGTTTCATCAAGGGACTGGGCACACGACTGTGGGATCAGGCCGGTCGCGAATACCTGGACGCGGTGGCCGGTGTGGCGGTGACCAACGTCGGCCACTCGCACCCGCGCATCGTTTCGGCGATCAGCGAACAGGCCGGATTGCTGCTGCACACCTCCAACCTGTACAGCATCGACTGGCAGCAACGGCTGGCGCAGAAACTGACGCAGCTGTCCGGCATGGAGCGAGCGTTCTTCAACAATTCCGGGGCCGAGGCCAACGAAACCGCGCTGAAGCTGGCGCGGCTCTACGGCTGGCGCAAAGGCATCGAGCAGCCGTTGGTGGTGGTAATGGCCAACGCTTTCCACGGCCGCACGCTGGGCACCTTGTCGGCCAGCGACGGTCCGGCGGTGCGCCTCGGTTTCAATGACCTGCCGGGGGATTTCATCAAGGTGCCGTTCGGCGACCTGGCTGCGTTGGATCAGGTGCAACGCCAGCACGGCGCACGGATCGTGGCCGTCCTGATGGAGCCGATCCAGGGCGAAAGCGGTGTGCAGACCGCGCCGCCCGGTTATCTCAAGGCCCTGCGCGAGCAGTGCGACCGTCATGCCTGGCTGTTGATGCTCGACGAGATCCAGACCGGCATCGGCCGCACCGGCCGCTGGTTCGCGTTCCAGCACGAAGGCATCGTTCCGGATGTCATGACGCTGGCCAAAGGCCTGGGCAACGGCGTGCCCATCGGCGCCTGTCTGGCGCGGGGGCGGGCGGCCGACCTGTTCACCCCGGGCAGCCACGGCAGCACCTTCGGCGGCAACCCGCTGGCGTGCCGGGTCGCCTGCACGGTGCTCGACATCATCGAAGAACAAGGGCTGCTGGAAAACGCCAGGGTACAGGGCGAACGCCTGTTGACCCGCCTGCGCTCAGAGCTGGCGGACAACCCCAACGTGTTGGCGGTTCGCGGGCAGGGGCTGATGATCGGCATCGAACTCAAGCAGCCGATCCGCGACCTGACGCTGATTGCGGCACGGGATCACGGATTGCTGATCAACGTCACCCGCGGCAAGACCATCCGGCTGCTGCCGCCGCTGACGCTCGATGAGCGGGAGGTTGGGATGATTGTCAGAGGGGTGGGGCGGGTGATCGCCTCGATGTGAAGCTGGGGCGGGCAGTGTGTCATGCACTGCCCGCAAACCGGATGATTTCACCGCGCTCCCAGAGCACCACCTTCTCCCCCGCAAACCCCTCAAACAACTGCCGGTGCGCGGCCCATCCGTCCGTGCCTTCCCGGTCTCGGTAGCCGACGGCCCACGCCAGCATCGCGGCCAGGCGCGGATCGTCCGGGGGCGAGCCGCGTTCCCGTTGGCGGATGTTGGCCACGCATTCCGCGTCGGCGATGCGCAGCCAGATCAGCGCCGTCGCGCGGTCGAGCAATTTACTGACGAACACCTCGTACACGCCTTCGATCACCCAGCGTTCCTGGCTGGCGGCGAGTCGGGCCATGCCCATCGCTTCGCCGCGGGGGCGGGGGATGCTGTGTTCGTCGGACAGCCAGTGGATAAGGTCGAGCTCGATCCACGGCGCGTCCAGGTGCGCGGCCAGGCGTCGGGCCAGCCAGCTCTTGCCGGCGCCCGAGTTGCCGATGATGAGGGTGCGTGTGAGGTTCATGGGCATGCTTCGGCCCTGCGGCGTCCGTGCTGGCGCCATCGCCAGCAGGCTGGCTCCTGCAGTGAGCGTCTGCGGTGCCGTGGTTCTAATCAGGATAGTCCGACAGGTCGGGCGCCAGCATCCGAGTCTTGGCTGCGCCGTTGGCGTTGTGCTGGATAATGTCCTGTGGCTGTCCGGCTTTGTTGAAGAACACCTGGCCGATCCCCGCCGAGTTCCACAGGCGCTCGCCCGCTTCGGCGTGTTCGGGGACGTAGGGCACGATGCGCATGCGGCGGCGCTTGGTCAGCCAGTTCAGTGGCGAGCGCGGCGAGTAGAGCCAGCGGTTGAGGCGGTCGAACCATTCCAGCAGGGCGGGCGGGAATTCGTTCTTGATGCCGCTGCTGGTGATCTGCCAGATCCGCGGGCCGGCCTTGCGGTGTCGGATGAGCACTTCGTAGACGAAGGAATAATGCACATCGCCTGACAGCACCACGTAACTGCCGGGCGTGCGCGAGTGTCGGAAAATGTTCAGGATCACCTGGGCCGCGCCGCGATGGGCCATCCAGTTTTCCGCGTCCACCAGCAAGGGGTAGCCGCACCAGCTGAATACCCGCTGCACGGTCTCGATCAGTTTCACGCCGAACACCGGCGCCGGCGACACGATGATCGCCGACGGGTGATCGAGCAGTTCCTGCTGCAGTTCGCACAGGGCTTCCCAGTCCAGCAGGCCCGAGGGTTGCTTGAGCGAGCGTTCGCTGCGCCAGCGGCGGGTGCGGGTGTCGAGCACCACCAGCGCCGGGGTGCTCGGCAGCACGTAGTGCCAGCGCTGGAAACGCAGCAGGTCGTCGATCAGCGCATCCTGCGCCGGGCTGTCGAGGTGACGGCCATCGCCGTCGGTGCCCAGGCGGCGGGCCTTCTCCAGCGGATCCTTGAAGGCGTCCGGATTGTTGCCCCAGCCCTGGCACAGCAGGTAGGCGATCAGCGCATTGCCGATGATGCGCTTGGAGAACGGATGGCCGTAGGCCGTTTCCTCCCATTGCGCAGACAGGTTCCAGTCGTCGGTGATGTCGTGGTCGTCGAAGATCATCAGGCTCGGCAAGTGCGCCAGCGCCCGTGCCACGTTGCCCAGGCCGGCCTTGAAGCCGTCGATGCGCACCTGTTCGAGGGCGTAGCGCTTGAGCCGGTCCGGCGTCAGTGCCGGCGGCTGCGGATCGATCAGCGTCCACGGCACCGGCGACCACACCAGCAGGTACATCGCCATGACTTCGGCGAACGTCACCAGATGGTTGTCGGCGTTGCTGCTGGTGAAGATCGGTTTGCGCGCTCCGCCGAAGAAGCGCTCGCGCAATGTCTCGTTGCTCTCGAGCGCCGGCAGCAGATCCGCGCGGTGGTAGTAGCTGGCCGGATGTTCGTAGAGCCGGGCGCTGTCGCTGACCACGGCGCCTTCGAGGTGCTCGCCGAACAGGCCCAGGCGTTCGATCAAGGCATGGATCGCGCGCAGCATCGGCCCGGCGACGTCATCGGCGTAGATCTGGTCGCCGGTCATCATCAGCAGGGCCGGGCGTTGCGCAGGGTCGGTTTCGGCCGCCAGCAGTCGGTCGACGCATAGCAGGCCGTCGGCGGCCTTGTGGTGAGGCTTGCGGCAGGAGCCGTGGAGCAACTGGTCGATGCGCGAGCGCAGGACGAAGTCCGGCGAATCGGCGTTGCCGTAGAGCAGGTGAGGCGCCCACTCGGCGATCGGCTGCAGGCCATCGATCAGCAGGTCATAAGCGATGCGGGTGTCGCAGGGCAGCGGGGCCTGCAGGGCGACGTCGATCAGGTGGATAAACGCCCGGGCGCCGACGGGCACGACGGTGCACGCCGTCCCGTCGAGCGGGATGTCGCCCACGCCATCAAGGTGCAAGGTCAGCGACAGCGGCCGGGTGCCCACCAGCCACATCACCAGCCGAGAGGGCTCCAGCCGCCGCAGCAGCGGGCCGGCCAACACAGGGGGCAGCGGGGTCAACTCATCGAGGGGCATCGTGGATCGGGCTCTGGGCGCACAGGCCGGCGATCATAGCGCAGCCGGCGCCCGACACCCTTAAACCAGGCTTAAGATTTGACCTTCTGCAGCTTCAGGTTCAGCAGGCGCCAATCGGCGTACCCGGACTCTTTGCCGGCCACTTGCTGCAGCGAGCAGTCATAGCGGTAGCTGACATCGTCGCCGAGCATGTTGCGGGCGGTGACGGTATTGCTGATGGTGTAGGTCTGATCCTTGTACCGCGTGCTCTGGGTCGAGGACGGATTGGCGATCACCGCCGAGGCAGGAAAGCGCATGGCGTTCATGATGAAGGGCGCGCACATCACCGAGGCCAGCAGGGACTTGTCGGCGTTCGGGTCTTTGCCGATCCGTTTGCGCAGCGCGGCGAATTCCTTGCCGGCGGTGTCCTGCACCTTCTTCTCGGACACCGCTGCCGTCAGACGTTTACTGAAATTGGGCAGGAGCGCGGACTCGGGCGGCGAAGGCTCGTTCTGCGGTTCGCCGGCGACATAGGCCGGAAGGTCGTCGGCCTCCGGGAGCAGTGCGACGTCGGAGACCGACTCGGCCTCTTGCTCCACCACTTCCTCCGGTGCTGCCCTTTCGGCGCGGTGCGGCGACGGGAACAGCGAAAAGGTGATCGACAGCATCACCAGGCCCACGATGAAACCGCCCGCCGCACCCACCAGGTTGCTATAGAACAGGTTCCAGCCGCCGCGGTTCTTCACCACCCAGCGCCACATGAAACCCCAGGCCGCCAAAAACACGAGTAAACGCAGAAACTCCATTCGATCCTTTCCTTGAATTGCCTATCGCCCCACATCGGTGTCTGCCGGGCAGGGTGCTGAAGATGGGTGGCAAGATATCAGAACGACAGAGTCTCGCCACGCAGACATTCACCGAAGAGGCAGGCGTCAGAGCACGTCTTTCAGATAGCCCTTGATCGCCAGCACGGGCGCGTGCAACTGCTCAAGCGAATCGGCTCGGCCGATGCCCGCCGACAGCCTGTGCAGTTCGCGCCCCAACGGCTTCTCCGCACCGCCCAGGGCGTCCAGCGCCAGGTCCAGGCACTCGTGCAGCTTCACCCGGATGGCGTCCACGTCATTGCGGCGCACCAGCAGTTCGAATACGTCCCTCTGGTAATCGCCCATCACCAGATCGTCCCGCAGGATCGGGCTCAGGCCTTCTTCCTCATAGGCCAGCTTGAGGGAGAACAGGGCGACGGTTTCCAGTGACGTTTCCATGGTGAGGATCCTTACGCCGCGTGCCGCGGGGGAGGGGGGGCGGCCGCCAAAAGTAGAAAAGGTCCTGCAAAACAAGACCTTTTCTACTTTTGGTGCCCGAGAGGGGCTCGAAAATACCTGCTGCTATAGGCGACTGTCGACACAGGCTGTGTAAAAGGGAAAAGAATTTCTAAACGGGGGTTGACGGCCAATTTCAATGCTGTACTATTCGCCTCCCGCTAACGAGCAGCTCGAAGCTGATCTTAGTTAAGCAGTTGATTTTGTTGATGAAATTAAAGCTTTTAAGGGTGTTGCAAAAAGAGGTGAAGCATGTAGAATGCGCGCCTCGGTCGAGACGAAAGGATTGACCAATCGCTCTTTAACAACTGAATCAAGCAATTCGTGTGGGTGCTTGTGGAGTCAGACTGACAGTCAAAAAGATTATCAGCATCACAAGTTACTCCGCGAGAAATCAAAGATGTAACCAACGATTGCTGAGCCAAGTTTAGGGTTTTCAC
>NZ_NEIP01000027.1:0-34985 GCF_002112745.1 Pseudomonas sp. B7(2017) | reverse complement strand
GGGACTGTCGCCCTGCCCTGCGTGCCTCGCCACCCTCTCCCACCCACCCTCAAAGGCCCTTGGCACGGGGCTTTGCGGCTGTGTGAGGGTGCATTGGTATGGAAGTTGTAGAGGCCCCTGCAACTGACCCACCCCACGGGGCAGGCACTTCGATAGAGGGATTAACTCATGCACCCTTTACTGTCCAAAACCGCGACCGTCCTGGTCGTGAGCGCATTGGCCCAGGGCATCGCCCAAGCCGCTCTGTTCGCTGTCGACCCCGGCCCCTACGCACCGGCCAACGGCAATTTCGCCGCCTGGTACCAGGACACCCACGGCCGCACCCTGGATCTGTGCCTGTCCAAAGCGCTCAGCTCCCGCGTGCCGAGCGTGCCCGGCACGCCGTCGTACATGTGCTCGCTGCTGCCGGCGCCGGGCATCTTCGACGACGCGCAACCCCTGTCCTTCCCCAGCAACTTCCCCGATGAAGCCTTCTGGTTCACCGCTGACGGGAGCATCGTCGATGCCGCGCGGGGCATCGACCTGACCTACGTCTCGGCCATCGAGGCCGCCTTCGGCGGCGGCGATCCGGCGGAAGGCGACCAGATCAGCTTCGCCCGCATCCGCATCCGGGTCGACGTGCCCACCGCCGGCACCTACGTGATCACCCACCCCTACGGCGTGGACGTGTTCAACGTCGACACCCCCGGCCGGCGGGCGATCAACATGACCCGCGACATCGGCATCGGCTCGCCGAAGACCTACGACGGCGCGCTCAAGGGCGACGTCGGCCCGTTCCTGCGCAGCGTCAACGGGCCCTACACCGAGACCAACCCGGTGACCGGCGCCGCCGAGCAGTTCATCGGCGACCCGAACCTGGAAGAGGCCGTCACCGGCAGCCCGTTCAACACCAACTTCATCCGCATCGAAGGGCCCGGCGGGATCGACCTGCGCACCACCACGTTCGCCATTTCCGGCAAGCTGTCCACGGTGGTCCGCCCGACGCCGCTGATCACCCAGCGCAGCACCTACTCGCGCACCCCCGGCGCCAGCGCCCCGGTGGCCCAGCAGGACGTTTTCGTCCAGGCCCCGCCCGCGCCCGCCACCGTCGCCGTCACCAGCAGCACCCCGGTGCTCAACCTCACGGAGGCCGACAGCACCGGCAGCTGGTATGCGCAGTCACCGGCCAACCCGACCTTGCCGACCACCCTGCAAGTGACCGCCGACAACCACCTGGCCATCGCCAGCAGCACCCCGACCACCCTGCCCATGGCCCTGACGGACCTGGTGGTGATCCAGCGCGCCGAATACAGCCTGAGCTCCGGGCAACTGACCCTCGTGGCCTCGACCAGCGACGAAACCTCGCCGCCGGTGCTCACCGCCAGCACCGCCGGCGGCGCCGCCATCGGTGCCCTGGGCGGCGACGGCGCGGTGAAATCCCTCACCACCGGGATCTCGCCGATTCCGCCGGCCAAGGTTCGGGTGACGTCGTCCAACGGCGGCAGCGATACCGAAGAAGTGGTCATCGTGCAATGAACGCTCACATGCCCAGATCCGCATCAGGAGGCATCATGAACAAGTGGCCACGCTTCGCGCTCAACGCGCTCGGGCTGACAATCTCGCTGTCGGGCAGTGCGTTCGCGCAACTCGCCGCCGTCGATCCCGGCCCCTACACCTTCGCCACCGGGAAATTCCCGATGTGGTACCAGGACAACAACCTGCTCTCGATGGAACTGTGCCAGTCCCGGGCCGCCAGCTCGCGGGTGCCGGCCAGCGTGCCGCCGGCCTACATGTGCACCCTGCTGCCGGAGCCTGGCGTCTTCGACGACACCCAGCCCATGGTGTTCCCCGACAACTGGCCGCCGGAAGCCTTCTGGTTCCTGGCCGAGACCAACATCGCCAACAACGGCGCCGGCTACGGCATGGACGCCTACGTGGCGGGGATCGAAGCGGCGTTCGCCTCGGAAAACCCCGTCGACGGCGATCAGCAAAGCTTCGCGCGGATCCGCATCCGGGTAAACGTGCCCGTCGCCGGCACCTACACCATCACCCACCCCTACGGCGTGGAGACGGTCAACGTCACCGCACCGGGACGGCGGGCGATCAACATCACCAAAGACATCGGCATCGGCGCGCCGGGCGACTTCAGCGGTGCGCTCAACGGCGCCATCGGCCCGTTCCTGCGCAGCGTCAACGGCCCGTACACCGAAGTGAACCCGGACACCGGCAGCATCGAGACCTTCGTCGGCGACCCGAACCTCACCGAAGCGGTGACCGGCAGCCCGTTCAACACCAACTTCGTGCGCATCACGGGGCCGGCCGGCACGATCCAGACCAACCTGTTCACCGTGGCGGGCAAGGTGCTGGACAACCGTCAGCAGACCCACGTCGCCATCGACCGCGCCACCTACCGCCGCACCTCGGCGGGCATACGCGCCGAAGTGTTCGCCAAGGCCGACGCCAGCTCCACCCTGTGCTTTCGCGAAAGCGTGGCGCTGGTGCCGGGCACCCCGCCGTCGCCGTGCCAGACCAACCTGCTGGGCGACAACAACGGGCTGTTCTTCGGCCAGCGCCTGGGCACCGGCACCCTGCCGTCGGTGGTCGTCGTGACCGCCACCAACCCGACCGGCACCACCCGGCCGACGGCGGTGTCGAGCAAGCTCACCGATGTGGTGAAGATCCAGACCGCCCGCTACAGCTGGGCCAACCACAGCCTGCTGATCGAGGCCACGTCCTCCGATGAGGTGGCCGTGCCGGACATGGTCGCCCAGGGTTACGGCCGCCTGTCGAAGACCGGCACCCTGCAGCGCATCACCGTGGCCGACCTGACCCAGCCACCCGCCACCGTGACGGTGAAATCCGCCGCTGGCGGCAGCGACACCGAGCCGGTCGTGGTGGTCGGCAGCGCACCGGACACCGGTGAAAACCAAGCGCCGCTGGCGGTCGCCGACACCGGCAGCACCAGCTTCGGCGTGCCCATCACCCTCAGCCTGCTGACCAATGACAGCGACCCGGACGGCAACGTGCCGCTGTCCATCACCGCGCTGACCCAACCGGCCGCCGGCCAAGGCACCGTCGCTCTGAACGGTACCACCTCGGTGGTCTACACGCCGCCGGCGGTGGTCAACGCGCCGCTGACCGCGACTTTCACCTACAAGGCCCAGGACAGCAAAGGCCTGGCCTCGGTGAACCCGGCCACCGTGACCGTCAGCGTGGCACCGAACCGGCCGCCGACCGCCGTCGCCGACAGCGTCGCCACGTTGGGCGTGGCGATCCCGATCAACGTGCTGGCCAACGACACCGATCCGGAAGGCAACGTGCCGCTGGGCGTCGCCAGCCTGACCCAGCCACCGGCCGGGCGCGGCACCGTGAGCACCGACGGCACCGTGATCACCTACACCCCGCCGGCCACCGTGACCACGGCCTTCACCACGACCTTCACCTACATCGCCCGGGACAGCTTCGGCGCCCAGTCGACGCCGGCGACGGTCACCGTGCAAGTGTCGCCACGGCCGGCGGCGGAGACCTTCACCATCACCACCTCGACGGTGCAGGCGCGCTCCGGCAACCGCTTCAACTGGGACTTCGCCGGCACCTCGTCGGTGACCACCGGCAACACCATCACCGTGCAGGTCACCACCCCGACCGGGCTGGTCACCCTCGGCACGACGACGGTGCCTGTCACCGGTCGCTGGCGGCTGACGCTCAACAACACGAACGTGGTGCCGTCGGCCAACCCGACCGCCACCATCCGCTCGTCCCAGGGCACCGTGCGCACGGTGTCGGTGACCACGCTGTAGGCCTTCGCCCCATCCGCCTGCGGGTGGATGGGGCAAGCCCCCGGACCGCCTGAACGACACAGGACAACGCCATGAACACGCCGACCGCCGCCCTGCTGTGCCTGCTCGCCCTGTGCGGCGGTGCGGGCGCGCGCGCCGACGACCTGATGGACAACGATGACCTGGCCCCCTCGGCCGACCTCGGCGAACTGCCCCCACCTGTGGGCCAGCAAGCGCTGATCGACCAGAACGGCCAGGCCAACATCGCCCTGCTCTCGCAGAACGGTCAGTCACTGCTCGGGCGGATCGTGCAGTCGGGCAGCAACCAGGAGGCGTACATCCTGCAACAGGGCAGCGACCTGATGGCGCAGATCACCCAGAACGGTTCCGGCAACGCCGCCTCGATCACCCAGGCCGGCAGCCACAACCGCGCGCAGATTTCGCAGAACGGCAACAACAACGACGCCAGCATCGAGCAGGCCGGCACGGGGCTGCAAAGCGCCGTGACCCAGTCGGGCAACGGCATGAGCGTCTCGGTCAAGCAATACCGCTAAAGCACTGCAATCATCGGAGAGTTCATCATGTTCAAATTGACGCCCCTCACCGCCGCCATCCTGGTCATGATCAGTGCCCAGGCCATGGCCGACGACAGCCTTTCCACCCAAAGCCAGGCCGGCACCGCCAACATCGCCGATGTGAAGCAGACCCAGGCCCCGTTCAGCACCGCCACCCAGACCCAGTTCGGTGAGGGCAACAACGCCGCCGCCGTGCAGGATCACGCCACCAGCACCATCACCCAGGACGCGGTCGGCGACTACAACGCCGGCTACGCCGAACAGCTCTACGAAGACAACGGCACCATCACCCAACAACAGGTCGGCACCTTCAACACCGCGCACGCCAGCCAGTCCCTGGGCTTCGGTTCGCCCAACACGGCGCTGCAGCAACAGCAAGGCAGCGGCAACTTCTCGTTCATCTACCAGGACTCGCAGAACGGCAGCGAAGGCAAGACCTTCCAGTACGGCGACAGCAACGAAGCCAACATCGAGCAGCTGTATGAAGGCAGCGGCAACAGCTCGGTGATCACCCAGTACGGCACCGCCAACTACGGCACCGCCGAGCAGGTCACCCACAACGGCGGCACGATCGGCATCAACCAGGCCGGCGACTCCAACTACGCCTACGGCGACCAGCGCAACGGCACCGGCGGCACCATCACCATCAACCAGTTCGGCACCCTCAACGGCACCGAAATCTGGCAGGACTCGCAACTGGCGAGCCAGGCCACCATCAACCAGTACGGCGACGGCAACGAAACCGTGGTGGACCAGAGCTACGGCGAAAACAACACCGCCGCCGTCACCCAGGTCGGCAACCTGAACGCCATCTACGCCGACCAGTTCGAGTCGGTCAACTCGACGCTGGCGCTGTACCAGGTGGGCAACGGCAATGTCCACTTCACCTACCAGAACGGCGACGGCCACGTGCTCAACGCCACCTCGGCGGGCAACGACAACAAGGTCTACGCCAGCAACTGGAAAGGCCCGCAGCACGGCGGCCAGTTCGGCAGCAACCAGCGCGCCACGGTCACCCAGGCCGGCAACGGCAACATCGCCAGCTTCACCCAGGACGGCGTCGGCCACACCATGACCACCCACCAGACCGGTACCGGCAACAAGACCACCGTCAGCCAGGCCGAGTCCTACAACGAGCTGTACTTCGACCAGAACGGCAGCGACAACATCCTCATCGCCGACCAGCGCGGCACCACCAACCTGATCCAGGGCTCGTCGAACGGCTCGGGCAACAGCGCCGAGTTTGATCAGTCCGGCTCCGGCAACCAGGCCTACACCGCGCAGCTCTACGGCAGCGACAACCAGATCAGCGTGAAACAGGCCGACACGATGAACGTGGCGTACGTGACCCAAGGCGGCACCGGCAACATCGCCACCGTGGATCAGAGCGGGATGACCCAGACGGCGAACATCCAGCAGTTCGGGTCGGCGAACCAGGCGACGGTGTTGCAGCAGTAAGGGTTGGGCGTAATAAAAGCCGCGATTGCGTTGTGCGATCGCGGCTTTCGCAAGAGTGATCGTACCGACATCAGGTGAAGCGAACGAGGCGCGTGCTTGCCATCCGAATCAACTCCCTCAGCGTGGCGCACGCAGTGGGCTATCCGTCGTCAGACTGTCGGCCCAGACGTGTACGACCTGATGATCGATAACACGCCCGGCGTCCACATCCGCCAGCGCTTCAAGCGTCAGGTGCTCCTCCATCCAATCAATTTTTTTGGCCAGTTCCAGTTGAACATGGGCGGCCATGGCATGAGTCTTTTCTGATTTGGCCATTCTGCTTTACCCGAAGTTTTCCAATCCCGATTTCTGAATTCAGCGACAGACACAGGCTAGGGCCCGGACTTCCGAGGGACAACCTGAAAACCTTGTGGGAAGGATCCGCGAATTCGCAACATCATTTAAACAATCCAGAGCTGAAATGCAGTCCGGCTGTGGATGCTTCAGCCAAGGGCTGGTCGGCTTTCAGGCCGCCATCGCCAGCAGGCTGGCTCCTACAGAAGAAGGGTGGATTCGAGAAAAATGCGGATTTTTCCGACCGAATTTGCAGGTTGCCCCTCGGAAGTGCGCCGTCCAGGATCGGCAGGCATCCACCTGAACCTCACGGAGCGTTTCCCCTATGCAACTCATCCCGTCAGCGACGACAGCGTGCCCGTTACCGAATAGACTGCCGGGCATTGCGCCCGGAGGCCCTATGACCGACCCGACCCTCATCGACCCGCTGTGCCCAGTCGTTTCAGACCTTGAGCCCGAAGAGCAGGCGGCCAGTTATGACCGGTGGTTCAGGGCCAAGGTCCAAGCCTCCCTCGATGACCCTCGCCCGAGCATTGCCCACGATCAGGTGATGGCCGAAATGCAGGCCCTGATGGAAGCGAAGCGCAAAACCCACGATGCAGATTGAGTGGCAGCCTGAAGCACGGGCTGAACTCCTGCAGATTCTTGAACACATCAGCGACCGGCACCACGCAGCGGCCATGAAGCTCTTCAAGGGCATTGAAGCCGCTACCTCCAAACTGACTGTGCATCCTTGTCTCTATCGATCAGGTCGGGTTGCCGGCACACGGGAAATCGTTGTGCACCCCAACTATCTGGTCATCTATCAAGTGGCGGATCACGTGCGAGTCTTGAGCGTCTTGCATGCGCGTCAGGAAGATCCCTGACACCGCTGTCAGCCACTGTGGCGAAAGAGCTTGCTCTCTCACCACAGGGGATCCTTGTCAGCTCAACGCATTCAGGTCTTAGGCTCGACGTTATCCAGCGCCTGGCCCACCGCCACCTCACTCAACATCACCAGTTGCGCGATGCCCAGCGCGGTGCGGCGGTGACCGTTGTCCAGGGTGGCGGCGAAGTTGTTGAGCATCTCCGAGGCCGAGCCCAGGTTCTCGCTGGCGTTGGCCAGCAGGGATTCGGTGTCGTAGACCGGGTTGGGCAGGTACATGGGATCCGCATCGCTGGGGGCGGCCATGATCCGGGCGGTCGGGTTGAGGTAGTGGTCGAGGGCGCGCTCCGCGGCTTCGTTGAGTTTGCGTGAGTCGATGGATTCGTAGGGGGATGCGGGATCGGTGGTGGGGGTTACAGGAGGGTTGGGTGTGGGTTTGAACATAGGTGAAGACCTCTGCTGAAAAATGGAGCTGGCCCATTCGATTTCCAGGCGAAGGGGTGGCAGCTGTACGCAGGCTGGAAATCCGGGAGCAGAGAACCCGGCAGACACGAAGGTCTCCTACGCACAGCCGCCATGACAGAGCGCACACCGTGAAGGTGCGCAAGCATACGTCATGAATGGCGCTTTTGCGTTCTGCATTCCTCGGACTTCCAGGCCCGGTCGCTGAGTTGGCAGCGACAGACACAGGCTAGGGCCCGGCCTTCCGAGGGACAACCTGAAAACCTTGTGGGAAGGATCCGCAAATCAGCAACATCCTTTAAACAATCTAGAACTGAAATGCAGTCTGACTGGGGGTGCTTCAGCCAAGGGCTGGTCGGCTTTCAGGCCGCCATCGCCAGCAGGCTGGCTCCTACAGAAGAAGGGTGGATTCGAGAAAAATGCGGATTTTTCCGACCGAATTTGCAGGTTGCCCCTCGGAAGTGCGCCGTCCAGGATCGGCAGGCATCCACCTGAACCTCACGGAGCGTTTCCTCCATGCAACTCATCCCGTCAGCGACGACAGCGTGCCCGTTACCGAATAGACTGCCGGGCATTGCGCCCGGAGGCCCTATGACCGATCCACTGTGCCCAGTCGTTTCAGACCTTGAGCCTGACGAACAGGCGGCCAGTTATGACCGGTGGTTCAGGGCCGAGGTGCAGGCTTCCATCGATGACCCGCGCCCGAGCATTGCGCACGAGCAGGTGATGGCCGAAATGCATGCCCTGATGGAAGCGAAGCGCAAAACCCACGATGCCGATTGAGCGGCAGCCTGAAGCACGGGGCTGAGCGCCTGCAGATTCTTGAACACCTCAGCGACCGCCACCACGCAGCGGCCATGAAGCTCTTCAAGGCCATTGAAGCCGCTACGTCCAGATTGACTGTGCATCCCGGTCTCTGTGGCGAGGGACCTTGCTCACCTTGCTGTCAGGTCAACGCATTCAGGTCTTAGGCTCGACGTTATCCAGCGCCTGGCCCACCGCCACCTCACTCAACATCACCAATTGCGCAATGCCTAGCGCGGTGCGGCGGTGGCCGTTGTCCAGGGTGGCGGCGAAGTTGTTGAGCATCTCCGAGGCCGAGCCCAGGTTCTCGCTGGCGTTGGCCAGCAGGGATTCGGTGTCGTAGACCGGGTTGGGCAGGTACATGGGATCCGCATCGCTGGGGGCGGCCATGATCCGGGCGGTCGGGTTGAGGTAGTGGTCGAGGGCGCGTTCCGCGGCTTCGTTGAGCTTGCGGGAGTCAATGGATTCGTAGGGGGATGCGGGATCGGTGGTGGGGATTACGGGAGGGTTGGGTGTGGGTTTGAACATGGCGTCTTACTCTGTTTGATGAGTCGGAGCTGGCCCATTCGGTTTCCGGACGAAGGGGTGGCAGCTGTACGCAGGTTGGAAACCCGGGAAACAGAGAAACCCGGACGACCCGAAGGCCCCCCACGCACAGCCGCCATAACAGAGTGCACACCCAAAAGGTGCGCAAGCATACGTCATGAAAGGCGACCGCTGCGTTCTGTTTTACCCGGGGTTTCCAATCCCGATCGCTGAACTCAGCGACAGACACAGGCTAGGGCCCGGCCTTCCGAGGGACAACCTGAAAACCTTGTGGGAAGGATCTGCAAATCAGCAACATCCTTTAAACAATCTGGAACTGAAATGCAGTCCGGCTGTGGGTGCATCGGCCAAGGACTGGTCGGCTTTCGGCCGTCATCGCCAGCAGGCTGGCTCCCACAGGGGATTGGGGTGGTCAGGGAGAGGTTAGGCTGGTTCCCGCAAGGAATCGGGTGCAGTCAGGTAGAGGTAGGTCGGCTGTCGGGCCGCCATCGCGGGCAAGCCCGCTCCCACAGTGTTCCGGGGTGTGCACACCTTTCCCTGTGGGAGCCAGCCTGCTGGCGATGGCGTCAGTGCGGACAACGCAGGCTCAGATCAAGACAGGTGCTCCCACAGGGGACAGGGTGGTTCGGTAGAGGCCTGGCTGGCTCTTGCCGTCGAGCGCTCGACCCGAGAGCCGAGAGCCGAGAGCCGCCAAGCCCAAGCTCACTCCGCCTCAGGATCCACCTTATTCTGCGTCAGGTAACGGTTCAGCGTCTCGTCCTGCGAAGGCGCCGAGTTGTCCCCCGCCACCTGCCACAGCCGCCGTTCGATGCCCTGCGCCAGCAGGTGCCCCACCGCCGCCTCGATCGCCGACAGCACGCAGAGCTGCGCCGGTTCGTTGGTGGTGTAGCCGACCTCGGCCTCCAGCAGCTTCTTGAACTCGATGAACTTGAACACCCCGGCGCTGCGGCCCACGGAGTAGATGGTCTTGCTGGTCATCACGTTGGCCAGCACCTGCCCGCTGCGCACGTCCACCGCCCGCAGGTTGACGGTCACCTGGTCGACCCGGTACTCGCGGGACAGGTCGATCCCCAGGTAGCGCGCCCCTTCCCCGCCGCTGCGCACGTTGGTGTCGTAGGCGATGATCCCGCCTTCGAGCATCATGTTCGCCGCCTGCAACGGCGGCAGCTCGCCCTGGATGTTGACCGGGGTGTTGGGCTTCTTCTGCGAGGCGCGGATGATCTTGCGCTCGGTCAGCAGGTTCTGCAGCCCTTCGCGCTCCAGCACCACGAACCAGCCGCTGGCCTGCAAGGCGTCCATCAGCATGCTCGCCGCGCCCTGGGTGACGCTGGTGGAGAACGAGCTGGCCGGGGTCGGCTTGTACTGTCCGGTCTGGTCACGGAAGCCGTACACCACCGCCATCAGGCGGCCCTTGGGCCGCGGCATTTTCAGAAGGTCGTAGTAGGTCGAGGCCCTGGGGGTCAGGGTCGGGGTTTCGGTGTCCTGCTCGGCCGGCATCGGCTCGCGCAGACCACACCCTTGCAATGCCGCCAACATCAGCCCTAGCGCAATTATTTTTTTCATGTCCTGCACTCCCCGGAACGCTCATCCCGTCATGGGTTGAGGCCGTTAACCTGAATTTCCGAAACCTCACCGGTCGCTCGGTCGGTCACTTCAATGCTCAGTGCCCCGGAGTCGTCGATGACGTTGACGATGAATGCGTCGGTGGACAGGCTCCCCGTGTTGCCGGTGGAGATGTTGTCCAGCAGTTGTCCCAGCAGCCGTGACTGCAGTTGGCTGGTGAAGCGCTCCAGCGCGGAGGTGCCGGCCACGGTCGTGCGGCGCTTGAGGTCCGGATCGTCGTGATCGTTCTGGGCCTGGGCGTTGTTGAGCAGCCAGGTGCCGTTGAGCGGGTTGCCGCCGAACGACGGATTGACCGGCGTGTAGACCAGTTCGGTGGCCTGGACGGCGGCGCAGCCGGCCAGGCCGATCAGCCATCCTGCGATCCAGGGTGCGCGGCGCCGTGAGAACGTTGTCGTGTTCATAGTTCGTCCTTCTCGAGGTCGGTGGTGTCCTGCAACAAGGCCTCCAGCTTGCGCTGGACAACCTGGCGTCGAACCCAGTCGGCGGCCTCGTAGGCCTCGTCCTTCAGTTCCACGGTGTTCGGCGGCAGGAAGCGCCGATAGACCAGGCGTTGCTGATATTCCACGGTCACCAGGCTGCCCCAGCGCGCGTCGGGCCGCTCGCGCACCACCAGGTTGAAGTCCATGGGGCTGGTGTCGCGCAGGCGTTCGCTGAACAGGTAGTAAAAGTCGTGGCCGATGTGCGAGATCGTGTCGTCGACGATGAAGCCCATCATTTCGTCTTCTTCGCCGGCCTGGGCGCAGCACGCCGCCAGGACGAGGATCAGCGCACAGCAGAACCGGCCGTTCATGGCTGCAGCGCCTGCGGCAGGGCCGACGGGTTCTTGGCCGGGCCGTTGGTGCCGTCGAGGAAGGCCTTTTCGGCGACGAACTGCCAGTCCGAGTAGCGGGTCATGCCTTCGAAGTCCGACCACTGCGCCGGGAAGTCCGCCTGCTTGAGCGGCGTCTCGGTGGAGGGGCTGTTGATCCCGGTGATGCGCCCGTCGAAGCCGCGCTGCAGCGCCCATTCGCCGCCGCCCACCGGATCCGGGTACAACCGGCGCAGGTGGTGCCGGGGCTCGGGAAAGCGCTCGTCCTGCAACAGGTCCGCCAGCTCCTTGGGGTACTGCGCCAGCCCCGGCGAACTGCGGTAGTAGCTGCGCAGCGCCTGGGCGTACTGGCTGCCCACCCACAACAGCTGCTTCTCCCGGTCGCGCCGCGACACCGTCGACCACAGCTCGCCGGCACTGGCCAGGCCCATGCCCATCAGCACGATCAGGAACAGCACGCCCAGGTAGGTGAACCCACCCTGCGCCGCGCGCTCACCACTCCGAATACTGGCTGCCATCACGCGCCCTCCCGGTGGCTCCGCTCTTGATGTCGGCCACGCCGCCCGCCACGCCGTCCGGCGGCGCGACCAGCACCCATTGGTCCTTGCGCTCGGTGATCGGGTCGAGCGGCGCGTTGCGCAGGTAACGCAGTTCCACCAACTGATCGATCGAGTCGGGGTAGCGCCCGGTGTCGCCGTAGTAGTGGTCCAGCGCCTCGCGCATGGCCGACAGGCTCTGGCGCAGGGTGGTTTCCTTCGAGGCCTCCAGGCTGTTGAAGTAGCGCGGCAAGGCGATGGTCATCAGGGTCGCGATGATCGCCATCACCACCATCAGTTCCAGCAAGGTAAAGCCCTGTTCCCGGCGCATGAGGTTCACCACTCGCGGTAGGCGATGCCGTTGAGGCCCTTGCCCCGCGCCTTGGAGTAGACGTCGAACACGTCTTCGCCGTCGCGCGGGTTCTGGGCCGAACTGTTGTAGGCGCGCAGGCCCCAACCCCCTTCGTCGTCACGCTTGGCCGGCACCAGCGGGTCACGCGGGATGCGGCGCAGGAAGTAGAACTTGGCGCCCTTGGCGCTGCGCACGTCGCGCACGCCGTCCACCAGCACCTTGAGGTTCGGCGGGTAGCCGCTGCTGTTGAGCGACTTCTCGATGTAGCCGGCGTCGAAGGCGCGCTTGTAGGCGTCGATGCCGTCGCGGATCTGGTACAGCGCCGTGCGCAGCTCCTGCTCCTTGCCCCGACGCACCAAGGTTTCGGTCAGGGGCGCGGCCATGCCCGCCAGCAGGCCGATCAGGGCCAGCGTCACCACGACTTCGATCAGGGTGAAACCGCGCTCGGTGTTCATGATCAAGGCTTCTCGACGGTGACTCGGGTGGTGGCGACCGCCGCCCCGCCCAGCGCACGAGGCTGTACGGAAGGCGCTGGGGTGGCCGCCTGCATCGAGCGGTCCGGCGCCTGGATGTGCATGCTGGTTTCGGTGCCGGTGGGGAACTCCATGTCCGACGGGCTCTGGTACGGCAGGTTGCGCACGATGCGCGGGGTGATGGAGAGCACCAGTTCCGACTTGCCGACGGTGTCCTTGTTGCTGCCGAACAGCCGGCCCAGGCCGGGGATGTCGCCCAGGCCCGGGATCTTGTTGCCGGTGGCGCCGTGGTCGTTGCGCACCAGCCCGGCGAGGATCTGCGTCTCGCCGTCGTGCAGGCGCAGCGAGGTCTGGGCGTTGCGGGTGTCGACCTGCACCGGGATCGTGCCCTGGCGGGTCGGCTCCAGCGGCGTGGCGTTGCTGACCTCCAGCGCGATCTTGATCGCCACTTCGTTGTTCAGGTGCACGGTGGGCTGCACTTCAAGCTTCAGGCCGACGTCGAGGTAGGTGACGCTTTCGGTGATCACCGGTCCCTGGGTCGAGGGCACCGAGGTGGCGCTGATGATCGGCACCCGCTGGCCGATGTGGATGCGCGCCTGCTCACGGTTGCTGACGCGGATCACCGGGCTGGCCAGAGTGTTGATGTCGTTGTCCTGGGCGTTGATCTTGGCCTGGGGCGACGGCGCGATGGAGATGCGGTCGGAGTTGATGCCCTTGAGCTGACCCAGCAGGGTCACCGGCGAGCCGTCGCTGTTGACCACGCCGAAGGTGCTCGGCCATTGCAGGCCCAGGTCGAGGATGCGCTGGCGGGCGACTTCCATCACCTCCACCTCCAGCACCACTTCGGGGTTGGACTGGTCCTGGGACTGCAAGAGTTTCTCGGCCATGCGCACCGCGTCTTCGGTGTCGCGCATGGTCAGGGTGTTGAGGCGCTCGTCGACGAACACGTCGCGGGTCTTGAGCATGGTCTTGATCATGTTCAGCGCGGTGTTGGCGTCGATGCTGGTCAGGTAGAACGTGCGCATCACCAGCTCCTGGTAATCCTTGAGCTTCTGCGGCGAGTCCGGGTAGATCAGCAAGGTGTTTTCGTTCACCACTTTCTGGTGCAGCTGGTTCTGTTGCAGCAGCAGTTGCACGGCGTCTTCGATGCGCACGTCACGCACGAAGATCGTGGCCTTGAGGTCCGGGCGCAGGTCCTTGTCGAAGATGAAGTTCAGGCCGGCGACCTGGGACAGCACCTCGAACACGGTCTTGAGGTTGGCTTCGCGAAATTCCAGGGTCACCGGCCGGTCGAGCCGGGTGCGCAGCTGCGGGTACTGCACGACGTTGCGGCTCTGTACCAGGCGGATGTTGCCTTGCAGCTCCAGCGCGCCTTCGTTGGTGGGGTCGAGTTCGAGGATTTGCTTGACCTGGCGGTCGGCGCCGTAGATGTCGCCCCGGCGCAGGTCGCCGCGGGCCAGTTCGAGCTTCTCGTCCATGCTGCGCAGGTAGTCGAGCTGGCGCAGGGCGTCCTGGGCGCGGCGGTTGTTCGGCTCGATGGTCAGCACCCGGTTGTAGGCGGTGCGGGCCGAGGCGAAGTCCCGCCGCGAACGGTCGGTGTCGCCGGAGGTCAGCAGCGCGGTGATGGCCTTGGCCCGGCCGCTGTTGAGCGCCAGATGCAGCTCGGTGTCGCGGGGGTTCTCCCGCAGGCCTTCCTCGATCCGGGCCAGGCCCGCCTCGTACTGGCCCTGGTCGATCAGGTCGGCGGCCTCCTTGTTGGCCACCTGGGCCGAGCTGCACGCGGCCAGCCCGGCGCACAGGCCCAGGCTCATCAGCAAACGGGATCTGTTCATTGCGTACTCCCCACAGACAAGGTCTGCGACAAATGCAAAGGCAGGTAGACCAGGCTCAGTTCCAGGTCGGAAATGCCGGTGATCTTCCAGGTGTCGTCGATCACATCGCCGTTGCGCACGACGTAGATCTTCTCGCCGTCCTGCAGGAACACCTGCAGGTCGCTGCGGTCATGCAGCCGGCCGACGAACTGGAACGGCACCGGCGGCAGGCTCGGGGCTTGCACCGCCGTGGCCGGGTTGACGGGTTGCTCGGTGACCGTGGCCAGGGTCGGCGCAGGCTTCCACGACTGGGCGGCGAACAGGTCGCCGGCCGGCCCCAGGTCCTTGATCGGCGCGGCGTCGGCCTTCGCGCCACCGGCGGTCGGCGCGCCCCGGCCAGCAGTCTTGGCCGGGGTGGCCACCGCGAGGTCGGCCGACTCGCCGTCTTCGCCCGGGCCGAAGTATTCCGGCAGCCAGGCCAGCGCCGCCGCCACGCCGAAGAACGCCACCCACCCGACGATGCGTTTGGTGTCCATCACGACCTCGACAGGTAAAGGGTCAAACGGATCCGGCCGGTGAGGTCGGTGTCGGCGATCTTCTTGCGCTGGAACTCGACGTCCTCCACCACCACCGCCGGCAACTGGCCGAGCAAGGCATGCAGGAAACGGCGCAGCTGCGGATAGCTGCCGCGCACCGGCAGCAGGATCTGGTAGCGCGCCAGATGGGTCTTGGGATCGACGCCCAGGGCGTATTCGCCGCGGGCCAGGGTGATGCGTTCCTGGGCCGCCAGGGCGTAGATGCGGTCGATGGCGACGGTGGCCTGGGGTTGGGCCGGCAGCTTGTTGCGGAAGTCGTCGAGCTGGCGCTGCGGCACCACCGGCGGCGCGATGCTGCCGTCCTCGACCTTGGCCAGGTACTCGGTGGCCTCCTCGGTCTGGCGGCTCAACTGTTGCAGCGAGTGCCAGCCCGGCAGCAGGCCGCCCAGGGCCCAGGCCAGCGCCACCAGCAGCAGGGCCAACCCGGCCAGGCCCGGCACGCCGAGGCCTTGCAGGTATTCGTGGACGATCAGTCTAGGGATTCGCATCGCCCATCTCCCAGGTCGCCGACAGGTTGAACTGCACCGGGTGCTCCGGCGATTTCACGACGATTTCGTGGCTCAGCAGCGACACGTCCGACAGCTCGTCGCTGGCCTCCAGACGTTTGTGGAAATCGAGCATCGCTTGCAGGTCCCGGGCCTCGGCGCTGATGCGCACCTGGCCCTTGCGTGCGTCCGGGGTCAGGCTGAGCAAGGCGATGTCGCCCCGGGGCATGGCTTCGAGCATGGCGAACAGGCGTTCCCACGGGCGGCGCAGCTGCTGCGACACCTTGCGCATCTCGGCCAGGTTCTGCGCCTGTTCACGGGTCTCGGCCGGGGTCAGGCTGGCCTTCACGCCGCTGTCGCCGGTGAGCTTGCGCTGGGTGTGCTGCAAATGGCCTTGCTGTTGTTCGGCCTGGGCGCCGAGGTGCTGCTGCACGCCGAAGCACACCAGCGCCAGCAGCGCGCCGCCACCCAGCAGGCTCCAGCCCAGCGGGCCGGAACGGGGACGGGGCTGGAAGTCCAGATTCAGGGCGCGCATGTCAGGCCACCGCCCGGGACATGACGTACAAGCCGTCACGCACGGTCATCGAGTCGTCTTCGAGGGTGCGCACCTGCACCCCGTCGATCTGCGGCTGCACATCGAGGCGCGCCGGGGCGTGCAGGTAGACGTTGAACGGACGCTCGCTGGCGCTGGCCTGCAATTGCCGCTCGCGGCCCACCAGCGCGGCCAGCGCCGCATCGCTGTCGCTGCCGCCCACCGAACGCACCGCCGTCCAGCGCCCTTCCCGGGCCAGCAGCAACACGCTGCGCTGCGGTTCGGCGACCACGAACAGGAAATCGCCGGCGTCGAGGCTGCGGTCGAAGCGGTTGAACGCCGTCATCAGGTACGGCTGCACCGAACGCAGGCGCAAGCCACGCCCGGCGACCAGTGCACGCAGACGCTCCAGCAAGTCCTGCGGCAAGGCGCTGGCGATGCGGTCGTGGCCCGCAGGCTCGGCGGACAGCACCAGGCTCCAGGGTTGGGTCGGCGCGCCGAACAGGTCTTCGAAGCACAGCTGGGCGAAGCCGCGCAGTTCCTCGGGGGTGCTGATCTGCTCGCTCCACGGCACCAGGCAGAAACGGCTGAAGTGCCCGGAGACCACCACGCACAGCTCGGCGCCGGCCTTGGCGTGTTCGCCGAGCAGGCGGTCGAGGGTGTCCAGCGCCACCGCGTAGCTCTGGAAGCCTTCGTCGATGTAGCCGACGCTGCCCAGCCACAGGGTCTCGCTGCCCCGCCGCTGCCCCAGGCCCACACCGCTGGCGCCGAGCACGGCGACAAAACGCTCACGCGATAAAAGTGACACGATTGATCTCCTCCAGCGTAGTGCGGCCGTGTTCCACCAGTTCCAGCGCCGATTCGCGCAGCAGGCGCAGACCGCGCTCGCAGGCCAGGGCCTTGATCCGGGTGATGGGTTGGCGTTCGACGATCATCTGCCGCAGCTCGTCGTCCAGGTGCAGCAGTTCGGCGATCGCCGTGCGCCCGCGGTAGCCGCTGCCCCGGCAATGGCCGCAGCCCTTGCCGTGGACGAAGCGGTAATGGCCGACCTTGTGCGGGTCGAGGCCCGAGGCGCGCAGCTCTTCTTCGCTGGGTGTCACCGGCGCGCCGCAGCTCGTGCACACCAGGCGGATCAGGCGCTGGGCCAGCACCGCGTTGAGCGCCGAGACCAGGCTGTAGGGGTCGATCTCCATCTGGGTGAAGCGGCCGATCACATCGAACACGTTGTTGGCGTGGATGGTGGTGAACACCAGGTGCCCGGTGAGCGCCGACTGCACGGCGATCTGCGCGGTGTCCGGGTCGCGGATCTCGCCGACCATGATCTTGTCCGGGTCGTGGCGCAGGATCGACCGCAGGCCGCGGGCGAAGGTCAGGCCTTTCTTCTCGTTGACCGGGATCTGCAGCACGCCCGGCAACTGATATTCCACCGGGTCTTCGATGGTGATGATCTTGTCCACCCCGTGGTTGATCTCGGTGATCATCGCGTAGAGGGTGGTGGTCTTGCCGCTGCCGGTGGGGCCGGTCACCAGCACCATGCCGTAGGGTTCGGCGGCCAGCCTTCGCAGTTGGCGCAGGGTCTCGTCCTCGAAGCCCAGGGCCTGCAGCTGCACGCCGCAGACCTTGTCGGCCAGGTCCTGCTTGTCCAGCACCCGCAGCACGGCGTCCTCACCGAAGATGCTCGGCATGATCGACACCCGGAAGTCGATCTGCCGGCCGCTGATGCCGATCTTGAAGCGGCCGTCCTGGGGCACGCGCTTCTCGCCGATGTCCAGTTCGGCCATGACCTTGACCCGGGAAATCACTTGCTCGGCGAACTCGGTGCCCTGGATCTTGCTGATGTTGTTGAGCACGCCGTCGATCCGGTACTTGATCACCAGCCCGTTGCCGGTGGTGCCGAGGTGGATGTCGCTGGCGTGCATTTTCAGCGCGTCGTAGAGGGTCGAGTTGACCAGTTTCACCACCACGCTGGCGTCTTCGCTGATGCTGGTCAGGGACAGGCTCTGCAGGGTGTCGGTCTGGGTGCCGGCGTCGGCCTGGGCGTTGAGCGACTCCACGGCGTGGAAGCTTTCTTCGTGGCGGGCCAGGTAGGCGCTCAGGTCGTCGGCGTGCACCAGGTACAGCGGCGCGCCGTGCAGGCATTCGTCGATCCAGGCCAGGCGCGCGCTGTCGAAGGGGTCGGCGAACACGCCGATGACCTCGTCGCGGTGGCGCAGCAGGATGAATTCACGTTTGAGGCATTGCGCGAGGGTGACCCGGTCGAACACCGGGACGGCCGAAAACAGGCTGTCGGTGTCGAGCACCGGATAATGCAGGGTGGCGCCGAGGCTGGCGATGAACGGCATGGGCGCCAGTTCGCTGAGGCCGGCCAGGGCGTCGAGCATCCGTTCCCCGGAGCCGGCGGACCGTGCCCGGGCCTGGGCCAGTTGCTCAGCGGTGAAGCGTGCCGGGGCCTGCGCTTGCGGCACCGGCTCGGCCAACGGCGGTTCGACGACAACGGACAGACGATCCATGGCTTGCTCTCCAACGCCCGGGGCCGGGGGCCCAGTCGGCGCGGCAGGCCATTGCGGCGGGTGCCGGAACGTCTGATCGCGCCACTACTCCCCGGTGAGCATTTGGTCGTCATCCGGTGCCAGGGCGTCCGACTTGCTTCGTCGGCGATCCGCCAGCACCCAACTGCCATCGAACAACTGCAACGGGAAGCTCTCGGTCTTGCTCTGGCGTCGTTCGACGAACCCTTGCGAAGGGCTCGCACCGGGTCTCGCGCTGCGCTCGATCCCCAGCAGGTCACAGATCGCCCGCGCCAGTTCCGCCAACGGGAACGGCTTGAACAGGATGTGGCTGACTCCCAGTTGCCGCGCCCGCTCACAGACTTCAGCGGTCGGGTGACCCGTTATCAGCACGAAATGACACGTCCTGTTCCGGCGGACGGCGTCGAGCACCTCAAAGCCTTCCATATCGGGCAAGCGGTAATCGAACACCATCACATCGGGGGCGAAGGTCTCGGCCTGGCCGATCCCGTCCGCGCCGTCATGTGCAATCCGGACGTCCAGCCCCTGCGTCGACAGGTAAACCTGAAGGTTTTCCGCCAACTGCTGTTCGTCTTCGACAACCAGTACTTTGTTAACCAAGGTGGACTCCTTGAAACCGCAGGTCCGGCAGTGGAAACCTCGGGCCGGGCCTGGTGGAGTGCGCCTCGCCAGAGGTAACGCACACTTCATGCCAGGCCGGGTGCCGGTCATTTTCTGTTTTCATGTCCTTGAATTGAATGGAAATGCCCGCTCGTCCCGGTACCCCGTTCCCCAGAAACGGGGAAGCACCTGAATGGGCATCGAAGCCATTCCCCACTATTGGGGGGGAACCTTCAGTCGTCGTCAATGCGTTCGATCCTGTTCTGCGCCCGCAATTGCGCGAGCGCCTGACGACGAGCCTGGGTCTGTCGCTGTCGGGCAAGGTAGGCCCTGACCGTTTCCAGCCCTTGCTCCTCTGGGACATCGGCCGCCTCCTTGTGGTTCTCGACGATGATCAAATGCCAGCCGAACGGTGTGCGCACCGCTTGGCTGAGTTCCCCGGGCCTCAAGGCAAACGCCGCCGCCTCGAACGCCGGCGCCATCTGCCCGCGGGCGAAGTAGCCCAACTGTCCGCCTTGGCTGGCCGTGGCATCTTGCGAGCCCTTTTGCGCGACGCTGGCGAAGCTTTCGCCCCGCACCACCGCCTCGCGCATCTGCATCAAGCGTAGACGCGCCGCCTCGACCGTGGCGGAATCGGCCTCCCGCGCCACCTTCACCAGAATGTGCCGGGCCTGCACCTGCTCCGGCGTGCCCATCTCGGCGCGGTGCTCCTCGAAGAAGGCGCGCACCTCTTGCTCGGCTGGATCGTCAGTGCGGGTCAGTTCGGCGAACATCCGTTGGGCCGCCAGTTCGCGGCGGGTGTACTCGGTGAACGAGGCCTCGTCGAAGCCGGCCTCTTGCAGGCGCCGGGTGAATTTCTCCGTGCCGCCGATGGCCTGGCGGGTCTGCTCGACCTGCTGGCGCACGGTTTGCTCATCGACCTGCACCCCGCGCTTGCGCGACTCCTGCCACAGCAGTTCCTTGTCGATCAGCATCTGCAACGCCGCTTGCCGCAACTGTCTGTACGCCTTGGGATTGCGGATGCTCGCCACGGCGCGGCCCTGGTCTTCCAGGTATTCGGTGAAGTAGCGCTCCAGGCGGAATTCGGAAATGGCCTCGCCGTTGACCCGCGCGGCCACCGGTTCCTGACTGGCGAACGCCGCCGGGAGCCAGCCTGCGAACAGCAACAGCATCGTCTTGAGCTTCATGATCCATCGCTCCGGTCAGGGTGTGTCGACAATAGGTCTGTAGGGCGCCACCAAGTAAAAGCGCTGGTCGGGCAAATCGATCGTCACCACATGGGCCCCGCTCAGCCCCAACCGGCGTCCGGGGCCGAAGCTGATGCGCGGGGTCAGGCCGGTGTCGAAGTCGTGCAGGCCTTCCAGCGCCGCCACCAGTTTTTCGCGGCTGGCGTCGCGCCCGGCCTGCTTCATGCCTTCGCTGAACAGCAGCATCGAGGCGTAGGCGCCCACTTGCAGCACCGCGTGCTGGGCGCCGAGGCCCTGATGCTCGCGCAGCAAGGTCAGCGCCAGGCGCCCGGCCTGGGTCCAGTCGCTGGGCACGAACGGATAGGCCAGGAACACCCGCCGCGAGAAACCGTCCGGCACCTGCAACAGGTCCCCGGCCACCTGGCTCGACGCGGCGAACAGGTACGGCACCTGCCCGGCCTTCTGCAGCCCGTTCGCCAAGCGGCTGAACCCGCCGCCGCTGCCCAGGTAGAACACCGAACGCGAGCCCAGCGGCACCGTGCCGGCGGCCGCGTCGTAGGCCTGCACCTGCACCTTCTGCCAGCCGTGGTTCTGCAGGTAGCGACCCAGGGCCTGGGCCGCCTGCGCCTGGCCCGGGTCGTCGGGATAGGCGATCAGCGTCGGCCCCTGCAGCACCCGCAGGCTGGCCGTGGCGTAGTCGGCCAGCGCGATCAGCTGCTCGCGCAGGCCCGGCAACGGTTCGAAGATCTGCGGGCTCGACGGCATCGGGCCTTGCAGCGACAGCGGCCCGATCAGCGGCAGGCCGGCCTGTTCCAGGCGCGGCGCCAGTTCGCTGTCCAGCGCAGGCGCCAGCGGCGCGATCAGGGCGAACACGTGCTCGTCGTCGATCAGCCGTTGCAGGGCCTGTTCGGCGCTGGCCCGGTCGGGGCCGGGGTCGGCCACGGTCAGACGCAACTGCCGGCCATGGATGCCGCCCGCCTCGTTGATCCGCGCCACGCTGCCGTTGAGCACCGCCGCCACCGTCGCGCCCTCTTCGGCCAGCGGGCCCTGGCTGGGCAACAGGGTGCCCAGGTGCAGGGTGTCCGCCTCCAGCCCCGGGTCGCGCTCGTCGGCCAGGCGCTTGAGGTACGCGGTGAGGTTGCGCTGATCCTTCATCGACAACAGGAAGCGCGGCATGCTCGCATCCAGCCGATGGTTGCCGGGGTCGCGGCCCTGCTGGATCGCCCGCGCCAGGCTGGCGTCATCGTAGGCCGGATAGCGGCGGCCGTTGACCTGCTGGCCGTAGGCGCTGGTCAGCCGCGCCCAGTTCAGCTCCGGCGGGCGCACCCCGCCCTCGGGCCGGCCGAGGCCGTCGGCGCCGTGGCAGTTGGCGCACGGCAGGCTGGTGGCCGGCAGCAGCACATCCGCCGCGCCGACCCGCGCCATGATCGGCTCGCCGCTGGCCGACAGGCCTTCGCGGTACAGGCGCTTGCCGGCGCTTTCCTCGTCGGTCAGCGACAGCGCGCCCGCGCCCAGGCTGGTTCCGGTGAGCAGAACCAAGACAAGCATGCGGAGGATCGCGACTGGAAATCCTGCGGGAGCGGTTTTCATGGCCAGGCCTCAGCGTCCGGCCACGGGCATCGTCAGCAGCTGCAAGCGCTGCGCGATGGCCGCTGCGGGGGCGTCGGGGCGGATCTTGCTCCAGCGCTTGTTGGCCACATCGCCGACGATCAACTGGGTGGAGTGCTGCTCCGGGGTCGGCACGATCTGGCCGATGCGGCCGAGCACCAGATCCATCTGCGCCTTGTCGCCGGTGAGAAAAAGCCAGTGAGGGTCATCGGCGCCCTGCTTCAAGGTGTAAGCCTTGAGCACCGCCGGCGTATCGCGCAGCGGGTCACTGGTAAGGGAAATGAAGGTGACGCCGTCGGCCTTGTCGCCCAGCAGCTCGCGCACTTCCTTGAGCTTGCGGGTGATCAGCGGGCAGGCGTCGTTACAGCTGGTGAAGATGACGTTGAGCAGCACCACGCGGTTCTGCAGGGCGTCGCTGTAGAAGCGCTGGGTCTGGCCGTGCTGGTCGGTCAGCAGGGTGTCGGTGAACCAGGTCTTCGCGTCGTGGGTGCCTTTGGCCGGGGCGGCGCTGGCCGTGGCGGGGGCTGGCTGCACATGGCCCTCGTGGGCGAACGCCACCAGGCTGAAGATCCAGAAGCACACGGTCAGGGTGATCCAGTCGAGGGTTCTCATGGCTGTTGCTCCATGGCGATGGCCGTGTGTTTGGCGTGGGTGCGCAGGCCGCTGAGTTTCTCCACTTCCTTGGCCAGCAGGGCCGGATCGGTGAAGCCGTAGTAGCGCATCCAGTGGCGGCTGTTGCCGTCGCCGACGAGGATCAGCGGCTGATGGTTCTTGAAGTCACCGCTGAAACTGCCCAGGCCCTTGAGGGTGGCGTCGATGGACCGGGGCGAGCCGGTCAGCCAGCTCCAGCCCGGCCCCCGCTGGAAGGTGCGGGCGTATTCCTGCAGGCGCTTGGGGTCGTCGCGCTGCGGATCGATGCTGATCGACACCAACTGCACTTCGCCGCCGACCCGGGCGCCGAGCTGCTTCTGCACCTTGCCCATGATCGACGAGACCACCGGGCAGACCGTGGTGCAACTGGTGTAGATGAAACTCATGACCACGATCTTGTTGTGCACCAGGTCCTGTTCCAGGTGCACGGTCTTGCCGTTCTGGTCCACCAGGGGCACGTCGGCGAACTTGACCTGGGCGTGTTCCTGGGCGCTGGCGGCGGGTGCCTTGTGGCCGGCGTGCTCGTCCGTCGAATGGGCGCTGGCCGGGTGGATGCCGACGCTCAGCAGGCACAGGGTGAGCAGGCTGCGGGATGCGAATCGCTTCATGGTGGCGTCCTCGTCACTGAGTCTTGCCGGGCAGCACCCGGACACTGGCAAAGGTCTTGTCGTCGAAGCCGGCGCCCAGCGAGGCGGCGCGCACATGCAGGTACCACGCGCCGCTGCGGTCGAGGGTCACGGGGGCTTCGTAGATCCCGTCGGCGACTTCCAGCGCCGCCACCGTGCGGGGGCGCGAAGTGGGCGCGAGGAAGTAGCGCAGCTGCACGTCCTTCACCCCAGCGCGTGCGGTGTTCTGCTTGCCCTGCACGATGCGAAAGCGCACCACGTAGGGGTCGTTGAGCGCCACGGCGGTCTTGTCCAGCAGGAACTCGACCTTGGGCGTTCCGGCGTGCCGGGATTGAGCGCTGTCCGGCTCCACCTGCGCGGTGAAGCAATGAATGAGGTTCGGCTGGTTGAGCAGGAACGCCACGTCGAAGCGCCCGGCCGCCGGCAGCTTGACCCGCGCGCTGTACAGCCCCGGCGACACCTCGCGCAGGCTGCGGTCGACGACCAGCGCGGCCCGGGCCGACTGGCCCCGGTTGGGGTAGCCGGACATCGGCGCGTTCATGCCTTCGGCGTAGAAATAGGTGGTGTTGTCCACCGGGTTGACCACGAACACCGCGTTGTCGTCCCGCGCCACCGCCAGGCTCGATGCCAGCGGCAGATCCCCGGCCAGCCGCGGCGGCTGGGGACCTGCCTCGAACCCTTGGCTGATCGGCTGGCGCCCTTCGCCCAGGGACGCCAGGTTGATCATCGTGACCTTCGGCGACGCCAGGCCGCGCACGTAGGCGTAGGCCCGGGTGAACACCACTTGATAGGGTTCGGCGGACACCTCCAGGTCATGGATCGCCGCGTCGTTGGCGGCGTCGATCACTGTGGCGCGGTTTTCCACGGTGTTGAGCACCACACCGAAGCGGCCGTCGGCGCCGAAGCCCATCGGGCCCAGGCCCTGCTGCAGTTTGATCACCCGCCGCACCGCATGGCTGGCGCTGTCGATCACGGTCACGGTGCCGTCCTTGCCGTCGGCCACGTACACCGCGCCGGACAGCGGCGAATAGGCCACCGACAGCGGACTGGCGCCGGTCTTGACCTGTTTGAGCAGGCTGAGGCTGGCGACGTCGATGACGCTCAGGGTGCCGTCGTCGCGGTTGCTGACGAACGCGAAGCGGCTGTCCTTGCTGAAGGCGATTTCGTGGTGGCCGCGGCCGGTCGCCAGGTGTTTGAGCGGTTTGAGGCTTTGGGTGTCGATCACCGTGACGCCGGACTCATCGGCCTTGGCCGCGTTGTTGCCGACCCACAGCAGACGCTCGTCCGGCTGCAGCGCCACCCGCACCGGCTGGCGGCCGGCGGCGACGGAACCGCTCACCTTGAAGCGCTCGCTGTCGATCACCGCCACCTGTCCCGCCGCCGGCATCGACACGAACACCTGCTTGTTGTCCTTCGGCGTGACCCAGTCCATCGGCGGCCCGGCCAGTTCGATCCGCGCCAGGGTGCTGGTGATGCCGCCCACCGACACCGACGGGTCGACCACGGCGAGGCTGGCGTCGCGGTTCATCACCAGCACGAAATAGCTGTTGAGGTCGAGCAGCGGCCGTGCGCCGATGTTCGACTTGAGGAACACCCCGACCCGCGACTTGCAGCTGCGGTCGCGGCCCTGGGCCTGGTCGGCGGCGACGGCCTGCGGATCGATCCACGCCCCCGGCGCCACGCCGGACAGCGGCTGGCCGGAGGCGGCGTCGGTGATGCGGAACTGCACGTCGGCGAACTCGCCTTCATGCAGTGTGCCGTCCTCGGCGAGCGGCCGGAGCGCGAAGTCCACCTTCACCCCGTCCCGGGCCAGGGTCTGCACCTCGTCGGCCTGCGCCAGCGCACCGGCGAGCGCCAGCATCCACGCACTGATTCTGATGATCCAGCTCATACCGCACTCCCTCCGCCTCATGGCCAAACCCAACCGCCTGCACACCGCCCTGCCCCTACAGAGAATCCCCTCGCACACCGCCGCCCCCCTGTGGGAGCGGGCTTGCCCGCGATGGCGCCAGTTGCCGCACCATCCGATTCCGCGTCGTGCCCATCGCGAGCAGGCTCGCTCCTACAGAAAAGCCCCTGCCCACCGCCGCACCCTGTGGGAGCGGGCTTGCCCGCGATGGCGCCAGTTGCCGCACCATCCAGATCCGCGTCGTGCCCTTCGCGAGCAGGCTCGCTCCTACAGAAAAGCCACCTGTGCGGCGCCGCTATTGCCCTGCGGGCGCCGGCTCGGGCTCGTTGGTCACCCGCAGCAGGCCCCACAGCCCGGCGGTGTTGCCGAACGAGGCGTTGTCGCGGAACAGGTAATCCCCCGGTATCGCGTTGCTGCCCCCGGCGCTCGGCAGCATGAAGCTGAAGTGCGCCGCCGGCAGCACGCTCTCGCGGGCGCCGATGTACATCGACATCGGGTTGTAGCCGAACTTCACCGAACCCACGCCAGGCGCGTTCATCGGGTAGCCGCCGACATCGCTCTTCTCCGACAGGAACGGGTTGACCGACCACAGATGCCCGTCGAGCTGGAAGGTCGAGCCGCGGCTGCCGCCGGTGGGCATCAGGATGTGGGTACGGAACGGCTGCCCCGGTTTGGCGTAGAACACCGGCGTCTGCGGATCGCCGCCCACCAGCGCGTTGCTGTAGGCCATGTGCGCGTTCGGCACGTCGCCGTAGCCGTGGCCGTCGGCGCGGCCGAACGGTGCGTCCGGCGCCAGCCCGAAGCGGTACCACATCGGTTCGGCCTTGTAGTTGATGGCCATGCCGGCGTTGTCCTTCGGATCGTTCGGCACGCCCATGCCTTCGGAGGCGATGCCTTCCACCGGCCGGCCGTTGGCCCAGCGCAGGTTGAGGGCGCGCTGCCAGACCATGGCGAAGTCGCGGTAGGCCGTCTGCCCCGCCACCGTCACCGTGGCCGCCGCTTTGCGGGCGTCCTCGACCCAGGTGGCGCCCATCGGCAGCACGCTCATCGCCCCGCCCAAGCCTTTCTGCGGCTGCTTGATCACGTCCGCCGGGGTGAAGTTGAGGCCGCCGAACTCCACCGCCGTGGCGTTGATGTTGTCGACGTTGCGCCCCAGCTGCGTCACCGGTTTGCCTTCGCGCTCCAGGTGCCCGGCGTAGTACTGATAGGTACGGGTCGGGTACGCGCCGCTGTTGCCGATGCGCGGCGGCACGGTCTGGATCGGGTTGGCGCCGACGTTCACGCCGTCCGACTTGGTGATGTCGTAGGCCAGCAGTTGCGCATGCAGGCCCACATGGCTGGACGGCCGCAGCAGGTTGTTGTTGAACGTGGTCGAGCCGTCGCCGCCGTTGCGGTCACGCTTGGCCAGGCCTTGCAGGATGGCGGTCTGGGCCAGGTCCGGCATGACGCTGGGCAGGCGGTTCTCCAGGGTGATGTTGATGCAGTCGCCGGCCGCCGCCCGCAGCACCAGCGGCTCCACAGGCACGCCGGGCTTGAGCTTGCCGGTGGCCGGGTCGAGGTCGGACTTGCGCACGTAGAGGATCGCGGTCGGGTCATGGATCGGCCCGCTCTGTCCGCCGATCGTGATCGTCTCGCCGTCCTCGGGGTCGGTCACCGTCACCTGCGGAATGCTCACCGGCCGCGAGTTGAACACCAGCGTGCCGCCGGCCGGGTTCAGCGGCCCGCCGACATGCTGGCCGAGCCCGGCCGGATCGCCGATGGCCAGCGCCAGCGGGTTGCGCAGGATGTCGTTGGCCAGCGCCGCGACCACTTCATAGTTGCGCTGCACGGTGGGCCGGGTGCCGATGCCGTTGGGGTTGGCGCTGATCCGCGGGCAGGTGCCGTCGAACGCCACGGTGTTGCGCATGCCGGTGGGCTTGGAGTTGTTCGGCAGCGCGAACAGGTCGTTGCGCTGGGCGGTGTAGTTGCGCATCACGCCCCAGATGCCGTTCCAGTAGCCTTCGATCGAGGCGTCCATCGAGTACAGGTAGTCCCCGGTGGTGGCGGCGGAACTGGAGAGCATCGACACCGGCGCAATGAAGCCCATCTGCTCGGAGATCCCGACCATCTGCGAGGCGCGCCAGCCGGAGTTCGAGCTGTTGCCGAACCCGGAACCGCTCTGCAGCCACTTCACGCCGTGCAGGGTGACGTTGTGCTCTTCCTCATGGCCGCCGGCGTGCACCCGCAGCCGCACGTTGTCGCCGGTGTAGGTGCGTAGCATCGGCGTGAACGGATCGCCGGGCTCGGCGCCGCCCTTGTTGATGTGCGGCGGGAACAGCGTGGTGCCGCCGGTGGGCCCGGTGGCGGAGGCGATCTGGTTCGGCGCCAGGTTCATCGCCGGGATCGCCCGGTCGGTGCGGCTCTGCATGGCGTAGGCCAGGTCGCCGCCCAGGCCGTCGGCCTGCATGCCGCGCTTGCCGTCGGGGCCGACCTTGTTCGGGTCGAACACCCGCAGGGCCAGCGGCTCGTTGCGGTAGTTGACGACGAACATGCCGGGGTCATCCACCGAGATCGCCTGCGGGCACGGCCGGCTCGGGCAGCCGGGCTTGATCCCGCCGCGGGCCTCGACCACCGCTTCGAGCAGGTTGCCGGCGTTGTTGCGCACCGGCGGATTGATCGCGAAGCGGAAGCTGTCGGCGGTGGCCGGGAACGCCTGCGCATCGGGAATCCCGTTGGGACCGGCGCCCACGTACACGCCGGCTTCATAGGCGTGCTGGAAGTCGCTGTACTCCAGGAAGAACTCGCGGAAGCTGTCGTTGAGGCCGTCGCCGTCGAGGTCGCCGGTGTTGATCACCGCTTGCCACGAGGTCGGCCCGCCGTCCTGCCGCGCCCCGCTGTACAGCGGCTCGCCGGTCTCGGCGTGGAACCAGGTGGAACCGGCAGGCTCGGCCAGCACGGTGGCGTACAGGCCGATCTGCTGATGGGTCGACGGGCCGAGGTGGTCGTGGGTGAAGATCGTGCCCAGGCCGCGGTCCACGCCTTTGGTGTTCACCACCGGGTCGACGAACCAGCGCTGCATCGCCGTGCGCGCGCCCAGCCAGTCGCTGCGCCCGTATTGGCCGAAGAACGGATGCGCACGGGCCTTCGGACAGGCCGGCGTGCCGTCGCGCGGGTCGCTGCCTTCGCAGCCGTTGAAGGCGCGGATGGCGTGCACGCGTTCCTGCACGGCGCCGGGGGAAAGCACCCCGTCCTCATAGTTCCAGCCGTTGGAGGAACCGTCGGCGGCGGTCAGGTCCCACTTGGGCAGGTGGATGTGCTGGCCGATCACGTCGGTCGGGGTGCGCACCTGATAGTCGTCCATCTCATAGACGGCCGGCACCAGGTTGGTCTGCTGGTACTGCACGCAGTCGAAGGTGTTCATGCGCATCACCAGCGGCTCCGGCGGACGCTGCTTGGTGATCACCGGCCAGGCGTCCTCCCACAGCGCGAGGATGCGCGCCTGCGGGAAGTGGTAGCCGACCTTGTTGTACACCGCGTCGAACTGGATGTTGGCGGCCTTGTAGACCCGCGGGCGGTCGGCGGTGAAGGTCGACGAGCCGACGAACGACAGCCCGTCGAGGCGCTCGCCGCTGGCGAACTCACCGCTGCCGGCGCTGCTGGTCAGGCGCTTCTGGCGGTCGTCCATGCACGGCTCGTAGTACGGCGCACCGGCCACCGGCAGGGCGCCGTTGGTGCGGAAGGCCTTGGCCACCACCTGGTTGCCGGGCAGCAAGGCAAAGCTTGGGTGATCCTTTTTCGCGTGGAAGGCCATGGCGGCCTGCTCGACCTCGGTGCCCTCCTCCGGCAGATAGATCGGCTTGGCCCGCACCACTTCCTTGGAGAAGTCCAGCGAAGTGGTCACGGTGTGCGCCTCGCCGCCTGCGGACTTGCCGTCCAGTGCATGGCGCGGCAGGCCGCCGTCCCAGCCGCCCGACTGGTTCGGGTCGAGGTTAGCCCACAGCGCCTTGCCGCTGGCCTTGAGCGCCTGCGCGGAGGCGGCGTCGAGCATGTCCAGCGGCGGGGTCGGCGGACGCTGGCCCACCGAACTTTCCATGCCGCCGATCCAGAACGGATAGCCGGGGTTCTTCAGGCTGCCGTCGGCGTTGCGGTTGGCCTCGCTGCGGTCCACCAGGGCCAGCGACCCGACCGCTTGGCCTGCTGCGGTGCCGCCGTGGTGCCCGTCTCCGTCATCGTCCGCTTCTTCCTCGTCGTCATCCTCATCGTGGCCGGCGACCAGGGTCTCGCCGACCTTCGGCACCACCACGACCTTGCCGGGCATCGGCGCCATGGCCTTGCCGGGCAGCGGCACCACCGCCGGGATCGGCGTGCCGGCGATGATCTCGCCGTCGGGCAACGCCCGCGCCCCGGCCGCCGGCTTGCCGCTGCGCAGCGCATAAGGCTCGCTGTGGAAACCGTCGGCGCCCTGCTGCGACACCTCAAGCCGGGTGCCTTCCTCGAACACGTCGTGCACCCGCCACATGGCCCACATGCCTTGGGCGAAGTGCGGATAGAAATGGCAGTGGAAGATCGCGTCCCCGGCCACCCGGTTGCGGTTGCCCGAACCGCCGTTGGCGATTTCGTAGGTGTAGCCGGCGCCCGGGCCGATGCCTTGGGCATCGACGTAATCGGAGTTGTCGTCGTTGGGGTTGAACAGCCACTGGTGGCCGTGCAGGTGGAAGATGTGGTGCTCGTAACCGTTGTGGGTGTTGCGGAACTTGACGAAGTCCCCGATGTAGCTGTGGTTGACGTTCGACGGCTCCGACGGGTACAGCGCCATGGTCGCCTTCACGCCCACCTGATCGGCGCGCGGGGTCTGGCCGGGGGCGATGTTCTCAAGGCCGGCGTTGGCCGGCACGTCCACCAGCATCGCCACGTCGCCCACGGTGTGCGAGCTCAGGAAGAACTCTTCATAGGCGCACGACAGGCAATCGTGCATCGGCCCCACGCCCAGGCGGTTGGCGATGACTTCCGCGCCCATGCCGCCGGCCCCGTAGTTGATCATGAACGAGTCGCGGGTCGGCTCCAGCACATGGCCCATCACCGGATCCGCGAAGTACGCCGGGAAGGCCTGGGTGACGGCGGTCTCGTCCTGGAACTGCGCGGCGAAATCGCGGAACGGCTCCAGCCGGTTGGGCAGCGCCGGGTTGCGCTTGCCCATCGACTCCAGCGGATAGGTGACCGCCGGGAAGCTGCCGTCGGGGTTGCTGCCCATGACGATGGCGTCGCTTTCGCTGGAGATGATTTCGCTGCCGTCGACCATGGCGATGATCGGCGCCCCGGCTTTGCCTTCGCGCAGCCAGGGTTCGCGCTGCGGGTAGCGGGCCTGGTAGTCGACGACGGGGTGGCCGGCCGGCGTGCGGCCGGTGCTGGCCAGGCGCATCTCTTCTTCGGTGACGGTGTTGCGGTAGGTGCGGCCGCCCTTGGGCACGACCACCACCTGGGCGAACAGGCCGTTGGCGTTGTTGCCGGCCGCCCCTTCGCCGCCGAAGGTCGCGCCGCGGCTGCTGACGTCGAAGGCCCCTTCGCGCTCGGCGAACAGGGTGTAGGAACGGCTCGCGCCGGGGGCGACCAGGCTGTTGCCGTTGCGGCCGGTGAACGAGGCGATGTCGTCGATGCCGTTCACCGCCTGCAAACCGTTCACCTGGAACCCGACATGCCGGTCGGCCACCTGCTCGTCGGCCTTGAAGGCCTCGCCGGCGTTGGCGTTCTCCAATGCCTCTTCGCCCTCGTCCTCACCGCCCTCGGCGGAGTGGTGGTTCGGGTTGGCCTGGTACGCCAGCAGGTTCTGCAGGTTGACGGTCAGGCAATCCCCCGCCGCCACCCGCAGCACCAGCGGCCGCGGACGCTTGTCGGGCCGCAGCGAGACCTTGCCCGGCACCGCCGCGCCGCCCTGGGCCAGGGACACGTTGCGGTCGTCGACCACGTCCCGGCGCAGGGCGAACATCATGCCGTTGACGTTCTGCGCCCCAAGGCGGTTGAACATCAGCGGCTGATCGAACGCGACCACGTTGGCCACCAGGTTGCGCTCGCAGCGCACCGCCGCGCCGGCCAGTTCGACGCTGAGCATCGAGGCCAGCAACAGCATCCAGTTCAACAGGGACGGAGCGTGGTGGATGCCTACCATGATCACAGACCTCGCAGTGGGTGCTCGCAGGGAATGATTCTCGACAAAGCCTTGGGAGCAATCCGCGTGCCACAAAAAATTGGTTTGTTTCTCAAGCACTTGCCGCAACGACTTGAAGAACCGGGGAATATTCCCCACCCGTTTCCCCGGTTTTCCGGGCCTCGCCCGTTGCCCCGAAGTTGGGGAAAGGCCGGTGCGCCGGCCTACAGCGGCGCATCGTCTGCCAGCCCCTGAAGACGCCGGTACTGACGCAGGACGCTGGGCACGTAACGCTGGGTCTCGGCGAACGGCGGGATCACCCGGCCGCGACTGAGCACCGCGTCGGGCCCCGCGTTGTACGCGGCCACGGCGAGGGCGATGTCGTTGTCGAACAGGGTCATCAGGCGCTTGAGGTAACGGGCGCCGCCCTGGATGTTGGCCTTGGGGTCGTAGACATCCTTCACCCCCAGCTCCCGCGCGGTGTCGGGCATCAACTGCATCAGCCCCCCCGCGCCCTTGGGCGAGGTGGCGCCGGGGTTGTAGTTCGATTCGGCGTTGATCACCGCGTGCAGCAACGCTTCGGGCAGGTGATTGGCCGTGGCCGCCGCCGACACCAGTTCCGCGTAGGGCTGGGCGGCGATCATCTGCGGCTGCCGGTCGGCGCCGGCCAGCGTGTTGCCGGGTTCGTGGATCACCCGCTCGTAGGTGCGGCCGGGGCGGTGGACGTTGGACAGCACGTAGCTGCCCTTGGCATCCACGGAGACGAACACATCGGCGCGTGCGACTGCAGTCAGGAACAGGCCGCCGAGCAGTCCTGCGGCGAGCAATCCGGTGGCGAACGGTTTCATGGTGGGCCTCCCCGGAGCGGCGCTGAAAATTGGGGGAAATGCCCCACTCACCGGTCCTGGAACCGTCTTACGCAAGCACTGTGCCGACTTGCGCAAGGCCCGTGGCGCAAGCCCCGGCCAAAGTTCCGGGGCAAAGTTCCGGGGCTGAGCACGGCTATTGCATAAGCCTGGGGCAAGCCCTCGCAGCGACCCGGCTGCCCGCCCACGGAGGTCATCATGAAACGTTGTTTGCGTTCGTCACCGCGTGCCCAGCACGGCTTCACCCTGCTTGAACTGCTGGTGGTGCTGGTGGTGCTCGGCCTGCTGGCCGGGATCGTCGCGCCCAAGTACTTCGCCCAATTGGGCCGCTCCGAAGTGAAGGTCGCCAAGGCGCAGATCGAAGGCCTCGGCAAGGCGCTGGACCTGTACCGGCTGGAGGTCGGTCACTACCCCTCCACCGAACAAGGATTGCAGGCGCTGGTGACCGCCCCGAGCGACGAAGCGAAGTGGACCGGCCCGTACATCCAGAAAAAACTGCCGCTGGATCCGTGGGGCCGCGCCTACACCTACCGCTACCCCGGCGAAAACGCCGAGTATGACCTGCTGTCCATGGGCAAGGACGGACAGCCCGGCGGCGACGGCGAAAACGCCGAAGTCACCAACTGGCAATAAGTGGAGCGCGAACCATGCGTTTTCATCTGAAGGCGGTGGGCAAGGCCGGAGTGGTGTCGCTGAGCGTCGAGGCGCCGGGCCAGAGCGAAGCGCGGCGCATCGCCGAGGACCAGGGCCTGCGGGTGGTCAGCCTGCACGCCGAGCGGCACTGGCGGTCGTTGCGCCTGAGCCAGCGCGAGACGTTCAACCTGGTGCTGTTCAGCCAGGAGCTGACCACCCTGCTCAACGCCGGCCTGCCGCTGATCGACGCGCTGGAAAGCCTGGCGGAGAAAGAGACCGCCCCCGCCGCGCGCAAGACCCTCAGCGAGCTGGTGCGCCTGCTGTACGAAGGCAAATCCTTCTCCCAGGCGCTGGGCCAGTTGTCGGCGGTATTCCCGCCGCTGTACGTGGCGCTGGTGCAGTCCAGCGAGAAGACCGGCGCGGTGGGCGACGCGCTGGGCCGCTACGTCAGCTACCGCCAGCGCATGGACGAGGTGCGGCAGAAGATCGTCAGCGCCTCGATCTACCCGTTGCTGCTGCTGGTGGTGGGCGGCGGCGTAGTGCTGTTCCTGATGGGCTACGTGGTGCCGCGCTTCAGCCTGGTGTTCGAAGGGTTGGGCTCGAACCTGCCGTGGCTGTCGCAGATCCTGATGGGCAGCGGGATGTTCCTGCATGCGCACCAGGGCGAATTCTTCGGTGCCTTGGCGGCGCTGGTCGTGGCGCTTGCGCTGCTGCAGAAGCAGCCGGCGTTCCGCCGGGCGCTGGATCGGTGGGTGGAGCGGTTGCCTGCCGTGCACCAGCGGATCGTCATGTATGAACTGGCGCGGTTCTACCGTTCGCTTGGGATTCTGCTGCAAGGCGGGATCCCGCTGGTGACCGCCATGGGCATGGTGCGCGGCCTGCTGACCGTGGCCTCGCGCACGCGGCTGGATCAGGCCTGCGAGCGGGTGCGCGAGGGCCAGTCGCTGTCCGCCGCGCTGGAGCTCAACCGCCTGGTGACGCCCGTGTCCCTGCGCCTGCTGCGTGCCGGGGAGCAGTCCGGCAACCTGGGCCAGATGATGGAACGCAGCGCCGATTTCTACGACGAGGAGATCAGCCGCTGGATCGAATGGTTCGTGCGCCTGTTCGAACCGCTGCTCATGACGTTCATCGGCCTGCTGATCGGCGTGATCGTGATCCTGATGTACATCCCGATCTTCGAGCTGGCCTCAAGCATCCACTGACCCCGGGAACGGGTCGGACTGACGCGACAACGCACATCCACGTTCCCAACCCAGACCCACAAGACGGAGAACGATATGCACATTCAAAAGCTCATGCTCGCCATGGCCATCGGCGCGGTTCTGTCGGCCTCCACCGTATTGATCCCGGACAGCGTGTCCGGCGTGGCCAGCGTTCAGGCCAAGGACGGGGGAAGCGGTGGTGGTGGCGGAGGTAGTGGCGGCGGCGGAGGTAGTGGCGGGGGCGGTGGTGGCGGTGGAAACGGCGGTGGCGGCAATGGCGGCGGAAACGGTGGCGGCCATGGCGGAAGCGGCGGCGGTGGAGGAAGCGGCGGCGGTGGAGGAAGCGGCGGCAGCGGCAACGGCGGCAGTCATGGCGGCAGCGGCAGTGGCGGCAACAGTGGCCACAGCGGCAGCGACCATGGCTCCGGCCACTCGGGCGACTCCGCCTCCTCCGGCCGCAGCGGCACCCACGCCGAACCCGGCGACGATCACGGCGTGCACCGCGCCGGTGAAGTGGGCGATGACCATGGCGTGCACCGCGCTGGCGAAGTCGGCGATGACCATGGTGTGCATCGTGCCGGTGAAGTGGGCGATGACCATGGTGTGCATCGTGCCGGTGAAGTGGGCGATGACCATGGCCTGCATGCTGCCGGAGAGCCCGGCGATGACCGTGGCGTCCACGTCGGCGGCGAACCCGGCGACGACAAACGCGCCAACTGAGCCGGCCTGACCATCGCCATCGCGGGCAAGCCCGCTCCCACAGAGTGCGCGGGGTGCATGCAGAATCTGCAGCCACCACAAAAACCTGTGGGAGCTTGCCTGCAAGCGATGAGGCCAGCCCATCCAACATCACCGGTGCCTGACCCGCCGCCATCGCCAGCAGGCTGGCTCCCACACCATGCGCGGTGTGCATGCAGAATCTGCAGCCACCACAAAAACCTGTGGGAGATTCTATGTTGCAAGGGAACCCTGCAGCCTCAAGTTCGGTTGGTATTCGCTCTCGCTTTTCATGAGGGCGAATGCCACCCGGCACAGCT
>NZ_NEIP01000026.1:0-46886 GCF_002112745.1 Pseudomonas sp. B7(2017) | reverse complement strand
ACGGTTCCTGACGCCGGATCCGATCAAGCTGGCGGGTGGGTTGAACAACTACCAGTACGTGCCTAACCCTACGGGGTGGGTGGATCCGTTGGGGTTGAATGGGTGTCCAGGTTCTGAAGACAAGAAACCCTCCAAGAATCCTTCCGAGAGTACAAGAGCCAACACGGGAGAGTCGACACCTCCAGATATTGAATGGTCAAGCCCAAGCGTCAAGAGAGCTTCTGCGCAACTTGATAGCGGGGCCAAAGATGTAACCGTTAACAGCCGTGCGGAGGCAGAGGAATTGTTCAGAGGAAAGTATGCAGGTCAAGGGTATAGAAATGCCGAAGCCTTCAACTCTGTAACTGCAAAAGACTACTTCCAAACGCCTCAAGGAAAAGAATCATATTACCATTGGGACGACACACCAGTCTCCGACATCGAGACTAGGAAAGTTTACATGGCAAACCATAGCCCGACAGACCCACACGCAGCTATGCCACACCTTCAACTACATCCAAAAGATGGAAAAGTCATTCGAATCTACTGGCCAAACCAATTTGAGGGTCAAAAATGAGTGCCGATCTTACGATCCCACGCGCCGTCTGGTTCGGACTAGAGGGGAAAGGCTATGACAATATCGCGCAAGAGCTTAAATCTGAAGACCCACTACTTAGAGTGTGGGCTTCCATATATGCAATCTACAAGTACGAAATAACAACACCGCACCAATACTACGACTTTATACACAACACAAAGGACTCACGCTTTGCGATCGTAGTTTTTACAATCCCCCAAAAAACCATTGAAACTAGCGACGGAATCGATGACAGAGACATTACGATAGTCAATATAGAAAAAGCAGATTCAGAAATCGAATTATATAAACACCTAGAGCACCTGAACATAAATCCCACCCTTTTCACACCACCATGGAAATGTGATTACCCGCTATAGCCCACGACATGAGTTACAAAGCCCGCTTCCTCAGAGGAGAGCTCAAATATTTTTTGGCTTAGTACCTAACCGGGCAGCTTCCGCCCGCTCGCGATGCTCGACGGCGAAGGCCCGCGCCGAGCCACGCCGTTCTACTACCAACTCGACCACCTCGGCACCCCGCAGGAGCTCACCGACTACAGCGGCGAGATCATGTGGTCGGCCAAATACCGCGCCTACGGCAACCTCGCCGCCCTCGACGTGGCCGAAATCGACAACCCGCTGCGCTTCCAGGGCCAGTACTTCGACGCGGAGACAGGCCTACACTACAACCGGCATCGCTACTACAATCCGGGGACTGGACGGTTCCTGACGCCGGATCCGATCAAGCTGGCGGGTGGGTTGAACAACTACCAGTACGTGCCTAACCCTACGGGGTGGGTGGATCCGTTGGGGTTGAGTAGCAACAACTGCCCTGGAAAGAAGATTGACACACGTGATTATCAGACCCGAAAGGAATTAAGGTCTGATATCTACGACGCGAAACGTCCGGAAGGCCGCCATGCAACAAAACACACCAATGCTCAATCAGCAGAGCAAGCGCGGTCAATGAGCCTCGGCAAAGGAACTAAGGACGGAAAGCCTGAAGCATCTTACTTGCCAGACATTGCAAACAATGTGAGTGGTTTTGAAAAGCAAGCTGCATATGCTGCAGTACGTGATGGAAACGTTTTTGACCATGGCGGCTCGAGATATATGTTTTATCGCTCAGAAACCCCGGCTGGCTACAATAACGGCGAATTAACAAACTGGGTCAGAATTGAATTGACCAAGGCTGGCGAACCCGTTATACATAGCTTCCCTGCGTCTCCTGAACAGGTTCAAAAATACATGGGGAAAACAAAATAGCATGAGCAATAAATTAGAATACGAACTCCATCCACTTCGAGTCCCAAGCGGCTGGACAATCACAATCAATAATCTATTTGAAGTTGAGCTTACCCCTAGCACTGCCGAATGGTTTAGCAGCTCTGTCTTACTAGGTGGAGTCCGACGTTCAACTGGACATTGCTTCGACTCCCGAGTTGAACCTGAAGGTGATCCAAATGGGGAATTTGTAATCGACTTCCTGACAATCAAGTACGACAACAAAGGAAAGCCTCTAAAAAACTCTGAAGAATCTCTAGGGGAATTTAGAACAAAAAACAAAGCTGAATTCATCAGCAAAATTGAGTCCTTTATGTTAGATACTCAAACTGTAAATTTAAAATAAGCAATGGAGGTGAATTGATTCTGAATACTTGAAGAAACAATCTGCCTCCATTTCGTTACCGCAGCTACATCTACGAATCGGGCACCTTCCGCCCGCTCGCGATGCTCGACGGCGAAGGCCCGCGCCGGGCCACGCCGTTCTACTACCAGCTCGACCACCTCGGCACCCAGCAGGAACTCACCGACTACAGCGGCGAGATCATGTGGTCGGCCAAGTACCGCGCCTACGGCAACCTCGCCGCCCTCGACGTGGCCGAAATCGACAACCCCCTGCGCTTCCAGGGCCAGTACTTCGACGCGGAGACAGGCCTACACTACAACCGCCATCGCTACTACAATCCGGGGACTGGACGGTTCCTGACGCCGGACCCGATCAAGCTGGCGGGTGGGTTGAATAACTCCCAGTACGTGCCTAACCCTACGGGATGGGTGGATCCACTAGGATTGGACAACTGCCCTGGAGCAGATTGTAAACCCCCGAACAATACCGCAAATGCGACCAAGCCTGATCGCATCCCGATGACGCAATCTAAATATGATGAGATTATTAATTTAGAACGAGGCAATCGGCCTGGGAGTGCGCGTGAGTACTTGCCGGAGCAGTATGTGGACCTTCACGAAGAGGCTTTTAGACAACAAGGTGGCTCATTTGTTGGTATTGATCAGTGGATTGAGCGATCCTCCTATCCGACGTTACCCCTAGAAAATTTGTAGGCCTACCGTCCGAAATGGACAGTGTAGTTGCAAAATACAAAGCAAGTGGTGGAGACTGGGAGGTTCTAAACCGAGAGCTAAATCTGGGTTCGAACGACCTTTCGTCAGCTAAAATTTATCTAGTAAAAATTAAACCTGATGACCCACGATTCAAATACGAAATACCTAACGGGAACGAAGCCGGTGCTTACCCTAAAGAATGGGTTCCTGGTGGCGAGACCAAGAGCGGCACCAAAGAGGCAGCGCTCATCGGCTCCGAGAAAATCGATCACGGTGCCGACATGAAGAAACTTTTAAGCCAATTTGATGATTGGGAACAACTCCAATGACAACCAATTTTGAAACAGCCTTAAATAAAAATGAGTTTCCCGATTATTTTAGAGGAAATGGCGAATACTTCACACGAGACCCTGACTGGGGAACCCAGTTGCATATAATAAATTGGCAGGAGCTATGTGGTTATTTTAAAACATTGGATAACTCGACAGAGATATTGAAGGGGGCGTTTAGCGTCTACTTAAACTCGGTTGAGCTTACTAAAAATGACGCTAATGATCTGTTTGAGAACATTGGATGCTACTATTACCTGCGAAATAAGCATCCTTTTTTGTCGAAGCATGGATTCGACCTTGTGCGAAATGCCGCTGATAGTGAAAAACAGAAAATCTCGCTCGTCATGGCATTCCTAAGAAAGACTGTCGTAACCGACAACAACCCACAAGACATAGAGCTTTATAATCGTCGTATGAGCAAACTCATTGACGACGGTGGCCCAGCCAACATCGATAATCTTTAATTTATCTTTGACGACGGAGCCCATCAGCTTATTCCGCATTGATGGGCGCGTCACCTCCCGTGAACAAGGTGCACGTGGTGCGCATTTGCTGAGCCTCCGAAACCAGTCAATCCGACTTCATCTACGTGCAGAATGTCACTTTTATCCGGAGAAATGGCTGTGCTAACCGAGCTGCAGGCCCGTACAGCGCTCAAAGAATTAATTGAGAAATATCTCAAGGACAAATCTCTCGACTTCGACCGCCTAATCGAAATTGTTCAGAATCCTTCGCGACAAGTACCGATCAAAGGGGTGTTGGAAGATATTCGCCGCCACAACAAAATTGAGTACACGCTAGAAGAGCTTCAACTGTTCGACAACCTTCTATATATGTATGGGTAATTTGCTTGCTACTAATAACCGGAGACCCAAAAAAGAAGACGCCATGAATACCCCCTAAGCTTGACGACAAGCCAATATCGCGGCATGAAATGCATAGTCAGAGACAGACCTCGCAGCAATGATCGCTTGATGCTCGATGGTGTGCTTTGGGTGCTCTGCTCAGGCGAGATATGCCTGAGCGAAACAATAACTTTACTACCACCAGGAACGACTCCATGAGATTCACCTCAGAAAACGAAACAGTTAATCAACATCACATTGGATACCGAAGCCTTGGCTTCGGCGAACCAACAGACCTAAAAACAAAACAATACGAACTAATTATCGAGCTTAACAAACTGCCAAGCAGCTTCATAGAACACGCCAACACATTCATCCAACAATGCAGGCTTGACGATACTGAACAAGGCTTCTCTGACATCCAGGAACTACAAACTTTGCAGTATCCCGAGTTTTACGAGCTAACGAAAAAATCTCCAACCCTATCCGCATCCTTAATAAAGGACTACCTTTACTTCGACCTGCTTTTTGCACTATTCCCGCAAACTGAAAACCTAAAGCTTGTGATAAGCAATATAACGAGCATCCAAGTAAGTGATACCAGATTAAAAATAACAGGCGAAACCTTTCCTTTCAAATAAACACCAACACTAAAAATTTTTACCAGCCATAGTAAAACCCACCACGCTCGACTACCGCCACCTGCCCGGCGGCCAGCTCAGCGGCATCGACCTCAACGGCTCGCGCCTGACCCGCCACCAGTTCAGCGCCGGCCGCGAACAGCAGCGCCAGCAAGGCCTGCTGCTCAGCCAATACCAGTACGACGAACAAGGGCGGCTGCAGGCCCATAGCGTCAGCCAGCGCGACAAGAACCTGTTCCAGCGCCGCTACGCCTACGACGCCAACGGCAACCTCGCCGGCATCGACGACAGCCGCAAGGGCAACCGCAGCTTCCACTACGACCCGCTCGACCGCCTCATCAGCGTGCGCGGCGCCACCCCGGAAAGCTTCGCCCACGACCCCGCCGGCAACCTCCTCGGCCAGAACGACCTGCCCGTCGCCAACCTGGCCAACGTCAAGGGCAACCGCCTGCTGATGCAGGGCGACCGCCACTACGACTACGACGCCCACGGCAACCTGATCCGCGAACGCCGCGGCGCCGGCCCTCGGCCCTGGTGAACGGCCATTACACCGTCAAATCCAGTGAGGAACCGGTGACCTGCAACGATTTGCCTGACACCGTGCTGACGGTTTTCCAGCCCAAAGGCGCCAACAAGTCGGACGCTGAACCACTGATCGCCTGGAGCAAGCAGTTGCCGCGCCTGCTGGCAATCCGGGCCGAAAGCGACGATCCCGAGACGCGCGCCGCTGCGCAGAAGATCGCAACGGTTGAGTATGTTTCCACCGACCCGGAAAAAGGCGCCTGGAGCGCCGCGCAACTGCCCTCCGATTTTCCCAAGGCAATGCTTCCGATGCTTCCGAAGCGCGCTCACTTGATCGGCGCCGGCGCACACGGTGAGTTCACCACACCGGGCATGGAAGGCACGCCGATGGACGGTGACTGGGATAAGATGGCTGGCCGGCCTCGGCATGAGTTTGAGGTGATTCTGCGCACCTATTCCGACTATGCCGATGTCCTGGACTTCTATAAGCAACAGGCCAAAGACGCGCAGATCAGCGGCAACGAGAGGAAAGCCTTGGTTGAAGGCTACATCGGCGGCGGCACTTACAAAGTCGAGATCCGCAATCGAAAAGAGGAAGGAACTGTCATTACCTTGTCTGCCTGGCAACAAGAAGTCTGATTTGAGTACCGCATGCAGGGGCGAGAACTACCTCACCCTTGCATGTCGGCTTGGCCTCAAAGGTTATCCAACGCCTCTTCAGCCCCCGGTGCCGAGCGCTCATACGCCTTCAGCATCCAGAACTTGGCCTTGGACTTGCTCTTAGGCAACCCACCCCGCCCTTGCGCGTACATGCTCCCCAATGCCAATTGCGCTTTGCCGAAGTTGGCATCGGCCAACTTGCGATAGAGCTTGGCTGCTTCACGCTCGTTGCGCTTCGTTCCGGTTCCTTGCTCAAGCATTCGCGCCATTTCGTATTGGGCGTACTCGTTTCCTTGTGCGGCAGACTTGCCGTACCACTCAAAGGCACCGGCTTCATCCTTTTCAATACCCCGTCCCGCGGCCATCACTTCGGCAAAGTCGAACTGTCCAGAGTCATTCCCTGTCTCGGCGTACTTGCGAAGCCACTTGGCAGCGACGACATCATCCTGAGGAACCTCCGTTCCGCTTTGGTAAATCGCCCCCAACAACATGTATGCCGAGGGGTATCCGCTCTCCGCTGCCTGGTGGTAATACGCCAGAGCCTTGTCCATATCCTTGAGGTTCTTTATCGATCGGCCGCCCCGATGGTAAATCTGCGCCAGATTGAATTGGGCTTTCGCATTGCCTTGCTCCGCAGCCTTGAGATACCAGACAACTGCTGCGTCCTCACCTTCCACACTCCAGTCCGAGCTCAATTCGCGGCCCAGTTCAACTTGTGCTTCCGCAATGCCTTGTTCGGCGGGTTTACGGAACCACTGTTCGGGCATTCCCGGCGACCACCGTTCGACGACTTCGCAAAGATCTTCCTGAATGGCTTTGCCGAACTCCAGTTGCGCATTCAGATCGCCCGTGACGGCTTGTTCATGCAAACGCTCCGAGTGAGGCAGGCATTCACCCTTTTTCATTGCGTCATAAAGTTCACGCGGTTCCTGCGCCCACAGGCTGGAAGAGACGAACAATGTGAAAAGCGCGGAGCCAGCCACACTGAAAGCTTTGAAACTACGGTTCATTGATACTCCCTGTACATCGGTCAAATTCCATCAAACAAAACAACAAATGCAGCTAACTCACCTCAAACACCTCCCCCTCCACCGAATACTTCACCACCACCCGATTCCGATAAAGCCTTTCCCTCTCCACCAACACCCCCACCTGCCCTTTCTCCCGCACTTCCCGCCAGATCTCGTTCTCACGAAACACCCGCCCCCCTCGCGCACAAACCGGTGCCCACGCTCGAACACGTGATACCGGTATGCCCGCTCCCGGTCGCACAGCAACTCCCCTTCCAATTGCTGTTCCCCCACGTTCAGCTTCAGCTGAAAGTGCCGGTCCGTGGGGTTGTGCAGCACCAGGTCGATGTAGTTGTAGAAGATGGCGGCGCCGGAGCCGAAGGGCAGGATGCGGCCGTCGTCCGGGAAGGGGTCGAAGCTATGGTTGGCACGTTCAGTGACCACCAGGGGTGAATGGATGGCCATCCAGTGGATCAGGTTGCTGAGTTGGCAGATGCCGCCGCCGACGCCTTGGCGAGCTTCGCCGAAGGACAGTTCCATGCCTTCGACGTAGCCCCGCCGGCGGGTCGGGCGGCCGACCAGGCGGCAGAAGGAGAAGTGTTCGCCGGGGGCGATGACGATGCCGTCGATGGACGCGACCGCCAATCTCAGGTTGATGACTTTGTTGTGTTGCAGGGCCAGGTCCGAGTCGCCGAGTTTGCGGATCAGTTTCGAGGTGTGCTTGAGGTAGCGAAACGGCAGGCGTTCAGCGGTGCGCCGCTGCGCATAGCGGCAGCTGGAGCAGTGCCAGGCGATGTGGCGGAACAGCCGTTTTTGCCACACCCGCAGCCAGTAGAGGACGGGGTGGTAGAGGGACAGTGGTTTCATCCGTGACGCAACGGCGTGGGCCGTTTTCTTCCTTGAGTTGAAATGGGGCGGCGCATCTTAGCGCACCGCCCTGCCCGGCCGCCAAACGCCGTAACATCTGCGGCGCCCGCCGGCGTCGCAAAATTAAGTTTGAACTAAGGTTGCCCCGCTACCTTGCGCTCCAGAAAGCGGCGCCCATGAACGAATCGGCCGTCGCCCGCCCTGCCATTGCCTTTCAAATGGGTCGTCATGATGAGCGCGTTGGATTTGCCCGCCGGACAGCATTCGGATTTCAGCCTTGTACTGGTGAACTACAAGACCCCGGACATCACCCGGATGTGCCTGGAGCTTCTGCGCCAGCACGTCGTTGAACATCGGATTCCGGTGTGGGTGGTCGATAACGACTCCGCGGACGAAAGCCTCGATTACTTGCGTTCACTCGACTGGATCAACTTGATCGAACGCCCTGCCGTGCCGTCTGAACCAGGCCATATCGCCCATGGCAAGGCACTTGATCTTGCCTTGGCGCAAGTGCAGACCGACTATCTGTTCCTGTTGCACACCGACACTTTTGTCTACGACCCCGCCATCTTCCCGTTGATGATGCGCGAGTGCAGCAAGTTGCCGGAGATGGCGGCAGTCGGTTGCGTAGAGCAGATCGACCGCGGTGCGCTCAGGGATGCGTGGCGTTTATCGTCGCGTTACTTCAAGCATTACTTCCGCCGGGCCAAACAACGCATCGGTTTGCCTTCCAGAGAACCCAAGCCCTACCGGGAAACGCACTTGAAGAGTTTCTGCACCTTGTGGAATGCGCGTTTGATCAAAGCCAACGCTTTGCACTTCTCGATGGATGACCGGGTGCCCGGATATACCCTGCAAGACCGCATGGTCGGCTTGGGGTACGGAGTGAAGTTTCTGTCGCCGCGCACGGTCTTCCGCTATCTGGATCATATCCAGGCCGGTACGGTGGCGGCTTCGGGCCGTTACGGCAACGGCCACCGGCGCACCAGGATGTATCATAGCGCGCTCAGTCGGTTTGAGTTGCGACAAGGTTTGGAGACAGCCAAAAGTTGAGGCCAATAAAAAGGGCGACTGTTCAGTCGCCCTTTTTTGTATACAAAATTCCTGACGGTCAATGCCGGTCGAGGTGTTCGCCCAGTGTAATGGCCTGGCAATCCTTGCACCGGTAAAGAGCCCTGACACTGGGCGAACGGGAAGGATTTTAATGGAATTTGGCGGATATGTCGTGCTGATTGAACATGAATTTTATGTACGAAAAAGTTAACGGAGTTCAATCGTCGATATTTACCGGCAAACTTGCCTAACTCACCGGTTGGAACATTTTCATATGACTGTTCTCATACCATTACTTGTACAAGAACAGTCATCTTGTAGAGTCAATACTCAACTTTCATGTTCGGTGGTCACTTTTAATACATCGGTGTAAGTGACCACGACGCTTTGCCCGACTTTGAGGTTTTTAAGTTTGGCCCGGATCTCAGGCTTTTCGACACTGAGGGTTTTCGACTGGCCGGACGGGTTTTCCAGGGTGACCTGATTTTTCGCCAAATCAATTTTGGTGATTTTCAGTTCCACCTGCACCTGCCGGAACGCCTCGCCGCCGGGGTTGGGGGTGCCCGGGGCGTTGCGCAGTTCGCCGGTGCGCTCGGTGGCGCCAGGCAGACCTTTATCCACGTCGGTGTCCAGATAAGCGGCGACGGAATGGGTGACTTCGAGGTTCACCTGATCGCCGACCTTGAGGTTGCCGAGGTTTTTCGCGTTGTCGCTGAGCTGGATGTGGACCTCGCGGCCTTCGGCGCCTTCCAGAACCACCTGATGCTTGGCCGCATCGACCGCCAGCACTTTGGTGGTGACCTGATCGTCTTCGACCGTGGCGGACAGCGGAATGTCGGCGGCGTGTACCGTCAGACCAGCGGTGGACAGGACGGCAGCGAGGGCCATGGCTTGGGTGAGTGCGTGGAGCTTCATAGGCGGTACGTTCCCTGTGATGGATGGCAGCGCCCGGCGTCGGGCGTGGGGTTGAGCATAGACGCTGTCCCTGCCGACGCCATCGCCAGCAGGCGGGCTCCCACAGGTTGCGGGGCGCTCACAGAGGTTGTGTTTAACTCGGACACTGTGGGCGTCGACTTGCCCGCTCTCACATCGCATCAGTACCCGGTCATTTCGAGATAGCCTTGCCCGCCGTGGCTGCCGCTCAGGCGTACCGGGCCTTCCCAGTACGGAATGCGCAGGTTCATCCAGGCGTCGGGGTTGAGGGCGTCGAGGGTGAGGTCGAGGCGCTTGTCGGGAATGGCCACCGTCCAACGCACCGGCATCGCCCGGCCGGCGACCTTCGCTGTGTCTTTGGGGGTCAGGACGATCTGCGCGGCGGACAGCGTCTGCGGCTGGCCGTCGGCGCCGATCCACGTTCCGGTGAGGTACGGCGCGCCGCCCTTCTGGCGCATGCGGTACAGCATCACCTGCTCGCCGCTGTCCAGGTGCAGGGAGAACCAGTCCCAGCCGGTCTGGTCGGCAGTCAGGGGCTGGCTGCTCCATTCGCGGTCGAGCCAGGCCGGGCCGCTGACGGTGTAGCGCTGGCCGTCGATCTGCAGCGTGCCTTCGGCCCGGAAGAACGGCTGGCTGTAGTAGTACGACGCCTGGCCTTGCTCAGACTTGCGGCTATAACCGTGATCGCCCTGCAACACCAACGGACGATCCGTGGTGAGGTGCAACCGGTAGCTGAAGGATTGGTCCTGGGCGCTGAGCTGCAGGTCGTTCAACGCCTCCCCCGCTTGCTCGGCGAAACGCCACTCGTCGATCCACGCTTCGAACGGCGCCAGGCGCACCCCGGCCTGCCCGGTGCCGCCGCGGGCGTAGCGCTCGGCGGCATGGTGGACGTTGGCGGACGTCACCGCCGCATGGCCGAGCCAGATGGTCTGGTTGGCCCAACCCGGCTGCGGCGCAGCGGCGTTCAGGGCGCTGCGGAACAAGGTCCATTGCACGCCGAATTCGTTGCCCTGGCCGTCCTTGAGGTTGGCGGTGACGTACCACCATTCGATGCGAAACCCTTCGTGGGGGCCATGATCCACCGGGAAGCTGAACACTCGCCCCGGCACCACCGGCGTGAACCCCTGCGCCTGGTTGCCAAGGCCAGCGAAGCCCTTTTGCTTCGGCGCGGGCTCGCCGCAGCCGGCGAGCAGCGACACCACGAACAGCAGAACCGCCACCTCAATCCTCATGGGCAAAGGTCCTCAGCAGGTCCGCCGGCTGCGTGCGGTACAACGCGTACAACGGCCACGCCGATGCCAAGAGCGTCGCCAGTAGCGCCAGCCCCGTCAGTTGCAGCAACTGCAGCGGAAACACCCGCAGCGGCAGGCGCCAGCCGAACGCCTGCACGTTGATCACCGCGTCCAGGCACCACGCCAGCCCGATGCCCAGCGGCAACGCCACCAGCAGCGTCAACACCGCCAGCAGCCAGGTCTGGCCGAGGTTGAGCAGCATCAGCCCGCGCCGCGTCACGCCCAGCGCCCACAGCGGTGCGAGCTGGCCGAGGCGGCTCTGGCTCTGGGTCAGCAGGCTGATGAACAGCGCCACCCCGGCCACCGCCAGCGTCAAGCTGTTGAGCGCCGCCGTCGCGGCGAAGGTGCGCTCAAAGACCTGCACCGACCAACCTTTCAGCCGCGCCTGATCGACGATGCGGGAATCGTCGAGCCGGAACCGCGCCTGCAAGGCGTCGAGCAACGCCGGAATCTTCGCCGGATCGATCCGCAGGTTGAAGCGGTTCGGCGTCAGTTGCGGCCAGTTGCGCAGCAAGTGAGCGCTGTTGACCAGCACATGGCCCTTGGGGTTGCCGTAGTCGGCATAGATGCCCACCACCCTCGGCGACCACGGCCCGCCCGACGTCGGGATCGTCAGGCGATCCCCCGGGCGCACCTTGAGGCGGCGGGCCAGCTGCTCGCTGAGCATCACCGCGTCGTCCGCCGCCAGCGATGCCCAGGGATCGTCGCCCCTGGCCTCCAGCAACGGCCAATGCTGGCGGTAGTGCGGATGGTCGATCACGCCGAACACCTCCGTCGGCCAGCCTTGCAGCGTCACCGCCACCTGCCAGTTGGGCAGCACTGCCGTCACCTCCTCTCGCTGGCGCAGCCAACTGTAGAGCTCCCGGGACTGGGCCGGATTGGTCGGGCTCAAGTACAGCTCGGCTGTCAGGCGCTGTTCGAGCCAGTCGTTGAACGTTTGGCGGAACCCGGCGGTCATGCTGCCGGCGCCGATGTTCGCGGCCATGGCCAACAGCAAGGCCATCAGGGCCAGGCTCAGCGCCGGCAACTGCTGCCGGCAATCGGCGACGAACCATTGGCCCAGCACCGAACGGCTGCGCGCGGACAAACCGTTGAGCAGCGCACTGAGCAACACCGGCAGCGCCAACGCGGCACCGAGCAGCAGACCGGCCAGCACCGCGAAGCCGCTGGCCAGGCTGTCGCCCCACAGCAATGCGCCGAGCGCCACCGCCCCCAGCACGAACGCCACCCGGCCCTGACGCCGCAGCCAGCGCGCATGCTGCTGATGCCAGGCCTGGGGATCGGCCACCGCCAGCAACGGCAGGCGCGCCGCCCGCAGCAGGCTGCTGGCCCCGGCCAACAGCGCGCCGAGCAGGCTCAGGCCGATCCCGCTGAGCCACCACCAGGGGCTGAGCCGCAACTGCCCGGCCACTTCCGCCCCGTACAATCCGCGCAGGCTGGCCGCCACATCCGGCAGCAACACACTCGCCAGCCAATAGCCGCTGACCACGCCCAACACCCCGCCCGCCAGCGCCAACGCGCCCAGTTCGATGACCAGGCCGGCGATCAGCAGCCGCGCGCTGACCCCGCAGGCACGCAGGGTGCGCAGCAGCCCACGGCGCTGCTCCAACGCCAGGCCGATGGCGGCATGCACGATGAACAGGCCGACGACGAACGACAGGAACCCCAACGCGTCGAGGTTCAGGTGAAAGCTGTCGGTGAGCCGCGCCAAGTTGTTTTCTTCGCCGCTGCCCTTGAGCTGCAGCAGGCCCTTGAAGCCGGCCGGCAGATCGCCCTGGAAACCGGCGGGCAACCACAGGCGCGTCAGTTGCTCGGGCTGGTCGAGGACGGTTTGCGCGACGCCGATGTCCACCAGCAGCATGCCGGGGGCCATGTCCGACTGGGCTTGCAGCGGCGGCAAGGCCCGACCGTTCTCGGCCTGGGGCGTGTCGCCTTCTTGCAGGTTCAGCGCGTGCAGGGTTTCAGGCGCGATCCAGGTGCTTCCCGGCGGGCTGAAGAATCCGACGATGCGCTCGATCGGCATCGCCTGCCCCGCCACGGCGCTGTCCGCCGGCAACGACACCGGCTCGATGCCCATCAATTGCAGGCGCTGGCTGTCGTGGCCCTTGAGGATCAGCCTGCCTTGCAGCACCGGCGACACCGGCCAGCCCTGGCGGCGCAGGTCGACGAACCATTGCTGCGGGAACGGCGCGCCGTTCGGCGAGACAAGGCTGGCCTGGGGTTCGCCGCCGATCAGTCGGCTGGCGCGGGCGTAGCTGTCGCGGGCCTGGCTGTTGAGCGCTTCGACGCCGGTCAGCAGCCCGGTGGCCAGCCACAGGCCGGTCAACACACTGAAGAACTGCACCGGGTGGCGCCGCCAATGGCTGAGCAGCGCGGCCAGCGTGTACCGCAGCACCGTCACGTCAAGCGACCGTTGGACAGCACCGCCCGTTCGGCCAGCCGGGCCGCCACGCGTGAGCTGTGGGTGACCATCAGCAAGGTGGTGGGGGTGTCGTCGAGCAGTTCCAGCAGCAGGCGCAGCACCTCGTCGCTGGTGGTTTCGTCGAGGCTGCCGGTGGGCTCGTCGGCCAGCAGCAGGGTCGGCTGCGCCGCCAGCGCCCGGCCCAACGCCACCCGCTGCTGCTGGCCGCCGGACAGTTGCTCCGGATAGCGCTGCAGCAGCCCGCCCAGGCCCAGGCGTTGTACCAAGTGATTCTGCCAGCGCGGGTCATGCCGCCCGGCCAGCCGCGCCTGGAACGCCAGGTTGTCTTCGATCCGCAGGCTGCCGATCAGGTTGTACTGCTGAAACACCAGGCCGATTTCCGTGCGCCGCCAGCGGGCCAGCTGTGCCTCGTTCATCTCGTCGAGCCGGTGGCCGCCGCTGCGGATGCGGCCGCGATCGACCTTGTCGAGCCCAGCGATCAGGTGCAGCAACGTGCTTTTGCCGCTGCCGGACTCGCCCATCAGCGCCAGGCTGGTGCCGGGCCTGAGCGACAGGTCGACGCCTTGCAGCACGGGCAACAGGCCCTGGGGCGTGGGATAACTTTTGAAGACGTCTTGAACTTCGAGCATGCCGGCATCCGGGCGGTCCGTGTGGGGCAAGGATAGCGGATCTGCATCCGGCGGCGACCGGGCCGGCCTCATCGCCAGCCTGCTGGCGATAGGGCTGACACAGCCCCAAAGGCCCCTACTGCCCCGCCGCCACGCTGGTGCCCGCCTCCCCCGGCGTCACGATGCTGCCCAGGTCGATGTGCTTCCACTCGGGCTTGGCCCCCAGCCGCGCGTTGAAGCGGTAATTGAAGGTGAAGTCATCCGCTGTCGGCACGCTCAGCGGCTTGCCGTAAACCGCTTCGATGCCCGCCAGGTCGTAGCCCATCAACTGCAGCAGCGTCGGGAAAATGTTGTAGTGGCTGGAACGGTCCTTGTTCGCCGCCAGTTGGGCCGGCCAGTCCAGGGTCTGCAGGCGCTCGCCCTGGATCACCACCAGCGGCACCAACCCTTCTTCCTCCACCGGGTCGCCGCCGCAATGGGTGTTGAGGCCGGGGTTGCCGCGCTCGTGCAGGTCCTGGCCGTGGTCGGAGGTGTAGATCAGCACCGCGTTGTTCAGGTCGGCCTGGGCGAACACCCGCGAAAAGAACTCGCCGACATTCCACAGCACGGTGTTCTTGTAGGCGTTGCGGTACAGCGCCCAGTCGTCCGGCTGGCCGTTGAAGCCGTCGCGTTTGCCGGTGTCGGCGATGTCGGTGAACTGGCCCCGCGGCAACGCCGGACGGTAGGCCATGAACGCATCGGGGTATTTGTCGTGCACTGGGAAGTGCGCGCCGACCTTGTTGATCACCACCAATTGCGGCGTGCCGTCGTTGAGCAGTTCGACCAGTTTGGCGGCCGCCGCCATGTCGCGGTCGCGCACGCTGGTCTGGTCGAACTGGACGAATTCGTCGATGTCCTTTTTCTCGGCGCCGTCCATCAGGTTCTGCAGGTTGCCGCCGGTGCGCTGGGCGTCGATGTACACCGTGCGCAACCCCGCGCCTTTGGCGTACTGCCAGATCGACGGCAGGGTGCTGTTGATCCGCCGGTAGTCGGCGCGGGTGCCGCCGTAGCGCAGGGTGACGTTGGTGTCGGCGCTGCAGTTGGCGATGGACGCGGCGTAGCCGTAGTTGAAGACCGCGACGCCGGGATGCGCCTCCTTGAGATTGCTGTGCACGCCGAACGGCGCGTTGATGTCCAGGTAGTTGCCGGAAATGCTCTCGTCGATGATCAGCACGATGTCGTGGCCGACCGCCGCCCCATTGCGCGCCAAAGACACCGGCTCCCGCGGACCGACCGTGTTGTGCAGCGCCTCGTAGGCGAACAGGTTGAGGTAGGCCAACGGCGTGTACATCACCGGCAGCCCCCGGGCGCCCTCCCCGGCACGCACGAACAGCACGGCGCTGAGCAGCATCACCCCGCACAGCGGCGCCGCCACCCGCAACGCATTCGGCAGCGGGAACGGACGCCGTGGCTTGAGGCCGATGCCGAGCAACAGCGGCACGCCGTTCAGCAGGCCGTGCACGATCGCATCCCGGTACTGGTACGCCGCTTCCTGGATGAAGCCGCCGGAGTACACCAGCGACACGAAACCGCTGTAGGTCAGGTAGTCGGCGGTCACCCGCATGTACACATCGAAGAACACCGCCGAGATGAACATCGCCAATGCGAACAAATGGCGAATGAAAGACTGACGTATATAGGCCGTAAGTAGTAATGCGAAAGTAAGCGCCAAAAACATAACGCCAAAAAGAACTACCGCAAAACCGACCCCGATAGCATTTAACCGATCCAGGTAATAATCGGAATAAAGCAGCAGATAGATAATTAAAAGCAGTTCTTTCAAATATCTGAACATGGCATTTCCGGGGGATATCGGCGGGCACCGGTCAATAGTTTGTCGGTCAATTTCTGACACTAGCAGCAGGCCATCAAAGCGCAAGAAGTGCCGGACTTTTGCTCAAAGCGTCAAAAAAACATTGACTCAAAACTGACACACCCAAGTCGTTACAGGCCTTGAATTTTGTGGCCTACGACCGTTTATCGTTTTCTTTGAAATGTGAAAAACATGTCAAGGACGGGACAAACCCAGATACAGCAAGTACTTGATGGCCTTTAGCCCCCAAAACTGGGGGTGTTATACACGTGCAACATGTCATTTTGCTGACATGCTTTTCCAACGCTGCGCTATACCCCTTTTGACAGTTCCAATTCGATCTTCCCCAGCGTCTTGCGAGGCACGCCAATATGGACGTGAGCGTATTCGGTACGGGCTATGTCGGCCTGATTCAAGCAGCGGCATTGGCCGATGTCGGACATCGAGTTTTGTGCATCGATATTGACCCGAACAAAATTAAACAACTTCAACAGGCGGTGCCGCCCATCAGCGAACCGGGCCTGTCGGCGACCCTGGAAGAGAACATCAAGGGCGGTCGCCTGTTGTTCAGCACCCAGGCCAGCGATGCGGTGGAACATGCCGAACTGATCTTCATCGCCGTCGGCACCCCGGCCGACGAAGACGGCTCCGCCGACCTCAGCCATGTGCTCAATGTGGCACGGCAGATCGCCGGTGTGATGGAGGCCGACCGCACGCTGATCATCAAGTCCACGGTGCCGGTCGGCACGGCGGATCAGGTGGCGGCCACCGCCGCCGAAGAGCTGCAGCGGCGCGGCAAGGGCAGCCTCAAGGTGCGGATGGTGTCCAACCCCGAGTTCCTCAAGGAAGGCAGCGCCCTGGCCGACTGCATGCGCCCGGACCGGATCATCATCGGCACCCGCGACGCCCAGGCCCGCGAGCAGATGAGCGAGCTGTACGCACCGTTCTGCCGCAACCACGAAAAACTGATGTTCATGGACAACCGCAGCGCCGAGCTGACCAAGTACGCGGCCAACGCGATGCTCGCCACCCGCATCAGCTTCATGAACGAACTCGCCAACCTCACCGAACGGCTGGGCGCCGACATCGAAGCGGTGCGCAAGGGCATCGGCTCCGACCCGCGCATCGGCTACCACTTCATCTACCCCGGCTGCGGCTTCGGCGGCTCGTGCTTTCCCAAGGACCTGCGCGCCCTGCTGCACACCGCCGAGCACAACGGCATGCCGCTCAAACTGCTGCGCAGCGTCACCGACGTCAACGACCGCCAGCGGCACATCCTGTTCAGCAAGCTCAAGGCGCAGTTCCCCGAAGGCCTGGCCGGCAAGTCCGTCGCCATCTGGGGCCTGGCGTTCAAGCCCAACACCGACGACATGCGCGAAGCGCCCAGCCGCTACCTGATGGAAGCGCTGTGGGCCGAAGGCGCCAGCGTGCAGGCCTACGACCCGGAAGCCATGGCCGAGTGCCGGCGCATTTACGGTTTCCGCGACGACCTGCACCTGTGCGCCACCCGCGACGACACCCTGGAAGACGCCGATGCCCTGGTGATCTGCACCGAGTGGAAAAACTTTCGCGTGGTGGACTTCGACCTGCTGGCCGAAAAGCTGCGGGCGAAAGTCATCGTCGACGGCCGCAACCTCTACAACCCCGAACACGTGGCGGCGGCCGGCCTGCACTACAGCGGCATCGGCCTGCGCCACATCGCCCCCGAAGGGTTGCAGCCATGAAGGTCCTGGTCACCGGCGCGGCCGGTTTCATCGGAGCCCACTGCGTGCTGCGGCTGATCCGCGACGGGCACGACGTGCTCGGCCTGGACAACTTCAACGGCTACTACGACCCGCAGCTCAAGCACGACCGCGTGCGCTGGGTGCGCCACGAGGCCGGGGATTTTCCCCTGGTGACGACTGACCTGGCCGACGCTCCGGCCATCGAAGCGCTGTTCGCCCGCGAACGGCCGCAGGTGGTGGTGCACCTCGCTGCGCAGGCCGGGGTGCGCTACTCGCTGGAGAACCCGCGGGCGTACCTGGACAGCAACCTGGAAGGTTTCCTGAACATTCTGGAAAGCTGCCGGCGCCACCCGGTCGAGCACCTGATCTACGCCTCCTCCAGCTCGGTGTACGGCGCCAACCAGCACACGCCCTACTCGGTGCAGGACGGCGTCAACCACCCGCTGTCGCTGTACGCCGCCACCAAGAAGGCCAACGAACTGATGGCCCACAGCTACAGCCACCTGTTCGGCATCGCCTGCACCGGTCTGCGCTTTTTCACCGTTTACGGTCCCTGGGGCCGGCCGGACATGTCGCCGATCCAGTTCGCCCGGGCGATCAGCGAAGGGCTGCCGCTGAAGCTGTTCAACTACGGCCGGCACCAGCGCGACTTCACCTACATCGACGACATCGTCGAGAGCATCGCCCGCCTGATCGACCGCGCGCCCCACGCCAACGGCGCCTGGGACCGCGAGCAACCCGACCCCGCCAGCAGCATGGCGCCCTGGCGCCTGTTCAACATCGGCGGCCAGCACCCGGTGGAGCTCAAGACCTACCTGGCGCTGCTGGAGAAGCATCTCGGCCAGAAGGCCGTGGTCGAGCTCCTGCCCCTGCAACCGGGCGACGTGCTCAACACCTGCGCCGAGGCCAGCGACCTGGCCCGGGCCACCGGGTTCCAGCCCCGGATAGAGCTGGATGAGGGACTGGGGCGCTTCATCGCCTGGTTCCGCGAGTACTACCCCACAGCCTATCGCCCACGCGCCGCGCGCGGCTGATCATCCGCGGAGGAATCCATGACTGGACATGAGAAAGGTGTGCCGATCCAACAGCTCTACCGCGACAAGCGCATGGATCCGGAACAGCGAATGCGCCTTGACAGCGCGATCCACCGCCAGGGGCGCGGCTGGGTCACCGGCCGCGAGGGCGGACGGCCCTGGACGCTGTCGCGCACCAACCGCGTGGTCGCCTGCCTCGGCGCCCTGGTCATCCTGCTGCTGATTTCCCCGCTGCTGCTGGGCCTGGCCCTGACCATCAAACTCACCAGCCCAGGGCCTGTGATGTTCGTGCAGAAGCGCACCGGCTACCGCGGCCGCAAGTTCGGCATGTACAAGTTCCGCACCATGGTGGCCAACGCCGAAGAGCTCAAGGAGTCGCTGCGCCACCTGAACAAGCACGGCGCCGACGCCATCGACTTCAAGATCGACAAGGATCCGCGCATCACCGGCATCGGCGGCTTCCTGCGCCGCAGCAGCCTCGACGAGCTGCCCAACCTGTTCAACGTGGTGACCGGCGACATGCGCCTGGTCGGCCCCCGTCCGACCTCCTTCAACGCCTACCGCTACAAGGACAGCCACCTGGCGCGCCTGAGCATCTACCCCGGCATGACCGGCCTGTGGCAGATATCCGGGCGCAGCGACGTCGACTTCGACCAACGTGTGGAGATGGATCTGAGCTACATCGCCGAGCAGAGCCTTTTGCTTGACCTGAAGATCCTGGTGAAAACCCCCTTCAAAGTATTCAGCGGCCACGGAGCAAGCTAATGGACGGTTCAACCAACAAAAGCCTGAGCATTGCCAGCCCCAGCGAGTCGAACCTGACCTCGACCGTGCTGGACCTGGATCTGCGGATCCTGTTCCTGACCGCCGCCAACCCCGGTGCGGGCACCACCACCAGCGCCCTGGCGCTGGCCAGCCAACTGGCGCAGATGAGCAGCGGCCTGGTGCTGCTGGTGGACGCCAGCCAGTCGGCGACCAATCTCACCCAGCAACTGAACCTGGGCAAGGAGCGCGGCCTGCGCGAACTGCTGTTCAACGAAGAGAACCCGCCGCTGCTGCAGGACTGCGTGGTGCAGGTGTCGAGCCTGCCGTTCCACGTCCTGCCCAACGGCCGGCCGATCCGCACCATGGAGCGCCTGACCCCCGAGCGCCTCGGCCCGCTGCTCGATCAGCTGGGCAGCCAGTACCGCTTCGTGGTGATCGACGGCGACGCGGTGTACTCGGCCGCCGACACCCTGGTGCTGGGCACCCAGGCCGACGGCGTGGTGTTTGTGGTGCGGGCCGAAGACACCCGCTGGGAAGTGGCCCAGGCCGCCGTGCAGCGGCTGACCCAGGCCGGGGCGAAAGTGGTCGGCAGCGTGTTCAACCGCCGCAAGTACTACATGCCCAAATGGCTGTACAAAAACCTGTGAGCCACTGCGAGGGATGACGCCATGAACGCAAAAATGCTTGTGCTGCTGTTGCTCCCGCTCGCCGGCTGCTCCAGCACCTCCGACACCCTGACCATGCCGGTGAACATCCTCACCGCGCCGCCGGCCAACGCCCAGGCCACCGACATGCCCAAGGTCGAGCAGACCCTGCGCCCGCAAGATGTGCTGGACGTGATCTTCCACATCAGCACCAGCGGCTCGGACGCCTACCGCATCCAGTCCGGTGACCAGATCGGCCTGAACTTCACCGCCGCCAGCCAGCTCAACGGCAACCAACTGGTGCTGCCCGACGGCACCATCGAACTGCCGGGCGCCAACACCCAGGTGAAAATCGCCGGCCTGACCAGCGACGAGGCCCGCCAGGAAATCCAGCGCGCCTACAACCGCAAGGCGCTGTTCCAGCCCAACCGCAACCAGTTGACGGTGCAGGTCATCAGCCCGCTGACCAACGAGCAGAACCTCAAGAGCGCCCTCAACCACCCGGCCACCGGCATGAGCCGCGAGATCACCGTGGGCACCGACGGCTACGCCAGCTTCCCGGAGATCGGCGCCGTGCCGCTGCAAGGCATGACCGTCAACCAACTGGAGACCTTCCTCAACCAGAAGTACGCGCAACTGCCGGGCCGGATGACCGTGGACGTGCTGCTCAAGTCCACCGCCGGCAACGAGATCTACGTGCTGGGCGAAGTCGGCCAGCCGGGTTCCTACCCGATCCGCCGGCCGGTCTCGGTGCTTGAGGCCCTGACCCTGGCCCGCGGCACCAACGTCAAGGCGCGCCTGGACTCGGTGATGATCATGCGCCGCAACGGCAACCAGGTGCAGGCCGTGCGCTACGACGTCGAGAAGGCGCTGGCCGGCGACGCGTCGCAGATCGCCTACCTGCAGCCCGACGACATGCTCTACGTGCCCAAGACCAAACTGGCCAGCGCCGGCGAACTCGCCCGGCAACTGGCCGACGTGGTGCTGTTCCAGGGCGTGGGGTTCAGCTTCGGCTACCGCGTCGACAACAAAAACAGCAACAACTGACCCTCGGGTGACCGGCCATGAATCCAAAGGAAAACTACCTGCATGAGTTCTTCAGGATCTTCTTCGCCAACAAGCGGCTGGTGAAGCGTGTCTTCCTGATCTTCGCGGTGATCGCCCTGGCGCTGCCCCTGGTGCTCAAACAGAGTTTCGACATCACGGCCCAAGTGATCGTGCAGTCCAAGAAGCTCTCCCAGGGCGACGCCTCCACATCGCTGACCGTGGACAACGCCACGTTCATTCCGCCGTCGCTGGCGGACATGGAGACCGAGAGCAACATCCTGCGCTCCCCGGCGCTGATCCGTCAGACCATCGGCGAACTGCGGGACAAGGGCGAGTACACCCCGTCGCCGGGGATGTTCAACCGCCTGGTGAGCGAGCCGTTCAAGCGCTACGTCAGCTCGCCGCTGCGCGAACATGTGATCAACCCGCTGCGCGGCCTGCTCGGGCTTGAGACCGATCCGGTGCGCGACACCGCGCTCGACGCGCTCACCCAGCAAGCCATCGACAGCCTGAAGATCGAGACCCTGCCCGGCTCCAACGTGATCTCGGTCATCTACAGCTTCCCGGATCCGCACCAAGGCACGACCTTCGTCGCCGCCCTGCTGCAGAACTATCTGGTCAGCCGTCAGGCCTTGCAGTCGATCGACCTGCCGCAATCGTTCTACGAGTCCAAGAAGCACCTGTACCAGGTGCGCCTGGACGGCCTCGAAGGCACCCGCCAGGCGTTGCTGGAAAGCGTCGGCTCGTCGGATCCGAAGGAGGAAATCACCTTCCGCCTCAACGCGATCAACACCGAAGAGCAAGCGCTGAACCTGTACCAGGATCGCCTGCTGCAAAGCCAGCGCTGGCTCGAATACCTCAAGACCGCCCTGGCCGCCGCCAGCAGCAACAAGCTGGATGACTACTCGTTCCCCTACACCTTCACCACCACCGTGGACAACGTGGCGTTCGAGGACCGCGAGATCAAACAGCTGGGCGAGCAACTGACCACCCAGGTCAGCCGCTACATGAACGACCTGGCGGTGTTCCGCCCCGGCAGCGAACCGATGCTGCTGACCCGCGAGCAGATCGCCCGCACCCGTGCGCAGTTCCTCAAGATCGTCAGCAACCGCATCCAGGAGCGCACCAACGACCTGGCGGTGGTCACTCAGGTCATCAATCAGAAGACCGAGCGCATCGCCCAGTTCAAGGAACGCATCCGCCAGTTGCAGCAGACCCAGAGCAAGCTGCGCCAGATGGACACCGAGATCGACGCGCTGCACGCTGCGTTCTCGACCTACGCCCAGCGCTTCGCCGAAAGCAGCACCACCCGCTCGCTCAACGACGACCTGTCCAACGCCCGGGTGCTCAGCCCGCCGTTCGAGCCGACCGAGCCGGCCTTCCCCAAGCCGCTGCTGATCATTCCGTTCGGCCTGTTCACCGGCCTGCTGCTGGCGATCGCCCTGGTCTATGTGCGTGAGTTCTTCGACCACCGCTTCAAGCACCCTGCACAGATCAGCCACGAACTGGGCGTGCCGGTGCTGCTGGTGATCAACGACCAGAACGCGCTGCCGGGCAACCCGCACAAGAACTGGACCGTGCCGAGCTTCCTGCATTGGGTGCGCAATTGAACGCGCCGTCCTCAGCCAACACCGCCCTGCCGATCATTCACTTGCTCAGCAGCGGCGGGTTCTACGGCGCCGAGCGGATGCTGCTCGACCACTGCGTGGCCACGCCGGGTCGGCATCAGGTGATGTTCCTCGACGCGCCGCCGGAGCTGATCACGCGCTTTCGCCAGGCCGGGGTCGATGCGCAGGGCTGCGCGGGTTTCACCGCCCTGCTGCGGCACCTGCGCCAGCGGCGCGGCGAATACCCGCTGATCAACACCCACAACTTCAAGGGGCTGCTGTTCGGCTGGCTCGCCGCGACCCTGCTGCGCCTGCCGCTGGTGATCACCCAGCACGGCTTCACCCCGCGCAGCCGCAAGCAGAAGTTCTACACCTGGCTGAGCCTGCAGCTGTGCCGCACCGCCTCGGTGAACCGGGTGGTGTGCGTGGCCGAAAGCATCGCGGCCCTGCACCGTCAGGCCAGCGTGCGCGCCGAGAAGCTGCAGGTGATCCCCAACGGCCTGCCGGCGGCAGAGGCCGCCGGCAAGGCACGGGCCGGCCGCCAGCGCCAGCTCGCCGGCTACGTGGGTCGGTTGAGCAGCGAGAAAGGCCCGGACCTGTTCCTCGACGCGCTGATCCCGCTGTGCCTGCAGCACCCGCAGCTCGACGCGGTGATGCTCGGCGAAGGCCCGGAACGTGAGGCGCTGCAAGCGCGGATCGACGCCGCCGGCCTGCACCAGCGCATCCGTCTGCCGGGCTATCAGACCGACATGCGCCGCTGGTGGCGGCTGCTCGACGCGCTGGTGATCAGCTCACGCACCGAAGGCACGCCGATGATCCTGCTGGAGGCGATGCAGAGCGGCGTGCCGGTGGTGGCGTTCGGCGTCGGCGGGATCCCCGATGTGCTGGAGCACCGGCACAACGGCCTGATGGCGGCCCCCACCGACACCGCCGCCCTCGCCCGCCAGCTCGACAGCCTGCTGACCGACCCGGTGCTGGCCCGGCAGCTGCGCGACAACGCACGGCGCACGCAACAGGACCGCTACGACCTCAAGGCCCTGGCCGAACGCTGGTCGCAGCTGTACATCCGCACGGCACGGGAGGCACGCGCATGATTGTCCCGCTCTCGATCGTCAGTCTGCTCGGCCTGGTCTGCGTCGCCCTGCTGGCCAGCCCTTATCCGTACCTGGCGCCGGGCGCGGTGCTCGGCCTGGTGGGCGTGGCGGTGCTGTACCGCAAGCCGGCCTGGGGCCTGCTCGGCATCGCCGCGCTGGTGCCGTTCGAGGGTTTCTTCAAGGACAGTTCGCTGTCGGGCAGCAAGCTGCTCGGCGCTTCGCTGGCGCTGATCCTGATGCTGCAACTGGCGCTGCACCAGCTGCCGTCCGAGCGTCTGCGCAGCAATGTCTGGCGGTTCCTGATCGGCTTCATGGCCCTGTACCTGCTGAGCCTGCTCGACACCGACGACATGGGCATGTCCCTGGGGCACCTGCGCGAGCTGAGCGTCGGCCTGATCCTGTTCGTCATCACCCTGCTGATCGGCCGCGAGCTGAACCTGGACCTGTTCGCCCGACTGGTGACCCTGAGCGTCAGCGCCACGTGCGCCATGGCGATGTTCTCCACCAAGTTCCAGGACCAGGGCCGCGCCGCCGGCCTGCTCGAAGACCCCAACGCTTTCGCCCTGCTGATCGCGTTCGCCGTGCCCTTGGGCCTGCTGCTGGTGATCCGCAGCCCGAACCTGCTGCACCGGCTGTTCTGGGGCGGTTGCTGCCTGCTGTTGCTGGGCGGCATGACCAAGACCGAATCCCGTTCCGGGCTGGTGGTGCTGGCCCTGAGTCTGGTGATCGGCTGCTGGCATTACCGTGCGCAGCTGTCGCGCATCCGCCCGCGTCACCTGGGCTTCGCCATGCTCGGCGCGGCCATCGTGATTCCGCTGGCGATCTACGCGATGCCCGCCGGCTACCTGGCGCGCATCCAGTCCTTGAGCGTGCTCAGCGCCGGGGCCCGCGGCCACGACGACGAATCCCTGGGCCGGCGCGCCTCGTACATAGTGGTCGGCGGCCAGATGATCCGCGAGAACCCTTTGCTCGGCTCCGGCCCCGGCACGTTCCCGCTGCACTACGCCACCACCGGCTACGCCAAGGCGTTTTCCGCCAACCGCAAGATCGGCGACCTCTACCGCCGTGCGCACAACACTTACCTTGAGATCTTCAGTGAACTGGGGATCCCGGCGGGCCTGCTGTTCGTCGGCATGCTTGCCCAGGGCCTGTACAACCTGATCCGCGCGCGGCGGGCGTGGATGCAGCGGCGCGACTGGGAGCAGGCTGACCTGATGACCCACCTGGGGATGAGCTTCCTGTCGCTGACCCTGTTCCTGATGTTCCTCAGCGCACCGAACCAGAAGTACGTGTGGATCATGCTGGCGCTCGCCAGCGTCCTGCGCCTGAAAGCCGAACAGGCGCCGCCGAGGGAGGCCCGCCCATGACCCGGATCAGCATCGTCATTCCCATGTTCAACGAGGCGCGGCACATCGGCCGCACGCTGCTGGCGGCACAGAAGGCCGCGCAGGCGGCCGGCGTCGAGTGCGAGCTGATCGTGGTCGACAATGGCTCCACCGATGACGGCCCGCAGATCGCCCGGCGGTTCGGCGCCCAGGTGCTGGTGCTGCCGGGGCTGATGATCGGCGCCCTGCGCAACCGCGGCACCGCCCGCGCCACCGGCGAATGGCTGGCGTTCATCGACGCCGACATCGAAATGCCCGAAGACTGGCTCGGCCCGCTGTTCGCCACCGAAGCCGTGGGCACCGCCGACGTGTTCGGGCTGGACCTGCACACGCCCGCCGCCGCGCCGTGGTACGCCGTGGCCTGGCAGCGCCGCACCCTGCGCCCGCAGACCCACATCGCCCATGCCGTGGACTGGCTGCCCAGCGCCAACCTGCTGATGCGCCGGCGCTGGTTCGACAAGGTCGGCGGGTTCGACGAGAACCTGCGCACCGGCGAAGACAAGGAATTCACCCTGCGCCTGAACGAACAAGGTGCGCGGCTGCTGTCGGTCAACGAAAGCGTGGCCCTGCACTGGGGCTACGAAATGAACTGGCGCGAGTGGATGGGCAAGGAAATGTGGCGCCAGGGCAGCCACCTGCAATTGCTGCGCACCCACGGCATGAGCCTGCGCCTGCTGCGCTTCCCGTTGCTGTCGCTGGTCGCGTGGCTGCTGGATCTGTTGGCGGTGTCCGCCCTGCTCAACGGCTTTCCCCATCACGCGGCGATCATGGTGATGCTGACCACCCTGCCGGCGCTGGCGCTCAGCGTGCGCCAGAGCAGCCGCCACCGCCACATCGGCCTGACCCTGCAACTGTGGGGGCTGCACTGGGTGCGCCTGCACCTGGCCGGGGCCGCGTTCATTCTCAGTCTGTGTCATTGGACCGCCAGGAGGCCTGCCCGTGGCTGAATTCATTTTCTGGACTTGCCTGCTGCTGCCGGTGTACGCCTACCTCGGCTATCCGCTGCTGCTGACCCTGCTCGCGCCGCTGTTCCCGGCCTGGCGCCACACCCCGGCGCCGCCGCTGAACGTCAGCGTGGTGATCGCCGCCCACAACGAGGCGCGGCACATCGAGCACAAGCTGCGCACCCTGCTGGCCCAGGACTACCGACCGGCCACGCTGCAGATCATCCTGGCCAGCGACGGCTCCACCGACGACACCGTGGCCCGCGCCCGTACGGTCGACGACCCGCGCATCACCGTGCTCGACCTGCCGCGCCAGGGCAAGGCCGCCACCCTCAACGCCGGCGTGGCGCAGAGCAGCGGCGACATCCTGGTGTTCACCGACGCCGACAACCAATGGTCGCTCGACACCCTCGGCCACCTGCTCGCGCCGCTGAACGACCCGCAGGTCGGCGCCTGCGCGGGGCACATGGTGATTCCGGTCACCGGCGGCGGCCTGAGCGTCGGCGACAGCCTCTACCGGCATTACGAAGGCTGGCTGCGCCGGGTCGAGAACCGCACCGGCTGCATGGTCTCGGCCGACGGCGCGCTGCTGGCCCTGCGCCGCGAGCTGTTTGAGAACGTGCCGGCGGAGGTCAACGACGACTTCTTCCTCAGCACCTGCGCACCGGCGAAGTTCAAGCGCATCGTCTACGTGCCCGAGGCCCAGGTGATCGACCACGGCGTGGACGATGCGGACAAACAGTTCCGCCGCCGCCAGCGCGTCACCGTCGGCGGCCTGCAGAGCCTGGCCCAGCGCCGCGAGCTGCTCAACCCGCTCAAGCACGGCCTGTACGCGCTGGCCCTGATCAGCCACAAGCTGATCCGCCGCCTGGCGCCGGTCCTGCTGCTGCCGTTGCTGCTGAGCAATTTCTGGCTGTGGGACGACCACGGTTTCTATCGCCTGAGCCTGCTGGCGCAGCTGCTCGGCTATGCCGCCGCTGTCGCCGGCCTGCTGGATTCGCAACACCGCCTCCCCAAACCGTTCCGCCTCGCGGCGTTCCTGCTGGTGACCCTGGCAGGCATGAGCATCGGCCTGTGGCAGTTCTTGCGCGGCCAACGCTACGCCCAGTGGAACCCTGAACAAAACCGATAAGAGAGAGGGCACAGCCATGGCGATCAAACAACTGATAAAACGCACCAGTGGCTGGCTGTACCTCAATTCGTCCGTGGGGCGAAACCAACTGCACGGCGCCGGGGTGATCCTGATGCTCCACCGGGTGCTGGCCAACGACCGTGCCGCCGACCTGCCGCACCGCAACGAACTGTGCGTGGGGCCCAAGGCGTTCGAGCACCTGTTGGTGTGGCTTCGGCGCCATTTCGATTGCGTGCCGCTGATGGAGATCCTGCAGCCCAACGCGCTGCGCACCGAGCGCCCGCAAGTGGCGCTGACCTTCGACGACGGCTGGCGCGACAACGCGGTCAACGCCTTCGCGCTTTTGCAGAAGCACCAGGTGCCGGCCAGCGTGTTCCTGTCCACCGACTTCATCGGCAGCCGCCAGCGCTTCTGGTGGGAAAGCGTCGGCGAAACCCTGTGGGGCAGTCACGGCGAGAAGCCGCGCCAGCACCTGATCGAATGCCTGCATGCCATCGGCCATCCGCTGCCGGTGCTGGTGGACGACATTGACGTGAACCGGCGCAGCCTGTCGTTGCTGCATTACCTGCAAGACCTCAAGACCCTCGACCCGGCCATCCTCGAACGCCTGACCGACGAGTGCCCGCAAGAGGCGCTGCCCCAGGCGCTGGACTGGCACCAGGTGCGCGCGATGGAGGCGTCCGGGCTGGTGCGCTTCGGCCCCCACGGCGCCAGCCACGCCATCCTCACCGGCCTGGACGACGTGCGCCTGAACGAAGAGATCAGCCGCAGCCGCACCGCCCTGCACAACGGCTGCAACCGGCCGTTGCCGGTGTACTGCTACCCCAACGGCGACAACGATGCGCGGGTGCGCGAACACATCGCCAACCACGACTTCCCGTTTGCCCTGGGCACCGGCACCGGCATCTACCGCGGCACGGGCGATCCGCTGAACCTGCCGCGCTTCGGCGTCAGCCAGCGCACCGCGCGCAATCCTGAGCTGCTGTCGTGGCGGATCTTCCGTGGGGCGCGGCCATGAGCCGAGGCAACTACCTGCGCCACCTGGCCCTGAGCATGGGCACCAAACTGGCGATGATCGGCCTGCGCCTTTTGCGCAACGTGCTGCTGGCGCGGATCCTGGGCCCCAGCGAGCGCGGGCTGTTCGCACTGCTCAGTACCCTGCCGGACCTGATCAGCGCGGCCACCAGCGGCGGGCTCAATTCGGCGGTGGGCTATCAAGCGGCCAAACAGCGGCCGATGGGCCTTTTGCTCAGTCAGGTGCTGGTGTTCGGTTGCCTGCTGGCGGGGCTGCTGACCTTGCTGGTGGTGGCGCTGGTGCGCGAATTCGGCGCTGATCTGGACGTGACGGTGCAGTTGGGCCTGCTGGCTTGGCTGTTGCTGCTGGCGGTGCCGCTGACGGTGCTCAAGAGCGGCCTGCTGACCCTGCACAACGCCTCCGGCGGCGTGGTGGCGTTCAACGCCTTGCGCCTGGTGGAATCGCTGGCGCCGCTGCTGCTGTTCCTGGCGCTGTTCTGGATGTGGAAGGAATCGGCGCTGGAAGCGGCGCTGATCAGCTGGCTGACCGGCATAAGCCTGGTGGTGCTGGCCGGCTGGGTGTGGCTTGGTCGCGCGCAGCCCGTGCGCCTGCAATGGGACCGCGCCAGCCAGAACGAACTGCTGCGCTACAGCGCCCGCAGCCATCCGGACCTGTTGTTCCAGCAGGTGATCCTGCGCTCGGACTACCTGTTCATCGGCGCCCTGCTCGGCAGCGCCGCGCTGGGCCATTACGCCATGGCCAGCGCCGCCGCCGAACTGCTGCTGATCGTCCCGGAAGCGGTGACCACGCCGCTGATGAAACGCCTGCTGCAGCAGGACGAAGGCATGGATCGGCTCACCCCGCTGGCCCTGCGCCTGACCGCCACGGTGATGCTCGGCGCCTGCCTGACGATGGCGCTGATCGGCCAGTGGCTGATCGTCACCCTGTTCGGCGCCGCCTACCAGCCGGCCTACCCGGCCCTGTTGGCGTTGCTGCCGGGCCTGCTGGGGTTGTGCTACGCGAGCATCCTGCGCCTGGACCTGCTGGGCAAGAACCGCCCCGGCACGGTGTCGCTGCTGATGGGCCTGGGCGCGTTGCTCAACCTGGCGCTGAACCTGCTGCTGATCCCCGCCTACGGCATCGTCGGCGCGGCGGCGGCCTCGTCCATCGCCTACCTGGCGGTGACGGTGGCGATGCTGGTGCTGTACTGCCGGCTGAGCGGCGTGCCGTTCTGGAAGACCCTGATCATCCTGCCCAGCGACCTCGCGCCGATGTGGCTGATGCTGCACAGGAAAACCGCATGAGAAGCCTGGCCCTGCTGCTCGGCCTCGGCCTGTCGCTGGACGCCTTCGCGGCGGCGATGCGCTGGGGCGACATCCGCGACGGCAGCCTGTACCTGCAGGCGGACCGCCCGGACACGCTGACCGTGCGCTGGGCGCCGGCCTGGCAGGCCGACGCCAACGAAGAGCACCTGTACCTGCTCGACGGCCAGGGCAAGCTGCAAGGCGAGCGGCTGATCGCCGCCAGCGAAACCCGCGGCAGCCAGAGCTGGCCCCTGGCGCCGGGCGCGGCCAGTTACCGGTTGGAGATCCCCGGCTACAGTTTCCGCAATTACCGGGTTGAGCACGACGAGCGCACCGTTGCGCTGTTCGCCCCGGCCAAGGTGCATTTCTGCGCCGAGACCCGGGACGGCGACACCCTGTACTTCAAGGTCGCGCCGGGCGAACGCGCGGTGCTGGCGGGCAAGTTCCACGGCGGCGTCGACGCCCTGCAGGCGCAGCGGGTCGGCGACGGGCAGGCCCTCACACTGAAACTGGTGCCCTACCCGGCCTATTGGCAGTTCGACCAGGTGAGCCTGCCGGTCAGCGAGCGCGAACAGGTCTGGCGCCTGCGCCTGCACGGCGGCGGCAAGGCGGCGTTCTGGCTCGACGGCACGGCCAACCTGTTCGCGCAGGCGCCCGAGCAGCTCAAGCCGCTGCGCGAAGACGACGGCCAGACCCGCCTCACCCTGCACGACAAAGTCCTGGGCCGCACGCCGGACCTGGGCGTCGCCCTGCCCTACGTGCTGCCGCCGCCCGCCAGCCATGCCGTGCTCGATGCGCTGAAGCCGGCGGCGGCCAGTTATTACAGCTTCGTCGACGTGACGACGAAGAACCCGCATTTCGAAGACGCGTTCCGCCAGGCCTATCAGGAACGCTTCGGCATCCGCCAGGACATCACCCTGCTCGCCGGCAGCCAACGCCAGGCCGACCTGCGCGCCGACACGCAAAGCAACGGCGGCCTCGACGCCTGGCTCGCCGGCACCCGTGCGCTGGGGGGCAAGGGCACCCACTACATCGGTTTTGCCGACGAGCCGAACCTCAACTACGCCAGCTACGAGCAGTACCGGGCGATCTTCGCCAGCATGGCCCGCCAGGTGCGCAGCGACCCGGCCAACGCCGCAGCCGGCGTGCGCATCGCGATGCCGGCCAGCGCGAGGCTGGTCAACGGGCCGTTCGCCGACCACGCGGCGGACAAGCGCGGCCTCGACTGGGCGCGCCGGCTGCTGGACGAATCCGCCGCCCAGGTCGATGCCCTGGCCTGGCACGAATGGATGGTCCGCGACCTGCTCGCCACCCGCACCTACCGCGACAGCGTGCAGCGGGCCGCGCAACTGGTGGGGCTGGACGCCCACGGCGCGCCGCGCAAGGCGCTGCTGCTGGACCAGACCAACCTGTCCAGCGGCTCCAGCCTGAGCCCCTACGACCAGGACACCCACTACGCTTCGCTGTGGTGGGCGTCGGTGGTGATCAACGCCTCCCAGGACGGCCTGCTGACGATGCTCAACTGGTTCCAGGCCGCCGACGAGCCGCAGTACCCCAAAGGCATGATCCGGGTGCTGGGCGATGACCGTTTCGAACTCAAGCCGGTGGGCCTGGCCCAGCAGTTCATCCGCCAGCACTGGCTGCACCAGGTGCTGTGGCTGGACAACGACGCCTTCGAGGTCGATGCGCTGGCGATGGCCGGCGACGACCAACGCTCGCTGCTGGGCGTGAACAAAGGCACGCGCCTGCAACGGGTGGACCTGGGCGGCGCCAAGTGCCCGCTGAACAACGGCGCCCTGCGCTACTTCGGCGCCGACAACCGCAGCCGCGACGCACCCTTTCGCTGCCAGGACGGCCGCGTGCGCTTCGACCTGCCGGGACAGACCCTGTTCGCCCTGCGCTGGAGCGCCTCATGACCGCCCTTGTGATGTTCTGCCGCGCAGGCCTTCGGCCGCGCCCTGCACCGTCATCAGGAGTGAACACCATGAATGCCCTGAAAAAACTCAGCGAGCGGATCCACCAGAAAGGCCTCAAGGCCACCTTCAAGACCCTGTGGAAGCGCTACGTGTTCTTCCACTGGGAACTGCTGTGGATGGAGCGCGACCTGGTCAGCCCGGTGCCGCCCCACAGCCTCAAGCCCTACCCGGCGCTGAGGGTGGTGAAGATCACCCCGACCAACACCGGTGCCTTCGCCCGCTACTTCGGCGACCGTGTCGGCACCATGGCGGAACTGGCCGCCGAAGGCCACACCGGGCACATGCACCTGGACGACCAGGGCGATGCCGTGGCGTTCATCTGGGGCTGCGCGCACAACTACTACGACCGCCATTACTACGGCTGCGAATTCCCGGTCAAACCCGGCGAGTTCTTCGAGTTCGGCGGCGAACTGACCCGCGCCTACTGGGGCACCGAACTGTCGGTGGATCTGCAGCTGGAGCTGTGGAAAGCCATGGCCGCCCAGGGCTGCGACAAAGTGGTGGACGTCTGCGAGTTCCACAACATCCCGGCGCTCAAGCTGCACCTGCGCATGGGCTACACCGAGCAGGGCCGGATCATGAACGTCTACGGCCTGTTCGGCCGCTGGCGCTTCTACCGCGAAACCCGCTACAGCGGCTCGCGCCTGGATGCGCTGCGCAAGCCTTCCCGTCCACCTGTCACCGCACCGGCGACCTGACCCTATGGCGCAATTCGAATGGCGCACCTCGCTGTGCGCACCCGACTTCCCGGCCGCGCAATACGAAGCGCTGCGCCTGCGGGTGACGGACCACACGCCGTTCAACAGCCTGGCTTGGCTGTGCGCGGCCGAACAGGCGCTGGGCGAGGACGAACGCCTGCACATTCTGCTGGGCTGGGAAGCGGACGAATTGCGCCTGTGCCTGCCCCTGGTGGCCGGGCGCGAACGGTTCGGCGGCTGGCCCTTCCGGGTCGTGCATCACCTGGGGCATCCGCTGGCCGACCGCCTCGCGCTGCTTTCGCAACTGGACGCCGCCGGCATGCGCCGGGCGCTGGCGCTGATCCGCCGGCGGATGCCCCACGCGCTGCTGCAACTCAACGAACTCACGGAGCCGGTGGGCGAGCCGAGCGCCCTCACCCACTGGATGGCTGTCAGCTCTACCGGCGAGCGGCGGCTGAGCTGCCGGGTGCCGGTGCACCTGATCAGCGACGCCGACCGCCAGGAAGTCTCCGGTGATCCGCGCTACAAGCTGCGCCGGGCGCGCAAACGGATCGCCGCCTGCGGCGCGGTGGTGCGGCGCATCGTGCCCGACGCCGACAGCATGGGCCCGCTGCTGCAGGCCATCGGCGAAGTCGAAGCGGTGAGCTGGAAAGGCGACGAAGGCGTCGGCATCTTCGCCACCGAGCGCAGCCGCCGCTGGATGCACAGCGCCTTCACCGCCCTCGCCGCCCAAGGCCGGGTGCGGGTGGTGACGCTGGAACTGGACGGGCGCTGCCTCAGCTACCGCCTGGGCCTGCTCGAACAGGGCCGGCTCTATGACTACAACCTCGCCTTCCTGCCGCAGCACGCGGACCTCGGCAGCGGCCGGGTGCTGCTGGAGGAATGGATCCGCTGGGGACTGGACGAGCACTGGCACTGGATCGACGCTTCACGGGTGAGCCTGGAGAACTCCAGCCACCAACTGCACGAACGCATGACCGGGCAACTGGAGCACTGGCGCTGGAGCTTCTACTCCTGGCGCCCCAGTGGCCTGCTGCTGGGCCTGGCGCTGCGGCTCTGGCAGCGGCTCAAGCCGGCGCTGCAGCGATGGCGGGCGCAGCGGGCGACGCCTGACGCCAAGCCTGCGCCGCACACCACCCCAACGACCACGGAGGGCGAACATGCCACGCCAAGTCATAGTCAACGCTGACGATTTCGGCCTCAGCCCGAACGAAAACTCGGTGATCTTCGGCGCCTTCAAGGCCGGGGTCATCAGCTCCGCCACCGCCATGGCCAACATGCCGGCCTTCGAGGCGGCCTGCGCCCTGGCCCGCCATCCGTTGCTCGAAGGCAGGGTCGGCCTGCACTTCAACCTGACCTACGGACGGCCCCTGAGCCAGGCCATCCTGGCCCGCCGCACCTTCTGCGACAGCCACGGCGTGTTCGACCTCAACCTGCCGCGCCACAGCCTGTGGCTGGGCCGTGAGGACCGCGAGGCGGTGCAGCAGGAATTGCAGGCGCAATGGCAGCGCTGCGTCGATCACGGCCTGCGTCCCAGCCATCTGGACTCCCACCAGCACGTGCACAACATCTGGCCGATCGGCGAGATCGTCGCCCGCTTCGCTGCCCGCCAAGGCGTGCCGGTGCGCCTGGCGCGCAACCTGGGGCAGAACCTCAACCTGCCCAAACGCCTGTTCAAGGGCCTGCTCAACCGTCGCCTGCAAAACCTGGCCGGCGCCACGGCGGACTACGTCTGCACGCCAGTGGATCTGCGCGAGGCGCCCGCGCCGACCGACGGCGTGCTGGAGATCGTCGCCCACCCGACGCAGCTGACCGGCGACTTCGGCGACGCCTACCTGCAACCGGGCGAGTCCCTGAGCCACGTTCTAGAGCGTCGTCTGACGGGGGTTCCACGGATTTCCTACGCCGACCTGAACAAGGAACTGCTGCGCGGCACCGCTGTGCCTGAATGACTTACATACCTTGCAATACATTCGAAGATGGCACTTCGCAATGACTTTGCAGGCGTGATCTATACCCACAAAAAGCGTCATCCACCGCACCGGGCCTAGGCCACGGAGGGCAACATGAGCGTCATCGAAAAGCTGCGTGAGCGCATCAGACAAAAGGGCCTGGGCCGCACATTCACCACCCTGTGGAAACGCTATGTGTTCTTCCACTGGGAACTGCTGTGGATGGAGCGCGACCTGGTCAGCCCGGTGCCGCCGCACAAGCTGCGCCCCTACGAAGGCCTGCGCCGGGTGGACATCACGCCGGAGAACGCCACGGCGTTCGCCAAGCATTTCGGCGACCGCGTGCAGACCATGGCCGAACTGGCCGCCGAGGGCCATACCGGGCACATGTACCTCGACGCCGACGGCCACGCGGTGGCGTTCATCTGGGGCAGCGTGCGCGACTACCACGACCGCCACTACTACGGCTGCGAATTTCCGGTCAAACCCGGCGAGTTCTTCGAGTTCGGCGGCGAAATGACCCGGGCGTACTTCGGCAGCAGCCTGTCGGTGGACGTCCAGGTCGCCCTCTGGGAAGCCATGGCCGCCCAGGGCTGCCACAAGGTGGTGGACGTCTGCGAGACCCACAACATCCCGGCGCTCAAGCTGCACATCCGCATGGGTTACCACGAACAGGGCCGCGTGACCCACGTCTACGGCCTGTTCGGCCGCTGGCGCCTGTTCCGCGAGACCCGCTACCAAGGGTCGAGGCTGGAGCCCCTGCGCAAGCCGGGCCGGCCGGTGGTGACGGCGGCGCGGGCTTGACCGAGGCCTCCTACGACTCAAAGAAGCACTGCCTACATGAATTGATGAATGCTCAACGCATTGTGGCGAATGGGCTGACTGCCTGACCGTATCCATCTGGATACAGTCAGGCCATGACCTATCTCATCAAGCAAACACCGACTTTTGCGACATGGCACGCCTCAATCCGGGATCTCCGGGCCAAGATTGCTGTTGCCCGTCGCATTGATCGCGCCTCAGCAGGTAATCTAGGCGACATCAAGTCAGTAGGAGACGGCGTGTCCGAAATGCGTGTAGATGTCGGCTCCGGCTATCGGGTGTATTTCACCCTTCGAGATCGCATCTGCATCATTCTGCTGGCAGGAGGAGACAAATCATCGCAAGGCGCGGACATCAAGCGTGCCAAGAGAATGGCAAAGGAGGTTTGACCGTGAGTCAGGCTTTGACGGTTTTTGATATGGCATCACTGTTGAACAGTGACGAGGCCATCAGCGAATACCTTTCACAGGTGCTGGCTGACGGTGACAACGAAGAGTTTCTTCGCGCCATCGGTCATGTGGTCAAGGCGCGGGGCATGACCCAAGTCGCCAGGGATTCGGGAATGGGCCGTGAAAGCCTGCACAGAGCTTTCGCGCCTGGCGCAAAACCTCGATTCGATACGGTGCTCAGGGTCATTCATGCCCTTGGCATTGATCTGTGCGCCCAGCCGGGGCATGTGATCGATCACACCACTCACTGAATATCGGCTGGGGTTAGGGTGACCGCACATTTTGCGGGCACCTCGACTCACGAAGGGGCTACTGTCTTGATCTTGCCCCGCAGCGCCTTGACTGACGCCATCGCCAGCAGGCTGACTCCCACAAGATCTTGTGGAAGCGGGCTTGCCCCGGGCGGCGATCCGAAGAAGGAGCCGGGACATTCAGCGCTTTTCCGCCACCAAGGTGAAGCACATCGGCACCTGCGCCGTCTGCCCTTCGTAGCGGTCGTACAGTTCTTCGCGGTTGGAGTGCGGGTATTCCTTGAAGTGCGCGATGTTCAGCCCTGCGCCGATGGCGCCGCTGAAGATCGCGCCCAGGGTGTGCACGAACCAGTAGGACGGCGCGGCCTTCTGTTCGACCTTGCCGGCGTAGACGATCGGTTCTTCCTGCACGAACGGCTCTTCACGGAAGTAGGACGCGGCGAGGCGGTACGGATCTTCGGCCTCGGGGTCGAGCATTTCCAGGAACGGATGGGTTTCGTAGATCACCAGGCGTGCGCCGGGCTTGAGCACCCGGGCGACATGACGCAAGAACGCGCCGATGTCGGGCATCCAGTTGAGGACGCCGATGGTGATCAGCGCCACGTCGAAGCGGCCGTCCAGCTCGGCCGGCAGACGGTGGATGTCGGCCTCGATGAATTGCGCGTCGTGCGGTGAACGCGCGTTCAGCTCACGGGCCTGTTCGAGGAACGCCGTCGACTGGTCGATCCCCGTGACCCGCCGCGTGCCCAGCGCGAACAGCGACAGGCTCTCCCGGCCGTTGTTGCAGCCCAGCTGCACCACGTCCTTGCCGTCGACGCCGACCTGTTCCAGCAGGCCGCGCAGGGTGTCGTCCAGGCAGGAGAAGTCCGCTTGGGCGACGTCGGCCAGCAGGGCTTGCCAATCGGGCGTGTCGCGGTGGTGGCGGGCAGAATCGTTCCAGGCCTGACGGTTGCTGGCGACGGCGTCTTGAGGGTTCGGCACTTCCATGGCGCTCTCCGGGTGGTGCTCGTGATTGAGCGGCCCGAGTCTAGGTCAGCCTGACGGCGCCAGTTGTTGGGAACATGTAACCGGCGGCGCGGCTATAGTTAACAGCCTTGGGGAAAACCGTTTCCACAGGTGCCGCCATGCGAACGCTCACTTGGTCGCTGTTGCCGGGCTGTCTGCTCGCCGCCGCTCAGGCCCAGGCGCTGGACAGCAACTTCAATTACTACGGGGCGGACCAGCCCTTCGCCCACCCCGCGCCGCCGTCGCTGTCGGCTGCGCCGCCGCGGACCTTCGACGACACGTCGCCGCAGGACTTCATCGTCATCCCGGACCGCCACGTGTTCCACGACTCGCAATTGCCGACGGTGGCCGACGCCACGGTGCGGGTGTTCGTGCGCACCTACGATGCCGAGCGCGGCATCTACGTCAACGACGAGGTGCTGGATCCCACTTGCCTGCTGGAGTGCCTCAGCCCTCAGACACAGTGATGGCCTCCTTGGAGGGCGGAGGGTCAGGCAGCAGAGCTGCCGGATGTGCCGGCCTCATCGCTTGCAGGCAAGCTCCTACAGGTTTTGGTGGTGTACATGAATCTTGCGAACACCCGGGATACCTGTGGGAGCCAGCCTGCTGGCGATGGCGGTGGGTCAGGCAGCAGAGATGCCGGATGTGCCGGCCTCATCGCTGGCAAGCCAGCTCCCACAGGTTTTGGTGGTGTACAGGAATCTTGCGGGCACCGGGGATCCCCTGTGGGAGCCAGCCTGCTGGCGATGGCGGTGGGGCAGGCAGCAGAGATGCCGGATGTGCCGGCCTCATCGCTGGCAAGCCAGCTCCCACAGGTTTTAGCGGTGTGCCTAGATCCTGCAAACACCCGGGATACCTGTGGGAGCCAGCCTGCTGGCGATGGCGGCGACGCGGATCCTGCGTTCACCACTGACGCTTGTCAGGCCGGGCCAGGCCCAGCTTTTCGATGCGGTAGCGCAGCATGTCGCGGCTCAGGCCCAGCAGGCGGGCGGATTTGGTGACGTTCCAGTCGGTCTTGTCGAGCATCTTGCGCACCATGTCGCGTTCGACCTCCGGCAGGTTCATCGATTCGGTGTTGCTCGCCGGGCGCGGCTCGAAGTGCGGCATCTCGTGCTGGTGCAGCGCCGGCTCGTCCACCAGGCTCATGCACACGTTCAACTGGTGGGCGGCGATGGTGTCGGCCGGCGCCAGCAGCACGGTCTGCTCCAGCATGTTGCGCAGCTCGCGCACGTTGCCGGGCCAGGTGTAGCCGAGCAGCAGTTCTTCGGCCTGCTGGCTGAAATGCAGGTTCGGCTTGCCGTAGCGCTTGCCGTGGCTGGCAAGGAAGTGCCGGGCCAGCAGCAGGACATCGTCGCCCCGGGCATACAGGCGCGGCACCTTGATCGAAATGATCCGCAGGCGGAAGAACAGGTCCCGGCGGAACTTGCCCTGCTGCACCATCTGCTCAAGGTTGCAGTTGGTGGCGCTGATCACCCGCAGGTTGACCTTGCGCTCCTTGACCGAGCCGACCCGACGGATCGTGCGATCCTCCAACAACTTGAGCAGCTTGGCCTGGAGCACCAGATCCATTTCGCCGATCTCGTCGAGAAACAGCGTGCCGCCGTCCGCCGCTTCCACCAGCCCGACCCGGCGGTCCTTGGCGTCGGTGAACGCGCCCTTCTCGTGGCCGAACAGCTCCGATTCCACCAGGTTGGAGGGAATCGACGCACAGTTGAACTCAATGAACGGGCCCTTGCTGCGCGAGCCGTCGAAATGCAGCGCGCGGGCCACCAGTTCCTTGCCGGTGCCGGTCTCGCCTTCCACCAGCACCGGCGGCAGGTCGCCGCCGGTCATGCGCCGCTCGGCTTCGAGCAACTGGCCGAGGGTGTGCTTGAGGTGGTGCATCGGCGCCGATTCGCCGATCAGCGCCTGCACCCCGGACTTCTGCGCCTCGCGCTCCTGGTAGAACGACAGCGTGCGCTCCATCCGTTCGGTGGCCAGGGCCTTGTCCAGCAACAGTTTGAGCTCCGGCAACGCGACCGGTTTGGTGACGTAATGAAAGGCGCCCTCCTTCATCGCCACCACCGCATCTTCGACGTTGCCGTAGCCGGTCATCATGATCACTTTCAGATCCGGCGCGCTGATGCGCAGCTTCTGGATCAGATCGTGACCGCTCATGCCCGGCAGCGAATTGTCGGTCAGCACGACGTCCGGCATGAAGCTGCCCAAGTGCTCCAACGCGTCTTCGGCCGAATGGCAGACCGTCACCTCGAAGTCCTTGCGCTCCAGGTAGGTCTGAATATTCTCGGCCAACAGTTCGTCATCCTCGACCAGCAGAATGCTGTGTTCCATATTCCCCTCCCGATGCCACTTTGAAGTTGAGACTGACGCGGGTTCCCTCCTGCTCTTTGCTGGTCAGGACGACCGAGCCCTGAAAACGCTCCATGATTCGCTTGACTAGCGCCAGGCCGACCCCGAGGCCGCCCTGCTTGGTGGTGAAAAACGGCTTGAACACCAGCAACTGCTGCTGGGTGCTCATGCCTTTGCCGGTGTCGGCCAGGGTCATGCGCACGCAGTCGGCCTGGGGCGCGTCGATGTCGATGCTCAGCACGCCGCCCTTGGGCATCGCCTCCAGGGCATTGGCGAACAGGCTATTGAGAATTTGCGTCAGCAGCACCCTTTGGCTGACGACCGGCGGGCAGCCGTCGGGCGTGAACCGCACCTCGACCCCGTTGCGCCGGATCAGCGCCTCGAACGCGCCGAGGGTGTCCTCGACCGCCGGCAGCAGGTCCACCGCCTCGCCGTCGTCGTGCATCGGCCGCAGCGACACCAGCAATTCGCGCACCCAGCGCGACATGCGGTCGACCTGGCTGATGATGTCGCCGATGTTGCGCTGCGCCCCTTGGCTGGCGACCTCCTGAGCGAGTTCGGCGCTGGAGCGGATGGTCGCCAGCGGATTGCGCAGGCTGTGGGCCACCGCCGAGGACATCTCGCCCAGGGCGACAAAGGTCTCGTTGCTGATCAACTGCTGTTGCTGGGTCTGCAGCAGGGCTGCGGCCCGGCGCACGATCCAGAACAGCCCCAGGTAGATCGCCGTCCCGCCCAACAGGGTCGCGACCCAGATCGAGGCGAAGCCGCGGTCGATGCGCTCCACCAGGTCCGCCGGCTCCTTGTAGATCTCGACCATGGCCACGACCTTGCTTTTGTCGGCGTTGAACATCGGGATGTAATTCTCGATGAACAGGTACTTGGGTTCCCGGGACAGCTTCTGCTCGGGCTTCTCGTCGTCGATCTTGTGGTAGCTGGACGACACCGGCACCTGCATCTCGAAGGACTCGTCCAGTTCGTCGTCATCCTCGAACTTCACCCCGATCAGGTCCGGGTTGGTCGACCAGATCACCGTGCGGTCCAAGGCGTAGACCGTGGCCAGCAGGCCGTCCGGCAGGTGTTCGACGTGGTCGAGGAACTCCGCCCGGGCGGCGACGTGGGCCACCGGGTCGACATCCGGATAGTTCTCGTCCTGGCGCGGGTCGAGCATCTCGCCCATGGTGCGTTGCGCGCTGATGCCGGCGTGGCGCATTTCGGCGTCGCCGATGGCCTGGACGAACTGCGCGGTGAGCAGCGCATCGCGCTCCACGCTTTCGGTGACCACGAACCGCGTGGAGACATAGCCCAGGCCCAGCGCCACCGCCGCGATGATGAAAAAACTGGCCAGCGAGAACCAGCGCAGCAGATTGAACTGTCCGCCCCAGAACCTGCCGGCGGCGGCCGTTTCCTTCGGCGCCGATGTTGTCTGTTCTTCCAGTCGCTGCATGGGGATGCCCTGGTGGTGTTGTATCAGGCCGGTTACAGCCGCCGTCACGACTGAGTGTAGGTGGCAATGGCTGCGGTACACGATCCGTTGATGCTATTTGGCCGCTATTGCATCCGGCTCACCGTTTCGCTGGCGGGGCCCGTGCCAATCGGCGCCGCGGCGCCGTCGGCCAGCGGTTGCGCAGAAGGATGCTGACGCTCGGTCTCGTCGCGCAGGAACTCGATGACCGATTGCGCCGACGCCTCGTCCAGGCGCAGGTTGGGCATCGGTATGCGTTCGTACTGTTCGAACAGTTGCACCGCGATCGGATCCTTTTCCGCCAGCATGCGGTCCGGTTCGCGGATCCAGCGGTTGAGCCACGCGGCGTCGCGCTGGCGGGTCACGCCGATCAGATCCGGGCCGATGCTGCGCATGCCGATGCCCTGGCCGTCCAGCGGGCCGAGGCTGTGGCACGAGGCGCAGCGGGTGCGGAACAGCTCCTCGCCGTTGCTCGGCGGACGGATTTGCGGGGCTTCGGCGTAGCTTTGCTCGGTGCTGGGCTCTTTCCAGTTGTGCAAGGTGTTGGCCAGTTGATCGGCGAGGATCCACGGGTTCTCGAACGGCGAGGCCTTCATCCAGCGTCCGGTGCTCTGGTTGCCGACGATCAGGCTCAGGTTGTGGTCCTTGTTGCGGCCATTGTCGACGCCTTCGATGAACAACCCCAATTTTTTGCGCAGGTCGGTCACGTCTTCGAATTCGCCGGTGAGGAATTGCCAGCCCGGCCCCACCTTGAACCGCTGGGCGTACGCCTTGAGCACTGCCGGCGTGTCGCTCAGCGGGTCGATGCTGATCGAGTAGAAGAAGATGTCCTGCCCGACCCGGTCCCCCAGCAGTTTCTGCACCTGGCGCAGGCGTGCGGTCTCCAGCGGGCAGGAATCGCTGCACGAGGTAAAGATGAAGTTGATCACCACCACCTTGCCTTTGATCAGGTCGTCGAAAAAACGCACCTGCCGACCGTCCTGGTCGGTCAGCAGGGTGTTGGGGAAATAGTCGCCGCCCCACGGGGTGGCGGCTTCGCTGGCCGGGGCCGGCGGCGCGGTGCCGGCTCCGGTGTGCGCCTGGTGCGCCACCAGCGCCTGCGCGCCGAGCAGGCAGGCCACCAGGGCCAGCACCCGATGCATGCCCCAGGCCTGGGAGCGCAGTGTCGACCGTTTCATCGTCGCTCCCTCCCGGTTCATGGCTTGACCACCACTTGCGGGCCGAAGCCGTCACCGCTGCGGAAGGTCGGCAGCGCGGCGGAGTTGACGTAGCGCACCCCGTCCCAGCTCGGCAGCGGCGTCGGCATCAGCTGCAGTTGCCCCGGTTTCTCGAGGTCCCAGCGCAGCAGCATCGAGTTGTCTTCGTGCTGGGTGTTGTGGCAGTGCTCCATGTAGGTGCCGGCGAACTCGCGGAAGTTGATCGCCATCTCCACACTGTCCAGCCCGTCGGCTTCGGAGCCGATGCGGTAGACGTCCTTGCGCGCCCATTTTTCCCACTCAGGCGGAGCCTTGCCGCCACGGCTGAGGATGATCCCCTCCTCGAAGTGCACGTGCACCGGATGGCTCCAGCCCTTGCCGCCGGCCTTGATGTTCCACACTTCCAGGGTGCCGATGCCGCTGACGCCGGCATCGGTCGGGCCGCTGGCCAGTTTGGTCGACGCATTGAGACGACGCGGATCCATGTGGAAGCCGAAGCCGCCGTCGGTCTTGATCGTCCACGGCGCCTCGTCGGTGCCGTCGGAGCGGCCGAAGGTGAAGGTGCGGTGCAGGGCCTTGGCCAGCAGGGCCTTGTCGGCGGCGTTGTCGCGGTGGATCTTCAGCGGGATCATCGTCAGCCCTTCGGCCTTGCCAGGCTTGGCCGGTTCATAGGCCGCCGGATCCATGGCCAGGTCCTGGCCGCTGTAGGACTTGACGTTGAGCTGCAGAACCTTGCCCACCGCCGGGTCGCCCCGGTCCCACTGCGGGCCCTTGCTGGTCTGCTTGATCACCGCCAGGTATTTCTCCGACAGCACGTCGGCCAGCGAGATGACCTCTTTGGGCCCCTTGCCGTCGTCCTGGGCCTGCAGGTTGACCACGAACAGCTTGTCGCCGGGCTTGATGCCGTTCTTCGCGAAGTTGACGATGATGTCGAACCGTTCGGCGATGCCCTGGGTCGGCAGGATCGCGTTGTGGTTCTGCTTGTCGCCGTCGGCGTCCAGGTCCATGGAGCCGTCGAACGGCACGCTGTGCTCCATGATGTTGCCGTCGTTGGCGATCATGTGGAACGGCACGCGGCTGTAGGACACGCCCGAGTTCTTCGGCCCCTGGAACTCGCCGCCGGAGCCTTTGACCTCACGCACGATGGCCAGCTTGAAGTAGCGCGACACCGAACCGTTGAGGATCCGGAACCGGTAGCTGCGCGCCCGCACGTCGAGGAACGGCCGCCATTGCCAGTTGACCAGCACCTGATCGCCGATGAAGCCGTCGGTGTTGAACGGGTTGAACCACAGCTGGCCTTCCTGGTCCCAGGCCTTGTCGGCGAACACCAGGTTGATGTCGTAGTCGCGGTTGCCCCACGGCAAGGCGCTGCCGCTGGGCAGGCGCAGGTTGACGCCGTCGTTCACCGACTCGTTGCCCCGGTCGATGGCGCTGTAGTAGTTCATCATCGCCGCGTTGCCCTTGTAGACGTTCTGCGCGGTGAAATCGAGCATGTGGTCGTGGAACCAGTGGGTGCTCATGGTTTCCCGGTAGTCGCCGCGGATCTTGATGGTGCCGTGGTCGCAGGTCTTGAGGCCTGGCGTCATGTCGTTGACCCACAGGGTTTCGCCCGGGGCGCAGGGGAACGCGGCGCGCGGATCCTGGGCCTTGGTGTTGATGCTGTCGTAGCCGGCGAGCTGGATCGGCCAGCGGTAGTCGTAGAACTGGCCGGGGAAGAAGAACGCGTTGGCGTAGCCGTCGCTCTCCGCCGGGGCGTGGCCGTTGTGTTCGTGGGTGGTGATGGTGTGCAGGCCGAAGCCGCGGTTGGCCGACGGGTCGATCGGCAGGCCGTTGTAGTGACGCATCAGCACCGGCTGGCCGTAGCGCACCATCAGCAGTTTGGGCGGCAAGGTGCCGTCGAAGGTCCACACCGAGTTGTGGTTCTGCGCCGGCATGGCCGGGTGGAACCGCGCGTCGACGCCCTTGGCGGTGCCGTCGGTCGCCGGCACGCCGGCCACGTTGTGGTACAGCCCGCCCGGCCCGAATTCGCCGACCGCGTAGCCGTGCATCTGCCGGCCGTCACGCAGCCCGCCGTTCAGGCGCGCGCCGGTCTGCACGGTCTTGTAGGCCACCTGCGGGTAGAACTCGTTCCAGCGCTGATGGGCCCAGCCTTTTCCCGGCGGACGGCCCTCGGCGGAGGAGCCGATGTGGCGGTTGAGGAACAGTTCGATCTGCGCCTGCCACGGATTGCGGTCCACCACGTTGGCGAACTGGCTGGGGAACGGCGTCAGCCCGGGCTGACGCAAGAACGCATCCAGCGCGGTGCCGGGCGGTGCGCTGCGGGCGACGCTGTTCGGATCCTGCGCCGGCGCAGGTCCAATGGCCGCCGGCGGAAAGCCCAACGGCCCGGCAGGGGTGGTCGGGTCGAGTTTTTCCGGGCCGAACTCTTCGAACAGGGTCAACTGCTGGGTGAACGGCTGGGCGCCGTACAGCGGGCTCGGCTTGCCGTTGGTGGGGTAGTTGAAACTGGTCTGCACCCGCGGCGGCAAGATGTTCTCGGTGCGGGTCGAGTCGCGCGTGCCTTTGACGCCGTTGGGCAGGTCGAAGGAATCGACGTTGGCCTCGGGCATGGTCAGGATGGCGTTCAGCGCCGTCGGCTCGTCCGCCGGCTCGTCGTAGTAGGCGGAAGGGTCGGAGGTCTCCGGCTGGCTTTCGTCGTCGATGGGGCTGGCCCGGACGGCCATGGTGCCGAGGGTCAATGCCAGAAAGACGCTCAGCGGCGTCAGCAGAAATGGCTTGCAGGGGTAACGCGTTGTTCTGTCCATCACCAGCCGCCTCGTCAAAAGGAAGGGGTGATGGTGTTTTGCAATTACCTCGCCAAAGTATTAATGCCTTTTTAAACAACGAGTTAGAGACGCCGTTGAATTCCCCACTCCCCGGTGACCGGGGCCTGACACCCAGTGATGGGGAAAGTTCAGATTGTTTTTTGCGGTCATTGGATGAGCTGGAACGCCAGACAGACAGTGGTACCCTCGCCCTCGCGGCTGTCCAGGGTCACGCCGCCGCCGAAACGCTCCATGATCCGTTTCACCAGCACCAGGCCCACGCCGAGACCGCCCTGCTTGGTGGTGAAGAACGGCCGGAACGCCATGCTGCGCTGCTCCTCGTTCATGCCCTTGCCGGTGTCGCTGAGCATCACCGTCACCCTGCGGCCGTCGCCGGTCTCCAGGCTGACGGTCAGCGTGCCGCCCTTGTCCATCGCCTCCAGAGCATTGGCCAACAGGCTGTTGAGGATCTGCGTCAGCTGCACCGGTTGGCTGAGCACCATCGGCGTCTCCTGCGGGTGGAACACCACATGGACACCGGCCTTGGCGATCTGCTGCTCGAACGCCATGAGGCTATCGTGCAGCGCCGCCACCAGGTTCACCGGCTCCGGGTCATCGTTGAGCGGGCGCAGCGATTGCAGCAGCTCGCGCACCCATTTGGACATGCGGTCGACCTGGCCGATGATGTCCTTGATGTTCTTGTGCGCAGGCCCCGCATCGAATTCCAGCGCCAGCTCGGCGCTGGAACGGATGGTCGCCAACGGGTTGCGCAGGCTGTGGGCCACTGCCGAGGACATCTCCCCCAGCGCGACGAAGGTTTCGTTGGCGATCAGTTGCTTTTGCTGCGCCGCCAGCAGGATCGCCGCCCGCCGCACGATCCAGAACAGCCCCAGGTAGATCAGACCGCCGCCGAGCGCGGTGGCCAGCCAGATCAGCACCAGCCCGCGCTCCATGCGGCTGATCAGGTCCTTGGGTTCCTTGTAGATTTCCACCATCGCCGTCACATGCTCGCCCTCGGCATCGAACAGCGGGATGTAGTTCTCGATGAAGATGTACTCCGGCGGCACGACGAACTTCTGCTCTTCGCGGCCCTTGTCCACGTCGTGGTAGCTGGCGGACACCGGGATCTTCTCGTCGAACGCCCGGTCCAGGTCTTCGTCGGCATGGATGCGCGTGCCGATCAGGGCCGGGTTGGTCGACCAGATCACCTGCCGGTCGGGGGCGTAGATGTTGGCCAGGATCACGTCCGGCAAGTGCGCGACGTGGTCGAGGAATTCGTCGCGGGCATTGGCCCGGGCGGCGGGATCGACATCGGGAAAATCGTTGTCATGGCGCGAGTCGAGCAGATCGCCCATGGTGCGGATGTTGGGGATCGAGACATGCCGCACTTCCGCCGAGGCGATGGCCTGGATGAACTGCGCGGTCAGCAGCGCATCGCGCTGTACGCTTTCATCGATCACGAAACGCGTCGACACCGCCCCCAGCGCCACGGCCACCGTGCCGATCACGGCCATGCTGATCAGCGAAAACCAGCGCAACAGGTTGAACGGCTGCTTGCGCGAGCTCAGGCGAAGGCTGCCCTCCTCGGTCGGAAGCGATGGTGACTGCATGTTCATGGCGGCGACTTCCCGATACGTCCCTATAGGTTTATAGCCCACGGTTGGGGGATTGCCCGAAAGCGGGTGCCCACCGCAAACCGGGACCCATGGGGCATTCACCGACAGTCGGCCTTGCGCCATTCACTGTGGGAGCCGGCTTGCCGGCGATGAGGCCGGCACACCCGGCATCCTCATCGCCTGACCCACCGCCATCGCTTGCAGGCAAGCTCCTACACAGTTCGGCGGTGTTCGCGGAACTGGCCGACCACCGCAAAACCTGTGGGAGTCATCGCAGAACTGGCAGACCACCGCCAATCCTGTGGGAGCTAGCTTGCTAGCGATGAGGCCGGCACACCCGGCATCCTCATCGCCTGACCCACCGCCATCGCTGGCAAGCCAGCTCCCACAGGGTTCGATGGTGTTCGCAGAATTGGCAGACCACCGCAAACCTGTGGGAGCCAGCCTGCTGGCGATGAGGCCGGTACAGCCACCATCTTCATCGCCTGACGCGCCGCCATCGCTTGCAGGCAAGCTCCTGCACAGTTCGGCGGTGTTCGCGGAACTGGCAGACCACCGCAAAACCTGTGGGAGCCATCGCAGAACTGGCAGACCACCGCCAATCCTGTGGGAGCTAGCTTGCTAGCGATGAGGCCGGCACACCCGGCATCCTCATCGCCTGACCCACCGCCAT
>NZ_NEIP01000025.1:0-50027 GCF_002112745.1 Pseudomonas sp. B7(2017) | reverse complement strand
GCCCCATCTAAGCCCCATACCCCATTGCGCAGGTGCCCCATGAGCGACCAGCAAGAATTCCCGGACAACCCCGACGACTACACCGAAGCCGAACACATCGAACACCGCTCCACCGGCAAGGGCCTGGCCCTGCCCGGCCAGAACCTGCCGGACAAGGTCTACGTCATCCCGATCCACAACCGTCCGTTCTTCCCCGCGCAGGTGCTGCCGGTCATCGTCAACGAAGAGCCGTGGGCCGAGACCCTGGACCTGGTCAGCCAGTCCGGGCACCACTCCCTTGCCCTGTTCTTCATGGACACGCCCCAGGAAGACCCGCGCCACTTCAACACCAAGGCGCTCCCCGAATACGGCACCCTGGTCAAGGTGCACCACGCCAGCCGCGAGAACGGCAAGCTGCAGTTCGTCGCCCAGGGCCTGAGCCGCGTGCGCATCAAGACCTGGCTCAAGCACCACCGCCCGCCCTACCTGGTAGAGGTCGAATACCCGCACCAGCCCACCGAGCCGACCGACGAGGTCAAGGCCTACGGCATGGCGCTGATCAACGCGATCAAGGAACTGCTGCCGCTCAACCCGCTGTACAGCGAAGAGCTGAAGAACTACCTCAACCGCTTCAGCCCCAACGACCCCTCGCCGCTGACCGACTTCGCCGCCGCCCTGACCTCGGCCACAGGCCCCGAACTGCAGGAAGTGCTCGACTGCGTGCCGATGCTCAAGCGCATGGAAAAAGTCCTGCCGATGCTGCGCAAGGAAGTCGAGGTCGCGCGCCTGCAGAAAGAGATCTCCGCCGAGGTGAACCGCAAGATCGGCGAGCACCAGCGCGAGTTCTTCCTCAAGGAACAGCTCAAGGTCATCCAGCAGGAGCTGGGCCTGACCAAGGACGACCGCAGCGCCGACCTCGAACAGTTCGAGCAGCGCCTGGAAGGCAAGGTGCTGCCGGCGCAGGTGCAGAAGCGCCTCGAAGAGGAAATGAACAAGCTGTCGATCCTGGAGACCGGTTCGCCGGAATACGCGGTCACCCGCAATTACCTCGACTGGACCACTTCGGTGCCGTGGGGCGTGTACGGCGAGGACAAGCTCGACCTCAAGCACGCGCGCAAGGTGCTGGACAAGCACCACGCCGGGCTCGACGACATCAAGGACCGGATCCTCGAATTCCTCGCGGTCGGCGCCTACAAAGGCGAGATCAGCGGTTCCATCGTGCTGCTGGTGGGGCCGCCGGGCGTGGGCAAGACCAGCGTCGGCAAATCCATCGCCGAATCCCTGGGCCGGCCGTTCTACCGCTTCAGCCTCGGCGGCATGCGCGACGAGGCCGAGATCAAGGGCCACCGGCGCACCTACATCGGCGCGCAGCCGGGCAAGCTCGTGCAGGCCCTGAAAGACGTCGAAGTGATGAACCCGGTGATCATGCTCGACGAGATCGACAAGATGGGCCAGAGCTACCAGGGCGACCCGGCCTCGGCGCTGCTGGAGACCCTCGACCCTGAGCAGAACGTCGAATTCCTCGACCACTACCTCGACCTGCGGATGGACCTGTCCAAGGTCCTGTTCGTCTGCACCGCCAACACCCTGGACTCGATCCCAGGACCACTGCTGGACCGCATGGAAGTGATTCGCCTGTCGGGCTACATCACCGAAGAGAAGGTCGCCATCGCCAAGCGCCACCTGTGGCCCAAGCTGCTGGAGAAGGCCGGCGTGTCCAAGGGCAGCCTGAGCATCAGCGACGCGGCCCTCAAGGCCCTGATCGACGGCTACGCCCGCGAGGCCGGCGTGCGCCAGCTGGAAAAGCAGATGGGCAAACTGGTGCGCAAGGCCGTGATGAAACTGATCGACGAGCCGAAGGCCGTCATCAAGCTGGGCCCCAAGGACCTCGAAGCCTCGCTGGGCCATCCGGTGTTTCGCAACGAGCAGGTGCTGTCCGGCACCGGCGTCATCACGGGGCTGGCCTGGACCAGCATGGGCGGCGCGACCCTGCCGATCGAAGCGACGCGCATCCACACCCTCAACCGGGGCTTCAAGCTCACCGGGCAACTGGGCGACGTGATGAAGGAATCGGCCGAGATCGCCTACAGCTACGTCAGCTCGCACCTGAAATCCTTCGGCGGCGATCCGAAGTTCTTCGACGAGGCGTTCGTCCACCTGCACGTGCCGGAAGGCGCGACGCCCAAGGACGGCCCGAGCGCCGGCGTGACCATGGCCAGCGCCCTGCTTTCCCTGGCACGCAACCAACCGCCGAAGAAAGGCGTGGCCATGACCGGCGAACTGACCCTGACCGGGCACGTGCTGCCGATCGGCGGGGTGCGGGAAAAGGTCATCGCGGCGCGTCGGCAGAAGCTCTTCGAACTGATCCTGCCGGAGGCCAACCGGGGCAACTTCGAGGAACTGCCGGACTACCTCAAGGAAGGCATCACCGTGCACTTCGCCAAGCGGTTCGCGGATGTGGCGAAAGTGCTGTTCTGATAATCATGTAGTGCCTGCACTACCGCTATCGCTGGCAAGCCAGCTCCCACAGGTTTTGCGTGACCGCAGATCCTGTGGGAGCCAGCCTGCTGGCGATGACGTCAGCCAAGGCTGCGCATGGCCGCAGAACCATGCGGGGGGAGGTTGTACCTTGCCCCCGGCAGCGCCTTCCACGGCGCCATCGCCAGCAGGCAGGCTCCTACAGGGGCGCTGTGTGCACCCTGGATCAGTGCGACGATTCAGCTTGCCCGCGAAGGGGCCGGAATTGACAGCCTCGCCCCGCCAGGTTGTCACACTTTGTCTCATCTTCAGTTATGCTCGCCGTTCGTCGAGAACGCCGGAGCCCCTCACCCCATGTCCCCCATTCGCCTGTTCGTCCCCCTGAGTCTCGCCCTGCTGGCCGCCTGCGCCACGCAACCGAAAACCAACGTGACCGTGGAGAAACAAAGCGAATGCCCGGTGCGGCTGGCCAACGGGCAAAACCTGATCGTGACCCTGCCCAGCAACCCCACCACCGGCTACCGCTGGGCCATCCAGGATTCCGCCGGCGGAGTGCTGCGCGCCCTGAGCCCCGAGGTCTACAGCAACCCCGAGGACGCCGGCGTGGTCGGCGCGGCGGGCCTGTCCACCTGGCGCTTCCAGGCCTTCGCCACCGGCACCGGGCGCCTGCGCCTGACCTCGCAGCAACCGTGGGCGCCGGAAGTGCTGCCGGTGGAAACCTTCGACTGCGCCATTTCGGTCAACTGACATGGGCTGGCTGATCCTGGCGCTGATGGGCGCGGCGACCTTCCTCTACGGCCTGAGCACCCACGCGGCGCTGCTCTGCCTGTTGGTCAAGCCGCTGCCGGTGCTGGCGCTGCTCGGCTGGCTGCACGACGCGCCGCCCGGCGACTACCGGCGCTGGATCAGCCTGGGCCTGATCTTCTCGCTGGTGGGCGACGTGCTGCTGGCCTGGCCGGGCGACCTGTTCGTGTTCGGCCTCGGAGCGTTCCTGATCGCACACCTGGCCTACCTCAAAGCCTACCTCAGCGACTGCCGGCGCCTGGCCGTGCTGCCGCTGGTCCTCGCCCTGGCCTTGGGCGCGGTGCTGCTGGGCATTCTGGTCGCAAGCGGCCTGGGGCCGTTGCTGGTGCCGGTGATCATCTACGGCACGGCCATCAGCGCCATGCTCTGGCGCGCCTTGGCCCGCCTGGGCAGCGGCGTGCCGCAACGTTCGGCGCTGCTGGCCGCCGGCGGGGCCGTGGCGTTCGTGTTCTCCGACAGCGTGATCGGCATCAACCGCTTCGTCGCGCCGTTCCACGCCGCCCCCTACCTCATCATCCTCAGCTACTGGCTGGGCCAGTGGGGCATCGCGGCCTCGGCGTTCTCGCAAAAACCGCGCTGACCGCATCGCCCGCAGGCTGGCTCCCTCATGGACGGTGCAACACCCTGGGGAGCGAGCCCGCTCGCGAAAGCGATGTGCCTGACACGAGGCTGGCAGCGCCGTTCGGGCGTTTATCAGCCAACCCGCGCATCCCCGCAGCAATTTGGCTAAAATGCCGGCCTTTTCCACCGAACCGCCGGAACCGCCGTGAGCAAAGAACCCGACCGCATTTTCGCCCAGCCCATGGCCCAGGTGCCTGACTTCGCCTTCAACGAGGACGTGGTGCGGGTGTTCCCGGACATGATCAAGCGTTCGGTGCCGGGTTACCCGACCATCGTCGAGAACCTCGGCGTGCTCGCCGCGCAGTTCGCCCAGCCCCACAGCGTGCTCTATGACCTGGGCGCCTCCCTCGGCGCCGTGACCCAGGCCCTGCGCCGCCATGTGCGCACCGACGGTTGCCGAGTGATCGCCGTGGACAATTCGGCGGCGATGGTCGAACGCTGCCGCGAGTACCTCAACGGCCAGGATTCGATGTTCCAGGAGTTGCTGCCGGTCGAGGTGATCGAAGCCGACATCCTGGCGCTCGACTTCAAGCCGGCCTCGGTGGTGGCGCTCAACTTCACCCTGCAGTTCATCGCACCAGAGCAGCGCCTGGCCCTGCTCGGCCGCATCCGCCAGGCCTTGCTGCCCGGCGGCGCGCTGATCCTGTCCGAGAAGCTGCGCTTCAACGACGCCGACGAACACGCGCTGCTCACCGACCTGCATGTGGCGTTCAAGCGCGCCAACGGCTACAGCGAACTGGAGATCGCCCAGAAGCGCAGCGCCATCGAAAACGTCATGAAGCCCGACAGCCTCGAAGAACACCGCGAACGCCTGCTGGCCGCCGGATTCTCGAAAGTCGTGCCGTGGTTCCAATGCCTTAACTTCGCCTCGTTGATTGCCCTGCCATGATCGATCTGTCTCCCCTCGCCCGCCGTCTGGCCGGCACGCCGCTGGCCGACTGGGCCAATACCCTGCAAGCGCAGCTCGACAAGAAGATGGAAAAGGGCCACGGCGACCTGGAGCGCTGGCAAAGCGCGCTGGACGCCCTGCCGCAGGTCCAGCCGAGCGAAGTCGACCTGCTCGACGGCCTGACGCTGGACAGCGACTGCGACGACGCCACCCGCGCGCAGATGCGCACCGCGCTGATGGGCCTGTCGCCCTGGCGCAAGGGGCCGTTCGACCTGTTCGGCGTGCACGTGGACACCGAGTGGCGCTCGGACTGGAAATGGTCGCGGGTCGCTCCGCACCTGAACCTTGCGGGCAAGCGCATCCTCGATGTCGGCTGCGGCAACGGCTACTACATGTGGCGCATGCTCGGCGCCGGGGCCGACAGCGTGATCGGGGTCGATCCGAACTGGCTGTTCTTCTGCCAGTTCCAGGCGGTGCAGCGTTACCTGTCGCAGCCGAACGCCTGGCACCTGCCGTTCCCGTTCGAAGACCTGCCGGCGAACCTCGAAGGCTTCGACACGGTGTTTTCCATGGGCGTGTTCTACCACCGCCGCTCGCCGATCGAGCATCTGCTCGCGCTCAAGGATTGCCTGGTCAAGGGCGGCGAACTGGTGCTGGAGACCTTGGTGGTCGAAGGCGACCGGCACCAGGTGCTGGTGCCGGAAGACCGCTACGCGCAGATGCGCAACGTGTGGTTCCTGCCGTCGGTGCCGGCGCTGGAGCTGTGGCTGCGCCGCGCCGGCTTCAGCGACGTGCGTTGCGTGGACGTGAGCTTCACCACCGTGGCGGAACAGCGCAGCACCGAGTGGATGAAGTACCAGTCGCTGAGCGACTTCCTCGACCCGCACGACCACAGCAAGACGATCGAAGGGCTGCCGGCGCCGATGCGGGCGGTGATCGTCGCCCGCAAGTAGATCGACCGGCGCCATCGCCAGCAGGCTGGCTCCCACAGGGTTTTGCGGTGAACACAGTGGCTGCATTCGGCCGAGTCCCCTTGTGGGAGCCAGCCTGCTGGCGATGGCGTCCGCCTAGACGCCGCCGAACGGAAGCAGACACGAGGCAGGCGTTCAGTCCGAAGACTTGGCGCGCCGGGCCCTGAAGAATTCGGTCAGCACCGCCCCGCACTCCTCCGCCAGCACCCCGCCCTCATGCAGCACCCGATGGTTGAGAAAGCCCTGGGTGAAGAACTGCCCCTGGCTCTGCACGATCCCGGCCTTGGGCTCCAGGGCGCCGTACACCACCCGCGCGATGCGCGAGTGCACGATCAGCCCGGCGCACATGCTGCACGGCTCCAGCGTCACATAGAGCGTGCTGCCCGGCAGGCGGTAGTTGCCGGCCGCCTCGGCGGCGGCGCGGATGGCGACCATTTCCGCATGGGCGCTGGGGTCGCTGGTGCTGATCGGGCAATTGAAGCCGCGGCCGACGATCTCGCCGTCCTGCACCAGCACCGCCCCCACCGGCACTTCGCCGAGGGCGGCGCCCTGCGCGGCCAGGGCCAGCGCTTCGCGCATGAAGTCGCGGTCGCGGCTGCGGTCGATGATCGCCGCGGGGCGGATCTGGCGCATCACTTCACCTCGATGGCGGCCATCAGGCCGGTTTCCATGTGGTCGATCACATGGCAGTGGAACATCCACACCCCCGGGTTATCCGCCACCAGCGCCACTTGCGCCCGCTCGTTCTTGCCCAGCAGGTAGGTGTCGGTGAAGTACGGAACGATCTTGCGCCGGTTCGAGGCGATCACCTTGAAGCTCATGCCGTGCAGGTGAATGGGGTGCTGGTACTGGGTCATGTTCTTGAGTTCGAAAATGTAGCTCTGGCCCAGCTTCAGGCTGGCGATCGGCCGGTCGGCGCAGGTCTTGTCGGTGATGTCCCAGGCCTTGCCGTTGATCTGCCACAGGCTCGGCGGCTTGCCGTTGTCGACGTTCACCGACACGGAACCGACCCATTCGAAATTGAAGTTGAGTTTCTCGGCCTTGGCCAGGTCCGGCTCGGCCACCGGGTTGACGGGCAGCGCTGGCGGCCACTCGGTCGGCGCATCGTCGTTGGCCACCGAACGCAGGGTGCCCAGCCGCACCGGGCCGTTGCGCAGCGACAGCTCCTGGCCTGCCGCCGGGGCCTTGATCGCCAGGCAGATGCGCATGCCGGGGCCGAGCCAGTATTCCTTGCCCAGCGGCCGCGGCTCCACCGGGTTGCCGTCCAGCGCGTAGATCTGCGCTTCGACGCCGGGGATGTTGATGCGGTAGGTCAGGGTGTTGTCGAGGTTGAGCAGGCGCACCCGCGTGATCTGGCCGGCGGGCAGTTCGATCACCGGCGACGGCACGCCGTTGATGGTCGACAGGCGCCCCGCCGTGCCGCCCCGGGCCGCTTCGCGGGGGATGCTGAAGTCGACGAAGTTGCCCTCGTCGTCCACGTGCCAGTTCTTCAGGCTCAGGGTCTTTTCGTAGCGGAAGCCGGTCGGCTCGCGCTCCTCGACGATCAGCGGCCCCACCAGCCCGCGGCCGAGCTCTTCGCTGCTGCTGACGTGGGGGTGATACCAATAGCTGCCGGCATCCGGCACACGGAATTTGTAGTCGAAGTATTCGCCCGGCAGCACCGGCAATTGCGAGACGTACGGCACACCGTCCATTTCCAGCGGCAGGCGGATGCCGTGCCAGTGGATGGTGGTCGCCACCGGCAGCCGGTTGATGAAGCGCACCCGCAGCCACTCGCCCTGACGCACGCGCAGTTCGGTGCCCGGCGCCGACGGGCCGAAGGCCCAGGCCTGGGTCTTGTGCCCGGCCACCAGTTCGACGTCCAGGGGCGCTGCGATCAGCTCATAGTCGTGCCCCGCATCGGCTTGCGCCCGCTTGCCCAGCCAGTAGCGCGCCGTCCCTCCCGCACCGACGCCAACGACAACAAGACCGGCCAGGCCACCGAGGATTTGGCGACGGGTAAAGGACATGAACTGGGCTACCTCACGGATCGACGGCAGGCACCGGGCCCGCAAAAGGCGAATACGATACACCCGCAACTGGCAAACAGTAAGGGCGACGTGCCGCCGCAGCGGCAATGCGATAACTATGTACCGCACCTGCGCCGCCCGGACGGGTCATGCTCCCTGCCCGTATCTCAAGGAGTGAGAGAGCATGATCCCAGACAACCACCGCCCGCTTCCCAACGCCGCCGACAAGGCCGCGCTCAAGGCCATCGCCCGCCGCGTCATCGGCGACTGCCCCAGCCTTCAGGACACCGCCCGCGAGGTGGCCGGCGACCTGCTGAAAAAGCACGGCGTCACCGGCCTCGATCCCGACCGGGTGTACTTCCACCGCTTCGATGCGGCCCAGAGCAACGGCCGCACCTTCACCGGCTGGGAACACGTCAACGCCAAACCGACCTCGACGCTGACCCTCACCCAACTGGTGATCCAGCGCTTCCGCGTCGCCGACCAGGACAACGCCGACCTGCTCGACGTGTACGCGGGCTTCTACAGCGCAGGCCCCACCGCCGGCACGTTCAACGAAACCAACGAAGTCCGCCTCCACGGCAACGAAGTATTGAAGGACTTCTGGAGCATCGATTTCAGCACTCGGTACAAGGATCGGCTGAGCACTTTCTGGCACCGCTCGGGCAGCGATTACCGCACCCTGGCCAAGTGCAACTTCCTGCTCAAGGCCGTGCAGGCCCGGGACAAGCGTCTGTTGAGCGACGAAGACTTCCGCTTCGTCACCCAGGCCGCGCTCGGCCCGATCAGTTGGCCGGTCACGCTGCAGTGGCTGCAATCGACGCACCCCACAACGGGTACGGTCCGGACGCTGGACGTCGCCGGCTTCACCGCCACCGACATCCTGCGTTTCGTCGCGCCCAAGGGTCGCCAGATCGTTTATGTGCCCGGCGAAGCCAGCGCCTTCACCGTGCTGGAAACCGCCACCGACATGCATTTCTGGATGCTGCTGCGGATGAACCAGCCGCAGGACCGCCAGATCTTCATGACGCATTTTCCCTTGGCCGACCGACAGGAGATCGCCGACCACATCAATGACCTGATGAACCGCCTGGTCAGCACTTGGAGCCGGTACGACCACCACCTGATCAACCAGAACGACAAAGCCATCGAAGGCGACACCTTCACCTGGCTGCAGACATCGACCCGCGACGCCTTGTTCATCGAAGCCGAACTCACGCTGACCGCCAACGCCGACCTGCGCAAGAAACTCTGGATCGGTTACCTCAGCGCCGGCCTGAGGGTCTTCGCCCCCATGGCCATCGTCGGCTGGCCGGTCGCATTGCCGTTGATCGGGGCGAGCATCGCCGACATGGGGCTGAACATCGATCAGGCGGTCAACGGCAAAACGTCCGAGGAGCGCAAGGCCGGCATCCTGGGGGCCGTGCTCGGCGGCATCGACCTGCTGCTGAACCTGGCCGCCCTCGCCGGCCCTGGCTCACTGGAAGAAGTCGGCCCCGACATCGAAGCGGCCGAGGCCAGGGAAATGGCAGAACTGCAGGAAGCGACGCAGCCGGCACGCACACCCAAGCCACCGCCCCCTCCGGCGGATGCTCAAGCCGTCGAGCCCCCGCGGCCTGTGTCTGGCATCCCGGCATCCTACCGAATCGGCCTTACCCTCGACGACACGACGCTGAGCCGCGAACCGGGCAAGTACCAGGGCATCCACAGCCTGCCGTCCGACCCGTCACGGGCCATCCGCCTCGGCGACGGCAACTACTACGTGCGCTACGAAACCTCGGCGAGCGGCACCGGCCACTGGGCCATCATCGACCCCGCCCGGCCGAATGCCTTCGTCCGTTCGATTCCCGTACGCTTGAACCCCGCCGGCCAATGGGAAACCCTTCCGCAGCTCGGGCTCAAGGGCGGCATGGATCTGCCGCACGCCAGCACCTCCGCCGCGCAGCAATGGGCACAACTGCCCGGCACCCTGGTCACCGAAATCGACGCCCCGGACATGCGCGCCTGGGCCCTGGGCGGCGCGGACGATGTCAGGCCGGTCACCGATGCCTTCGGCCGGACGCGCACCTTGAGCCGCTTCGAACTGAGCCAGGAAACCGCACGCGACAACCTGATCAGCGACGCCCGCACCTGGTATGCGGCCAATCCTGTCACGCCGCGCCTGCCCGTCGCCACGGCGGCGGCCTTCGACTCACCCGGCGACCTGCTCGACGCTGCCTTCGCCCGGAAGCCGGGGTTGGTCATCGGCGAAACGCAAGGCGGCATCGGCAGCAAGCAGTTCCTGATCGAGAACATGCCGGCCCTCGCCCGGCGCGGCGTGAAGACGCTCTACACCCAGCAACTGCTGGCCAACGTCAACCAGACGGCGCTGGATACATTCGCCCGCACCGGCCAGATGCCTGCCGAACTGGAAGAATACCTGCGCAAGCTCGACTTCATGGCCGGCAACGACCCCGATGGCCGCTTCACGCTGACAGAGGTGGTGAAGGCCGCCAATGCCGCAAAGATCCGGGTGCAGGCGCTCGACCTGTCCACCACCTACCACATCAACCGCTCCGCGTTCGGCTCGGAACCGGGTCTGCCGATGGCCAGGAGCTTCTTCGCCGGCCAGGTCATCCGCTTCAACGAAGCCGTCAAAGGCCCGGCCAGGTGGGTGGCGTTGGTGGATCGGGAACACATGACCACCTTCAGGGGCCACCAGGGCATCAGCGAACAGGCAGACGCCCTGAGCCTGCGTTTCGACGACGTGCCGCCAGGCCTTGAGGCGCCCATCGGCACCGACCCCGGGGTGGTCGTCGAGTACGCCGACTACCCCGGCTCACCCGTCGAGGAACCGCTGGACGGAGGCGACATGGATGCCGTGCAGGCCCAGATCCAGGGCACCTGGCGCGTGCAGATGCCGACCCCGTGGGCCTACCGCACACCGCAGAATCTGCGCGCCCTGTTGCCCGAGCCCGGCATGTTCACCTTCCAGCGCTACCGCAACAGCATTCTGGTGGTCTACCGCAACGAAGCGGGCCACATGGCGGACAGCGTCGTGCGTACGACACCCGGCGGCAGGATCAGTCTGCAGGTGCCGATGCGGCCCGAGTACGACTTCATCACGGCCGACCATTGCGATGAGCTCAAGCAGGCCCTGATGGAGCGAGGCCTTCGGCCCATGGGGTGGCCGTTGCCGGCCGAACCCGCTGCGCTGCCGGTCGAGCCCGGCCTGGCCCAGATCCAGGACAAACTCGCACGCTGGCAAGCCAATGATCTGCTTGAAGCTCGAAGGCCTGACACCGGGCCCGGCAAGTTCCAGGGCATCTATCGGCTCGACGGCGACCCTGCGACGGCCATCAGCCTCGACGGCACCGCCTACTACGTGCGCTTCGAACCCGACGTCAACGGCCCCGGCACCTGGGCCATCATCAACCCTGAACGCCCGAACGCGTTTTCCGGCACCCTGCCGGTGCGCCTGAACGCCCAAGGCGAATGGGAACTGGCTCCAACGGGTGGCCTGAAGGGCGGTGGCAACAACCTCAAGGGCATGTCTCGGATCAGGACTGAGGCCGCGCCTGCGCCTGCGCCTGCACCTGCACCTGCGCCTGCGCCTGCACCGTTGCGCGCTCCTGCCACCGGCTACGAATCGCCCATCCGTTACGGCCTCAGGAATGTGGCGCTGGGCAAGCCGGAGACGCACATCAAAGTCAGCAGGTTGCCCGATGGCAGCATTAGAGGAATCACCTCCTATGACGAATACGTCACGGACCTGCGGCGCAAGCTGGCACGGGATACCGATCAATTCTTTGGACGCCGAGACCTTTACCGTGAGTTGCCCGCCCGTCCCGCAGTCGACGCAATCCCCACGACTTCGGCCTCAAGCCTGATCGAACACGTATTCGACGCAGTGCCCGGCCTGGTCATCGGCGAAGGTCAGGACCGGATCGCCAGCCTGCGTTTTCTCATCGAAAACATGCCGACCCTGTCGCGCAAGGGGGTCAGGACCCTGTACTTCCACCGCCTGCTCAACGACTTCAGCCAAGGCGACCTGAATGCGTTTTTCCGCACAGGCGAGATGTCCCCGGATCTCGAAACCGTTCTGCGGCAGCTGCAAAATGATCCATCGGGCGTGCATACGCCGTTGGAAACGGTCAAGGTCGCGCGCCTCAACGGCATCCGGGTTCAGGCGACGGACTGCCTGGCCAGCTACCGCTTTCCCGAGGCACCGTTTACGCAGCTGCAGGAACAAGGCATCAAGAACTACCTTACGCATACCGTCATGCAGGCCGACCAAAAGCTCAACGAAGCGGGCAAGTGGGTTGTCCTCACCGGCCAGGAAAACACCAACACCTTCCGTGGCGTGGTCGGCATCAGCGAACTGCAGGGCGGCATCGGCTTGCGCATCGAAGAAGTGCCGCTCGATGCGCCGGCAACGATCGAGATCGACCGCGGCATCCGCATCGGCAGAGGCTATGTGCATCAAGACAGGCCACAACAGGGGGCATTCGACACGCTCTATGCCGATCTGAGTTTGAAGTCGCCGCAGCCTTCCGTCGAAAGAACGCCGGCGGACATCGAACGGATGCTGATGCGGCGCGGCCAGTACACCTTCCAGAACACCGAAGACGGCGTGACATTGATCCACCGCAACCGGGAAGGAAAGATCGTTCACACGCCGGTCGAACGTCTCGCTGACGGCACCTTGCGGATCCATCGCCCGGTGTGGGTGGGCATCGATCAGGTAGCGTTCGCCAGCCTCGAAGAATTGTCCTGGAGCCTCAGCGAGATGGGCATGCTCCTTGAGGGCCGCTTGCCGCACTGAACCTTCCCGCCAGCCGAAAAAAAGCCCCCGGTCTTGCGACCGGGGGCTTTCGGATGTCACAGCAACGGGCCTGGGTTGACGGGCCCGTTCGTGATCATTCCCACTCGATGGTGGCTGGCGGCTTGCTCGACACGTCGTAGGTGACGCGGGAGATGCCTTCGATCTCGTTGATGATGCGGCCGGAAACGGTTTCCAGCAGCTCGTACGGCAGGTGCGCCCAACGGGCGGTCATGAAGTCGATGGTCTCGACGGCACGCAGGGCCACGACCCACGCGTAACGGCGGCCGTCGCCGACCACGCCCACCGATTTCACCGGCTGGAACACCACGAACGCCTGGCTGACCTTGTGATACCAGTCGGCCTTGCGCAGTTCCTCGATGAAGATGTGGTCGGCGCGGCGCAGCAGGTCCGCGTATTCCTTCTTCACTTCGCCGAGGATGCGCACGCCCAGGCCCGGGCCCGGGAACGGGTGACGGTAGACCATGTCGTACGGCAGGCCCAGCTCCAGGCCCAGACGGCGGACTTCGTCCTTGAACAGTTCGCGCAGCGGCTCGACCAGCTTCAGGTTCATCTCTTCCGGCAGGCCGCCCACGTTGTGGTGCGACTTGATCACGTGGGCCTTGCCGCTCTTGGCGCCGGCCGACTCGATCACGTCCGGGTAGATGGTGCCCTGGGCGAGGTACTTGATGTTGTTCAGCTTGCAGGACTCGGCATCGAACACGTCGATGAAGGTGCGGCCGATGATCTTGCGCTTCTTCTCAGGGTCGGCTTCGCCGGCCAGGTTGTTCAGGAACTGGTCTTCGGCGTTGGCGCGGATCACCTTGACGCCCATGTTCTCGGCGAACATGGCCATCACCTGGTCGCCTTCGTGCAGGCGCAGCAGGCCGTTGTCGACGAACACGCAGGTCAACTGGTCGCCGATGGCCTTGTGCAGCAGCGCGGCGACCACCGAGGAATCGACGCCGCCGGACAGGCCCAGCAGCACGTTGTCGGTGCCGACCTGGGCACGGATGTTGGCGATGGCGTCTTCGGCGATCTTCGACGGCGTCCACAGGGCTTCGCAACCGCAGATGTCGAGGACGAAGCGCGACAGGATGCGGCCGCCCTGCTTGGTGTGGGTCACTTCCGGGTGGAACTGCACGCCGTAGTAGGCGCGCTCGTCGTTGAACATGCCGGCGATCGGGCAGCTCGGGGTGCTGGCCAGGATGTGGAAGTCTTCCGGCATCTTGGTGACCTTGTCGCCGTGGCTCATCCACACGTCGAGGCCGAACAGGCCGTCGGCGTCAATGTGGTCTTCGATGCCGTCGAGCAGGCGGCTCTTGCCGACCACGTCGACACGGGCGTAGCCGAACTCACGCAGTTCGGAGCCTTCGACCTTGCCGCCCAGTTGCTCGGCCATGGTCTGCATGCCGTAGCAGATGCCGAAGACCGGCACGCCCAGGTCGAAGACGGCCTGCGGGCAGCGTGGGCTGTCGGCGACGTGCACGGACTCGGGGCCGCCGGCGAGGATGACACCCTTCGGGGCGAATTCGCGGATCGCATCTTCGTCCATGTCGAACGGGTGCAGTTCGCAGTACACGCCGATCTCGCGCACGCGGCGGGCGATCAGTTGGGTGTACTGGGAACCGAAGTCGAGGATCAGGATGCGGTGAGCGTGAATATCGAGGGCCATGATTCAGTCTCGTCTTAAGTCAATCAGTAACAGTCGTGATTCAGAAACAACTCGGGGCTGAATGAACAGCCCCGGTTGCTTAGCGATTTTGAAGGCTCAACCTACGCGGTAGTTTGGCGCTTCCTTGGTGATCTGCACGTCGTGGACATGGGATTCGGCCATGCCGGCGCCGGTGATCCGCACGAACTCAGGCTTGGTGCGCATCTCTTCGATGTTGGCGCTGCCGGTGTAGCCCATCGAGGAGCGCAGGCCGCCCATCAACTGGTGGATGATCGCGGTCAGGGTGCCCTTGTACGGCACGCGGCCTTCGATGCCTTCCGGAACCAGTTTCTCGGCGCCGGCAGAGGAGTCCTGGAAGTAGCGGTCGGAGGAACCCTGGGCCTGGGCCATCGCGCCCAGCGAACCCATGCCGCGGTAAGCCTTGTAGGAACGGCCCTGGAACAGTTCGATCTCGCCCGGCGCCTCTTCGGTGCCGGCGAACATCGAGCCCATCATCACGCAGGACGCGCCGGCCACGATGGCCTTGGACAGGTCGCCGGAGAAACGGATGCCGCCGTCGGCGATCAACGGAACGCCGGTGCCTTCAAGGGCGGCGGCCACGTTGGCGATGGCGCTGATCTGCGGAACGCCGACACCGGCGACGATGCGGGTGGTGCAGATCGAGCCAGGGCCGATGCCGACCTTGACCGCGTCGGCGCCGGCTTCGGCCAGGGCCTTGGCGGCGGCGCCGGTGGCGATGTTGCCGCCGATCACCTGCACTTCAGGGAAGTTTTCCTTGACCCAGCGAACGCGGTCGATCACGCCTTTGGAATGACCGTGGGCGGTGTCGACCACCACCACGTCAACGCCGGCGTTGACCAGGGCGGCGACACGCTCGCCGGTGTCCTTGCCGGTGCCGACCGCCGCGCCGACGCGCAGGCGACCCTGGTCGTCCTTGCTGGCCAGCGGGTAGGCCTTGGCCTTCTCGATGTCCTTGACGGTCATCATGCCCTTGAGGGCGAACTTGTCGTCGACGATCAGGACTTTTTCCAGGCGGTGCTTGTGCAGCAGCTCGCGGACTTCGTTCTTGTCGGCGCCTTCGCGGACGGTGACCAGACGCTCTTTGGGCGTCATCACTTCGCGCACGCTGACGTCCAGACGGTTCTCGAAGCGCACGTCGCGGGAGGTGACGATGCCGACCAGGTCGCCGTCGTGCAGCACCGGCACGCCGGAGATGTTGTGCTGGCGGGTCAGTTCGAACAGGTCACGCACGGTGGCGTCGGCCTCGATGGTGATCGGATCCTTGACCACGCCGGCCTCGAACTTCTTGACCTTGCGCACTTCGGCGGCCTGCTGCTCGATGGTCATGTTCTTGTGGATGATGCCAATGCCGCCTTCCTGAGCCATGGCGATGGCCAGACGGGCTTCAGTGACGGTGTCCATGGCGGCGGAAACCAGAGGAATGTTCAGCTCGATGCCACGGGTAAGGCGGGTCTTCAGGCTGACTTCGTTGGGAAGCACCTCGGAATAACCGGGCACTAGGAGAATGTCGTCGAAGGTCAGAGCTTCTTGGCTGATACGCAGCATCGCGGGGGCTCCCGGGCGGGAAAATGGAAGCGCGCCATTATACTCAGACACCCCGCCGGGCTCAATGCAAAACTCGCCTGACATCAATGTTGCTGATGTACGGAAAGCCCGGGGCCTAGAGCTCCACCTTGACCCAGCTCACCGGCTGATCCAGCCAGTCGGCGAATTCGTCGATGAAGCTCTGCTTGAACCCCGCCTCCAGCCAGTTGTTGAAGATGAAACCCAGGTTGGAGAACGCGCAGGGCTGCAGGAACAGAAAGCCGTTGATGTCGTCTTCGTGCCCGCACTCGGGGCAGGTGAAGTTGTCGGTGCGGTTGGGCATCCAGTCTTCCAGGCTTTCGAACAGCGCTTCGCCCACCTCCTGGCGGCACTCGGCGCAGCCGGCCTCTTCGAGGAAGCCCTTGGCCGGCGTATAGATGCAGCGCTTGACGATGATCTCCAGGCCGTTGACCGGCTCGCCGAACGGCAGCGCCTCCGGATGCAGCACCACCTCGCGGGCGCCTTCGGCGATCGCATGGCCCATGCGGTTGCCGGTGCGTGCGCAGGTGCTCAACTGTTCCTCGACGATGTTCTTGCGCACCAGCCAGCGCAAGATGGCCCGGGCGCGGGGCTCGTGCACCGGCAAGGTGGAGATTTTCGGGACGAGGATGCTTTGCGAGTTCATGGGCCCAGCCTGCTGCGGATACGGTTGATCATCCTGTAGGAGCGAGCCTGCTCGCGATGGCGTCGCACCAGTCAGCGATGTGTCGACTGAATGGGCGCTATCGCGAGCAGGCTCGCTCCCACAAGGAAGTGCGGCCGGCAGCTTAATCCCTGACGCGCTGCGGTCAAGTGCCCAGGTAACGCCCGATCAGCGCAACCCCGCTGGCCAGCACCAGCCAGGTCACCAGCCGCACGAACGCCTCGCGGGACAGGCGCGCGGTCAGCCGCCGCCCGGACCACAAGCCCAACGCCATGGCCGGCATCAGGCACAGCGCGAGCATCAGCAAGGGTAGCTCGGCATACACCCCGGCGACGGCGAACAGGCTCAAGCGCACCACCGTGCTGCAACTGATCAGCGCACTCTGCGTGGCCCGCGCGGCGTCCTTGGGCAACCGGCTGTTGAGGTAGATCGCATACAGAAACCCGCCGCTGCCGAACAGCGCGCCGAAAAGCCCGCCCACCGTGCCCATCGGCAGCGCCCAGCCGGCGGCCAGCCGCGTCGGCCGGGCCTTGATCCACAGGCTGTAGACCGCATACGCGCTGATGAACAGCCCCATCATCAGCAACAGCAGGTCGGACTTGAGGTTGAGCAGGAAAATCACCCCCAGCGTGCACCCCACCGCCATGCACGGCAACAGTCGCAGCAGTTCCGGTTTCGCCACCTCCCGCCGCGACGGCAACAGATTGCCGAACGCGGCGACGAAGTCGAGCAGCACCAGCAACGGCACGATCTTGGACAGCGGCATGAACAGAATCAGGATCGGCCCCGCCACCAGCGCCGTGCCGAAACCGGCGATGCCGAAGACCACATACGCCAGCGCCACCCCCGCGCCGATGGCGGCCCAGCCCCCCACACCCCACGACCATTCGCTCAACAACGCCGCCACACTCATCCGTCCGCCTCCTCATGTCAGTCCGGGATGACTTTAGCCAGCGGCGAGACTTGCGACTAATATCGCTTGAGCCACCCAGCCATCTCGAAAAGGCATACCTCGTGCTCTCCACCCGTCAACTGCGCTATTTCGTGGAAATCGCCGACTGCGGTAGCTTCAGCGCCGCCGCCGAACGCCTGTTCATCGCCCAATCGGCGCTGAGCCGGCAAATAAAGGACATGGAGCAGCGCCTGCACACCCCGCTGTTCGAACGCACCGCCCGCCAGCCCCGGCTCACGGCGGCCGGCGAAGCCTTCCTGCCCCGGGCCCGCAACCTGCTCGCCGAACTGGACAAGGCCAGCGCCCTGGCCACCGAGGTCGGCAACGGCCGGCGCGGCACCGTGCGTCTGAGCCATTCCAGCACCGTTGCGCTCAGCGGTGGGCTGCTCAAGGACATCGGCGTGTTCCTCGGGCAACTGCCCGGCGTATCGCTGGACATCGGCAAGCTCTCCTCCGAAGCGCAGCTTGAGGAACTCGCCGAGGGCCGCCTCGATGTCGGCCTGCTGCGTTTGCCGGTGCTGCGCCAGCGCGAAGGCGTCCAGGTGCTGCCGCTGTTCACCGAACGCCTGCTGCTGGCGGCGCCGGACACCCATCGGCTGGTCAAGAGTGGTTCGGCCATCGACCTGGCGCAATTGAAGGACGAGCCGTTCATCTCGATCCCGCATCCGCAGCGTGGCGGGCTCAGCTATTTATGTGCGGACCTGTGCATGCGCCACGGTTTTTTCCCGAAAGCGGCACGGGTGATGTCGCGCAAGACCACGCAACTGCAACTGATCCAGGCCGGGTTCGGCATCGCCCTGCTGCCGGAGTCGATGCAGGCCATCGCCCCGCCGGGCGTGCGCTTTCTGCCCTTGGCCGACCCCGGCTGCCGAAGCACCGTCGCCCTGGCCTGCCGACAGGATCCGCCGCCGCTGATCCGACGCTTCATCGAAACCTTCACCGCATCCTGCGGGAGCCAGTCTGCTGGCGATGGCGTCAGAGAGCGCAGCGCCTAACCGGGCGAGACCATCGCCCCCACAAGGGATTTGGGCGCAGTCATGGAGAATCGCCACCGAATGCCTTTACACTGCGCCCCATGATTAAAGATCCCTTTGCAAGGCTCGGCCTTGACCGCGAAGTCCTGACCGTCACCCAGCTCAACGGCCGCGCCCGCGTGCTGCTCGAAGACGTGTTCAGCAACATCTGGGTCGAAGGCGAAATCTCCAACCTGGCCCGTCCGGCGTCCGGCCACGTGTATTTCACCCTCAAGGACAGCGGCGCCCAGGTGCGCTGCGCGCTGTTCCGCCAGAACGCGGCGCGGGTGCGCCAGGCGCTGAAGGACGGCCTGGCGGTCAAGGTGCGCGGCAAGGTTTCGCTGTTCGAGGGCCGCGGCGACTATCAGCTGATCCTCGATACCGTGGAGCCGGCGGGCGACGGCGCCCTGCGCCTGGCCTTCGACGCGCTGAAGGAAAAGCTCAGCGCCGAAGGCCTGTTCAGCGCCGAACGCAAAGTGCCGCTGCCGGCGCACCCGCAGCGCATCGGCATCATCAGTTCGCCGACCGGCGCGGTGATCCGCGACATCATCAGCGTGTTCCGCCGCCGCGCGCCTCAAGTGCAACTGACGCTGGTCCCCACCGCCGTGCAGGGCCGCGAGGCCACCGCGCAGATCGTCCGCGCCCTGAAGCTGGCGGACGCCCGGGGCTTCGACGCGTTGATCCTGGCCCGGGGCGGCGGTTCGCTGGAAGACCTCTGGTGCTTCAACGAAGAAGCCGTGGCACGCGCCGTGGATGCCTGCGTGACGCCGATCGTCAGCGCCGTCGGCCATGAGACCGACGTGTCGATCAGCGACTTCGTGGCCGACGTGCGCGCGCCCACGCCCTCCGCCGCCGCCGAACTGCTCGCCCCGGATTCCGGGCACCTGATCCGCCAGGTCGAAAGCCTGCACCGCCGCCTGGTGATGCGCATGCGCGACCGGCTGATGCGCGACCGCTTGCGCCTGGAAGGCATGACCCGCCGCCTGCGCCATCCCGGCGAACGCCTGCGCCAGCAGGCCCAACGCCTGGACGACCTGGACATGCGCCTGCGCCGGGCCTTCGAGCGCCATTTGAACACCCGCCGCGAACGCCTGCTGCGCCTGGAGACTCGCCTCGCCGGACAACACCCGGGACGCCAGCTGGCCCTGCTGCGCCAGCGCCTGGACAGCCTCGCCGAACGCCTGCCCCGGGCCATGCGCGAAGGCCTGAAGAGCCGGCGCCAGCAGCTGCATAGCCAGATGCAGACCCTGCACGTGGTCAGCCCGCTGGCCACGCTCGGCCGGGGCTACAGCATCCTGCTGGACGAGCGCGGCAACGCGATCCGCAGCGCCGCGCAGACGCAGAACGGCCAACGCCTCAAGGCCAGGCTCGGCGAAGGCGAACTGCACGTGCGCGTCGAGGACAATCACCTGACGCCTGTCACCCTTTCTTTACTGGACTGATCCATGCCGCGTTTCCTCGCTCCGCTGCTGTTGCTGTGCCTGACCTTCAACGCCCACGCCGACAGCTACATCACAAGGCTTTTGAACAAACCGGTGCCGGGCGGCGTGGCGGTGATCGACCTGGGCAGCGCCGCCCAGGCGCCCAAAGCCACGTACCAGGGAAAACCGGTGCTGGTGGTCAAGGAACAGAACAACTGGCTGGCCATCGTCGGCGTACCGCTGACGGTCAAGCCGGGCGTGCAGCAGGTCAACAGCGCCGGCCGCAACCTGAACTTCACGGTGGGCAGCAAGAAATACCCGGAACAGCACATCACCCTGAAGAACACCCAGCAGGTCAACCCGAACCCGGCCAACCTCAAACGCATCGAGGGCGAACTGGCCGAACAGATCAAGGCCTACCGCAGCTTCAGCCCGAACACGCCGAGCAACCTGCTGCTGGACAAACCCGTCAACGGTCCGCTGTCGAGCAAGTTCGGCGTGCGCCGCTTCTTCAATGGCGAAGAGCGCAACCCCCATGCGGGCCTGGATTTCGCGGTGCCGGCCGGCACCCCGATCAAGACCCCGGCGGCGGGCAAGGTGATCCTGATCGGCAATTACTTCTTTAACGGCAACACGGTGTTCGTCGACCATGGCCAGGGCTTCATCAGCATGTTCTGCCACATGTCGAAGATCGACGTGACCAACGGCCAGCAACTGGCCCGCGGGGCCGTCGTGGGCAAGGTCGGCGCCACCGGCCGGGCGACCGGGCCGCACATGCACTGGAACGTCAGCCTGAACGATGCGCGGGTGGATCCGGCGATCTTCATCGGCGCGTTCCATCCCTGAGCCGGCGGCGAAAACGCTGGCCTCATCGCGGGCAAGCCCGCTCCCACAGGGATTTTCGGTGATCCGCGATACCTGTGGGAGCGGGCTTGCCAGCGATGGCGGCAGTCCAAGCGCCGCAGGACATGATTAAGACAGTTGCTCCCACAAGGTCGGCAACTGACCTGAATCTTGTGTGCGACATCAATCGTTGCAGGGCGGGCTTGCCCCGGGTGGAAATCCGACGATGGCGACCTGAACATCAGCGCAACACCCCGGAAAGACCGGCACTTTTCATCCCCTCAAATCCGTATCCGCCAATTGCGCCGACCCAAAACAGTGCGCAATCATTCAGAAATTCAGCGCCACCCAGCACAATAAAATCTCGCGAATCCCCGTTTTCCGAGTATTCCTCTCAAATTTTTCCGACTGCTTGCCATCCTCCCCCCTCGCGGTTAGGGTTGAGGACATGAAAACCTCTCACACCCTTATTCAGCTTCGCCAGCACCGCAGCCTGTGCCTCGTCAGCGCACGACTGCCGGGCTGAATCGCTGCGCCTCGTCTCTGCTTCTCTCCGAACATTCGTTCCACCGGCAGGCCGCCTCTTTTCGGCCCAGACAATAAGGAATTTCCCGATGAGCATGCTCAAAGACCCGTCTTCGAAATACCGCGCGTTTCCCGTGATCAACCTGCCGGACCGCACCTGGCCGTCGAAGACCATCGACGCCGCGCCGATCTGGTGCAGCTCCGACCTGCGTGACGGCAACCAGTCGCTGATCGAACCGATGGACTCGGCGAAAAAGCTGCGCTTCTGGAAAACCCTCGTGCAAGTGGGCGTGAAGGAAATCGAGGCTTCGTTCCCGGCCGCCTCGCAGACCGACTTCGACTTCGTGCGCACCCTGATCGAAGACGGCCACATCCCGGACGACACCACCATCCAGGTGCTCACCCAGGGCCGCGAAGACCTGATCGAGCGTACCTTCGAGTCCCTGCGCGGGGCGAAGAAAGCCATCGTTCACCTGTACAACGCCACCTCGCCGTCGTTCCGCCGCATCGTGTTCAACCAGGACAAGGACGGCATCAAGGCCATCGCGGTCAACGCCGCCAAGCTGTTCGTCAAGTACGCCGCGCAGCAGCCGGAAACCGAGTGGACGTTCGAGTACTCGCCGGAAACCTTCAGCGCCACCGAGCTCGAGTTCGCCAAGGAAGTCTGCGACGCGGTGATCGAGGTCTGGAACCCGACGCCTGAGCGCAAGATGATCCTCAACCTGCCGGCCACCGTCGAATGCGCGACCCCGAACGTGTACGCCGACCAGATCGAGTGGTTCGGCCGTCACATCAACCGCCGTGACAGCGTGATCATCAGCCTGCACACCCACAATGACCGCGGCACCGGCGTGGCCGCCACCGAGCTGGGCCTGATGGCCGGCGCCGACCGCGTCGAAGGCTGCCTGTTCGGCAACGGCGAGCGCACCGGTAACGTCGACCTCGTCACCGTGGCCCTGAACATGTACACCCAGGGCGTCGACCCTGAGCTGGACTTCTCCGACATCGACGGCGTGCGCAAGGTCGTCGAGGAGTGCAACCAGATTCAGGTGCACCCGCGTCACCCGTACGTCGGCGACCTGGTGCACACCGCGTTCTCCGGCTCCCACCAGGACGCGATCCGCAAGGGCTTCGCCCAGCAGAAATCCGACGCCCTGTGGGAAGTGCCGTACCTGCCGATCGACCCGGCCGACATCGGCCGCAGCTACGAGGCGGTGATCCGCGTCAACAGCCAGTCGGGCAAGGGCGGCATCGCCTACCTGCTGGAGCAGGAATACGGCATCAGCCTGCCGCGCCGCATGCAGATCGAGTTCAGCCAGGTCGTGCAGCGCGAGACCGACCGCCTGGGCCTGGAGATGACCGCCCAGCAGATCCACGCGCTGCTCCACACCGAGTACCTGCAGGCCAACACCCCGTACGCGCTGGTCAGCCATCGCCTGCAGGAAGAGAACGGCCACAGCGCCGTCGAAGTGGAAGTGGCGAGCAAGGGCCAGGGCGAGACCAACCTGCACTGGCGCGGCAAGGGCAACGGCGCGCTCGAAGCGCTGGTGGCCGGCCTGCCGATTCCGGTGGAGATCATGGACTACAACGAACACGCCATCGGCGCGGGCACCAACGCCAAGGCAGCGGCCTACATCGAGCTGCGGGTGAACGGCGAACGTGCGGTGCACGGCGTGGGCATCGATGAAAACATCACCACCGCCAGCTTCAAGGCCCTGTTCAGCGCGCTGAACCGCTCCCTGAGCCAGCCGGAAGCGAAAGCCGCATAACCGGCCGCCGCCATGCAAAAGGCCCCAGGGTGTGAACCCTGGGGCCTTTCTTTTTGCCGGATGGTTTTACGTTGGCCACCTCACGTGAACTCGAACGTGTCCGCATCCAGGTTCGCCGGGAAGCGCTCACGGTAGGCGGACAGCGGCGCCGCCTCCAGCACGACCCGGAACACGCCGTCCGCCTCCCCCGCCGCCAGCAGGGTTTCGCCCTGGAAGTCCAGCACCTGGCTGTCGCCGGTGTAGGCGAAACCCTTGCCGTCGGTGCCGATGCGGTTGACCGCCGCTACGTAGCACAGGTTCTCGATGGCCCGCGCCGGCAGCAAACGGTTCCAGTGTTGCCGGCGGGCACCCGGCCAGTTGGCGGTGTACAGCAGCAGGTCGGTGTCCTGGGCGTCACGGCTCCACACCGGGAAACGCAGGTCGTAGCAGATCAGCGGGCGCACGCGCCAGCCCTTGAGCTCGAACTGCACCTGCCGCTCGCCCGGCGTGTAGTGGTTGTGCTCGCCGGCCATGCGGAACAGATGGCGCTTGTCGTAATGCAGCACCTCGCCGTCCGGCCGCGCCCACAGCAAGCGGTTGCGGTGGCTGCCGTCGGCGGCCTGGATGATCACGCTGCCGGTGACCACGGCCTCCAGCTTCTCCGCCTGGGCCCGCAGCCATTTGCTGGTCGGACCGTTCTCGGCTTCGGCCAGCGTCTCGGACGCCATGGAGAACCCGGTGGTGAACATTTCCGGCAGGATCACCAGGTCAGCCCCACGGGCCTGCTCCAGCAGCACCTCGAAATGCTCCAGGTTGGCCTGCCGGTCGTGCCAGGCCAGGCTGGTCTGGATCAACGCCACATCAAGATTCGGCAACGCACTCAGATCACGCATAGTTTTGCCGCCGCTTCGCGCAGCGTCTCCTCGCGTTTGGCGAAGCACAGGCGCACCAGGCGCTGGCCTTGCGGTGGATGCTGGCAGAACACCGACACCGGGATGCTGGCCACGCCATGCTCGCGGGTCATCCACATCGCCATCTCGACGTCGTTCAGGTCGGGACGGATCTGCGAGTAGTCGACCAGTTGGAAATAGGTGCCGGCCACCCGGGTGAACCGGAACCGCGAAGGCGCCAGCAGATCGCAGAACAGGTCGCGCTTGGCCTGGTAGAACGCCGGCAGTTCTTCGACGTGCTCAGGGTGCGCGGCCATGTAGTCGGCCAAGGCGTACTGCAAAGGCGTGACCCCGCAGAAGCTGACGTACTGGTGCACCTTGCGCAACTCGGCGCTCAGGGCCGGCGGCGCCACGACGTAGCCGGTCTTCCAGCCGGTGACGTGATAGGTCTTGCCGAAGGAGCTGACCACGAACGCACGCTGATACAGCTCTTCGTGGGCCAGCACGCTGACGTGGGCCACGCCGTCGTACACCAGGTGCTCGTAGACTTCGTCGCTGATCACGTAGATGTCGCGGTCGCGGATCAGTTCGGCCAACCGGTCGAGCTCGGCACGGCTGATCAGGGCTCCGCTGGGGTTGTGCGGGGTGTTGAGGATGATCATCCGCGTGCGCGGGCCGATGGCGGCGCTGAGCCGGTCGAAATCGATGGCGAAATCGTCCAGGGCGAGCTGCACGTGCACGCAACGGCCGCCGGCCAGCTCCACCGCCGGCTCGTAGCTGTCGTAGGCCGGGTCGAACACGATGACTTCATCGCCGCTGCGGATGACCGCCTGGATGGCGCAGAAGATCGCCTGGGTCGCGCCGGGGGTGACCGTCACTTCGTTGTCGGCATCCACGCTGGCGCCGTAGCTGCGGGCGATCTTCGCCGCGATCTGCTGGCGCAGCGCCGGCAGGCCGGTCATCGGCGAATACTGGTTATGGCCGCTGGCGATGTGCCGCCCGACGGCATCGCGCAGCGCCTCGGGGCCGTCGAAATCGGGAAAACCCTGGGACAGGTTGATCGCTCCGGTCTGCGCCGCGAGCTGAGACATCTGCGTGAAGATGGTGATGCCGACATTCGGCAGCTTGCTGGTGATCATCAAGGTTCCCTGCTCTGCACCCGGCTCTGACGTCGGCGCGGGAGTGCCCGAGGATAGCCCATCCGCCGCACATGAAAAAGGGCGCCAAACGGCGCCCTTCCCGGAACTCCCCAAGGGGAGCCGCAAGCCTTGGATCAGCGCTTGTCGCGGCGCTTCTTCTCGGCTTTCTTGTGGTGCGACATCAAGCGACGCTTCTTGTTGACCTGGCGGTCGGTCAGCGTGTTCTTGTTGCCTTCGTACGGGTTCTCGCCGCCCTTGAACTCGATGCGGATCGGCGTACCGACCAGCTTCAGCACACGGCGGTAGGTGTTCTCCAGGTAGCGCACGTACGACTTCGGCACTTTCTCGATCTGGTTGCCGTGGATCACGATCAGCGGCGGGTTCGCACCGCCCAGGTGGGCATAGCGCAGCTTGATCCGGCGACCGTTGACCATTGGCGGCTGGTGCTCGCTGACCGCGTCTTCGAGGATCTGGGTCAGGCGGCTGGTCGGCCAGCGGGTGACCGCCGACTTGAACGAGTTCTGCACCGAACCGTAGAGGTTGCCCACGCCGGTGCCGTGCAGCGCCGAGATGAAGTGGATGTCGGCGAAGTCGACGAAGAACAGCCGGCGTTCCAGCTCGGTCTTCACGTAGTCACGCTCGCCCGGGGTCATGCCGTCCCACTTGTTGAGCGCGATCACCATCGCACGGCCCGCCTCGAGGGCGAAGCCCAGCAGGTTGAGGTCGTGGTCGACCACGCCTTCGCGGGCGTCCATCACGAAGATCACCACGTTGGCGTCCTTGATCGCCTGCAGGGTCTTCACCACGGAGAACTTCTCGACTTCCTCGTGGATCTTGCCGCGCTTGCGCACACCGGCGGTGTCGATCAGCGTGTACTTCTCTTCATTGCGCTCGAAGGGAATGTAGATGCTGTCGCGGGTGGTGCCGGGCTGGTCGTAGACGATCACGCGCTCTTCGCCGAGCATGCGGTTGACCAGGGTCGACTTGCCGACGTTCGGGCGACCGATGATGGCGATCTTGATGCCGTCCTTCTCGCTCGGGCCAGGAATGCGCTTGGCTTCCTCGCCTTCGGCGACCTCTTCGTCCTCTTCGCCTTCCTGCGGCTCGTCATCATCCTTGGGGAAGTCGCCCAGGGCGATCTCCAGCAGCTGGGTGATGCCGCGGCCGTGGGCACCGGCGATCGGGATGGCGTCGCCCATGCCCATCGGGGCGAATTCGGCGCGGGCCATTTCCGGGTCGATGTTGTCGACCTTGTTGGCGACCACGAAGGAACGCTTGTTACGCTTGCGCAGGTGCTCGGCGATCATCTGGTCGGCGGCGGTGAAGCCGGCCTTGGCGTCCACCAGGAACAGGACGACATCCGCTTCTTCGATGGCCAGCAGCGACTGCTCGGCCATCTTTTCGTCCATGCCGTACTCGTCACCGGAGATGCCGCCGGTGTCGATCAGAATGTAGGAGCGCCCTTGCCACTTGGCCTCACCGTACTGGCGATCACGGGTCAGACCGGACAGGTCGCCGACGATGGCGTCGCGGGTCCGGGTCAGGCGGTTGAACAAGGTGGACTTGCCGACGTTCGGTCGGCCCACCAGGGCGATTACGGGAACCATGCGGCTCTCCACTGCGTTATTTCAGAAAATACAAAAGCCGCTGCGTGGCAGCGGCTGGTGCTCGGGGCTGCTCTGCGGGGGGCTGTCGGCGAAGAAACGCACCGCAAAAGCGGCACGCGTCATCGTTGACGCCCTTCGCGGGCAAGCCCGCTCCCACAGGTGAAGCCGCTTGGGGAACTCCCCAAGCATAGTTGTTACTTGATGGTCAGGGCTTCCAGTTTGCCGCTGTTGCCATACACGTAGATCGTATCGCCCACCACCAGCGGACGTGCGCGCAGGCCGTCGCTGTCGATGCGCTCACGGCCGACGAAACGGCCGTCCACCTGGCTCAGCAGGTGCAGGTAACCTTCCAGGTCACCGACCGCCACGTAGCTGGAGAACACTTCCGGGGCCGACAGTTGACGGCGGGCCAGCGAGTCGTTGCTCCACAGCGCGGTGGTGGAACGCTCGTCGACGCCTTCGACGGTGCCCGAGGACAGGCTCACGTAGACGCTGCCGAAGCCTTGGGCAAGGCCCGCGTAGCTCGACGCGTCGCGCTGCCACAGCTGACGGCCGCTCTCCAGGTCCAGCGCTGCGACGCGGCCCTGGTAGCTGGCGACGTACAGGGTGCCGCCGGACAGCAGCAGGCCGCCGTCGATGTCGACCACACGCTCCAGTTCGGAACGGCCCTGCGGGATCGCGATGCGCTGCTCCCACACCGGCACGCCGTTGGAGATATCCACCGCGACCACCTTGCCGGTCGACAGGCCAGCCACCGCCAGGCGGTTGGTGACGATCGGCGCGCTGGTGCCGCGCAGGGTCAGCACGGCCGGGGTGCTGTCATACACCCAGCGCTGGTTGCCGGTGGACGCGTCCAGGCCGATCAGACGGTCGTCCTGGGTCTGCACCACCACCACGTCGCCGTTGTTGGCCGGCGGCGCGAGGACTTCGCTGTTGACCCGTGAACGCCACTTCTCTTCGCCGTTGATGGCGTCGAGCGCGACGACTTCACCACGCAGCGTGCCGATCAGCACCAGGCCGTAACCCACGCCCACGGCGCCGGACACCGGCAGCTCAAGGTCCTTTTTCCACTTCACGTCGCCGTTGCTGCGGTCCAGGCCCATCACGATGCCGGTCACGTCGGCGGCGTAGATACTGTCGCCGTCGATCGCCGGCACCAGCATGTTGTAGGTTTCGCCCTGACCGTCACCGATCGAGCGGCTCCACTGCTTGTGCAGAACCACTTCCTCTTTGAAGTCGGTCAGTTCGGCCGGTGGCAGTTCCTTTTTGCTGTTGCTGCTGCAACCCGCGGCCAGAATGGCCAGAGCCAGCACTGCTGCATGCTTCCAACCGATCACGTCACGCATCCCCTTTGGCCAGGTCGTCCAGCTTGATTTGAAGGCCACCGACCGCTGCCTCGTCCGACAGCGCCGCCTTGGCCTTTTGATACGCCGCGTTCGCTTCGTCGGTACGGCCCAGCTGCACCAGCAGGTCGCCCTTGAGTTCTTCGCGGGTGGCGAGGAACGCCTTGTCGGCGTCGCCTTCGAGCAGCTTCAGGGCTTCGTCGGCCTTGTTCTGCGCACCCAGCACCTGCGCCATGCGCTGACGGGCGATTTCGCCCAGCGCCGGGTTGGCCGGCTTGTCGATGATGGCCTTGAGCTCGGTCGCCGCGTCGTCCAGCTTGCCGCTGTCGACGGCCACCTTGGCCACGAACAGGCTGCCGTACTGCGCATAGGCGCTGCCGCCGAATTCGCTGTTGAGCTTGCCGGCCAGATCCGTGACGCGGGCGGCGTCAGGCTTGCCGTCAGGGGTCAGCGTGGTTTCCAGCAATTGCTGATAGAGCACCGAAGCGCCTTGCGCCTGGTTGCTCTGGTACTTGTGAAAAGCCTGCCAGCCGAACACGATGACCAGCGCCAACAGGCCGCCGGTGACCAGAGGTTTGCCGTTGCGTGCCCACCAGTCCTTCAAATCCGCCAACTGTTCGTCTTCGGTACTCGACACCCCAATACTCCTTTGATCGCTAATTCGGCTGTTTGACAGCTTCAACCCTGCACGACGCAGGTGGCCAGGTGCGCAGCGAGCGCGTCCCAGCCGATGTTTTGTTGTTCGCCCTGGCCACGCAGGGGTTTGACGCCGACGGTGCGCTGGGCCATTTCGTCGTCGCCGAGGATCAGCGCGAACAGCGCGCCGCTCTTGTCGGCCTTCTTGAACTGGCTCTTGAAGCTGCCGGCGCCGGCGTTGACCTGCAGACGCAGGTTCGGCAGCGCGTCACGCACGCGCTCGGCCAGGGCCAGACCGGCCAGTTCGGCCTCTTCGCCGAAGGCGCAGAGGTAGACGTCCACCTGGCGGGAAATCTCTTCCGGGATCTGCTCCAGGGTTTCCAGCAGCAGCACCAGACGCTCGATGCCCATGGCGAAACCGACGCCTGCGGTCGGCTTGCCGCCCATCTGCTCGACCAGGCCGTCGTAACGGCCGCCCGCGCACACGGTGCCCTGGGCGCCCAGCTTGTCGGTGACCCACTCGAACACGGTCTTGCTGTAGTAGTCGAGACCGCGGACCAGCTTCGGATTGAGCACGTACGGAATGCCGACGGCATCCAGACGGGCCTTCAGGCCTTCGAAGTGCGCGCGGGACTCGTCGTCCAGGTAGTCCGCCATCTTCGGCGCACCGACCAGCACGGCCTGGGTGTCGGCGTTCTTGGTGTCGAGCACGCGCAGCGGGTTGGTCTTGAGGCGGCGCTGGCTGTCTTCGTCCAGTTTGTCGTGGTGCGCCGAGAGGTACTCGACCAGCGCATCGCGGTAACGGGCGCGGGACTCGCTGGTGCCCAGGCTGTTGAGCTCAAGCTTGACCGCATCGCGGATGCCCAGCTCGCCCCACAGGCGCCAGGTCAGCACGATCAGTTCGGCGTCGATGTCCGGGCCGTCGAGGTTGAACACTTCCAGGCCGATCTGGTGGAACTGGCGGTAACGGCCTTTCTGCGGACGCTCGTGACGGAACATCGGGCCGATGTACCACAGCTTCTGCACCTGGCCGCCCCCGGTGATGCCGTGCTCGAGCACAGCGCGCACGCATGCGGCGGTGCCTTCCGGACGCAGGGTCAGGGAGTCGCCGTTACGGTCCTCGAAGGTGTACATCTCTTTTTCGACGATGTCGGTCACTTCGCCGATCGAGCGTTTGAACAGCTCGGTGAACTCGACGATCGGCATGCGGATCTGGCGGTAGCCGTAGTTGTCCAGCAGACGCGAAACGGTGCCTTCGAAATAGCGCCATACCGGGGTCTGCTCGGGCAGGATGTCGTTCATGCCACGGATGGCTTGCAGAGACTTGCTCACAAAGATTCCTTAATTCGTTCGATCAGCCGCGCGCGATGACCGCTGCGTCGGCTTCGACCTTCTCGGCCGCCTTCTCGCGGATCAGCTTTTCCAGCTCGTCCACCAGATTGTCGTTCGTCAGTTTCTGCGACGGCTTGCCGTCGATGTAAATCAGGTTGGGCGTGCCGCCGGTCAAGCCGATATGGGCTTCCTTGGCTTCGCCTGGGCCGTTGACCACGCAGCCGATCACCGCGACATCCAGCGGCACCAGCAGGTCTTCGAGGCGCCCTTCCAGCTCGTTCATGGTCTTGACCACGTCGAAGTTCTGCCGCGAGCAGCTCGGGCAGGCGATGAAGTTGATGCCTCGGGAACGCAAATGCAAGGACTTGAGGATGTCGTAACCGACTTTCACTTCCTCGACCGGGTCGGCCGCCAGCGAGATGCGGATGGTATCGCCGATCCCTTCGGCGAGCAGCATACCGAGGCCCACGGCGGATTTCACCGTGCCCGAGCGCAATCCACCGGCTTCGGTGATGCCCAGGTGCAGCGGCTGGACGATTTCCTTGGCCAGCAGGCGGTAGGCTTCGACGGCCATGAACACGTCGGAGGCCTTCACGCTGACCTTGAAGTCCTGGAAGTTCAGGCGCTCGAGGTGCTCGACGTGGCGCAGGGCGGATTCGACCAGCGCGGCCGGGGTCGGCTCGCCGTACTTCTTCTGCAGGTCCTTTTCCAGGGAGCCGGCGTTGACGCCGATGCGGATCGGGATGCCGCGGTCGCGGGCCGCGTCGACCACCGCACGCACGCGGTCTTCGCGACCGATGTTGCCCGGGTTGATCCGCAGGCAATCGACGCCCAGCTCGGCCACTCGCAGCGCGATCTTGTAGTCGAAGTGGATGTCCGCCACCAGCGGCACCTTGACCAGTTGCTTGATCTTGCCGAACGCCTCGGCGGCGTCCATGTCCGGCACCGACACCCGCACGATGTCGACGCCGGCGGCTTCCAGACGGTTGATCTGGGCGACGGTGGCGGCGACGTCATTGGTGTCGCTGTTGGTCATGCTCTGCACAGCGATGGGCGCATCGCCGCCCACCGGCACGTTGCCGACCCAGATCTTGCGCGATTCGCGCCGTTTGATTGGAGATTCGCCGTGCATGACTTATTGACCCAACTTCAGGCGAGCGGTCTCGCCACTGGTGAACGGAGCCACATCGACCGCCTGGCCGTTGTAGCTGACCTGAGCGCCGCGGGCATAGCCCAGGCGCACCGCGAACGGAGGCTTGCCGGCGACCGACAGGCTGTCGCCCTTGCGCTTCAGCCCGCTGAACAGCACCTTGCCGCTGCCGTCGGTGACCTGTGTCCAGCAATCGGCGGTGAACTGCACCTGAACCTGGCCCTGGCCGGCCACCGGGGCGGCTGGTGCCGCAACCGGCGCAGGCGCCTGGACGACCGGAGCCGCCGGGGCGACAACGGCTGGCGCAGGGGCGGCCGGAGCAACAGGGGCAGGCGCGGCGACGACAGGTGCCGGCGTGTGAACCGGGGCGGCAGGCGTTGCAGTCGGGGCAGGCGCTGCCGGCGCAGTCTGCGCAGCGGCCGCTTCGGTGCCGGTCGCTTCTGCGGCGGTTTCAGCGGCGATTTCGCCCTGCGGCAGCGCCAGCGGGGCGGAAGCCTCGGCCTGGCCCTCTTCGACGGCCTGGTCTTCAGGCTCGTCGATCGGGTGGATCTGGGTGGTGCCGTCGGCGCCTTCGACTTCGACGTGCTCCGGCGCCAGGCCGATCAGATCCTTGGTGCGCAGCGAGGTCTGGTCTTGCCACCAGACGAAACCACCGCCGATGACCGCGATCAGCAGCAACAGGCTGACGATGCGCAAGATGGTGTGGGAAACCCGCACCGGCTCCTCGATCCGCCCCAGGCTGTGCACGTTGCTGCCCTGGGAGTCTGTGCCGGTGGACTGGTCGAACTGCTGGACCAGGACAGCCTGATCCATGCCGAGCAATTTGGCGTAGGCGCGAATGTAGCCGCGAGCGAAGGTATGCCCCGGCAGCTTGTCGAACGCACCGGCCTCCAGGTTGCTCAGGGAAGTCACGGTGAGGTTGAGCTTGAGGGCCACTTCGGCCAGCGACCAGCCATTGCTTTCGCGGGCCTGGCGCAAGGTCTCACCGGGGTTAACGCGAGTCGCTGCTACAACTTCGGGATGCGCCGCTTTCATCATTGCTCCGACAGGTATTGCTGATATTCCGGCGTACCGGGATAGAGTCGTTTTAGTTGCAGGCCGTAACTGGCGGCCTTGTCGCGATCTTCAAACACTTTCGCCAGGCGCACGCCGAGCAGCAGGCTGCGTGCGTTCTGCTCGGACAACTGGCTGTAACGGTCGTAATAGTCTCGCGCGGGCACATAATGCCTGTCTTCGAAGGACAACTCAGCCATTTCCAGCAACGCGCGCGGCTGTTGACGGTTCAGGCGCAGCGCCTTTTCCAGCTGTTGCTGCGCCAGGTCGCGCTGGCCGAGCTTCGCCGCGGTCATGCCGAGGTTCTCGAAGACCCGGGAACGCTCAGGATACAGGGTATCGGCGGCTGCCTGTTCAAATCGCTCGTAGGCGTCCTTGTAACGCTGCTGCTCGTAGAGAAAACTGCCGTAGTTGTTGAGGATCCGGGCATCGGCGGGACGGGCGGACAGCGCCTTGCGAAAGTGCTCGTCGGCCAGCTGGGGCTCCAGCTCGGCCTGGAACACCAGCGCCAGGGCGGCATTGGCGTCGGCATCCGAACCGTCCAGCTCCAGGGCCTTCTTCAGCGGCACCTTGGCCCGCTCGGTCATACCCTGTTGCAAATAACCCAGCCCCAACTGCACGTAGGCAGCCCGCGCCTCGTCGCGGCCCTTGCTGGTCTTCATCGGGTTGTAGTCGCCCGACAGGACACAGCCAGCACAGAGGCTGGCCAACAGCAACAGCAGCGCGAAGCGCAGGGACATAGAGATCCTCTCTTAGTGAGTGTTCGCGGCGTTCTGCGCCAGATCGCCGTCGGCGCTCAATTCGCGCACCGCGATGTAGCGTTCGCTGCGACGGGTGCGATCCAGCACCTGTCCTACCAATTGACCGCAGGCGGCGTCGATGTCCTCACCACGGGTGGTGCGCACGGTGACGTTGAAGCCTGCGTGGTGAAGCTGATCCTGGAACCGGCGGATGGCGTTGTTGCTCGGCCGCTCGTACCCGGAATGCGGGAACGGGTTGAACGGGATCAGGTTGATCTTGCAGGGGATGTCCTTGAGCAGCTCGATCATCTCGAGCGCATGCTCGAGCTTGTCGTTGACGTCCTTGAGCAAGGTGTACTCGATGGTCAGCACACGCTTCTCGCCGAGGGCGGACATGTAGCGCACGCAGGAGTCGAGCAGCATCTTGAGCGGGTATTTCTTGTTGATCGGCACCAACTGGTTACGCAGAGCATCGTTCGGTGCGTGCAGGGACAACGCCAGGGACACGTCGATGTGCTTGGCCAGCTCATCGATCATCGGCACCACACCCGACGTGGACAGGGTCACGCGGCGCTTGGAGATCCCGTAGCCCAGGTCATCCATCATCAGATGCATGGCGGCCACGACGTTGTCGAAGTTCAGCAGCGGTTCGCCCATGCCCATCATCACCACGTTGGTGATGGCGCGGTCGATGGTGGCCGGAACGCTGCCGAAGGATTTGTTCGCAATCCACACCTGGCCGATGACTTCGGCGGCGGTGAGGTTGCTGTTGAAGCCTTGCTTGCCGGTGGAGCAGAAACTGCAGTCCAGGGCACAGCCTGCCTGGGACGAAACGCAGAGGGTGCCGCGCTTGCCCTGGGGAATGTACACGGTCTCGACGCAGCTGCCGGACGCCACGCGCACCACCCACTTGCGGGTGCCGTCGCTGGAGATGTCCTCGCTGACCACTTCGGGACCACGAATTTCGGCAACGGCCTTGAGCTTTTCGCGCAAGGCCTTGCCGACGTTCGTCATGGCGTCGAAATCATCCACGCCAAAGTGGTGAATCCATTTCATAACCTGACCGGCACGGAAACGCTTCTCCCCGATTGAGTCGAAGAATTTTTCCATTTCCGGCTGGGTCAGACCCAGCAGGTTGGTTTTAGCAGTCGATGTCGTCATGGATTCACCTTCACTCTTTAAGCCGATGCTTAGCGAGTGGTTACTTCGGTAGCTGCGAAGAAGTACGAGATTTCGCGAGCGGCAGCGGCTTCGGAGTCCGAACCGTGAACGGCGTTGGCGTCGATCGACTCGGCGAAGTCAGCGCGGATGGTGCCGGCAGCAGCTTCTTTAGGGTTGGTGGCGCCCATCAGCTCACGGTTGCGAGCGATGGCGTTTTCGCCTTCCAGAACCTGAACGACCACTGGACCGGAGATCATGAAAGCAACCAGGTCACCGAAGAAACCGCGCTCTTTGTGCTCAGCGTAGAAGCCTTCGGCTTCGGCTTTGGACAGTTGCTTCATTTTCGAGGCAACCACTTTCAGACCGGCCTTTTCGAAACGGGTAACGATTTCGCCGGCAGCGCCTTTTGCAACGGCGTCAGGCTTGATGATGGAGAAAGTACGTTGAACAGCCATGGTGTAACTCCAGAAACAGTAATTTGCGAAAAATTAAACCCGCGAATTATACGCGGGTTCTTGGGTATTGCCTAACCTGCGAGGACGATCAGTCTAACTCGTCGGCCCAGAGCGTCTGAACCGCTTCCAACACTTTCTCGCCCACACGGCCCGAGTTGTTGTCGAAATCCGGCAGCGCCATGATCCATTCTTTCAAGTCGACGAAATTGACAGAGTACGGATCGACGCCCGGATGGGCCTCGGCCAGCTCCTCTGCAATGCGTTGAACATCATTCCAGCCGTAGCTCATGACAGTCTTACCAGTCAGTGCGGCGCTTCGGCCGCATGGTTAAGCGAATATTTCGGGATTTCGACGGTCAGGTCGTCCTCGCCGACAATGGCCTGGCAGGCCAGGCGCGACTGCGCTTCCAGGCCCCAGGCCCGGTCGAGGAAGTCCTCTTCCAGCTCGTCGGCCTCTTCCAGCGAGTCGAATCCCTCGCGAATGATGCAGTGACAGGTGGTGCAGGCGCAAACGCCGCCGCAGGCGCTTTCCATCTCGATGTGGTGCTCGTGGGCCAGTTCGAGAATGGACGTGCCGGGCTCGGCCTCGACCACCATGCCATCAGGGCAGAACTTCTCGTGTGGCAGAAAAATGACCTGCGGCATCAGTTATCCTCGATTTCATTCAGGTTGCGCCCCGCCAGCGCGGCTTTCACCGTCGAATCCAGGCGGCGGGCGGCAAAGGCGTCGGTCACTTGCGACAGACGCTTGGTCTGCTGCTCGATGGCGAAGCCATCGGTGCCTTTCATCAGTTCGGTCAGTTCCTGCACCTGCAGGTCGATGACCATGCGTTCTTCGGCGTCCAGCAGGCGCTCGCCGTCGGCGTCCAGGGCAGCCTGCACCGCCTCGACCAGACGCTGGGCGTCGACCTGCTGCTCGCGCAGGACACGGGCGACCTTGTCGTCGTTGGCGTGCTGGAACGAATCCTTGAGCATCTTGGCGATTTCGCCGTCGGTCAGGCCGTAGGACGGCTTGACCTGGATGCTGGCCTCGACGCCCGAGCCCAACTCACGGGCGGAGACGCTGAGCAGGCCATCGGCATCGACCTGGAAGGTCACGCGGATCTTCGCCGCGCCAGCCACCATCGCCGGGATCCCGCGCAGTTCGAAGCGCGCCAGGGAGCGGCAATCGCTGATCAGCTCGCGCTCGCCCTGCAGCACATGGATCGCCATGGCCGACTGGCCGTCCTTGTAGGTGGTGAAGTCCTGGGCGCGGGCGACCGGGATGGTGGTGTTGCGCGGAATCACCTTCTCCATCAGCCCGCCCATGGTTTCCAGCCCCAGGGACAGCGGAATCACGTCGAGCAGCAGCAGTTCGCCGCCGTCACGCTTGTTGCCGGCCAGGGTGTCGGCCTGGATCGCGGCCCCGATGGCCACCACTTGATCCGGGTCGATAGAGGTCAGCGGCTGACGGCCGAAGGCTTCGGCGACGGCTTCGCGCACACGCGGCACACGGGTCGAACCGCCGACCATGACCACGGCATGGACGTCTTCAAGCTCAATGCCCGAGTCACGCACCGCGCGGCGGCAGGCCTTGAGGCTGCGGGCGACCATCGGCTCGATCAATGCGTCGAACGCTTCGCGGGTCAGCTGCGCCTTCCAGTCGCCGTAGACGACCTCGACGGCAGCGGCGTCGGTCAACGCTTCCTTGGCCGCGCAGGCGGTCTGCAGCAGGTTGCGTTGCGCGCCCGGATCGAGATCGACGGACAGGCCGGCGCCCTCGATGATCCAGCCGGCGACGGCGTGGTCGAAGTCATCGCCGCCCAGGGCGCTGTCGCCACCGGTGGCCAGCACTTCGAAGACTCCGCCGGTCAGGCGCAGAATCGAAATATCGAACGTACCGCCGCCCAGGTCGTAGATCGCGACCAGGCCTTCGGCGTGCTGATCCAGGCCATAGGCCACAGCGGCCGCGGTCGGCTCGTTGAGCAGGCGCAGCACGTTCAGGCCGGCGAGCTTCGCCGCATCCTTGGTGGCCTGGCGCTGAGCATCATCGAAATAGGCCGGCACCGTGATCACCGCGCCGACCAGCTCGCCGCCCAGCGTCGCTTCAGCGCGCTGACGCAGCACCTTCAGGATGTCGGCGGAGACTTCGACCGGGCTTTTCGGCCCCTGGACCGTGTCGATGAACGGCATGTGCGACTCGCCGCCGACGAAGCGGTACGGCAGTTGCTCGCCCAACTGCTTGACGTCGGACAGGCCGCGCCCCATCAGGCGCTTGACCGACAGCACGGTGTTCAGGGGATCGGAGGACGCGGCCAGCTTGGCCGACTCGCCGACTTCGACGCGGTCGGCGTGATAACGCACGGCGGACGGCAGGATCACCTGCCCTTGGGCGTCGGCCAGCGGCTCGGAAAGACCACTGCGCAACGCAGCGACCAGCGAATTGGTAGTGCCCAAGTCGATCCCCACAGCCAGACGGCGCTGGTGCGGTTGAGGACTTTGGCCGGGTTCGGCGATCTGCAGTAGGGCCATCGTGATCAGGACTTATCTGTATATCAGGCGTGCGACCGGAGCGGCACTGGGTTAATCGTCGAGGCGCTCTTCTAACTGGCGCACTTCGTAGGAGAGCTTGTCGAGGAACTGCATGCGCCGCATCAGGCGTTCGGCCTGCTCGCGTTGCGCCGCGTCGTTCCAGCAGGCTGCGAAGCTTTCGTTCAATCGGTCCTGGGCGGCCTTCAGCCGGCGCTTGAAGGCGGCGACACCGTCCAGGTCGGCGCTGTCCTGCAGATCCTCGAGCTCCTCGCGCAGCTCCATCTGCTGCAGCAGGAACTCCGGATCGTGCACCGTGACCTCCAGCGGCAGCTCACGCCCGCTCATGGTGAGCAGGTAACGCGCGCGTTGCGGGGGGCTCTTGAGGGTCTGGTACGCCTCGTTGAGCCGGGCGGACTGCTCAAGCGCCAACCGCTGCTCGCGCTCGGAGGCGTCGGCGAAGCGGTCAGGGTGAACCCCGCGCGCCAGCTCGCGGTAGCGCGTGGCCAACTGCTCGAGATCCAGGCGGAAATCCGGTTGCAGGTCAAACAGGGCGAAATGACAAGGAATACCCACGAGCGGCCTCAGACGTTGAAGCTTTCGCCGCAGCCACACTCACCGCGCACGTTGGGGTTGTTGAACTTGAAGCCTTCGTTCAACCCTTCCTTGACGAAATCGAGTTCGGTGCCGTCCAGGTACGCCAGGCTCTTGGGATCGATGATCACCTTTTCGCCATGGCTTTCGAACACCTGGTCGTCTTCGCCCAGGGCATCGACGAATTCCAGCACATAGGCCAGCCCCGAGCAGCCCGTGGTACGGACGCCCAAGCGGATCCCTTCGCCCTTGCCGCGACCGTCCAGGGAACGGCGCACATGCTTGGCGGCGGCTTCTGTCATGCTGATGGCCATCGAGACTCCTTACATCTTGCGATGTGTGCTGTTAGAGCAAACCTTTCTTCTGCTTGTAGTCGCGCACGGCCGCCTTGATGGCGTCCTCGGCGAGCACGGAGCAGTGGATCTTCACCGGCGGCAGGGCCAGTTCTTCAGCCAGTTGGGTGTTCTTGATGGTTTCGGCTTCGTCCAGGGTCTTGCCCTTCATCCACTCGGTGGCCAGGGAGCTGGAAGCGATCGCCGAACCGCAGCCGTAGGTCTTGAACTTGGCGTCTTCGATCACGCCCTGCTCGTTGACCTTGATCTGCAGGCGCATCACGTCGCCGCACGCCGGGGCGCCGACCATGCCGGTGCCGACATCCGGGTCTTCGGCGTTCATCTTGCCGACGTTGCGCGGGTTTTCGTAGTGGTCGATGACCTTTTCGCTGTAAGCCATGATGCTTAATCCTCACTCATCAGAGAGTCGCTCTTTGGGCCCTGCCGCCTCTGGCCGCAGGGCTGGTTCGCGGCGACTTGAAATCAGTGTGCCGCCCACTCGATCTTCGAAATGTCGACACCGTCTTTGTACATGTCCCACAGCGGCGACAGGGCGCGCAGCTTGGTGACGGCCTCGCAGACCTTCTGCGCGGCGTAGTCGATCTCTTCTTCGGTGGTGAAGCGGCCGAAGGTGAAGCGGATCGAGCTGTGCGCCAGTTCGTCGTTGCGGCCCAGGGCGCGCAGCACGTACGAAGGCTCCAGCGACGCCGAGGTGCAGGCCGAACCGGACGATACCGCCAGGTCCTTGAGCGCCATGATCAGCGACTCGCCTTCGACATAGTTGAAGCTCAGGTTCAGGTTGTGCGGAACGCGGGCGGTCAGGCTGCCGTTGACGTACAGCTCTTCCAGGTGCTCGACCTGCTTGTAGAAGCGGTCGCTCAGGGCCTTGATCCGCACGTTCTCGGCGGCCATGTCTTCCTTGGCCACGCGGAAGGCTTCGCCCATGCCGACGATCTGGTGGGTCGCCAGGGTGCCGGAGCGCATGCCGCGCTCGTGACCGCCGCCGTGCATGGTCGCTTCGATGCGCACGCGCGGCTTGCGGCTGACGTACAGCGCGCCGATGCCTTTAGGGCCGTAGGTCTTGTGGGCGGAGAACGACATCATGTCGACTTTCAGCTTCTGCAGGTCGATCTCGACCTTGCCGGTGGACTGAGCGGCGTCGACGTGGAACAGGATGCCTTTGGAACGGGTCAGTTCGCCGATGGCAGCGATGTCGTTGATCGTGCCGATCTCGTTGTTCACGTGCATCACCGACACCAGGATGGTGTCTTCGCGCAGGGCGGCTTCGACCATTTCCGGGGTGACCAGACCGTCTTCACGAGGCTCGATGTAGGTCACTTCGAAACCTTCGCGCTCCAGTTGGCGCATGGTGTCGAGGACGGCCTTGTGTTCGATCTTGGTGGTGATCAGGTGCTTGCCCTTGGAGGCGTAGAAATGTGCCGCACCCTTGATTGCCAGGTTGTCGGACTCGGTGGCACCGGAGGTCCAGACGATTTCGCGCGGGTCGGCGTTGACCAGGTCGGCCACCTGACGACGGGCGTTCTCCACGGCTTCTTCGGCCTTCCAGCCGAACACGTGGGAGCGGGACGCCGGGTTACCGAAGTTCCCGTCGACCAGCAGGCATTCACTCATCTTTTGCGCAACGCGCGGATCGACCGGGGTGGTCGCAGAGTAATCAAGGTAAATCGGCAATTTCATGGACTATCTCCTAAATCAGGCTGGCTGGCGTACCGCTGGCTCTCTGGCTGTCATTCGACGGCGGACGCTTCAATCTTGTCCAGGCGCGGCGCCTTGCCATTGCAACGACGCTGATCCTGGCGCTGGGCCACTTCCTGCACCTCACGGCGAGTTACGAGGTCGGCCAAGCTGATACCGCTGAGAAATTCGTGGATCTGCAGGCTGAGGTCGCACCACAGGTGATGGGTCAGGCAGGTGTCGCCGGAATGGCAATCGCCCTGGCCCTGGCATTTGGTCGCATCGACCGATTCGTTGACCGCATCGATCACCTGAGCGACCTGGATGCCCTGCATGTCGCGGGACAGCTGGTAACCGCCGCCCGGACCACGGACGCTGGACACCAGGTTGCTGCGGCGCAGCTTGGCGAACAGCTGTTCGAGATAGGACAGGGAAATGCCTTGGCGCTCGGAGATATCGGCCAGGGACACGGGCCCGTGCTGCGCGTGCAACGCCAGGTCAAGCATGGCGGTCACGGCGTATCGGCCTTTTGTAGTCAGTCGCATGGACAATTACCACGGAGTTCGGAATGGGCGGGAGTATGCAATTCCCGAGCATTTAAGTCAACTATAAGACCTAGTGCTTTAGTCGGGTTTACCCGCAAAGAGCGCGCGCATGATAGCAGGGTCTGCGGCTTAATGGCACACCGGCCAGCGCTGCGCCGTTGCCTGATCACGACACCCGAAGGCCGGCGCCGCTCGCGCCGCCCCTCGGGCAGGCCTCATCCCGCCGTGGTGTCTTCCTTGCCCTTGACGCAGGCGAAGTCTTCTTCGCGCAGCTCAGGCAGATCTTTCGCACAGTAATTGCTGCCCAGATCCTTCAGTGCGCCGCACATGCCCTCCAGCCGCCCGTCCACCGCCTGCAGGTGATCGAGCAACTGACCGATGGCCCGGGCCACCGGATCCGGCATGTCGCCGCTGACGCCATAGGCATCGAAGCCGATTTTCTCGGCCATCGCCTTACGCTTGGCGTCCAGCTCGTCATCGGACTTGACGATGATCCGCCCCGGAATGCCCACCACGGTCGCGCCCGGCGGCACTTCCTTGGTGACCACCGCATTGGAGCCGACCTTGGCGCCGGCACCCACGGTGAACGGTCCGAGCACTTTCGCGCCGGCCCCGACCACCACGCCGTCGCCCAGCGTCGGGTGACGCTTGCCCTTGTTCCAGCTGGTGCCGCCGAGGGTCACGCCCTGGTACAGAGTCACGTCGTCGCCGATCTCGGCCGTTTCACCGATCACGATGCCCATGCCGTGGTCGATGAAGAAGCGGCGACCGACCTTCGCCCCCGGATGGATCTCGATCCCGGTCAGCCAGCGGCCGAAGTTCGACACCAGTCGCGCCAGCCATTTCAGCTCCGCGCGCCACAGCATCGCCGACAGCCGATGGATCCAGATCGCGTGCATGCCGGGGTAGCAGGTCAGAACCTCAAAAGCGTTACGCGCCGCCGGGTCTCGGTGGAATACGCTCTGGATATCTTCACGTAAACGTTCGAACATCATCATTCCTTCCGTTTAAGGAGCTCGCCACGGGCCGCTTTCTGGGTTTCCGTGAGGATGCCACGCAAAATATTCATTTCCGCCCGGCTGACCGAGCTGCGTCCGTACAACCGGCGCAGGCGCGCCATCAAGTGCCGCGGCTTCTCAGGATCGAGGAACTCGATGGCCACCAGGGTCTGTTCCAGGTGCTCATAGAACCGCTCCAGCTCATCCATGGTCGCCAGCTCATTGCTTTTGACGGAGGCCACCTCTTCCTTCTCGAACTTGCTCGGCTGGCCCTGCGCCGCCAGCCACGCCATACGCACTTCATAGCTCAACACCTGCACCGCCGCCCCGAGGTTCAGCGAGCTGAACTCCGGATCGGAGGGGATGTGCACGTGGTAGTGACATCGCTGCAGCTCTTCGTTGGTCAGGCCGGAGTCCTCGCGCCCGAACACCAAAGCGATTTCCGCGCCCTGCCCGGCTTCCGAGACCACTTTTGCGCCGCATTCGCGAGGATCGAGCAACGGCCACGGGATCCGCCGGTCACGGGCGCTGGTGCCCAGCACCAGGTTGCAGCCGACCAGCGCGTCTTCCAAGGTGGCGACGACTTGCGCGTTTTCAAGGATGTCGCCGGCGCCCGAGGCGCGGGCGTCGGCTTCGTGGTGCGGAAACACCCGGGGCTCCACCAGCACCAGCCGCGAAAGCCCCATGTTCTTCATGGCGCGCGCGGTCCCGCCGATGTTGCCCGGATGGCTGGTGTTGACCAGGACGACACGAATGTTTTGCAGCACGGCGCAGGCTCTCGGACTCGGGAAAGGGGTGCAAATCTTACAGAACAGCCTACCGTTAAGCCATGAATGCGAACAGCGACCTTCACCTGAAGAAAACTTCTGATAGAATGCGCGGCTTTCTTTAACAACCTTAGGTGACACATCCATGCAGCCCATGCTGAATATCGCGCTGCGCGCCGCCCGCAGCGCCAGTGAACTGATCTTCCGCTCCATCGAGCGCCTGGATACCATCAAGGTCGACGAAAAAGACGCCAAGGACTACGTGTCCGAGGTGGACCGCGCCGCCGAACAGAAAATCATCGACGCCCTGCGCAAGGCCTACCCGAATCATTCGATCATGGGTGAAGAGACCGGCATGCACGCTGGCTCCGGCATCGAAGGCGAAGAGTACCTGTGGATCATCGATCCGCTGGACGGCACCACCAACTTCCTGCGCGGCATCCCTCACTTCGCGGTCAGCATCGCCTGCAAATACCGTGGCCGCCTGGAACACGCCGTTGTCCTGGATCCGGTCCGTCAGGAAGAGTTCACCGCCAGCCGTGGCCGTGGCGCCCAACTGAACGGTCGTCGCCTGCGCGTCAGCGGCCGCACCAGCCTGGACGGCGCCCTGCTGGGCACCGGTTTCCCGTTCCGTGACGACCAGATGGACAACCTGGACAACTACCTGGGCATGTTCCGCGCCCTGGTGGGCCAGACCGCCGGCATCCGTCGCGCAGGTTCGGCGAGCCTGGATCTGGCCTACGTGGCCGCCGGCCGTTTCGACGCGTTCTGGGAATCGGGCCTGTCCGAGTGGGACATGGCAGCCGGCGCCCTGCTGATTCAGGAAGCGGGCGGCCTGGTGAGCGACTTCACCGGCGGTCACGACTTCCTGGAGAAAGGCCACGTCGTCGCCGGCAACACCAAATGCTTCAAGGCCGTGCTGACCGCCATCCAGCCGCACCTGCCGGCCTCGATGAAGCGTTAAGCGCTGCGCAATACGAAAAAAGCACCCTTCGGGGTGCTTTTTTTTATGCCTGTGATTGGCACGCTTTCGGCAGCCACCACAGTCCATGTGGGAGCCAGCCTGCTGGCGATGGAGTCAGCCAAGCCCCCAAGTCGTACGCCGAACGACAGGCACAAAAAAGCACCCCGCAGGGTGCTTTTTCATGTTTGATCACTGCCCGGGTTGGACCTGGGACAGGATCAACTTGCCTTCCTTGTCCACCGGAATCTGGTTGCCCGGATCCCGGTCCATCCGCACTTTGCCTTCCTTGCCGTCCAGCGAGTAACGAACGTCGTAGCCGACGACCTTGTCGCTGATGTCATTCACGGTGTTGCAGCGTGTCTGCGTCGTGGTGTAGGTGTCACGCTCCTGCATGCCCTCCTGCACCTTGTTGCCGGCGTAACCGCCGCCGACCGCACCGGCCACCGTGGCGATCTTCTTGCCGGTGCCGCCGCCGATCTGGTTGCCCAAAAGGCCGCCGGCCAGCGCACCGACCACCGTACCGGCGATCTGGTGCTGATCCTTCACCGGCGCTTGACGGGTCACGGTGACGTCCTTGCACACTTCACGTGGAGTCTTGATCTGCGTCTTGACCGGCTCGACAGCCAGCACTTGCGCGTACTCAGGGCCGCTTTTCACCAGGCTGTAGGTAGCAACAGCACCCCCGGCGGTCACACCGACAGCACCCAATACCGCACCAACCAGCAACGACTTGTTCACATGAACCTCCTGACCATCACATGCGGGGCGTGCCCGCGCTTCTCCCAGCCTTGGAGCATGAAAAAAGGCGCGAGTTCAACTCGCGCCTTTTTCGGGTGACACCGTCAGGAGAAGCCGGCCTCAAGGACGGTCGTCGATTTCCTTGTCGGTGTTGGCCGGAGGGATCAGGTCTTCGCTGGTCAGGTTCAGCCAGATCAGCACCACGTTGGCGATGTAGATCGACGAGTAGGTACCCGCCAGAACACCGATGAACAGGGCGATGGAGAAGCCGAACAGGTTGTCGCCGCCGAAGAACAGCAGCGCCGCGATCGCCAGCAACGTCGAGATCGAGGTCGCCATGGTGCGCAGCAGGGTCTGGGTGGTCGAGATGTTGATGTTCTCGATCAGGTTGGCCTTGCGCAGCACACGGAAGTTCTCGCGAACCCGGTCGAACACCACGATGGTGTCGTTGAGCGAGTAGCCGATGATCGCCAGCACCGCCGCCAGCACCGTCAGGTCGAAGGTGATCTGGAAGAACGACAGGATGCCGATGGTCACGATCACGTCGTGGATCAGCGAAACGATGGCGCCCACCGCGAATTTCCACTGAAAGCGGAAAGCCAGGTAGAGCAGGATGCCGCCCAACGCCAGCAGCATGCCCAGGCCGCCCTGGTCACGCAGCTCCTCGCCCACCTGCGGGCCCACGAACTCGACGCGCTTGACGGTCGCCGGGTTCTCGCCGCCGACCTTCTGCAGCGCCTCGGCCACCTGATGGCCCAACTGCGGGTCTTCACCCGGCATGCGCACCAGCAGGTCGGTGGTCGCGCCGAAGTTCTGCACGACGGCCTCGTGGTAACCGGCCGTCGTCAGTTGCTCGCGCACCTTGGTGACGTCGGCCGGACGCTCGTAGGTCAGCTCGATGAGCGTACCGCCGGTGAAGTCCAGGCCCCAGTTCATGCCCTTGTGGAACACGCTGAACAAGGCCAGGGCCGTCAGGAACAATGTGACGCCGAACGCGAAGTTGCGAACGCCCATGAAGTTGATAGTACGTAACATGGCAGCCCCTTAAATCCACAACTTCTTGAAGTCACGACCGCCGAAGATCAGGTTGACCATCGCGCGGGTCACCATGATGGCCGTGAACATCGAGGTAAAGATCCCGAGGGACATGGTCACCGCGAAGCCCTTCACCGGGCCGGTGCCCATGGCGAAGAGGATGCCGCCGACCAGCAGGGTGGTCAGGTTGGCATCGAGGATCGCGGTGAACGCCCGGCCGAAGCCTTCGTTGATGGCGCGCTGCACGGTCATGCCGGCGGCGATCTCTTCGCGGATCCGCGAGAAGATCAGCACGTTGGCGTCGACCGCCATGCCCATGGTCAACACGATGCCGGCGATGCCCGGCAGGGTCAGCGTCGCGCCCAGCAGCGACATCAGCGCCAGCAACATCACCATGTTCACGGCCAGCGCGACCGTGGCGATCAGACCGAAGAAGCGGTAGATGGCGATGATGAACAGCGAGACGAACAGCATGCCCCACAGCGAAGCGTCGATGCCTTTGGTGATGTTGTCCGCACCCAGGCTCGGGCCGATGGTGCGTTCTTCGGCAAAGTACATCGGCGCCGCCAGGCCGCCGGCGCGCAGCAGCAGCGCCAGTTCGGAGGACTCGCCCTGGCCGTTCAGGCCGGTGATGCGGAACTGCGCGCCCAGCGGCGACTGGATGGTCGCCAGGCTGATGATCTTCTTCTCTTCCTTGAACGACTGCACCGCCACGTCTTTCTCTACGCCGTCGACCACCTGCTTGGTGTAGGTGGTGACCGGACGCTGCTCGATGAAGATCACCGCCATGCTGCGACCGACGTTGCTGCGGGTCGCACGGCTCATCAGCTCGCCGCCGTGACCGTCCAGGCGGATGTTCACTTCAGGGGTGCCGTGCTCGCCGAAACCGGCCTTGGCGTCGGTCACCTGGTCACCGGTGATGATCAGGCTGCGCTCGATCTGCGCCGGAGGACGCTTGCCCTCGCGGAACTCGAAGGTCTCGGAGGTGGCCTTGGAGGCACCCGGCTCGGCGGCCAGGCGGAACTCAAGGTTGGCCGTCTTGCCCAGGATCCGCTTGGCTTCGGCGGTGTCCTGCACGCCCGGCAGCTCAACCACGATACGGTTGGCGCCCTGGCGCTGGACGATCGGTTCGGCGACACCCAGCTCGTTGACGCGGTTACGCACCGTGGTCAGGTTCTGCTTGATGGAGTATTCGCGGATTTCCACCAGCTTGGCCGGGGTCATCGCCAGACGCAGCACCGGCTGGCCGTTGAGGTCGGCCGGAACAATGTCGAAATCGTTGAAGCTCTTGCGGATCAGCGCACGGGCCTGTTCGCGGGACGCATCGTCGCTGAAGCCCAGCTGGATGGCGCCACCCAGTTGCGGCAGGCTGCGGTAGCGCAGCTTCTCTTTGCGCAGCAGGCTCTTGACTTCGCCTTCGTAGATTTTCAGGCGAGCGTCGATGGCCTTGTCCATGTCCACTTCCAGCAGGAAGTGCACACCGCCGGACAGGTCGAGACCCAGCTTCATCGGGTGCGCGGCCAGGTTGCGCAGCCACTGCGGCGTGGTCTGGGCCAGGTTCAGCGCGACGACGTAGTCGTCACCCAATGCCTTGCGCACCACGTCCTTGGCCGGCAGCTGGTCTTCAGCCTTGGTCAGGCGGATCAGGCCGCCCTTGCCGTTGGCAGACAGGCTCGCGGCCTTGACGGCGATCCCGGATTCCTTGAGCGCAGTACCCGCACGGTCCAGGTCGGCCTGGTTGACCTGCAGGGCCGTGCTGGCGCCGCTGATCTGGATGGCCGGGTCATCGGGGTACAGATTGGGAGCGGAATAAATCAGACCGATCGCTAGCACCGCCAGGATCAGAATGTATTTCCACAGAGGATATTTGTTCAGCATCACGCCGCCCGCTATGACGCGGGGCGCCTTGCGCGCCCCGTCGATTGAGTGGAAGTTGAAACTTTAGATCGCCTTGAGCGTGCCTTTTGGCAGCGTGGCGGCGATCGCGCCCTTCTGGAACTTCATTTCCACGGTGTCGGACACTTCCAGCACCACGAAGTCATCGGCCACTTTGGTGATCTTGCCGGCGATGCCGCCGGTGGTGACCACTTCGTCGCCCTTCTGCAGGCTGCTCAGCAGGTTTTTCTGCTCTTTGGCGCGTTTGGCCTGCGGACGCCAGATCATCAGGTAGAAGATGACCAGGAAACCGACCAGGAAAATCCACTCGAAGCCGCCGCCGACAGGCGCCGCAGCCGGTGCAGCCGCGTCGGCCATGGCGTTAGAGATAAAAAAGCTCATTTAGCACTCCAGTTGCAAAAATGTTGAATCTTGGGGTCAGGAAACTCAGTCCAAAGGCGGTACGGGAAGCCCGCGCTTGGCATAGAAGGCCTCGACGAAGGCGGCCAATGTACCCTGTTGAATAGCCTCGCGCAAACCAGCCATCAGCACCTGATAATGGCGCAAATTGTGGATGGTATTGAGCATGCTGCCGAGCATTTCGCCGCATTTGTCCAAGTGGTGCAGATAAGCGCGGGAGAAGTTCCGGCAGGTGTAGCAATCGCAGGTCGGATCCAGCGGCGAATCATCATGGCGATGGAACGCGTTACGGATCTTCAGCACACCGGTGTCGATGAACAGATGCCCGTTGCGGGCATTGCGGGTCGGCATCACGCAATCGAACATGTCCACCCCGCGGCGCACACCCTCAACCAGATCTTCCGGTTTGCCAACGCCCATAAGGTAACGAGGTTTGTCAGCAGGCATCTGGCCAGGCAGGTAGTCCAGCACCTTGATCATTTCGTGCTTGGGCTCGCCCACCGACAGGCCGCCGATGGCCAGGCCGTCGAAGCCGATCTTGTCCAGGCCTTCGAGCGAGCGCATGCGCAGATCCTGGTGCATGCCGCCCTGGACGATGCCGAACAGCGCCGCCGTGTTGTCGCCGTGGGCGTTCTTCGAACGCTGGGCCCAGCGCAGGGACAGCTCCATGGACACCCGCGCGACGTCTTCGTCGGCCGGGTATGGGGTGCATTCGTCGAAGATCATCACGATGTCGGAACCCAGGTCGCGCTGGACCTGCATCGATTCTTCCGGCCCCATGAACACCTTGGCGCCGTCGACCGGAGAGGCGAAGGTCACGCCCTCCTCCTTGATCTTGCGCATGGCGCCGAGGCTGAACACCTGGAAGCCGCCGGAGTCGGTCAGGATCGGGCCTTTCCACTGCATGAAGTCATGCAGGTCGCCGTGCTTCTTGATCACTTCCATGCCCGGACGCAGCCACAGGTGGAAGGTGTTGCCCAGGATGATCTCTGCGCCGATCGCCTCGATGTCCCGCGGCAACATGCCCTTGACGGTGCCGTAGGTGCCCACCGGCATGAACGCCGGGGTCTCGACGGTGCCGCGCGGGAAGGTCAGGCGGCCACGGCGGGCCTTGCCGTCGGTGGCGAGCAACTCGAACGACATGCGACAGGTGCGACTCATACTGTTTCCTCTGGGCCGCGTGGAGCGGGGTTGCGGGTGATGAACATCGCATCACCGTAGCTGAAAAAGCGGTAACCGTTGTCGACCGCAGCCTTGTAAGCCGCCATGGTCTCCGGATAACCGGCGAACGCCGAAACCAGCATCAACAGCGTGGATTCGGGCAAATGGAAGTTGGTGACCAAGGCGTCGACCACATGGAACGGCCGGCCCGGGTAGATGAAGATGTCGGTGTCGCCGCTGAACGGCTTGAGCACGCCGTCGCGGGCGGCGCTCTCCAGCGAACGCACGCTGGTGGTGCCCACCGCGATCACCCGCCCACCCCGCGCACGGCAGGCGGCGACGGCATCGACCACGTCCTGGCCGACTTCCAGCCATTCGCTGTGCATGTGATGGTCTTCGATCTTCTCGACCCGCACCGGCTGGAACGTGCCCGCGCCGACGTGCAGCGTGACGAACGCGGTCTCGACGCCCTTGGCGGCGATCGCCTCCATCAGGGTCTGGTCGAAATGCAGGCCGGCGGTCGGTGCCGCCACCGCGCCGAGGCGCTCGGCGTACACGGTCTGGTAACGCTCGCGGTCGGCGCCTTCGTCAGGACGGTCAATATAAGGAGGCAACGGCATGTGCCCGACGCGGTCGAGCAGCGGCAGCACCTCTTCGGCGAACCCCAGCTCGAACAGCGCGTCGTGACGGGCCAGCATCTCGGCCTCGCCGCCGCCATCGATGAGGATCTTCGAACCCGGCTTGGGCGACTTGCTGGAGCGCACATGGGCCAGCACGCGGTGCGTGTCGAGCACCCGTTCGATGAGGATCTCCAGCTTGCCGCCGGACGCCTTCTGCCCGAACAACCGCGCCGGAATCACCCGGGTATTGTTGAACACCATCAGATCGCCAGGGCGCAAATGCTCAAGCAAATCAGTGAATTGACGGTGTGCCAGGGCACCGCTGACCCCGTCCAGGGTCAACAGCCGGCTACCGCGTCGCTCGGCCAACGGATGGCGGGCGATCAACGAATCAGGAAGCTCGAAGGTAAAGTCAGCAACACGCATGATGGGGTTCGTCTGGCAGGGCCGGAAAGTCTAGCGGAAATATCAAAAATTGACCATGAAACGTGATTGACCAACGGTAGACGCCTCTCTATACTTCGCCGCCATTAAGCCCTGATGGCGGAATTGGTAGACGCGGCGGATTCAAAATCCGTTTTCGAAAGGAGTGGGAGTTCGAGTCTCCCTCGGGGCACCATCTGCAACACATAGACGACTACCAACGTCTACGTAACATCTCTAGAGCCCGCTAACAGCGGGCTTTTTTGTTTTTGGGGTTTATCTCTCACCCCTTCCCCCACCGATCGCGAATCTGATCAGGCATGCGCCCATGCATTGGGCGCTGCCACTGCCCGTTTCCGGATAGTGGCGAGCAATGTCCCGCCATCAGCAATGGCAAGAAACTCGTCATCGCCACTGCGGCTGATCAATTGCACGGCGCCAGCTCGACCAGAACCGCGCTGCGCGGCGATCAAGCCGAGGCAAGGCATTGGAAGTGCAGCGACCAATGCCCATCGCTCGACGCCTCCAGGGCGCGGCACAGCCCCTCTCTGCGGTCATCACAGCCACGTGCTGCCACCATTGCAGTTGGGGCGCAAACAATCGCTTGCGTTTGCGAGAGGCCATCCTGAACAGCCCCACACCCCTCTTCTGCACGGCAATCATCAGCCATGCCCCCTGCGAGTGCCCCCCCCACCAGGAAACTCGACGTAGGAACTTTCCTGCGGGCAAAACAAAACCCCAACCGCTTTCGCAGTTGGGGTTTCGGAATTTAATCTTGACGATGACCTACTCTCACATGGGGAAACCCCACACTACCATCGGCGATGCATCGTTTCACTTCTGAGTTCGGGATGGGATCAGGTGGTTCCA
>NZ_NEIP01000024.1:0-70006 GCF_002112745.1 Pseudomonas sp. B7(2017) | reverse complement strand
ATCCGGCCGTTCTTCAACTGACCCGGCCTTGCGGCGCCCGGACTGACGCCATCGCTGGCAAGTCGAATCGTCGCACCGCAGCTCCCACAGGTACCCCGGGTGTTTGCAGGATCCAGGTACACCACAAAACTTGTGGGAGCTGGCTTGCCAGCGATGAGGCCAGTTCAGCCGACATCTCTGTTGCCTGACCTACCGCCATCGCTGGCAAGCCAGCTCCCACAGGTACCCCGGATGTTTGCAGGATCTCCCACAGGTATCACGGGTGTTTGCAGGATCTGGATCCACCACAAAACCCTGTAGGAGCTTGCCTGCAAGCGATGAGGCCGGCACTGCCGACACCCCTGTCGCCTGACCCACTGCCATCGCCCGCAGGCCGGCTCCCACATCCAAGATGGAGGGGTCGGTCAGATCCCGGCCAGGGCCAGATCCATCGCGAAGTAGGTGAAGATCAGGTCCGCACCGGCCCGTTTGATCGCGCCGAGGCTTTCGCGCACCACGCGGTCTTCGTCGATGGCGCCGGCCTGGGCGCCGAACTTGATCATCGCGTACTCGCCGCTGACCTGGTATGCCGACAGCGGCAAGTTGGAGGCTTGGCGGATGTCGCGGATGATGTCCAGGTACGCGCCGGCCGGCTTGACCATCAGCGCATCGGCGCCTTCCTGTTCGTCCAGCAGCGACTCGCGCAGGGCTTCGCGGCGGTTCATCGGGTTCATCTGGTAGCTCTTGCGGTCGCCCTTGAGCGCGCTGCCGCCGGCCTCGCGGAACGGGCCGTAGAGGGCCGAGGCGAACTTGGTCGAATAGGCCATGATCGCGGTCTGGGCGAACCCGGCCTCATCCAGCGCCCGGCGGATCGCCTGCACCTGGCCGTCCATCGCCGCCGACGGCGCGATCACGTCGGCCCCGGCGCGGGCGGCGGCCACGGCTTGCTTGCCGAGGTTGATCAGGGTCTGGTCGTTGTCCACCTCATGGTTGTGCATCACGCCGCAATGGCCGTGGTCGGTGTACTCGCAGAAGCAGGTGTCGGACATCACGATCATTTCCGGCACGGCATCCTTGGCGATCCGCGACATGCGCGACACCAGCCCGTTCTCGCGCCAGGTGTCGCTGCCGTTGGCGTCCAGGTGGTGGGACACGCCGAACGTCATCACCGACTTGATCCCGGCGCGGGCGTAACGCTCGATCTCGCCGGCCAGCTTGCGCTCGGGAATGCGCATCACGCCGGGCATGCTCTTGATCGGCACGAAGTCGTCGATCTCTTCCTCGACGAAAATCGGCAGCACCAGATCGTTGAGGGTGAATTCGGTTTCCTGGAACAGGCTGCGCAGGCTCGCATTGCGGCGCAGACGGCGTGGACGTGCTTCGGGGAACTGACTGGACATGGGGCCTTTCCTGAAAACGGCGGATGAGACGAAAGTCGTAGGGGGCGAAGCTTATGCCTTGCGCAGGGCGGCGTACAAACCTGGATCAATCAAGAGTGCGTTACCGCGTGCGCAACAATGGGCTGCGGGAGTGAACCCGTTGCGGTGACGTCAGGGCCGTCATCGTGAGCAGGCTCGCTCCTACAGGGCGACCGTCAAGAAGGAATCGTGAGGCCCCGCACTACCGCCGGCCGCGCCAGAAAACGCTCCAGCACCCGGGTGACGTTGGGGAAATTGCCGATGCCCACCAGGTCCCCCGCCTCGTAGAAACCGATCAGGTTGCGCACCCACGGGAACGTGGCGATGTCGGCGATGGTGTAGCGCTCGCCCATGATCCAGTCGCGGCCTTCGAGCCGCTGATTGAGGACGCTGAGCAGGCGCCGGCTCTCTTCGACGTAGCGGTCGCGGGGGCGCTTGTCCTCGTAGTCCTTGCCGGCGAATTTGTTGAAGAAGCCGAGCTGGCCGAACATCGGGCCGATGCCGCCCATCTGGAACATCAGCCACTGGATCGTCTCGTAACGCAACGCGCCTTCGTGGGCCAGCAGCTGGCCGCTCTTGTCGGCCAGGTAGATCAGGATCGCCCCGGACTCGAACAGCGGCAGCGGCTGGTCATCCGGCCCGTGCGGGTCGAGGATCGCCGGGATCTTGTTGTTCGGGTTCAGCGACAGGAATTCCGGGGACATCTGGTCCTGGGTGTCGAACCCCACACGGTGCGGCTCGTAAGGCAGGCCGATCTCTTCAAGCATGATCGACACCTTGACGCCGTTGGGGGTCGGCAGGGAATACAGCTGAATCCAGTCGGGGCATTGCGCCGGCCATTTGCGGGTGATCGGGAACGCGGACAGATCGGTCATGGGAAGCATCCAGTCACAATTGAAGCCCCGATCATAATGGAGGCTCCGCCGAACCGTAACATCTTGTGGTTAGGCTGCCGGGGCACGGATCGAACCAACCGGGCCTCAGGGGACTCTGAGCGCACACACTTCGCAAGGAACGCCATTGAAGACAGGGAACACACCCGGCGCTGGAAGCCCGAGGTGCACAGGCTTGTCCGCCTTGACCGAATCCGCTGAAGAATCCTTTGCCCATGACGAACCTGATGAGCTTCGCCAAACGCTTCAAGCACCGCCCCTACGTGGCCCTGCCCTCCCTGCTGGCGGCCAGTGCGCTGTTCCTTTCGCTTGAGTCCAGCGAAAGCCGCGCGCAACCGGTGGACGGCACACAGACGCTGGTGTTCCTGCGCCACGCCGAAAAGCCCGCCGGCGGCCTGGGCCAGCTCAACTGCCAGGGCCTGAACCGGGCGCTCGAACTGTCGACCCTGCTGCCGGAGAAGTTCGGCAAGGCCGACTACGTGTTCGCCGCCAACCCCACGCGCAACGTCGAGGAAGGCGAGCTGGACAACACCTACAGCTACATCCGCCCGCTGATGACCATCAGCCCCGCCGCGATCCGGCTCGGCCTGCCGGTGAACATCGAGTTTTCCGCCAATGACACCAGCGACCTGGCCCGGGAGCTGATCGACGACAAGTACCACAACGCGACCATCTACACCGCCTGGTCCCACGGCTACCTGCCGGAGCTGATCAACAAGGTGGCCGGCAAGGCCGTGGGCGAGCGGCAGACCATCACCGACGACTGGGACGCCGGGGACTTCGACTCGCTGTACGTGCTGACCCTGACCTGGCACAACGGCAAGGCCAGCCTGCAGAGCCACAGCTACAAGCAGGGGCTGGACAACGGCAAGGCCACCTGCCCGACCTGAGTTCGCGGATCTGCGGCGCCCCCACTGACGCCATCGCCAGCAGGCTGGCTCCCACAGGGATCCGGGTGAATGAAGGGTCTGCAGTCACCCCAGAACCTGTGGGGTCAGCTGTCTTGATCTTGCTCTGCGGTTCCCTCACTGACGCTATCGCCAGCAGGCTGGCTCCTACAGTTCTTGCCTGCGACACCGATCTGGGTGGGAGCCAGCCTGCTGGCGATGGGGCGGCCACACCATCAGCGCCGCTGACTCGCCCGCGCCTTCAAGTACTCAACCACCGCGTCCCGCTCCCCCGCGAACTCGATCCGCGCGCCCTTCTTCTCGCGCTGGAACACGTACATCGGATCGTAGTACTCGCGCAGCAAGCCCTCGATCCAGCCGCGGTGCAGTTCCACCGCGCCGCTGCGGCCCTGCTCGGCCAGGGCCTGCTCCATCAGTTCCAGCATCCGCCGGTGCCGCTCGCCGCCCAGGCGTTTGTGCACGTTGTTGAGGCTGTCCAGCAGGCGTTGCGAGAACAGCGCGAACCCCGCCTCGCCATGCACCGCCGTGAACTCCGCCGACAGATCCACCACGTAATCGCACAGGATGCGCTCCACGCGGTGGTCGAAACGGTCCTCCAGCCAGACCATCGGGTACTGCTGCATGCCCTGGTACAGCGGCAACGGCAGCGCGCAACTGCCGACCACCCGGCTCTCGTCCTCCAGCACGAACTGGCCGATGCCGGCGTCGCGCTTCTTGAGGATGTCGATGGCCAGGCGGTTCTCGAAATCGATGTTCGACGGCTGGCCGGTGGCGCGCTTGCCGAAGCTCGATCCCCGGTGATTGGCGTGGCCTTCCAGGTCCAGGCCGTTGTCGAGCAGCGCCAGCGCTTCGGTCTTGCCGGTGCCGGTCATGCCGCCCAGCAGCACGAAATCGCACTGGGCCACGGCCTGTTCGAGGGTGTCGATCAGAAAGGTACGCATCGCCTTGTAGCCGCCGCCGACCCGGGGGTAGTCGATGCCGGCCTCGTCCCGCAGCCATTGCTGGGTGATCTGCGAACGCAGGCCGCCACGAAAGCAATACAGCAAGCCATCGGGGTGGGCCCGGGCGAAGTCGGCCCAGCCCTGGATGCGTTCGGCCTTGACCGCGCCGGACACCAGGCGGTAACCCAGTTCGATGGCGGCCTGCTGGCCGTGCTGCTTGTAGCAGGTGCCGATCCGTTGGCGCTCGTGGTCGTTCATCAGCGGCCGGTTGACCGCGCCCGGGAACGAGCCCTTGAGAAACTCGACCGGCGCGCGCGCATCCATCAGGGGCCGGTCGTTGAGGAAGATGTCGCGGTAATCGGTGCAGTCGAAGCGCATCAAACCACCTCGACCGCGTAGGTCTGTCGCTCGACCAGTTCGCCGATCGGCTCAAGGCTCAGGCCCAGTTCCGCCGCCACCGCGAGGAACTCGGCGTCGCCTTCGGGGGTGACGGCGATCAGCAGGCCACCGCTGGTCTGCGGATCGCACAGCACGCGCTTGTGCAGCTCCTGCAAGCGGCCGATCTTGCTCGAATAGCTGTCGAAGTTGCGCAAGGTGCCGCCGGGCACGCAGCCCTGCTCCAGGTAATGCTCGATGCCGGCCAGGCGCGGCACCCGGTCGTAGGCGATGCGCGCCGTCAGGTGGCTGCCGTCGGCCATTTCCACCAGGTGCCCGAGCAGGCCGAAACCGGTGACGTCGGTCATGGCCGTGACGCCGGCCAGTTTGCCGAAGCGGCTGCCGGGCTTGTTCAGGGTGCACATCCAGTCGCGGGCCAGGCCGATGTCGGCATGGCGCAGCTTGCCCTTCTTCTCGGCCGTGGTGAGGATGCCGATGCCCAAGGGTTTGGTCAGGTACAGCCGGCAGCCGGCGGTGGCGGTGTCGTTGCGCTTCATGTGGCGCTTTTCCACCAGGCCGGTGACGGCCAGGCCGAAGATCGGCTCCGGCGCGTCGATCGAGTGCCCGCCGGCCAGCGGGATGCCCGCCGCGTCGCACACCGCGCGCCCGCCGCAGATCACTTCCCGCGCCACTTCCGCCGCCAGCACATTGACCGGCCAGCCCAGGATGGCGATGGCCATCAGCGGGTCGCCGCCCATGGCGTAGATGTCGCTGATGGCATTGGTGGCGGCGATGCGGCCGAAGTCGAACGGGTCGTCGACGATCGGCATGAAGAAGTCGGTTGTCGAGACCACGCCGCGCTCGGCGTCGATCTCATACACTGCCGCGTCGTCGCGCGAGGCGTTGCCGACCCACAGTTTCGGATCGAGGTTCTGCGCCCCGCTGCCGGCCAGGATCACCTCCAGCACCTGGGGGGAAATCTTGCAGCCGCAACCGGCGCCGTGGCTGTATTGGGTCAGACGAATCGGCTCGCTCATGGACAATTCTCAGGCTGTGGATGGGGCGAATTCTAGCAGAGGCGCCCGCCGCAAATGTTTCACGCGCTGCCCGACCTGTGCTCGGCTCAGGGCCGCTCCGCGCCCCGGCGGGAGCAAGCTCCCTCGCCACATCAGCCAGAAACAGGCAAAAAAAAGCCGCCCTTGCGGGCGGCTGAAGCGCTCCGGCCATGAAAGTCAGAAGCCTAGGCTGAAGCTGATGGTCATCGCATGGTCGTTGCCGTCGCCGGACAGTTGCCCGGAGTAGCCGATCCCCAGTTTGCCGGTCGGGCTGATCTGGAAGTCCACGCCGGCCTCGACGATGGCGCTGTCCTCGGCGATCGGCACGCCCTGGGTGCTGAACGAGGCGCCGCCGTCGATGAAGGTCAGGTCGGCGTCGGGCTGGGTGTCGCCGAAGGCATGCCGCCAGCCGATGGCCGCCCGCGGCGTGAACTGCCCGCCGTTGGCCAGGGTGATCAGTTTGCCGGCGCGCACGCCAAGGGTGGAGAAGGTGATGTCCTGGTCGGCATCGGCCTTAAGCCGCCCCACCCCGCCCTTTTCCTTGGCCGAGTCGGTGTCGTAGTTGACGTAGGCCAGCCCGGCGAACGGCTCCAGCGCAATGCCGGCGGCCTCAAGCGTGTAGCCGACTTCGCCGAACACCTGGGCGCTGCGCGCGTCGTAATGGGCCTTCAACCGGTCGTTGTAGTTGCCGACGCTGACGTCGCGCTTGGTTTCGATGTCGTGCCAGCTGTAGGCCGCGCCGAGGCGCACCGCCAGGGCATCGAACTGCGAGCTCAGGTACGCCGCCAAGTGGTAGCTCTCGACCGTGGCGTCCGAGCGCCGATCGTGGGCATCGAGGTCGCTGCGGGTGTAGCCGGCGGCCATGCCTGCGCGCCACTGGTCGTCGAGCTGCTTGTCGGTGCCGAGCAGGAAGCCCGAGAGGTTGCGGTCGAGCTTGGCGCTGTTGCTGTCGCCGTCCGACTCGCCCCACGCGCCGAGCGCGCGGATCCAGCCGACCATCTCGCCGTGGCAGCCGTTGCTGCTCAACTGGTTGTCGCTCGGCGCCAGGGCCCGGCGCGGATCGTCCGCTGCGCTGCACGACGGCTGGCGCATGCGGTCGTTGACCGCGTCGCGCACATAGCGCGAATCCTCCAGCACGGCGCTGGCGGTGCTGGCGTGGATCTCCCCGGACAGGCTGTCGAACGCGTTGCGCGCACCGGCCACGCTGAGGTTGACGATCTCGTTCTGCAACGCCGCCCCCGCCGCACCGTTGCGCGAAAGGGCCGCTGCCGTGCTGCGCTGGTTGCCGGTGGCCGCCACATCGGCGAACGAATTGCCGTTGCGGCTGACCGCCAGGTTCACCGCATTGGCGCTGTACACCAGGCTGGTGTTGAGGAACGCGTACTGCGGCAGGTCCGCCGAGCTGAAGGTGCCGGTGACGCCGCCGCCCGCCGTGATCAGCGAATACACGGTGCTGCCGGAGAACGGCGCCAGGCTGTTGACCAGCAGGCCGCCGCCGAGGGTCGCGGTGCCGCCGACGGCCAGGGGCGTTGCGGTCGGCGAGCTGACCGTCAGCGCCAGCAGGCCGTCGGCGGCGTTGGTCAGGTTGCCGGTGACGCTCAAGGTGCCGTCGGTGCCGCCGGAAGCCACCACACCATGGTTCACGATCGCGCCGACGCTGCCGTTGCCGCTCAGCGCTGCGCCGTTGGCCACGGTGACTTGCCCGGCCAGCGAGGCGCGTGCCGCGCGGCTGCCGACCTGCAGCACGCCTTGATCCACCGACACCGCGCCGCTGAACGGCTGGTCACCGGTCAGCAGCAAGCGGCCGGTGCCGCGCTTGGCCAGCGCGCCGATGCCGCTGAGCCGGCCGCTGAACTGGCCATCGACGTTCTGCTGGAACACCAGCGAAGCGTTGTCGAGGATGTTGCCTTGCAGGCTGGTGCTGTTGCCGATCAACGTGCCGCCGCTGACCGTGGTGCCACCGCTGTAGGTGTTGGCGCCGCTGAGCACCAGCGTGCCGGCGTCGAGTTTTTCGATGCCGCCGGTGCCCACCAGCGGCGCGGAGATTTCCGCGCTGCCCCCGGCATTGACCCGCACCGGCGCCAGGCTGCCGTCCGGCCCGTTGACCGGGGTCAGGCTGCCGCCGGCACCCGGCGTCAGGCTGTAGCCGCCGACCAGGAACTGCAGGCCGGTGAAGGCTTGGTTGCCGACCACGCTGACCGTGCCGCCCTGCCCGCCGAACACCGCGAACTGGCCGTTGGCGCCCAGCGCCTGGGTGCCGGTGGGGTCGGTCCAGTTGGTGCCCGGGCCCCACACGCCGCTGCCGCCGCCGATGCTGCCGTCGGGGTTGGTCTTGCCGCCGTTCCAGAACTGCACTTCGCCCGGCGAGCCCTGCACCAGCAGGTTGATCTGGTTGGCGAAGGCGGTCTGCAGCGACAGGTTGCCCGTCGGCACCGGCAGGCTGCCGTAGGTCAGGCCGTTGTCGGTGAGGGTGCCACCGTAGCTGAACAGTTGATAGATCCCGGTGCCGAAGCCGCCGGCGTTGGTGATGTTGAGGGTGCCGTCCAGCGTGAGGTTGCCGGCGACGTTGACCACCGTGGTGGAACTGGCGGCCGAGCCGAGGGTGAAGTCCAGCACGCTGCCGGAGGACAGCGCCAGCGATCCGACCGACAGCGGCGTCGCCGTGACGCCGCCCAGCAGGGTCGCGCCGTTGGCCAGTTGCACGTTGCCGCCGAACTGCCCGCCGCCGCCGATCTTCGCCCCGCTGGCGACATTCACGCTGGCGCTGTTGAGCACGCCGTTGACCCGCAGCGTGCCGGCCTGCACGTCGGTGTTGCCGGTGAAGCCGTTGGTGCCGGTCAGCAGCAAGGCGCCGGTGCCGGTCTTGGTCAAGGTGCCGGCACCGGTGAGGTTGCCGGTGTAGGTGCCGTCGCTGTTCTGCTCGAAGGTCAGCGCCGCGTTGTTGACGATGGCCCCTTGCAGGCTGCTGGTGTCGCCCCGGGTGCTGCCGCCGTTGAGCGTGGTGCCGCCGGTGTAGCTGTTGGCGCCGCTGAGCACCAGGTCGCCGCTGCCGTTCTTCACCAGGCTGCCGTTGCCGCTGATGGCGCCGATCAGGCTGGTGTTCTGGTTGCCGGCCAGGGTGAGCTGCGCGCCCAGGCCGATGGCGTTGGCCAGTTGCAGTGCGCTGGCGCTGTCGAGGGTGGCGTTGCCCAGGACGCTGAGCGCGCCGCTGCCGAGTGCGCTGTTGTTGCCCAGGATCAGCGAACCGCCGGACAGTTGCGTGCCGCCGCTGTAGGTGTTGTTGCCGTTGAGGGTCAGGCTGGCGGCGCCGGCCTTGGACAGGCTGCCGCTGCCGCTCACCGTGCCGTCGAGGGTCAGGGCGTTGCTGCCGGCGATGGCCAGCCCGCCGTTGAGCACCACGGCGTTGGCCAGGGTGACGGCGGTGTTGCTGTCCAGCGCCGTGCCGCCTGCGGCGGTCAATGTGCCCGTGCCGAGGGCCGCGTCGTTGCCCACCACCAGTTTGCCGCCGTTGAGGGCGGTGCCGCCGGTGTAGCCGTTGGCGGCGTTGAGCACCAGGGTGCCGGCGTCGTATTTGCCCAGGGTGCCGCTGCCGTTGAGCGCCACGCCGAGGGTGGCGGTGGCGTTCGGGTCGACCCGCACGGTGGCGTTGCCCAAGGAACCGTTGACCAGATTCAGCGAACCCGCCGTGCCGTTCTGCAGGCTGTAGCCATCGGTGACGAACTGCAGGCCGGTGACGGTCTGCGCGCCGTTGACCGTCACGGTGCCCGCACTGCCCTGGAACACCGCGAAGCTGTTGCCCCAGGCCTGGTTGACGGTGCCGTTGACGTCGGTCCAGTTGGTGGTACCGCTGCCCCAGGTGCCGCTGCCGCCTTCGATGGTGCCGTTGCCGGTCAACTGGCTGCCGTCCCAGAACTGCACGGTGACGCCCGGTGCGGTGACCAGCAGGTTGATCTGGTTGCCGACGCTGGTCTGCAATTGCAGGTCGCCCGGGGTGACGCTGCCCGGCAAGGTGCCGAACAGCAGGCCGTTGTCGGTCAGGCCGCCGGTGTAGTTGATGATCCGGTAGACCCCGCTGCCGAAGCCGCCCAGGTCGCTGACGTTGAGGGTGCCGTCCAGGGTCAGGTTGCCGTTGACGTTGAGCAGCGCGCTGCCGCCGCCGGACACCGGCGCGCCGAGGCCGACATCCAGGTTCGAGTTGCCGCTGAGCGCCAGCGAGCCCACCGACAGTGCGCTGCCGGTGGCCAGGGCCAGGTGCCCGCCGTCGGCCACGGTGACCGCGCCCGCCAGGCTGCCGGAGCCGCCCAGGGTGCCGCCGCTGTTGACCTGCACATTGGCGCTGTCCAGCGAACCGTTGACCCGCAGGGTGCCGGCGCCGACCGTGGTGTCGCCGGTCAGGGTGCTGGCGCCGGTCAGGGTCAGGGTGCCGGTGCCCAGTTTGTTCAGGGCGCCGCTGCCGGTGAGGAGGCCGTCGAAGGTGCTGCTCAGGTTGTTGCCGCCGATGCTCAGCGACTGGCCGGCGCCGACGTCGGCGGTGCCGCTGCCGGTGAGGCTGGCGATGGCCGCCGAGCCGCCGAGGTTGAGGGTGGTGCCGCCCGCGAGGTTGACCCCGGCGTTGTTGCCCAGCGCCGCGTTGCCGACGGTGGTGAGGCTGCCGGCCTGCACGTCGAAAGTGCCGCTGAAGGTGTTGGCGCCGGTCAGGGTCAGGTCGGACGCGCCGTTCTTGGTCAGCGTGCCGGCCCCGGCGAGCACGCCGCCCAGGGTCAGGTCGTTGCTGCCGGCCACGGTCAGGTTGGCGTTGACGTTGACGTCGTTGCCCAGCACCAGTGTCGAGGTGTTGTCGAGGGTCGAGGCGCCCGCCACGGTCAACGCACCGGATCCCAGCGCGCTGGCGGTGCCGAGGGTCAGGGTGCCGGTGTTGAGCGTGGTGCCGCCGCTGTAGGTGCCGGTGCCGTTGAGGGTCAGGTTGGCCGCGCCGTTTTTCACCAGCCCGCCCGTGCCGCTGATGGCGCCGCCCAGGGTCAGGTTGTTGCTGCCGGCCACCGTCAGGTTGGCGTTGAGCACCAACGCGTTGCCCAGGGCGAACGCGCCGCTGCTGTCGAGGCTCGAAGCGCCGGCCACGGTCAGGTTGCCCAGGCCCAGGGCGGTGGCGCTGCCGACGGTCAGGGTGCCGGCGTTGAGCGTGGTGCCGCCGAGGAAACCGTTGGCGCCGGACAGCGTCAGGTTGGCCGTGCCGTTCTTGGTCAGGCTGCCGGCGCCGTTGATGGCCCCGGCCAGCGTCAGGTTGTTGCTGCCGGTGACGGCGAGGTTGCCGGCCAGGTTCACCGCGTTGTTCACCGAAACGGCGCTGGCCGCATCCAGCGTGGTGCCGCCGGCCGCGTTGAGGGTGGCGGAACCGAGCGCCGCGTTGGACGCCAGGATCAGCCCCCCGGCGTTCAGCGCCACCGGCCCCAGGAAAGCGTTGTTGCCGCCGAGGGTCAGGTTGGCCGCGCCGTTCTTGATCAGGCCGCCGGTGCCGCCGATCACGCCGTTGAGCGTCAGCGCGTTGCTGCCCGCCACGGTCAGGTTGCCGTTGAGGGTCACGGCGTTGCCCAAGGTGACCGCCGCGTTGCTGTCCAACTGCGTGCCGGTCGCCGCCGTCAGCGTGCCGGTGCCCAGCGCGGTGTTGCTGCCGACCACCAGTTTGCCGCCGTCCAGCGCGGTGCCGCCGCTGTAGCTGTTGGCGCCGTTGAGGACGAGGGTGCCGCTGTCGAGCTTGTTGAGGATGCCGCTGCCGTTGATGCCGACGCCGACCGTCGCGGTCACGCCCGGATCGACCCGCACCGCCGTGGTGCCGCCGGTGCCGTTGACGGCGGTCAGTTGCCCCGCCGTGCCGTTGACCAGGCTGTAGCCGTCGGTGGTGAACTGCAGGCCGGTGAACAGTTGCGTGCCGTCCACCGTCACGGTGCCGGCCGTGCCCTGGAACACGCCGAAATCGCCGGCCCAGGCCTGGTTCAGGGTGCCGTTGACGTTGGTCCAGTTGGAGCCGGCGGCGTTCCAGGTGCCGCTGCCGCCGTCCACCGAGCCGTTGGGCACGGTCTGGCTGCCGTCCCAGAAGCGGATGTTGGCGTTCGGCGCCGACACCAGCAGGTTGACCTGGTTGCCGACCGAGGTCTGCACCACCAGGTCGCCGAGGCCGAAGCCGACCGGCACGCTGGCCACGTCCAGGCCCAGGTCCGTCAGGCTGCCGGTGTAGTTGATCAGGCGGTACACGCCGACGCCGAAACCGCCGGCGTCGGTGACGTTGAGGTTGCCGTTCAGGGTCAGGTTGCCGCCGACGTCGATCAGCGAGGTGGTCGACGGCGCGGCCAGGGCCACGTCGAGGTTGCCGCTGGCGCCGAGGGTCAAGCCGCTCGCCGACAGCTGGTTGCCCGAAGACAGGGCCAGGTGGCCGCCGTTGGCGACGTTCAGCTGGCCGAGGACTGTGCCGTTGCCGGTGAAGGTGGCGCCGCTGCCGACATCCACCTGGGCGCTGGCCAGCGAGCCGCTGAGGTTCAGGGTGCCGCCGCTCACCAGGGTGTTGCCGGTCAGCCCGCTGATCCCGGTGAGGTTCAGGGTGCCGGTGCCGACCTTGGTCAGGCCGCCGCTGCCGCTGACGTCGCCGTCGAAGGTGCTGGTGGTGCTCACCCCGCCCACGGTCAGGGTGCTGCCGGCGCCGACCTGCACGCTGCCGCTGCCGCTCAGGCCGCCCACGCTCGCGTCGCTGCCCAGGTTGAGGCTGGCCCCGGCGCTGATGGCCGCGCCCGAGGTGTTGCCCAGCGCGCCGCTGCTCAGGGTCGAGACACTGCCGGCGAGGATGTTCAGCGCACCGGTGAAGGTGTTGCTGCCCATCAGCGTCAGGTCGTCGAGGCCGCTCTTGATGAGGTCGCCGGCGCCGCTGACCACGCCGCTGAGCACCAGGCTGTTGTTGCCGGCCACGGTCAGCCCGGCGTTGAGGGTGATGTCGTTGCCCAGCACCAGGGCCGAGCTGTTGTCCAGCGTCGCCGCCCCGCCGACGGTGAGCGCTCCGCTGCCCAGCGCCGCCGGGGTGCCGAGGGTCAGCGTGCCGGCATTGAGGGTGGTGCCGCCCTGGTAGGTGTTGATGCCGTTGAGCGTCAGGTTGGCCGTGCCGTTCTTCACCAGCGAGCCCGTGCCGCTGATCACGCCGCCCAGGGCCAGGTTCTGCGAACCGGCCACGGTCAGGGCGGCGTTGAGGGTGACGGCGTTGTTCAGGTTGACCAGCGCCGAACTGTTGTCCAGGGTCGCGGCCCCGGCGACAGTCAACGCGCCGCTGCCCAGCGCCGAGCTGTTGCCGACGGTGAGCGTGCCGGCGTTCAGCGTGGTGCCGCCCGCGTAGGCGTTGGTGCCGTTGAGGGTCAGGTTGGCCGTGCCGTTCTTCACCAGGCTGCCGACGCCGTTCACCGCACCGCCCAGGGTCAGATCCGCGGTGCCGCCGATGTTCAGGGCGCCGGCCACGTTCACGGCGTTACCCAGACTGACGGCGGTGTTGGTGTCCAGCGTGGTGTTGGCCGCCGCGTTCAGCGTGCCGCTGCCCAGCGCGGTGCTGTTGCCGACGATCAGTTTGCCGGCGTTGAGCGCGGTGTTGCCGAAGTAGGTGTTGGCGCCGTTGAGGGTCAGGTCGGCGGCGCCGTTCTTGATCAGCCCGCCGACGCCGGACACCGTGCCGGTGAGGGTCAGCGCATTGCTGCCGGCGACGGTCAGGTTGCCGCCCAGGTTGACGTTGTTGGCCAGGCTCGTGGCCGTGCTGGCGTCCAGCGTGGTGCCGGCCGCCGCGTTCAGGTTGCCGACGCCCAGCGCCGTGGCGGAGCCGACGATCAGCGTGCCGGCGTTGAGCGAGGTGGAGCCGGTGTAGGTGTTGTTGCCGGTCAGGGTCAGGCTGGAAGTGCCGGTCTTGATCAGCCCGCCGGCACCGTCGATGACGCCGCCCAGGGTGAGCGCGTTGCTGCCTCCGGCCGAGAGGTTGGCGTTGAGGGTGATGGCGTTGCCCAGAGTGACCGCACCGCTGCTGTTGAGGGTGCTCGCCCCGCCCACGGTCAGGGCGCCGCTGCCCAGCGCCGCCCCGTTGCCGACGGTCAGGCTGCCGGCGTTGAGGGTGGTGCCGCCGCCGTAGGTGTTGCTGCCGTTGAGGGTCAGGTTGGCCGTGCCGTTCTTGATCAGCCGGTTGGCGCCGCTGACCACGCCGTCCAGGGTCAGCCCGTTGCTGCCGCCGATGCTCAGGTCGGCGTTGAGCACCACGTTGTTGGCCAGTGCCACGCTGGTGCTGCTGTCCAGGGTCGCGGCGCCGGTGACCGTCAGATCGCCGCTGCCCAGCGCGCCGGCGTTGCCGACGGTCAGGGTGCCGGCGCTCAGGGTGGTGCCGGCCAGGAAGGTGTTGGCGCCGTTGAGGATCAGGTTGGCGGCGCCGTTCTTGGTCAGCCCGCCGCTGCCGCCGACCACCCCGCCGAGGGTCAGGTTGGCGCTGCCGCCGACGTTCAGGTTGCCGCCCAGGGTGACCGCGTTGCCCAGCGACACCGTCGTGTTGGCATCGAGCGTGGTGCCCGCCGCCGTGCTCAGGCCGCCGCTGCCCAGCGCCGTGTTGGCGCCGACGATCAGCGTGCCGGCGTTGAGCGAGGTGCCGCCGGCGAACCCGTTGCTGCCGCCCAGGGTCAGGGCGGCGGTGCCGTTCTTGACCAGCCCGCCGGCACCGTTGACCACGCCGTTGAGGGCCAGGGCCTGGGTGCCGCCGATGACCAGATTCGCCGCCAGGTTGACAGCGTTGGCCAGGCTCACGGCGGTGGTTGCGTCCAGTGTGGTGCCGGCCGCCGTGTTCAGTGCGCCGGTGCCCAGGGCGGTGTTGCTGCCCACGAACAGCGTGCCGGCGTTGAGGGCGGTCGCGCCGCTCTGGGTGTTGTTGCCGGTCAGGGTCAGGCTGGCCGCGCCGCTCTTGGTGAGGCCGCCCGTGCCGGAGAGCACGCCGCCCAGCGTCAGGTTGTTGCTGCCCAGCACGGTGAGGCCGCCGGTCAGGCCGACGTTGTTGTTCAGGGTGACGTTGGCGGTGCTGTCCAGGCTGGTGCCGGCGGCCGCGTTCAGGGTGCCGCTGCCCAAGGCGTTGTTGTTGCCGACCCGCAACGTGCCGGCGCTCAGGGTGGTGGTGCCGCTGTAGCCGGTGTTGACGCCGCTGAGGGTGAGGCTGCCGCTGCCGGTCTTGGTCAGGCCGCTGGCGCCGGTGAGCGCGCCGCTCAGGGTCAGCGCCCCGGCGCCGCTGGCGGTCAGGGTGCTGTTGAGGGTGATGGCGTTGGCCAGGTTGACGGTGCCGGGCGCTGTCAGGGTCGCTGCGCCGCCGATGGTGACGGTGCCGCTGCTGAACGCCTGATCGTTGCCCACCTGCACGCTGCCGGCGTTGATCGTGGTGTTGCCGGTGAAGGTGTTCGCCGCCCCCAGGCTCAATTGGCCGGCGCCGGACTTGGTCAGGCCGCCGGCGCCGGACAGCACGCTGGTCAGGCTCAGGTCGTTGGCGCCCTGCACCGTCAGGCCGCCGGCGCCCAGGGTGATCAGGTTGCCCAGGCTCAGGCCGGCGCTGCTGGCCTGGAGGATCCCGCCGTTCGAGGTCAATACGCCGCTGCCGAACGCCGCGTTGTTGTTGAACTGCACCACCCCGCCGTTGAGGGTCGAACTGCCGCTGACCACCGGCCCCTGCAAGGTCCAGGTGCCGCTGTTGACGGTGAGGTTGTTGAAGTTGACGTAGGTGGCGCTGGACACCGTGCCGCTGCCGCTGGTGCCGCCGCCTACGCCGAGGGTGTTCTGCAGCACCAAGGCGTTGGTGCCGCCGGCGCCGCCGTCGATCTGCCCGGTCGGGGCGAACGTCAGGTTGACCCCGATCAGCCCGCCGAGGCCGACGGTGACCTGCACGCCGTCGCCGACGTTGACGCTGGAACCGGTCACCGCGGTGAAGGTGTTGGTGCTGTTCGCCCCCATCGACACGCTGCCGGTGATGCTGCCGGTGTTGGTGAACGTGTTGCCGGCGGCGGACGTCTCGAACGCCACCCGGCCCTGCACGCTGCCGTTGTTGGTCATGCTCACCGTCGAGCCGCCGTACACGCCCACCACCGGGGTGTCGGCCAGGCTGATGCCGCCCACCGACAGGCCGGTGGAGGTGATGGTGCCGTTGTTGGTGATGCTGGTGGTGCCGGCGGCGGCGTTGTTCACGCCGATGCCCAGGCCGTCGATGCTGGTCAGGTTCAGGCCCAGCAACATGCCGGTGCCGCGGATGATGCCGCTGGCGTTGTTGAGGACGTTGACCGTGCTCGCCGCGCCGGTGCCGATGAACGCGCCGCCGCTGAGCACCGACACCAGCCCCAGCAGCGCCGGGTCCAGGGTGCCGGAGTTGTTCAGGGTGATGTTGACCCCGGTCAGGTCCAGCACCCGGCCGCCGAGGGTGGCGTTCATTTGCGCGCCGGCGTTGACGTTGACCGTCAGGCCGTTGGCCGCGCTGGCGTAGTTGTTGAGGAACAGCGGCAGGCTCGGCACGCCGGTGCAGGTCACGGTGGAGCCGGCCACCGAACAGGTGGCGAGCGCCGGTTGGCTGACGCCGCCGAACAGCAATCCGGCGACGCTCAGGTGCACGGCAAGGGACAGTGGGGAAAAACGCGAAACGAGGGCGATAGCGGACCTTGCGTGCACGGGCTACTCCTTGTCGTGGCCAAAATCTTCCTTGAGGGGCGTGCTGGCGCATCGCTTATTCCGCACGCGAATCAAGACTGCGACGGTCATCACAAAACCGTGACATTCCCGACACACGCTAGTTGATGCCCCGCGATGGGGCATTCTTCAAATGGTGTTAATACTTTGGCGCTAGATGCTTTTGAAATATGGATCCAGATCCACGGCCTGCGCGGGGTTCGGGCCTTTTTTGGGGAGCCTGCCTGGTGGCGATGGCGGTATGTCAGGCAACAGAGATGTCGGCCGTCCCGGCCTCATCGCTGGCAAGCCGGCTCCCACAGGTTTTTTGTGGTGGGCACAGACCCTGCCAGCACCCCGGAGACCTGTGGGAGCCAGCCTGCTGGCGATGGCAGCGTGTCAGGCAACAGAGATGTCGGCCGTCCCGGCCCTATCGCTGGCAAGCCAGCTCCCACAAGGTTTGTGGTGAACGTAGATCCTGCAAACACCCAGGATACCTGTGGGAGCTGGCTTGCCAGCGATGGCGGTGGATCAGGCACCGGCGATGCCGGGTTGGGATGCCAGATCTGCGGGCTCTTTGAAAACTGGTACGGCTTGTGCAAACGTTTGCGGGACGTTTATCCCGGCCATTTCGACCCAGAACCGTACAAGCCCGGAATTCCGGGCCTGGATCCGCAAAAAAGGACTTTGAATGCACGTTCCCTCCTGCCGCCCTGCCCGCGGCGCGCGCACGTTTGCCGTTTCCCTGCTACTGGCCGGCGTTACCGGACTTCTCAGCGACAGCCTTCTGGCGCAGCCTGCGCAGGGCGAAGAGTCGGCCCAGGGCGAAACCCTCAGCCCCGAAGCCAGCCCGCCGAAAAAAGGCGCCTACCTGTCGGACTGGTACAACCAGAACCTGACCCTGATCGGCAGCAAGGACATCAGCTTCGGCCCTCGTCCGGCCGACGACATCTACCTGGAATACGAGTACTTCGGCCGCAAGGGCCCGTTCGAGCTGTACGGCTACATCGACATCCCGAAGATCTTCAACATCGGCAACAGCCACGACAAAGGCGTGTGGGACCACGGCTCGCCGGTGTTCATGGAGCACGAACCGCGCATCTCCATCGACTATCTGGCCGGCCGCAGCCTGGCCATCGGCCCGTTCAAGGAGTGGTACGTGGCCTTCGACTGGATCTACGACCACGGCAGCAACAGCGCCAACCGCGCCAACACGCTCTACAGCGGCCTGGGCACCGACATCGACACCCATTCGCGGGTCAACCTGTCGGCCAACCTGTACGGCCGCTACCAGTGGGAGAACTACGGCGCCAGCAACGAGTACTCGTGGGACGGCTACCGTGCGCAGCTCAAGTACATCGTGCCCATCGACCGCTTCAGCAACGGCGCGTCGCTGACCTACATCGGCTTCACCAACTTCGACTTCGGCTCGGACCTGCACAAGGACAACCCCGCCCGCACCGCCAACGCCACAGTGGCGACCAACGTGCTGCTGTACTCGTTCACACACCTGCGCTTCACCCTGGTGGGCCGTTACTTCCACAACGGCGGCAACTGGGAGGACGGCAGCGAGCTGAACTTCGGCGACGGCGACTTCCGTGCACGCTCAAACGGCTGGGGCTACTACGCCGGCATCGGTTACCAGTTCTGATCACAGGAGGTTTTCATGAAGGCAATGACGCGTGTTTCCCTGGCCGCTGCGGCCCTGCTCTCTTCCACCGCCTGGGCGGCGACTGCGCCTGCCCAGCCCGAGCCGCTGCGGCCCAAGGTGGTGCTGATCACCATGTTCGCTCCCGAGGCGCAGCACTGGATCGACCGCCTGCACCTGACCCAGCAAGTCCGCGTGCCGGGGCTGTCGGCCGAGTACCCGACGGTGCGCTGCAATGCCCGGCAGGTGTGCCTGATGGTCACCGGCATGGGCCAGACCAACGCCGCCGCCTCGACCCTGGCCTTGGCGCTGTCGCCGCAGTTCGACCTGCGCAAGAGCTACTTCCTGATCGCCGGGATCGCCGGCATCAGCCCCAAGCACGGCACCCTCGGCACCGCCGCGTGGGCGCACTACCTGGTGGAGTTCGGCACCCAGTGGGAGCTGGACGCCCGTGACGCGCCCAAGGACTGGCCGACCGGCTACCTGGGCATCAACACCCGCGGCCCGAACGAAAAGCCGCCGCTGGACTACAAGACCGAAGTGTTCGAGCTCAACCCGAGGCTCCAGGCCAAGGCCTTTGCCCTGAGCCGCCACGTCGCGCTCAGCGAAAGCAAAGAGTCGGCGGCCTGGCGCCTGAAGTACCCGCAGGCCCCGGCCAACCAGCCGCCGACGGTGACGCAATGCGACACGCTGGCGGGCAACACATGGTTCTCCGGCACTCGCCTGAGCGAGCGGGCCGAGGTCTGGACGCGGTTGCTGACCGACGGCAAGGGCGAATACTGCACCACCCAGCAGGAGGACAACTCCACCTACGAGGCCCTGGTGCGCGCCAGCCGCGAAGGCCGGGTGGACGTGCAGCGCCTGGCGGTGGTGCGGGCCGGCTCGGACTTCGACCGCCCCGCCCCGGGCGGCAGCGAAGTGGACAACCTGCTCAAGTACGCCGATCAGGGCGGTTTCGCGCCGGCCCTGGAAAACCTCTACCGCACGGGCAATCCGTTGGTGCAGGACATCCTCGAACACTGGCCGGTGTGGGAAAAGGGCGTGCCGGACGCTTGATCGCCGGGCAAGAAAAAACCCGCACCTTTGGCAAGGTGCGGGTTCGTTCGTTTCAGCGTCGGATCAACGCTCCAGCAGGATCCGCAGCATGCGGCGCAGCGGCTCGGCCGCGCCCCACAGCAGTTGGTCGCCGACGGTGAACGCGCCGACGAACTGCGAACCCATGTTCAGCTTGCGCAGACGGCCGACCGGGATGTTCAGGGTGCCGGTGACCTTGGTCGGGCTCAGCTCCTGCATGCTGATGTCGCGGTTGTTCGGCACCAGCTTGACCCAAGGGTTGTGCTGGCTGATCAGCCCTTCGATGTCGGCGATCGGCACGTCCTTGTTCAGCTTGATGGTCAGCGCCTGGCTGTGGCAGCGCATGGCGCCGATGCGCACGCAGATGCCGTCGACCGGGATCGGGCTCTTGAAGCGGCCCAGGATCTTGTTGGTCTCGGCCTGGGCCTTCCACTCTTCGCGGCTCTGGCCGTTCGGCAGTTCCTTGTCGATCCAAGGGATCAGGCTGCCGGCCAGCGGCACGCCGAAGTTCTCGGTCGGGTAGGCTTCGCTGCGCATGGTTTCGGCCACGCGGCGGTCGATGTCCAGAATCGCGCTGGCCGGGTCGGCCAGTTGGTCGGCCACGGCGGCGTGGGTCGCGCCCATCTGCTTGATCAGCTCACGCATGTTCTGCGCGCCGGCGCCGGACGCCGCCTGATAGGTCATGGCGCTCATCCACTCCACCAGGCCGGCCTCGAACAGGCCGCCCAGGCCCATCAGCATCAGGCTGACGGTGCAGTTGCCGCCGATGTAGTTCTTGGTGCCCGCGTCGAGCTGCTGGTCGATGACCTTGCGGTTGACCGGGTCGAGGATGATCACCGCGTCGTCGTTCATCCGCAGGCTGGACGCCGCGTCGATCCAGTAGCCCTGCCAGCCGGCTTCGCGCAGCTTGGGGAAGACTTCGTTGGTGTAGTCGCCGCCCTGGCAGGTCAGGATCACGTCGAGGGTCTTGAGCTCTTCAATGCTGTAAGCGTCCTTGAGCGGAGCAATGTCCTTGCCCACGGACGGGCCTTGGCCACCGACATTGGAAGTGGTGAAAAACACCGGCTCGATAAGATCGAAATCCTGCTCTTCCAGCATCCGCTGCATGAGCACGGAACCGACCATGCCGCGCCAACCGATCAGACCTACACGTTTCATCGCAACTACACCTTCTTGAAAAGTGGGCCGCTGCTTCGCATTGAATTTCGCAGCGGGCCCGAGAGATTACAGATTCCGCAGCGCGGCGACTACTGCGTCACCCATTTCCTGCGTACCGACTTTAGTGCAACCGGTCGAAAAGATGTCGCCGGTGCGCAGGCCCTGGTCCAGGACCACGCTGACGGCCTTCTCGATCGCATCGGCCGCGTCCTGCAGATTGAAGCTGTAACGCAGCATCATCGACACCGACAGGATGGTCGCCAGCGGGTTGGCGATGCCCTTGCCCGCGATGTCCGGCGCCGAACCGTGGCAAGGCTCGTACATGCCCTTGTTGTTGGCGTCCAGCGAGGCCGACGGCAGCATGCCGATGGAGCCGGTGAGCATCGACGCTTCGTCGGACAGGATGTCGCCGAACATGTTGTCGGTGACGATCACGTCGAACTGCTTCGGTGCGCGCACCAGCTGCATGGCGGCGTTGTCGACGTACATGTGGCTCAGCTCGACGTCCGGGTAGTCCTTGGCCACCTGCTCGACCACTTCGCGCCACAGCTGGCTGGAGGCCAGGACGTTGGCCTTGTCCACCGAGCACAGTTTCTTGCCGCGCACGCGGGCCATGTCGAAGCCGACGCGGGCGATGCGGCGGATCTCGCTTTCGCTGTACGGCAGGGTGTCGTAGGACTGACGCTCGCCGTTCTCCAGTTCACGGGTGCCACGCGGAGCGCCGAAGTAGATGCCGCCGGTCAGCTCGCGGACGATCAGGATGTCCAGGCCGGCGACGATCTCAGGCTTCAGGCTCGACGCGTCGGCCAGTTGCGGGTAGAGGATCGCCGGGCGCAGGTTGCCGAACAGGCCCAGTTGCGCACGGATCTTCAGCAGGCCGCGCTCAGGGCGGATGTCACGCTCGATGGTGTCCCACTTCGGGCCGCCCACGGCGCCCAGCAGCACCGCGTCGGCGGCACGGGCGCGCTCCAGGGTCTCGTCGGCCAGCGGCACGCCGTGCTTGTCGATGGCGGCGCCGCCGATCACGTCGTGGCTCAGCTCGAAGCCCAGGCCGTACTTGTCGTTGGCCAGTTCCAGCACCTTGACCGCCTCGGCCATGATTTCCGGACCGATGCCGTCACCCGGGAGAATCAGAATCTGCTTGCTCATGCTTTCCTCATGTCTTCAGTCGGTGCGCCGCTGACCGGCGCGCCCGGAAAAATGTATTCAGCGTTCGGCCATCAGCACCAGTACATCTGTACTGAACGAACCGTCGGCCTCAATCTCAAAATATTCGCGCACTTCGTCGCCCATCGAGCGCTGCAGCTCGCGGATCGCGGCGCGCATCACCTCAGGGGTGCGCATGCGCTCGACCCAGCTGTTGTATTCCAGACGCAGGCGCTGACGCGCGGTGCTACGGGTGTGCAGACCGGCCTCGCTGACCTGGCGCAGCCACTCGCCGGCCGAATAGTCGCGCACATGGCTGGTGTCGCGCAGCACTTCGACGCTTTGCAGGTACGTGTCGAACAGCGGACTGCCGGGCGACAGCACATCGATGAACGCCGCCACGCCACCGGGCTTGAGCACTCGCCGGACTTCGCGCAGGGCCAGCCCGAGGTCGCTCCAATGGTGCGCCGAATAGCGGCTGAACACGAAATCGAATTCGCCGTCGGCGAACGGCAGGCGCTCGGCGGCGCCGTTCACCGTGACGATGTTGCCCAGGCCCCGGTCGACGGCGGCGGCCGCGACCACGTCGAGCATCTGCTGCGACAGGTCGTAGGCCACCACTTCTTTGGCCAGGGCGGCGACATGAAAGCTCACATGGCCCGCGCCGCAGCCCAGATCCAGCACCCGCGCCCCGCCCTGCCCGACCAGTTCGGCCTGCAGCAGCGCGAACTCGGCGCCTTGGGCGTGAACGGCGCTGCTCAGGTAAGCGGCGGCCTGTTCACCGAACTGCTTCTGTACGACCTGGGTGTGCTGGGCGGTGGTGCTCATGGTGGACTTCCTTTTTGGGTGAGCCTTGTGTTGTCTTCTGGGCCCCATCGCGAGCAGGCTCGCTCCTACAGGGGAACGCGGTTCAATGTAGGAGCGAGCCTGCTCGCGATGGCGTCATCCGCCCTGTTCGAAATCAGGCGTCGCGGAACAACCACGGCTGGCTCTTGCGATGCGCCGCTTCGAACGAGGCGATGGCGTCGCCGTCCTGCAGGGTCAGGCCGATGTCGTCCAGACCGTTGAGCAGGCAATGCTTGCGGAACGCGTCGATCTCGAAGCGGTGCACCTTGCCGTCCGGACGGGTCACGGTCTGCGCCTGCAGGTCGATCTTCAGCTGGTAGCCCGGTTCGGCCTCGACTTGCTTGAACAGCTCATCGACCTCTTCCTCGCTCAGGATGATCGGCAGCAAGCCGTTCTTGAAGCTGTTGTTGAAGAAGATGTCGGCGTAGCTCGGCGCGATGATGCTGCGGAAACCGTACTCGTCCAGCGCCCATGGCGCGTGCTCGCGGCTGGAGCCGCAGCCGAAGTTCTCCCGGGCCAACAGCACGCTGGCGCCCTGGTAGCGCTCGGCGTTGAGCACGAAGTCCTTGTTCAGCGGCCGCTTGGAGTTGTCCTGGTACGGCTGGCCCACGTCGAGGTAGCGCCATTCGTCGAACAGGTTCGGGCCGAAGCCGGTGCGCTTGATCGACTTGAGGAATTGCTTGGGGATGATCTGGTCGGTGTCGACGTTGGCACGGTCCAGCGGCGCGACGAGTCCCTGGTGTTGAGTGAAAGCCTTCATGGTTACTGTGCTCCCTGGATCAATTCACGAACGTCGATGAAACGACCGTTCACCGCCGCCGCAGCGGCCATGGCCGGGCTGACGAGGTGGGTGCGGCCACCGGCGCCCTGACGGCCTTCGAAGTTGCGGTTGGAGGTCGAAGCGCAGTGCTCGCCGGACTCCAGCCGGTCCGGGTTCATCGCCAGGCACATCGAGCAGCCCGGCTCGCGCCATTCGAAACCGGCCTCCAGGAAGATCTTGTCCAGGCCTTCGGCTTCGGCCTGGGCCTTCACCAGGCCCGAGCCCGGCACCACGATGGCCTGCTTGATGGTCGAGGCCACCTTGCGGCCCTTGGCGATCTCGGCCGCCGCGCGCAGGTCTTCGATCCGCGAGTTGGTGCAGGAACCGATGAACACGCGGTCGAGCTGGATGTCGGTGATCGCCTGGTTGGCGGTCAAGCCCATGTATTTCAAGGCGCGGACGATGGAGTCGCGCTTGACAGGATCCGCTTCCTTGGCCGGGTCCGGCACGTTCTGGTCAACGGCCAGCACCATTTCCGGCGATGTGCCCCAGCTGACCTGCGGCTTGATCTGCGCGGCGTCGAGCTCGACCACGGTGTCGAAACGGGCGTCGGCGTCGGACACCAGGTCCTTCCACGCCTCGACCGCCTGCTCCCATTGCGCGCCCTTGGGCGCGAACGGGCGGCCCTTGACGTATTCGACGGTCTTTTCGTCCGCCGCCACCAGGCCCACGCGGGCGCCGGCCTCGATGGACATGTTGCAGATGGTCATGCGGCCTTCGATGGACAGGTCGCGGATGGCGCTGCCGGCGAACTCGATGGCGTGGCCGTTGCCGCCGGCGGTGCCGATCTTGCCGATCACGGCCAGGACGATGTCCTTGGCGGTCACGCCGAACGGCAATCGGCCGTCGACGCGCACCAGCATGTTCTTCATTTTCTTGGCGACCAGGCACTGGGTGGCGAGCACGTGCTCGACCTCGGAGGTGCCGATGCCGTGGGCCAGCGCGCCGAACGCGCCGTGGGTGGAGGTGTGGGAGTCGCCGCAGACCACGGTCATGCCCGGCAAGGTCGCGCCCTGCTCGGGGCTGATCACATGCACGATGCCCTGACGCACGTCATTCATCTTGAATTCGACGATGCCATATTCGTCGCAGTTGTCGTCGAGGGTCTGGACCTGCAGGCGCGAGACCTGGTCGGCGATGGCGGCGATGCCGCCCTTGCGCTCCGGCGTGGTCGGTACGTTGTGGTCCGGGGTCGCGATGTTGGCATCGATGCGCCACGGCTTGCGCCCGGCCAGACGCAGGCCTTCGAAGGCTTGCGGCGAGGTCACTTCATGGATGATGTGACGGTCGATGTAGATCAGCGCCGAACCATCGTCGCGCTGCTTGACCAAATGCGAATCCCAGAGCTTGTCGTAGAGCGTTTTGCCGGCCATCAGACGGTTTCCTCATCAGCTTGTTTCTATGCCCTGGGCTTATCGATAACCCTTTGGCTTGTGAGGCCGATCCTATGGCGTTAGATTGAATAACTCAAATTCATATTTTTTATGCTTTGAATAACCAACTGGAATACGAAAATGGACCTGGCCAACCTCAACGCCTTTATCGCGATCGCCGAGACCGGCAGCTTCTCCGGCGCCGGGGAACGCCTGCACCTGACGCAACCGGCGGTCAGCAAACGCATCGCCGGCCTTGAACAGCAATTGAAGGTGCGCCTGTTCGACCGGCTGGGCCGCGAAGTCGGCCTGACCGAGGCCGGCCGGGCCCTGCTGCCGCGGGCCTACCAGATCCTCAATGTGCTGGACGACACCCGCCGGGCCCTGACCAACCTGACCGGCGAGGTCGGCGGCCGCCTGACCCTGGCCACCAGTCACCACATCGGCCTGCACCGCCTGCCGCCGCTGCTGCGCGAATTCACCCGCCGCTACCCGCAGGTCGCGTTGGACATTCAGTTCCTGGATTCAGAAGTGGCCTACGAGGAAATCCTCCACGGCCGGGCGGAACTGGCGGTCATCACCCTGGCGCCGGAGCCCCACGCGCTGGTCAAGGCCACGCCGGTGTGGGACGACCCCCTGGATTTCGTGGTCGCCCCGGAGCATTCGTTGCTCGGCAACGGCGCCGTCAATCTGGCGGACATCGCCGGCCACCCGGCGGTGTTCCCCGGCGGCAACACCTTCACCCACCACATCGTGCAGAAGCTGTTCGAGGCCCAGGGCCTGACGCCGAACATCGCCATGAGCACCAACTACCTGGAAACCATCAAGATGATGGTCTCCATCGGCCTGGCCTGGAGCGTGCTGCCGCGCACCATGCTCGACGATCAGGTGGCGCGCATACCTTTGCCGGGCATACAGCTCAGTCGCCAGCTAGGCTATATCCTGCACACCGAACGGACGCTGTCGAACGCCGCGCGGGCCTTCATGGCCCTGCTGGATGCACAAATCGATCTGCCAGGGACTCACGGCTAACTTGTGCTACTCCTATAGAGCCGCCTTTCCCTGTGCCTAACGCCCAAATCAGCTCAAGGCCCGTCAACAATGCCGAAATCTGTCGACCGTATTCCGCCGATGCCACGCATTCAGGCCATTGACCCGCGGCGTTCCGAGCAGAGCTGGGAAAGCGCGCCGCAGCTGCTGGCGGCGCTCAACGGCGCGCGGCTGGGCGCCTGGTACTGGGACATCGAGCGCGGCAAGATCAGCTGGTCGCGCGGCACCCAGGCGCTGTTCGGCTTCGATCCGCGGCAACCGCTGCCCGAAGACCTGGAATACCTCGACCTGCTGCCGCCGGAGGACCGGGCCAAGACCGTCCGCGCCTTCCACGCCGTGATCGCCGGCGCGCCGCTGGAACAGGCCATGCACCACCGCATCCGCTGGCCCGACGGCAGCCTGCACTGGCTGGAGATCAACGGCAGCCTGCTGCCGGACAAGCACGGCCGGCCCCGAATGATCGGGGTGATCCGCGAAATCACCCACCAGCGCCAGCGGGAACAGGCCCTCACCAGTTCCGAGAAACGTTTCGCCACACTGTTTCACCTGTGCCCCAACATGGTGCTGCTGACCCGCCAGGAAGACGGCCTGATCAGCGAGGCCAACCAGTATTTCGAAAGCCTGTTCGGCTGGCCGGTGCAGGACGCCATCGGCCGCACCACCCTGGAACTGGGCCTGTGGGTGCACCCGGAGCAGCGGGCGGAGCTGGTCAAGGCCACCAAGGCCAAGGGCGAGCTGGTCAGCCGCGAGGTGCAGTTCCGCGCCAGCAACGGCCAGATCCACGACGGCATCCTCAGCGCGCAGAAGGTCGAGCTCGAAGGCCAGCCGTACCTGCTCAGCACCTTCCTCGACACCACCGAACGCAAAGCCGCCGAGCACGCCCTCAAGGACAGCCAGGAACGCCTGGACCTGGCCCTGGACTCCGCGCAGCTGGGCACCTGGGACTGGGACATCCCCACCGGCATGCTCTACGGCTCCGCCCGGGCGGCGCAACTGCACGGCCTGGAGCCCAAGCCTTTCCACGAATCGTTCGAGGAATTCTTCGAAGGCGTGCCCGGCGAAGAGCGCGACAGCATGCGCGACGCCTACCGCAGCCTGCGCGAAGGCCCGGCCGGCAATTACCAGCTGACCTACCGCGTGCAGTTGCCCGACGGCAGCTCCCGCTACCTGGAAAGCCGCGCCCGCCTCTACCGCGACGAGAACGGCGTGCCCCTGCGCATGGCCGGCACCCTGCTGGACATCACCGACCAGGTCGAACGGGAACAGCGCCTGGTGGCGTCCGAGGAGAAATTCGCCACGCTGTTCCAGGTCAGCCCCGACCCGATCTGCGTGACCCGCCAGGAAACCGGGGAATTCATCGAGATCAACTCCAGCTTCAGCCAGACCTTCGGCTGGAGCGCCGCCGACGTGATCGGCCGCACCGCCGAGGACATCGGCCTGTGGGACGCCTCGGCGAAAAGCCTGCAACGCATCGAGCGGGTGATCCGCGAGCAGGGCCTGAGCAACGTGGCGATCATCGTCCAGCACAAGGACGGCCAGTCCCTGACCTGCGTGATCTCCAGCCGCCAGATCAGCGTCGGCAACCAGCCCTGCATCGTCACCACCCTGCGCGACATCACCCAGCAGCAGCGCTCTGAAGCGGCGCTCAAGGCCAGCGAAGAGAAATTCGCCAAGGCGTTCCACTCCAGCCCCGACGCCATCACCATCAGCGAGCGCGACACCGGGCGCTACCTGGAGGTCAACGACGGCTTCTGCCGCCTCACCGGCTACCGCGCCGACGAAGTGATCGGCAAGACCATGTACCAGGTGGGCATCTGGGCCGAAGAGAAACAGCGCTCGGCCCTGTTGGCCGAACTGCAGATCAAGGGCCGCGTGCACCACCAGGAAATGCTCGGGCGCAACAAGCGCGGCGAACTGCTGACGGTGGAGGTCTCGGTGGAGCCGATCACCCTCAACGAAACCGCCTGCCTGCTGCTGACCGCCCGGGACGTCAGCCTGCTCAAGAACGCCGAGGCGCAGATCCGCCACCTGGCCTACCACGACCCGCTGACCAACCTGCCCAACCGCGCGCTGCTGATGGATCGCCTGAGCCAGCAGATCGCCCTGCTCAAGCGCCACAACCTGCGCGGCGCGCTGCTGTTCCTGGACCTTGACCACTTCAAGCACATCAACGATTCCCTCGGGCACCCGGTCGGCGACACGGTGCTCAAGATCATCACAGCACGCCTGGAGGCCAGCGTGCGCATGGAAGACACTGTCGCGCGCCTGGGCGGCGACGAGTTCGTGGTGCTGCTCAGCGGCCTGGAAGGCACGCGCAACGAAGTCAGCAGCCAGGTGCGGGAGCTGTCCGACACCATCCGCGAGCTGCTGTCGGAGCCCATGTTCCTCGACGGCCAGCGCCTGCAAGTGACGCCGAGCATCGGCGTGGCGCTGATCCCCGACCACGGCTCGACCCCGACCGACCTGCTCAAGCGTGCCGACATCGCGCTGTACCGGGCCAAGGACTCCGGCCGCAACACCACGCAGATGTACCACAACACCATGCAGAAGGCGGCCAGCGAGCGCCAGCGCATGGAAACCGACCTGCGCCTGGCGCTGTCGCGCAACGAATTCACCATGCACTACCAGCCGCAGATCGACGCCAAGGACAACCGCATCATCGGCGCCGAGGCCCTGGTGCGCTGGAACCACCCGGAGCTCGGCGCGCAGTCCCCCGCCGAATTCATCAAGGTGCTGGAGGACAGCGGGCTGATCCTTGAGGTCGGCACCTGGATCCTCGACGAGGCCTGCGACGCCTTCAAGCAACTGATCGCCGAAAACCTGATCGACCCGCTCAATTTCACCCTGTGCGTGAACATCAGCCCGCGCCAGTTCCGCCAGAACGACTTCGTCGAACGCATCGAACAGAGCATGACCGGCCACGGCCTGCCCTGCTCGCTGCTGAAGCTGGAGATCACCGAAGGCATCGTGATCCAAAACCTGGAAGACACCATCAGCAAGATGCGCCGCCTCAAGAAGCTCGGCGTGACCTTCGCCATGGACGACTTCGGCACCGGCTATTCGTCCCTGACCTACCTCAAGCGCCTGCCGGTGGACACGCTGAAGATCGACCAGTCGTTCATCCGCGACGCCACCAGCGACCCCAACGACGCCGAGATCATCCGCGCCATCGTCGCCATGGCCCGCAGCCTGGCGCTGGAGATCATCGCCGAGGGCGTCGAGACCCCGGAACAGCTGGAGTTCCTGCAAGGCTTGGGTTGCCACCTGTATCAGGGTTACCTGTACAGCCGGCCGTTGCCGCTGGAGGCGCTGAAGACGTTGCTCAAGTGAGGTTGGGGGGCGTTTTGTAACCGCCTGCGTCTGCGCCGGGCCGGCATTTGCCAGTGCCTGCCGCAACCTGTAGGGTCGCGGTCTTTCACCCGGCTCCAACGAGATCGATCATGCAGGATGCAACCCTCCCCCGCCCGGCCATGCTGGGCATTGACCTTGGCACCACCAACAGCCTCATCGCCGTCTGGCAGGACGGCCAGGCCCGGCTGATCCCCAATGCCCTGGGCGATGTGCTGACCCCGTCGGTGGTCAGCCTCGACGAGGACGACAGCGTCCTGGTGGGCAAGGCCGCCCGCGCCCGCCTGACCACCCATCCGCAGCGCACGGCGGCGGCCTTCAAGCGCTTCATGGGCAGCGAAAAGCGCCTCGAATTGGGCGACCGCTCGTTCAGCCCCGAGGAGCTCTCGGCCCTGGTGATCGGCGCGCTCAAGCAGGACGCCGAAGCCTGGCTCGGCCATCCCGTTGACGAAGCGGTGATTTCGGTGCCGGCGTACTTCAGCGACGAACAACGCAAACGCACGCTGTTCGCCGCCGAACTGGCCGGCCTGAAAGTGTCGCGGTTGATCAACGAACCCACCGCCGCCGCCATGGCCTACGGCCTGCATGAGCAGGCGTTCGAGCGCACGCTGATCTTCGACCTGGGCGGCGGCACGTTCGACGTGACGGTGCTGGAATACGCGCTGCCGCTGATCGAAGTCCACGCCTCCACCGGCGACAACTTCCTGGGCGGCGAAGACTTCACCGAAGCGTTGCGGCAGGCCTGCCTCAAGGACTGGCAGCTCACGCCGGCGCAGATCGACGCCCAGGCCATGGCCAGCCTCGGCGACGCCCTGGAACAGCTCAAGCGCAAACTCGCCGACGGCCCGCAGTCACTGAGCTGGCGCCACGGCGACACACCGTACGAATGGACGCTGGACGAAGCCGGCGCGCTGAAAATCTGGGAGCCGCTGCTGGCCCGCTTGCGCGCCCCCATCGAACAGGCCCTGCGCGACGCCCGCCTCAAGCCCCGCGACCTCGACAGCCTGGTGCTGGTGGGCGGCGCGACGCGCATGCCGGCGGTGCAGCAGATGGTGGCGACGCTGTTCGGCCGCCTGCCCCACCGCCACCTGGACCCGGACACCATCGTCGCCCTGGGCGCCGCCACGCAGGCGGCCTGCAAGGCCCGCGACGGCGCCATCGAAGAGCTGATCCTGACCGACGTCTGCCCTTACACCCTGGGCATCTCCACCCGCCGCAGCGACGAAATCACCGGCGCCTTCGCGCCGATCATCGAGCGCAACACGGTGATCCCGACGTCCCGGGTGCAGAGGTTCCACACCACCCATGCGTATCAGAGCGCGATCCGCATCGAGGTGTACCAAGGGGAACGGCCATGGGTGCGCGACAACATTTTCATCGACACCTTCGATGTGGAACTGGCACCCAGCGAACAGAGCCAGGAACTGGATGTGCGCTTCAGCTACGACATCAACGGCCTGCTGGAAGTGGACGTGACCCTGCTCGCCACCGGCGAGCGCCACAGCCACAGCATCGACCGCAGCCCCACCGGGCTCGACGAACAGGCCAGGCAGGCCAGCCATGAACGGTTGACCGCCCTCAAGACTCACCCCCGCGACACGCTGCCCAACCGGACGCTGCTGGCCCGCCTGGAGCGGGCCTGGGCGCAAAGCCTGGGGGACGAGCGCCAACGGATCGCCGATTGGCTGGACGCCTTCACCACCGTGCTCGCCGGCCAGCGACCGTCAGAGATCGCCAGCCAGCGCAACCGGCTCAACCAAGCGCTGGATCAGTTGTGCCTCTGACCGCCCAGCTGCCGTAACGCGGCTTGCAGACCGCCGGCCAGTGCGTCGTCACCCGCGCTGTCCGGCGCAACGCCGTAACGGTTGGGCAACTTGTCGCCGGGGAAGGCAAACAGGATCAGCGGCAGGAACGGAAAGAACGGCGACAGGCACGCGAGCACCAGCAATGTCGGAATGCCACGCCCGATGTCGTGCAGGCGCCGGAGCACGGCGCCGACCAGAAAGGCCAGGCCCAGCAGCGACACGGCGATCCCGGTCAGCGCCACACCGCTGAACAGCGCGGCCAACGGCGTGACCAGCAGCGTACCGATCACCTGCCCGATGAACGCCCCACGCCCCAACCGGGTACCCAACCGCCAGAAGGCGCCGGCGGGCACCGGACGGCTGTCGCCCTTGGCCAGCAGCAGGCATTCGCACCGGGACAGCAACGCACTGAAGGCAAACCGCAGGCCGAGCCCGAGCGCCGGGTTGTCCTTGGCCTGTTGCAGGCGCAGCAGGGTTTTCTGGCGCGGCACGCCCGCGCCGCCGTATCGCACCAATCCCTTGAGCGCATCGAGCGCCAGATAGAACGCGTCGCTGGCGACCCCTTCGTCTTCCAGCGCCTGACGTGGCGGACGCGGCGGCTCGCCCTTGATCAGGCCGTGGCGGAATTCGTCGAACCAGTCCTGGGGGTTCACCACTTCGGTGATCCTGTCGAGCAGGAACCGGCGCTGCTGCGCATCGAACAACGGGTCGTGGTACAGCACGGCGGTGAGCAGCATGCGCCCGAGCAAGTCATCGTCGAAAGCATGGATGTCACTGCGCAGGCATTCGAGCAAACGGTCGTTGCCCAGCAACCGGGGGCTGCCCAGCGCCTGCCGGACACCCAGCAACCGCCGGGCGAGCGCGGCGTGCACCGGATCCGACGGCTGCAGCCAGCCGAACAGCGCGCTCAGGTCGACGTGCTCGCGCTTCAGGCGGCTCAGCAACGGCTGCACCCGGCTGACCGGGTGGGCGGGGTCGAACGCCAGGCGGTCCAGGCACGGCGCATCGACCATGCCCAGCCAACGCTCCGGCTGCTCCAGCAGCGCCAACAGGAACGCCGTTTGGGCGTGCCACTGCCACACGGCCTCGCCCTGCCCCGACGCCGGCAACAGGACATCGCTCTCGCTCAGTTCCAGCAACAGGCTCAAGGTCGACAGATCGCTGTCGGCCTTCGGGTCATTGAACTTGAACGCCTGGGCGATGCGCTCCAGGCCGACGCGGCTGTACGGACGCCAACGCCGCAGCCACACCCGGCAGATCTTGTGCGCTTCGCCTTTTTCGAGCGCGGCCGGCAGCGGGCCGGGCGCCCCGTTCCCATCGACGAAGCGTTCCATCGCCAACGGCACGGGCGCCCGGGTCAGCCAGCGCACGTGCTGTTCGGCCTGATGCTGCAACCCGTTCAGCACCAGCCCTTCAAGGGCATCGATGGGTTCCGGTTCATCCAGCACCTGGCGCAGCAACGCAACGTCACCCCGGTGCAGCGCCCAGGCGTGCCGGTACAGGCGTTGCAGCCGGGCGTCGTCTTGATGGCCGAGCAACAGCGCCAGCAGCGGCCACTCATCGCCGCCCGTGCGCCAGTCGACGAAGCACTGGGCCAACCCTTGCAGCGGCAGCCGACCCGCGCCCATCCAGCGCGCCAGGGTTTCGGGGCGTTGGGACGGGCTGCCGTATTCCTGGCTGACGTGACCGAGGTCGGCCGACCATGCGCTGAAATCCCCCAGCCGGTCAAAGCCCTGGATCAACAGCGGCAAGACATCCGGCTGGCGCTTGGCGCACAGCGCCAGCAACTGGCTCTCCGCCTTGGGATGACGATGTTCCCGCCACAGCCGCACCCAATGGGGCAGCGCCTGATCGTCCTGCCCCAGCAGGGTGTGCTGGCAGGCGAGCAGATACAGCCCGTCCACGTCATCCGGCGCTGCGCGCCAGTGTTCGAGGCACATCTGCAGCAAATCCGCGCCGCCGATGCCCGCCTGGGTGAACTGCACCAGCAGGCGCCGGATGAACCCAGGGTCGTTGGGCAGCGGCAGGCAGGTGTGCTGACGGGCGAAATACTCGAACTCATGGAGCGGACGCTGGTTGAAAATGAAGTCGAGGGTGCGCGCGTACCAGAGGCTTTCGATCTGCGCGGGCGCCGACCAGGTGTCCATGACTGTGGTATCGAACGGCGCGGGATCGTCGAGCCGCACCAGGTAATCCTCGACGTCCCGGGCATGATCGAAGCCCAGCTCCAGCAAATGCCGATCCCAGGCCATGCGCCGGGCCAACAGCCCTGCGCCGGAGGCGGAGAACGGACCGTTTTCCCTCAGCTTGCGGAACAGGCCCCAACGCAGGTCGTCCAGTTCGCCCAGCGGCAACCGGTCCAGGCTTTGGACAAAGGCTTGCCAGGCATCGGCGTTGAAGCGTCGCGCCGGATCCTTGAGCAACCCGTCGAAGTCGATGAACACCTGCCGTACGAGTGACGAATCCGGCGTCGTGTCCGGTGTCGTGTCCTCGACATCTTCCGGCTCATCATCGCGGGCCAGCCGGATCGCGCTTTCGTAGGCCTGGCGCAGGGCCTGGAAACCCTCCGGATCGGTTTCCGGATGATGGGCCGGCAGGCGTGCCCGGTACGCATTGCGAATCAGCGTTTCATCGGTGGTGGGATCGATGCCCAAACGTATCCAGCAACTCATGACCAGTCGAATGCCTCAAGCGATGCCGGGCGTGGCGGCAAGTCCAGATCCAGGTGCCAGGGCAAATCCGCGAGGAAGACCGGCATGTTTTGCCCCAGGCCCTTGGCGATCAATGCGGTATTGGCGTTCTGCCCCTGCCGGTCCAGCTCGTGGGCCAGTTCATCGTCAGGGTTGTCGAGGCAGCCCCAGAACGAGCGCCCGACCATGAAACCGTTGAAATAGGCCAACCAGCTGCCGTAGTGAAACTGCGCCCGCACCGCCAGCCGACTGTGCAGCCAGAGGCTCTCGGCCTCGTCGATCCAGAGGTTGCGCACGCCGCAGCGCAGCAGGAAGCCCATGCGCCCGTAATCCCAGGACAGGATCCCGCCCGGCCCGCAACTGCCGAACGTGCGGCTGGCGAACTCGTGAAGAATACGTTCACGGGGCTCAAGGGTGTCGAGCAGCGCCTGCCATTCGCTCGGCAGGCAACGTTGCCAGGCACGGTAGGCCGGGGCGAGATGCCGCGCATGGCCGCCGTCGGTCATGCCGTCGAGCATGTCCAGCAATTGTGCGCGGTCGTTGATCCTCCAACTGCGTTGCAGATCGATGTATTGATCGTCGCAGAACGCGGGATCCGCGTACCCGGCACCGGGGTTGAGCGCCGCCATCGGCGCTGAAAGGGCGAACAGCCAGCGCTGTTGAATCTCGTCCATGAAAAGAGGCTCCAGACCGACCGTAAGGAATGGGGTCGGCAAAACTGCGCGGATTGTAGAGAAACCGCCGGGAGGCGGCAAAGCATGCGCAGATCTTTCGTGCGCATGCAAAAAGGCCCCGACAGTGTCGGGGCCTTCATCGCACGGCTTATCGTCCGTCTGGACGAATGTGTGTCAGCACATGAATCAGTGCTGCAGGGCCGGCTTCTGCGCGCCGTTGATCGGGATGCGCTTGGCTTTCGCCTCTTCCGGGATCACGCGCAGCAGGTCGATGCTCAGCAGACCGTTGCTCAGGCCGGCGGCCTTGATCTCGATGTGGTCGGCCAACCGGAACGACAGCTTGAACGCACGCTGGGCGATGCCCTGGTGCAGGAAGGTGACGCCTTCGTTGGCGTCACGCTTGCCGCCGCTGATGGTCAGCACGCCCTTCTCGACCTGCAGATCCAGGTCTTCTTCCTGGAAGCCGGCGGCGGCCACGACGATGCGGTATTGGTCGTCACCGTGCTTTTCGACGTTGTAGGGCGGGTAGGTGCTGCCGGGCTCGTTGCGCAGGGCGGTTTCGAACAGGTCGTTGAAACGGTCGAAACCCACCGAGGAACGGAACAGCGGGGCAAGGGAAAATGCAGTACTCATGGTTCAAATCTCCTGAAAACAATCAGCAAGTTTTTTGACTCCGCGACCCGAATTCGGCATCGCGTAACCCTTAGATAGGGACCGCCGTTTGCATTTCAAGAGAACTTGCGAAGATTTTTTCAGGCCGCCTCGGCCACCGGCACACCCAGCAGGCGCGAGACCTGGTCCACGTCGGTCTCGCGGCGCAGGACGGAAAACAGCTCCACCGCCTCGGGGTAATTGCGCGTGAGCATGGCCAGCCACTGCTTGAGCCGGCCCGGCGACTGGCGGGGCGTCATCTGCGCCTTGGCCTGCAGCCAGAAGTCCCGGATCAGCGGCATCAGCTCGGCCCAGGTCATCTCGACCACTTCTTCACCGGCCCGGGCGGCGGCGATCTGCTTGGCCAGGTCCGGGCGCGAGACCAGGCCGCGGCCGAGCATGATGTCTTCCACGCCGCTGATTTCGCGGCAACGGCGCCAGTCCTCGACGCTCCAGATGTCGCCGTTGGCGAACACCGGCACCTTGACCACGTCCTGCACGCGGGGGATCCACTCCCAGTGGGCCGGCGGCTTGTAGCCGTCGGTCTTGGTGCGGGCGTGGACGACGATGTGTTCGGCGCCGCCTTCGGCCAGCGCCGTGGCGCACACCAGCGAACCGTCCGGGCTGTCGAAGCCCAGGCGCATCTTGGCGGTGACCGGAATGTGCGCCGGCACCGCGCGGCGGACATGCTCGACGATCTGGTTGAGCAGTTCCGGCTCCTTGAGCAGCACCGCCCCGCCCCGGGACTTGTTGACGGTCTTGGCCGGGCAGCCGAAGTTGAGGTCGATCACCTCCGAGCCCAGCTCACAGGCCAGCGCGGCGTTTTCCGCCAGGCACACCGGGTCGGAACCCAGCAGTTGGACGCGCAGCGGCACACCGGCCGCGGTGCGCGCGCCGTTGAGCAGTTCAGGGCCGAACTTGTGGAAATAGGCCGGTGTGAGCAGTTGGTCGTTGACCCGGATGAACTCGGTCACGCACCAGTCGATACCGCCGACACGGGTCAACACATCGCGCAGGATGTCGTCGACCAACCCTTCCATCGGCGCCAGGGCAATTTGCATGGAAAAACACACTCAAGGAAAAACGTGCGGCAGTTTACTGGATTATCGAAGGGTTCTGCAGGTGCGGGAGCACGCTCGCTCCCGCAAAGCATCAGCTTTGCAGGCTTTCCGACGCCTGGATCGCCGGGCCGTAGCCTTCGATGAACTCCGCCGGCATGCGCTTGGGCCGACCGGTGGACAGTTCGATGCAGGCGAACGTGGTGCGGGCCCGCAGCAGCGTGGTGTTGTCGCTGGGGCGGATCAACTGGAACTGCCGGGTCATCCTCAGGCGCTGGTCCCAATCGACGATCCAGGTCGCCAATTGCAGTTCGTCGCCTTCGTAGGCGGCGGCCAGGTAGTCGATCTCATGCCGCACCACCGCCATCGCCCGATCCAGGCGCCGGTACTCGACCAGATCCAGCCCCAGCCGCTGCGAGTGGCGCCAGGCGCAACGTTCGAGCCAGGTCACGTACACCGCGTTGTTTGCGTGCCCCAGCCCGTCGATGTCCTCGGCGCCCACTTGCAGATCAATCGTAAACGGCGTTGCCCGATCCCAGCCCATGCCCCTCTCCCGGTCAGATGTGTTCGACCGGGGCAGTGTAACGGATGCCTAGGCCGATTGCCGCGCCTGAAGGCTGCGCCCGGCCAGCAGTGATAGCACCCCATCAATCACCCGGGGGTCGGCCAGCACGCGCTGATGGCCGCCGTCCGTGAGGCGCAACAGGCGGCTGTCGAACCAGGCTTCGTGGATCAGCTGCGATTCCTTGACCGGGACAAACGTGTCGTCCTCGGCATGGACGATCAGGCCCGGCATGTCCAGTTGATAGTGGGCGACATCGAGGGTGGCGGCGCGCATGCCGACGTCCCGCTCGACCTGACGGATGAACGCCGAGCGGGCCCTGGGCGGCATGCCGACGTAACGGGCGAAGCCGCGCAGCACCCCCAGGATCCGCGCCGGGGCGGCGATGCTCACCAGCGTCTCGGTGCGCAAGCCCAGCTGCACCGCGAGCATGGCGCTGGCGCCGCCCATCGAGTGGCCGATGACGGCCTGCAGCGGCGGCAGTTCGGCGGCGGCTTCGAGCATGGCCCGGGCGAACAGCACGACGTTGGCTTCACGTCCCGGCGAACGGCCGTGGGCCGGGCCGTCCAGCGCGACCACCGTGTAGCCGGCATCGACCAGCGCGTTGATCAATGACGCGAACTGAGTCGGCCGCCCTTCCCAACCGTGCATCAGCAGCACGGTCGGGCCTTGGCCCCAGCGCAAGGCCGACAGGCCGAAGCGCAGCGTGATCCGTTCGGACTTCGCCAGCAGCGGCAATTCCCAGTCCCGCGGCGGATGTTCCCGTGGCGTCATGAACGCCAGACGCATTTTGTTCGCCACCAGTTTCGGTGCGAACCAGCCCAAGGTGCCGTTAACGCCGCGAACCCACTTCAACGCGTTCATCGCTCTCTCCTCAGGCCTGTCGCCTTCAGGTCAACGCACCGCCGACTTGGCGGCGCGCAGCAATCGATCGGATAAGTCCCCCGGCCCCAAGGCCCTCGCCAGCGCGAGGCCGCCGACCATCAGGGCCATGTCGGCCAAGGCCTTGTCGGTGTCTTCAGGGCTTGAGGCCAACTGAGCCACCATCAACTCCATGTGTTCGTTCAGTGCGATCCGGAAAGCCTCCGGCAACCGTCCCAACTCGCCGATGGAGGCCGGGATCGGGCACGCTGCCTCGCTGGAATCGCGGTGCTTGCGCGACAGATAGAAGGCGGCGACCAGGGCGCGGCGTTCTTCGCCGGTCAACTCGGCGTCCATGTCGTCGATCAGGTCACGGCGCCGCCCCAGCAGTTGCTTGAACGCTTCGAGCATCATGGCGTCCTTGCTTTCGAAGTGGGCGTAGAAGCCACCGACGGTCAGGCCGGCCGCGCCCATCACTTCACCCACGCTCGGTTCCGCCGGGCCGCGCTGGATCAGTGCGGCGCTGGCAGCCTTGAGGATGCGTTCGCGGGTTTGAGCTTTCTTGTCGTTCATCGTCGCCTCCGAATATTACGATTAGAATATTATTCTCATAATAATATTCTGCAAGTCACAGATATGACCGCTGGTCTGAAGCACAGTGTAAGGAAAAAGGAGAAATGGCCAAACGCCAGACAAACAAAAGGGCCATTCAATGATTGAATGACCCTTAAAAATCCCGCAAGGCGGGTAATCGTGGCGTCCCCTAGGGGACTCGAACCCCTGTTACCGCCGTGAAAGGGCGGTGTCCTAGGCCACTAGACGAAGGGGACGCAAACCCTTCTACAACTGATCAGTGCTGAGTGCTGATCGCTTCAAGGCCGGAGTGGCCAGACCTTGAAGTGTAAATTGGTGGAGCTAGACGGGATCGAACCGTCGACCTCTTGCATGCCATGCAAGCGCTCTCCCAGCTGAGCTATAGCCCCAGATTTTTCGCCTCGCGGCGGAGCGGCATCTTGCGACATCGCTTCTGTGAAACTGGCGTCCCCTAGGGGACTCGAACCCCTGTTACCGCCGTGAAAGGGCGGTGTCCTAGGCCACTAGACGAAGGGGACGCAAACCCTTCTGTACATCTGATCAACGCTGAGTGTTGATCGCTTCAAGGCCCAATTGGCCAGACCTTGAAGTGTAAATTTGGTGGAGCTAGACGGGATCGAACCGTCGACCTCTTGCATGCCATGCAAGCGCTCTCCCAGCTGAGCTATAGCCCCTCAATGTCGCTTCGTTGTTGCTTCGTCGTTGAGGACGGGGCGAATCTTAAGGGCGTATCGGAAGCCTGTCAAACTTATTTTTCAAAAATTTTAAAATTTTTTGTCGGCATAACAATCACTTACCGCCCTCCCCCCGAAAATACGGGGGGAAACCGCCGCAGGGCAGGATCAAAAGATCGCAACCCCCGGCGGCTCCACCGAACGCCAACCGCGATTAAGCGATGGCGCCCAGCAGTTTTTCCCACTCTTTGTTTTCTTTCTTCGAGACACCGCCCAGCAAATCAATGGCTTGGCGCAACCGGAAGCGGGTCAGGTCCGGCCCGAGGATTTCCATCGCATCGAGCACCGACACCGAACTGGCCTGGCCGGTGATCGCCGCGAACATCAGCGGCATCGCGTCACGCAGCTTCAGCTCAAGGGATTCGACCACCGCCTGGATCGTCGCGGTGATGGTGTCCTTCTCCCACTGACGCAGGCTTTCCAGCTTCCACAGGATCAGTTGCATCAGTTGCCGGACCTGGTCGCCCGACAGCTTCTTGGATTCGAACAGCTTGGCATCCGGACTCACGCCGCCGGCAAAGAAGAACCCGGCCAGCGGTGCGACCTGGCTGAAGGTTTCGACGCGGCCCTGGACGTGCGGCGCGATCTTCATCATGTAGTCGGCATTGAATGCCCATTTCTGAATGCGCGCGGCGAACTCTTCCACCGGCAGGTCGCGCAGCCATTGGCCGTTGAGCCACGACAGCTTCTCGATGTCGAAGATCGGCCCGCCCAGCGATACGCGCGACAGGTCGAAGTTGTCGACCATCTCCTGCAGCGAGAACTTCTCGCGCTCGTCCGGCATCGACCAGCCCATGCGGCCCAAGTAGTTGAGCATCGCCTCAGGCATGAAGCCCATGCGCTCGTAGAAGGTCACCGAGGTCGGGTTCTTGCGCTTGGACAGCTTGCTCTTGTCCGGGTTGCGCAGCAGCGGCATGTAGCACAGGGTCGGCTTTTCCCAACCGAAGTATTCGTACAGCAGGATCAGTTTCGGCGCCGACGGCAGCCACTCTTCGCCGCGCAGCACGTGGGTGATGCCCATCAGGTGATCGTCGACCACGTTGGCCAGGAAGTACGTCGGCAGGCCGTCGGTCTTCATCAGCACTTGCATGTCCATGCGGTCCCACGGGATCTCGACATCGCCGCGCAGCATGTCCGGCACCACGCAGACGCCTTCGGTCGGCACCTTCATGCGGATCACGTGAGGCTCGCCGGCGGCCAGGCGACGCGCGACCTCTTCCTTGGACAGCAGCAGCGCACGGCCGTCGTAGCGCGGGGTTTCGCCGCGGGCCATCTGCTCGGCGCGCATCTGGTCCAGCTCCTCGGCGGTGCAGAAGCACGGGAACGCGTGGCCCATGTCGACCAGTTGCTGGCAGTACTGCTTATAGATGTCGCCGCGCTCGCTCTGCCGGTACGGGCCGTGCGGGCCGCCGACGTCCGGGCCTTCGCTCCAGTCGATGCCGAGCCAGCGCAGGGCGTCGAAGATCTGCTGTTCGGACTCGCGGGTCGAACGCAACTGGTCGGTGTCTTCGATCCGCAGGATGAACTCACCGCCGTGCTGCTTGGCGAAGCAGTAGTTGAACAGTGCGATGTAGGCAGTGCCGACGTGGGGATCCCCGGTAGGCGATGGCGCGATGCGAGTGCGGACGGTGGTCATGGCATGTCTCGAAAAGAATGAAAAGCAAAGAACAATCAAGCGGCGAATGGTAACAGGCGACACCCGCCCCGCTCCAGCAGGCAGGGCATTTAAGCCAAGGTTGCGCCTATAACGCCTTTTGCCCCGCCTGAATGACCGCCTATCAGCCGATGGCATTTACCGCTTGTCGGCTATCTGCCAGATTCGACCCCTGATAATTTTCCTTACAATTCCTCGACTACAGTTTGCCCCATGCCTGCCCAACTCAAGCGTCGCCTGTCCCTGTTCCTGCTGCTGGTCCTGCTGATCGCCGGCGGACTGTTCGCCCACTGGTTCTTCAAGGGGCGCTTCTACGAGAGCACCGACAACGCCTACGTGCAGGGCGAAATCACGCGCATCTCCAGCCAGTTGAGCGCGCGTGTCGACGAAGTCCTGGTGCAGGACAACCAGCACGTCGAAAAGGGCCAACTGCTGGTGCGCCTCGAAGGCGACGATTTCCGTCTGGCGGTGGACCGCGCCAATGCCGCCCTCGCCACCCGCGAAGCCGAACGCCAGCAGGCCCAGAGCAAGCTGACCCAGCAATCCAGCCTGATCGCCGCCAGCGAAGCGCAAGTCGCCACCACCGAAGCCACCTTGGGCCGCTCGCAGATCGACCTGAACCGCGCCCAGGCCCTGCGCAAGCCAGGCTTCATTTCCGAGGAACGGGTGACCACCCTCTCCGCCGACGCCCATATCGCCCGTTCGCAAGTGGCCAAGGCCCAGGCAGATGCCCAGAGCCAGCGCCAGCAGGTCAACGCGCTGACGGCGGAGGTCAAGCGTCTCGACGCCCAGATCGCCAACGCCCGGGCCGACCTGGCCCAGGCCCAGCTGAACCTCACCCGCAGCGAAATCCACGCCCCGATCAGCGGGCTGATCGGCCAGCGCGCCGCACGCAACGGCCAGGTCGTCCAGGCCGGCGCCTACCTGCTGTCGATCGTGCCGGACGAGGACATCTGGGTGCAGGCCAACTTCAAGGAAACCCAGATCGGCCGCATGCAGCCGGGCCAAAAGGCCGAGCTGACGTTCGACGCCTACAGCGACACGCCCATCGAGGCACGGGTCGACAGCCTGTTCGCCGCCTCCGGCGCGCAGTTCAGCCTGCTGCCGCCGGACAACGCCACCGGCAACTTCACCAAGGTCGTGCAGCGGATTCCGGTGAAGCTGACGTTCAAGGCCGACAATCCGCTGCGCGGCAAGATCCGGCCGGGCATGTCGGTCACCGCCACCGTGAACATCAAAGACGCCCCGGACAATGGCCGGTGACCCGCTGATCCGCCCGGTCGGCGAACCGACCCGGCGGGACTGGATCGCGGTGATGAGCGTGATGCTGGGCGCGTTCATGGCCGTGCTCGACATCCAGATCACCAACTCTTCGCTCAAGGACATCCAGGGCGCGCTGTCGGCGACCCTGGAGGAAGGCTCGTGGATCTCCACCTCCTATCTGGTGGCGGAAATCATCATGATTCCGCTGACCGCCTGGCTGGTGCAACTGCTCTCGGCGCGGCGGCTGGCGGTGTGGGTGTCGCTGGGCTTTCTGGTCTCGTCGCTGCTGTGCTCGATGGCCTGGAGCCTGGAGAGCATGATCGTGTTCCGTGCCATGCAAGGGTTCACCGGCGGCGCACTGATCCCACTGGCGTTCACCCTCACCCTGATCAAGCTCCCCGAGCACCACCGCGCCAAGGGCATGGCGATGTTCGCCATGACGGCCACGTTCGCCCCGTCCATCGGGCCGAGCCTGGGCGGCTGGCTCACGGAGAACTGGGGGTGGGAGTACATCTTCTACATCAACATCCCGCCGGGGCTGATCATGATCGCCGGGCTGATGTACGGGCTGGAGAAGAAGGAAGCGCATTGGGAGCTGCTCAAAAGCACCGACTACGCCGGCATCCTCACCCTCGGCGTCGGCCTCGGCTGCCTGCAGGTGTTCCTGGAGGAAGGCCACCGCAAGGACTGGCTGGAATCGAGCCTGATCGTCACCCTCGGCAGCATCGCCCTGCTGAGCCTGATCACCTTCGTGATCGTGCAGGTCTCCAAGCCCCAGCCGCTGATCAACCTGGGCATCCTGCGCAACCGCAACTTCGGCCTGTCGAGCATTTCCAGCCTCGGCATGGGCGTCGGGCTGTACGGTTCGATCTACCTGCTGCCGCTGTACCTGGCGCAGATCCAGAACTACAACGCCCTGCAGATCGGCAATGTGATCATGTGGATGGGCGTGCCGCAGCTGTTCCTGATTCCGCTGGTGCCGAAGCTGATGAAGTTCGTCTCGCCGAAATGGCTGTGCACCCTCGGCTTCGGCCTGTTCGGGTTCGCGAGCTTTTCGTCCGGCGTGCTCAACCCGGATTTCGCCGGGCCGCAGTTCAACCAGATCCAGATCATCCGCGCCCTCGGCCAGCCGTTGATCATGGTCACCATCTCGCTGATCGCCACGGCCTACATCCTGCCGCAGGATGCGGGGTCGGCGTCGAGCCTGTTCAACATCCTGCGCAACCTCGGCGGCGCCATCGGCATCGCCCTGCTCGCCACCCTGCTCGATGCGCGCACCAAGACCTATTTCGATTACCTGCGCGAATCCATCGTGCCCACCAACCCGCAGGTGGCCGAGCGGCTGGCGTCGATGGCCGACCGGTTCGGCAGCGATACGGCGGCGCTTGGCAAACTGAATGAGATCGCCCACCAACAGGCCTTGATCATGGCCTACAACGATGCGTTCCATTTTGTCGGGATTGCGTTGGGGATCAGCATGCTGGCGATCCTGCTGACCAAGAAACTGCCGGCGGGGCTGAAGGCCGGAGAGGCGCACTAGCCGAAATCTACATGGTCTGTGCCGGCCCCATCGCTGGCAAGCCAGCTCCCACAGGTTTTTGTGGTGAACAAAGATACAGCGGATACCCGCAATCCCCTGTGGGAGCCAGCCTGCTGGCGATGGCGGTGGGTCAGGCAACAGAGGTGCCAGCAGTGCCGGCCCCATCGCTGGCAAGCCAGCTCCCACAAGTTTTGTGGTGTGCAAGGATTCTGCGGACACCGGTGATTCCTGTGGGAGCCAGCCTGCTGGCGATGACGGTGGATCAGGCAAAAGGGATGCCGGCAGTGCCGGCCCCATCGCTGGCAAGCCAGCTCCCACAGGTTTTTGTGGTGAACAAAGATTCAGCGGATACCCGCAATCCCCTGTGGGAGCCAGCCTGCTGGCGATGGCGGTGGGTCAGGCAACAGAGATGCCAGCAGTGCCGGCCCCATCGCTTGCAGGCAAGCTCCCACAGGTTTTTGTGGTGAACAAAGATTCAGCGGATACCCGCAATCCCCTGTGGGAGCCAGCCTGCTGGCGATGGCGGTGGATCAGGCAACAGAGATGCCGGCAGTGCCGGCCTCATCGCCGGCAAGCCAGTAGCCCACAATGGACTGATGCATGCCGTGCCACTGTAGGATCAGACGTTCAGCAAGCGCTCGCGCAGTTTGGCGATTTCGTCGCGCATCTGCGCCGCCGCTTCGAACTCCAGGTCCCGGGCCAACTGGTACATCTTCTCTTCCAGCGCACGGATGCGCTTGGTGATCTCGCTCGGCGAGCGCAGTTCGGCCTCGTACTTGGCGTTTTCCTCGGCGGCCTTGGCCATGCCCTTGCGCTTCTTGCTGCGCGAGCCGGGCACGTTGGCGCCTTCCATGATGTCGGTGATGTCCTTGACGACGCCTTTGGGCACGATGCCGTTGGCCGCGTTGAACGCGATCTGCTTGTCGCGGCGCCGCTCGGTCTCGCCGATGGCGCGCTCCATCGAACCGGTAATCTGATCCGCGTACAGGATCGCCCGGCCGTTGAGGTTGCGCGCCGCCCGGCCGATGGTCTGGATCAGCGAGCGCTCGGAGCGCAGGAAACCTTCCTTGTCGGCATCGAGAATCGCCACCAGCGACACTTCCGGCATGTCCAGCCCTTCGCGCAGCAGGTTGATCCCCACCAGCACATCGAACGTCCCCAGGCGCAGGTCGCGGATGATCTCGACCCGCTCCACGGTGTCGATGTCCGAGTGCAGGTAGCGCACGCGGATGCCATGGTCGGCCAGGTAATCGGTGAGGTCTTCGGCCATGCGCTTGGTCAGGGTGGTGACCAGCACGCGTTCCTCCAACGCCACCCGCTTGGTGATTTCCGAGAGGAGGTCATCGACCTGGGTCAGCGCCGGCCGCACCTCGACCTGTGGATCCACCAGGCCGGTGGGCCGCACCACCTGTTCGATCACCCGTCCGGCGTGCTCGGCCTCGTAGTTGCCGGGTGTCGCGGAGACGAAGATCGTCTGCGGGCTCACCCCTTCCCACTCGTCGAAGCGCATCGGCCTGTTGTCCAGCGCCGACGGCAGGCGGAAGCCGTACTCCACCAGGGTTTCCTTGCGCGAGCGGTCGCCCTTATACATCGCCCCGACCTGCGGCACGCTGACGTGGGATTCGTCGATCACCAGCAAGGCGTCGGCCGGCAGGTAATCGTAGAGGGTCGGCGGCGGCGCCCCGGCGGGCCGGCCGGACAGGTAGCGCGAGTAGTTTTCGATGCCGTTGCAGTAGCCCAGCTCCAGGATCATTTCCAGGTCGAAGCGGGTGCGCTGCTCCAGGCGCTGGGCCTCGACCAGTTTGTTGCTGTTGCGCAGGTATTCCAGACGCTCCTGCAGCTCGACCTTGATGCCCTCGACGGCATCGAGCAGGGTCTCGCGCGGCGTCACATAGTGGCTCTTGGGATAGAACGTGAAGCGCGGCAGCTTGCGGATGACTTCGCCGGTCAGCGGGTCGAACGCGCTGATGCTCTCCACCTCGTCGTCGAACAGCTCGATGCGGATCGCCTCAAGGTCCGATTCCGCCGGGTAGATGTCGATCACGTCGCCGCGCACCCGGAAGGTCGCCCGGGCGAAGTCCATGTCGTTGCGGGTGTACTGCAGGTCCGCCAGGCGCCGCACCAGCGCGCGCTGGTCGAGCTTGTCGCCGCGGTCCACGTGCAGCACCATCTTCAGGTAGGTTTCCGGGCTGCCCAGGCCGTAGATGCACGACACCGTGGTGACGATGATCGCGTCCTTGCGCTCCAGCAGCGCCTTGGTGGCGGACAGGCGCATCTGCTCGATGTGGTCGTTGATCGAGGCGTCCTTCTCGATGAAGGTGTCGGACGACGGCACATAGGCTTCGGGCTGGTAGTAGTCGTAGTAGGAAACGAAATACTCCACGGCGTTGTTCGGGAAGAACGACTTGAACTCCCCGTACAGCTGCGCGGCCAGGGTCTTGTTCGGCGCCAGCACCAGCGTCGGGCGCTGCACCTGGGCGATCACGTTGGCGATGCTGAACGTCTTGCCCGAACCGGTCACACCGAGCAGCGTCTGGTGCGCGAGCCCGGCTTCGATGCCTTCGACCATCTGGCGGATGGCCTCCGGCTGGTCGCCGGCCGGCGCGAAACGGGTGACAAGCTGGAATTCGGACATACACACCTCTGGCAGCGCGGCGTTCCGGGCAAACCGGAGCCTCACGGGGAAGACCGTCAACGACCGGTGTCGTTCAAGGAAAAACGGAGAATGTACCCAATGTGAAGGCTAATTCTTCACGTTTCAAGGCAAACGTCCTACATCCCGCGCAGACCCGGCCATGACCGTTCGACTGCCGGTCGAGAAATAATCGGAAAAACTTAAGCGAAATGCCGATTCGCCTGTCGCCACGGGTCGCCGATGGCCTCTATACTAGCTCCCCGTTTGTGCACCGCTCTAGTGCATTCGGCTGGAGCGTGACACGTCCCTCCATACTCCATTCAGAGCCGCCGTAATAATGAGCCTGTTCTCCGCTGTCGAAATGGCACCCCGCGATCCAATCCTGGGCCTCAACGAAGCATTCAACGCCGATACCCGCACCGACAAGGTCAACCTGGGTGTAGGTGTCTACTGCAACGAAGAGGGGCGAATTCCACTCCTGCGCGCCGTCATCGAAGCCGAAACCATTCGCGCCGCTCAGCACGCTTCCCGTGGCTACCTGCCGATCGACGGCATCGCCGCCTACGACCAGGCCGTGCAGAAGCTGCTGTTCGGCAACGACTCGCCGCTGCTGGCGGCCGGCCGTGTGGTCACCACCCAGGCCGTCGGCGGCACCGGCGCCCTGAAGATCGGCGCCGACTTCCTCAAGCAACTGCTGCCGAACGCCGTCGTGGCGATCAGCGACCCGAGCTGGGAAAACCACCGCGCGCTGTTCGAGACCGCCGGCTTCCCGGTGCAGAACTACCGTTACTACGACGCCGCCACCCACGACGTGAACCGTGCCGGCATGCTCGAAGACCTCAACGCCCTGCCGAACGGCTCGATCATTGTGCTGCACGCCTGCTGCCACAACCCGACCGGCGTTGACCTGAACCCGCAAGACTGGAAGAACGTCCTGGAAGCCGTCCGCGCCAAGGGCCACATTCCGTTCCTCGACATGGCCTACCAGGGCTTCGGCGACGGCATCGCCGAAGACGCCGCCGCGGTGCGTCTGTTCGCCGAGTCCGGCCTGACCTTCTTCGTGTCGAGCTCGTTCTCCAAGTCGTTCTCGCTGTACGGCGAGCGCGTCGGTGCCCTGTCGATCGTCAGCGAGTCCAAGGAAGAAAGCGCGCGCGTGCTGTCGCAGGTCAAGCGCGTGATCCGCACCAACTACTCCAACCCGCCGACCCACGGCGCAAGCATCGTGGCCGCCGTGCTGAACAGCCCGGAACTGCGCGCCCAATGGGAAGCCGAACTGGCGGAAATGCGTCTGCGCATCCGCGGCATGCGCGACCAGATGGTCGACCTGCTGGCGCAGAAGGCGCCGCAGCACGACTTCAGCTTCGTCGGCCGCCAGCGCGGCATGTTCTCCTACTCGGGCCTGAGCGTCGAACAGGTTCACCGCCTGCGCAACGAGTTCGGCATCTACGCCCTGGACACCGGCCGCATCTGCGTGGCCGCGCTGAACCAGAACAACATCAAGGTCGTGACGGACGCCATTGTCCAGGTCATCTGATCCGGCCTTGCGCTGAAGAACGGGAAGCCTTCGGGCTTCCCGTTTTTTGTTGGCGCGGAATAATCCTCCACACCCTCTAGACTGCACATATCGCCCGCTCCCTCGGAGCCCTGCGCATTTCTTGAATCCCAGCGAGAACCGACATGAAAAACGACGACCTGCGCGCCGACCGCGACGAGCTCGACTACTATCCTCCACGTGCTTCCGGCAAGCGCGAGCGCAGCCTGGTGCTGCAAGTGGCGGCCGGGGTGTTTCTCGGCGGCCTGGCCCTGTGGCTGGTGCAGTTGGGGGCCACGGCGTTGTACGCCAAACTGCTGATGGGCACCCTGACCTTCGGCGGCTGATGCGCCTTGGCCAAAAAGTTTCATGCGGATGCTTGACTAGTCCAATTAAATCAGTAAGATACGCACCAATTCCGCAATAGCTCAGTTGGTAGAGCAAGTGACTGTTAATCACTGGGTCCCTGGTTCGAGTCCAGGTTGTGGAGCCAAATAGCAAAGCCCCTGAATCGAAAGGTTCAGGGGCTTTTTTGTGGCCGACGGAAAAGCTCCGCCAAGCAAAACGCCGCGCTGTCCTGTCGACAGTGCGGCGTTGTTCATTTCAGGCGCCGGTCAGACGTGCTCGCCGCTCTTGCTGTGCGCCTTCGGGGCACCGTGCCCATGGTCATGATCCGCTTCGACCACCGGCACTTCATTGCCGTCGCAGTCATGCAGCTTGCCGTCGCTGAAGTAGTCCCCTTCACGCAGCGCCGCCAGGTCCTGATAGCGCAGCACCCGCTCGGCCGCCGCCGCGAACACCGACTGCTGATCCGAGTTGCCGACCGTGAAGTGGTTGAAGGTCAGGTTCAGCACGATCGCCATGATCGCCGAGGAACTGATGCCGGAATGGAAAATGGTCGCGAACCAGCTCGGGAAGTGATCGTAGAAGTTCGGCGCAGCGATCGGGATCATGCCGAAGCCGATCGAGGTGGCGACGATGATCAGGTTGACGTTGTTGCGGTAATCGACCTTGGACAAGGTACGGATGCCGCTGGCCGCCACGGTGCCGAACAGCACGATGCCGGCGCCGCCCAGCACCGAGGTCGGCACCGCTGCGATCACCCGGCCCATGAACGGCAGCAGGCCCAGGATCACCAGGAACAGGCCGCCAGTGGCCACCACGTAGCGGCTCTTGATGCCGGTGACCGCCACCAGCCCGACGTTCTGGGCGAACGCGCTCTGGGTGAAGGAGCCGAAGATCGGCGCGAGCACGCTCGACAGCATGTCCGCCCGCAGGCCGTTGCCCAGACGCTTGGAGTCGACCTTGGTGTCGATGATCTCACCGACCGCCAGAATGTCCGCCGAGGTCTCCACCAGCGTCACCATGACCACGATGCACATCGACAGGATCGCGGCGAAATGGAACGTCGGCATGCCGAAATGGAACGGCGTCGGGAAGCCGAACATCGGCCCCTGGCTGACGCCGGAAAAGTCCGCCATGCCGAGGAACACCGCCAGCACCGTGCCGATCACCATCGCCAGCAGGATCGACAGGCGCGAAATGGTCGCACTGCCGATCTTGCTCAACAGCAGCACCAGCACCAGCGTCACCGCCGCCAGGCCGATGTTCTCCATGCTGCCGAAGTTCTCCGCATGGCTGTTGCCGCCCATCGCCCAGCGCGCCGCCACCGGCATCAGCGTCAGGCCGATGGTGGTGATGACGATGCCGGTGACCAGTGGCGGAAAGAACTTGGTGATGCGTGAGAACACCGGGGTGATCAGCAAGCCGATCAGCGACGCCGCGATCACGGCGCCGAGCACCGACTGAAAGCCGCCCTCCCCGCCGCTGCTGACGATTGCCACCATGGTCGCGACGCCGGAGAACGACACGCCCTGCACCAACGGCAACTGGCAGCCGAAGAACGGCAGCCCCAGGGTTTGCAGCAACGTGGCCAATCCCCCCGCAAACAACGACGCAGCAATCAACAAACCGATGTCCGCCGGCGAGAGCCCGGCCGCCTGGCCGATGATCAGAGGCACCGCGACGATACCGCCATACATGGTCAAAACATGTTGCAGGCCGTAAGCCATATTCGCGCCGACCCCGAGATTTTCGTCCTCGGGCCGTGGGTGTGAGACATGGGGCGTTTTCATGGTGGGGGGATTCCCTGGTTTTTGTTGTGCGCACACTGTATTCAAGAGTCGGGACAAATGTCCATAGACTTGTATACAACTTGCCGATCACAAAATGGTTCGGCAGCCACCCGACCTTGTGGCCCGGTGCTTTCACCCCCCACAAATCCGGCAATACATCCGCGCCGGGCTCCTCTCGTTATCACTCTAGGCTGAAGTGTTCAGGGCGACCGGCGGTAGCGCCGTTCACTTCTATATACATATAAAGTATGCATAATGAGTTCATTCGAGATTCAATACGACAAAGCCAAGAACGCCGCCAACAAACTCAAGCACAAGGGCATCAGCCTTGCCGAGACGGAACCGGTGTTTCACGACGAACGCGCACTGACGCTGGAAGACAACGACCATGACGAACCGCGCTGGATCACCCTCGGCCTCGATGGCAAGGGCCGGCTGCTGGCGGTCGCGTACAGCTACCGGGAACCGAATGTCGTTCGAATCATTTCTGCGCGCACCGCAACGCCGAGCGAGCGGCGCCAGTACTTTTGGGAGACTTGAACCATGAAAGACGAATACGACTTCAGCGAGGCCAAACGGGGATCCGTCGCCGCCTCCAAAGGCAAGACGCGCATCACCATCATGCTCGACGACGCCGTCATCGACGCCGCCCGCACGGTGGCCGAGCGCGAGGGCTACGGCTACCAGACGGTGATCAACAACACCCTGCGCCACAGCTTGCTCGACGGCAGCGGCACATCCGCCCAGGCCGGTGACGGCGGGCGCCTGAAGCCAGGCATCAGTGCCGCCGACCTCAAGGCCCTGGAAAAGAAACTGGCGGCGGCCGCAGGCGAGATCCGCCGGGTGCTGGAGGCGGACGCCAAGCCCTAGGGCTCACGACGGCCGGATCAGCCTTTCGAGCGCCGGGCGCAGTTGCTCGTGCATGGGCACCCGCAGGCCGAACTCGCGCTCCAGCAGCCCGATCAACTCATCGACGTCCGTCACCTCGCGGCGCTCGCTTTCGGCACCGATGCGGTGGATGGCGAAGCTGCCGTTGTTCAACGTGCGCCGCCAGCCGTCCCCGGTGCGCGCAACCATCAGCCGCTGGGCGAACGGCGAGTCGGGGTGGGTCGAGACGTACCAGTTGCCGAGGGTGTAATCGATGTCTTCCTGGCGCTGCAGGTCGAACAAGTACATCGGCCGCCACTCGCCGGCGACATTGGCTTGCAGCATGTAGCCGTCGGCCTGCACCTCGATGCGGTAGGGTTCGTGGGGCGTGCGCTGCTGCGCTTCGGTGTCGAGCGCCAACGGCGCGGTGGGCACCATGCCGCCGAAGCCGACGTCCGTGATGTAGCGCACGCCGTCGAGGGTCACCAGGCTCAGGCGGTGGGTCCGCGCCGTCCAACTGCCCTCGGGTTGGTTCATCACCACCCGGCCGCTGATGCCGCGGGCGTCGAAGCCCAGCTCCAGCAGCAAGGCCAGGAACAGGTTGTTGAGTTCATAGCAGTAGCCGCCGCGCCCTTCATGCAGGACCTTGCGCTCCACCGACGCCAGGTCGATCGGCACCGGTCGGCCGGCGATCGTCGACAGGTTCTCGAAGGGAAAGGCGCCGGTATGGCGCAACTGCAACTGGCGCAGGGTCTCGAGGGTCGGCGCCGGGGGCGCCTCGAAGCCCAGGCGCCGCAGATACAGGGTCGAATCGCTCAGGCGTGGCTCGGTCATTGCTGGGTCCTTATGCATGGGGCCGCGGATCATTCCGCCGATGGCCGACATGTATACGGGGTCCCGACCGGGAATCGACAATTGATTTCGCCAATCGCTTGGGGCGCTCTTTCCTTGTTCGATCCACCTCCCCCGCTTGCGTGGGGCCTGCCCGGTGCGGCGTAATGGTCGCCCGCCCGAACCGCCGAGAGCCACCCGCCATGCAAACCACCCTGGAAGGCCGGGGCATCGTCCTGCGCCCTCTCCAATACGCCGACGCCGACGCCCTGCTCCAGGCCGCCGCCGACGGCGAACTGTGGAACCTGACCGTCACCGTGGTGCCTTCGGCGCTCACCGTCGACGGCTACCTGAAGAAGGCCCTGGACGGGCGCGACGCCGGCACCGTGATGCCCTTTGCGATCGTGCTCAAGGCCACCGGCCAGGTGATCGGCTCGACCCGCTTCTGGAAGATCGACCCGCTCAACCGCAAGCTGGAGATCGGCAGCAGCTGGATCGCCGCAACCTGGCAGAAGACCTTCGTCAACACCGAAGCCAAATACCTGATGCTGCGCCACGCCTTCGACGTGCTCGGCTGCGTGCGGGTGCAGTTCACCACCGACGAGACCAACCAAAAGTCGCGCAACGCCATTCTGCGCCTCGGCGCACAGCAAGAAGGCATCGTGCGCCACGAGCGGATCATGCCCGATGGCCGAAAGCGCAACTCGGTTCGCTTCAGCATCATCGACGACGAATGGCCGCAGGTGCGCCTGAACCTTGAAAAGAGACTGTCCGGCTACGCCGTCGGCGACTGAACCGGCCCCTGCACGCGATCAGCGGTCCGAGCGCATCAGCTCGCCGATGCCGCCGTCGTAGGAGAACACCGCCGCACGGTTGCGCCCGGCGTTCTTGGCCTGGTAGAGAGCGGCATCGGCGCGCTGGATGAACGTTTCGATGCTGTCCCGGCCATTGGGGATGAAGGCGTAGCAGCCCAGGCTCACCGTCAGGTAGCCGGTGGGCGAACCGCTGTGGGAAATGTTCCGGTCCATGACGGCGCGCCGGATCTGTCCGGCAATCGCCAACGCCCCGTTGATGTCGGTGTCCGGCAACAGCACCGCGAATTCCTCGCCGCCGTAGCGCACCGCCAGATCAGATTTGCGCTGGCAGCAGCCCTTCACCGCCTGGGCGACCTGCGCCAGGCAATGATCGCCCGCCACATGGCCATAGGCATCGTTGTAGCGCTTGAAGAAGTCGATATCGAGCATGATCAGGCTGACCGGGCTCGACTGCCGCGCGCCCCGGGCGAACTCCACCGCCAACGATTGCTCGAACAGGCGCCGGTTGGCCAGCCCGGTCAGGCTGTCATGGGTGGCGATCTGCTCCAGCGCACGCTGTGCCTTGCGCAGGTTCTTCTCGATCCGCTCGCCGTCGCGCACCTGATGGATGAACACCCAGCCGAACAGGCCGACGCCGAGTATCACCAGCGCGACGATCACGCTGGACTGAAAGGCCCGGGCGTGCCAGCCCTCCAGGATCGTGTCCCGCGAGGACGACGCCGCGACCACCAGCGGAAAGGCCTGCAACTGCCGATAGCCGTAGAGCCGCGTCACGCCGTCGATCACCGAATCGATCATCGCGGTGCCCGCCGGCGCGTTGGGCAGCAGCCGCTGATAGATTTCGCCCTGGGCCAGCGACGTGCCGATCAAGGCGTCATCGAACGGCCGGCGGGCGAGCAAGGTGCCGTCGGTCAGGCCGAGGAACATGGTGCCGTTGTCGTCGAGGCTGAAGCTTTTGAAAAAGCGGTCGAAGTACGACATCTTGATCCCGGCCAGCAGCACGCCCTGGAAGTTGCCGAGCCGGTCGTTCACCCGCTTGGAGATCGGGATGATCCACTCGCCGTTCTCCCGGCTGCGGATCGCCGGGCCGATGTGCGCCACCGTCGACTCGTTCTGCTGGTGAAACTTGAAGTACTCGCGGTCCGCCACGCCATTGCCCCGGGGCAAGTCGGGGAACGAGGTGATGACCCACTGCCCCTGGCGGTCGAACAGAAACAGCCCGTGCAGTTGCTCCAGTTGCTGCACCCGCCGGGCGAGGGTCTTCTGCAGTCTCGGCCGCTGGGCCGCGCCATAGCCGTCATCCTGGATCCAGTCCACCAGGCTGGTCAGCACCAGGTCCGCCGCCTGGAAGGTGTCTTCGGCCTGCTGGGCCATCGCCCGCGTCAGGTTGGCCGAGGCCATCTGCGCGATCGCCAGGTCCTGGCGCCGCGACTGCTCCAGTTGCAGGTACAGCAGGCCGAACAGGCACAGGCACACCGCGACGATGAACAGCACCGCCGCTTTGCGCAGCGGCAGGCGTTTCAACGTGCCGCCGGGCGGCTGGTGCGGGTCGTGGATTGGGATTGGCAAAAACGTGTCCTGGGCAGGTACTGCAAGGGCGCGGGCCCGAAACCCTTGGTTTCCGTGAGCGTAGTCCACCCGATTGTAAGGGGCAACCGGGTGCTACCGGCACAATCCCGGCCCGATGGATATCGGCACATAACGGTTTTGGATAACCGTTGCGCGTCGATTTATTTTTCTTGAGCGGCGATGCGAAGGGAACTCTAGGAACCGGCCTGCCGGCGGTGGTGGAATGTCTGACGCATCTAGGCTGGATGGGCTGACGCCATCGCTGGCAAGTCGAGTCGTCGCACCGCAGCTCCCACAGGTATCGTGGATCACCGAAAACCACTGTTGGAGCGAGCTTGCCCGCGATGAGGCCGACACTGCCGACATCTCTGCTGCCTGACACTCCGCCATCGCCAGCAGGCTGGCTCCCACATGGCGTTGCGGTGGCCGCAGATTCTGCATTCACCCAAATTCTCTGTAGGAGCCAGCCTGCTGGCGATGGCGGTCTGTCTGGCGCCCGGATCAGCGCGACGGCGGCACGCGGATGTCACCGGAGCGGCACTGGGTCTTCACGCCCTTGCCGCAGGCGCCGAACTGCAGGTCCTTGCCCATGCACACCCGTACTTCCGACAGCTCCGGGCCGCTGCAGATCACGGCGATGCCGTTCGCCGGGATGCCCGGGTTGCTCTTGCGGAACAGGTCGGCGATCTCCTGCGCCTCGAAGTAATACGACTTGCTGAACGGCTGCAGCTCTTCAGGAATCTTCACCGCGGCCACAGCCTTGTCCGCCGCATCCAGATAGCCCATCGCGCCGAGGCCGCTGCAGGTGCCGTGCTTGGCCCATTCGTGGTTGAGCAGCTTGGGCGTCGGGAACAGGGTCATGCCCTTGGCGGTTTCCGCCGCCGACAGTGTCGTCACCGGCGGGCATGACTCCGGCCAGCCACCCCCGGCGTACTGCGGCCACAAGCCATGCAGGACGAAGCCGTAGCCCTTGCCGGAGCATTGCGCATCGTCCTTGTGGGTCAGGCAGAAGGTCGGCGACCACGACAGCGTCAGCAGGTAGTAGTCGAACACCCCCGCCACCGACTCCGTGGCCGCCTGCTTGCTGGCATGGCTCTGGCGCGCCGAAGCCGTCTGCAGGCCACCGGCCGTCAGCGCGATCAGCGCCAGAATTGTAAAAAGCTTTTTCATGTTCCCGCTCCTTGGGACGTCTGCGTCCGTGGTTTTGGTGAGCTGACCCGGTTCGGGCCAGGAGTCGATTGGGGCACGCTTGTGTTGCAAGCGCATGACGCAGGGCAAAACGTGCATTACTTTGAAAGGACTACGATTGAGCTGTCATCACCACAGGGAACCGACATGAGTAAAGCAGACGAACTGGCCGCGAAACTCAAACAGACCCGGCACACCCATGCAGACGAAATCACCTGCGCCGAACTGGAGATCGACTGCTGGCCCGCGCAAGTCTATGCCCTTTACCACCGCATCGAAGGCTGGCTGCAACCGGTGGCGGAAGTCGGCCTGAAGATCCGGCGCAACCCCACCCATGTCTGCGAAACCTCGCCCGACGGCGAAACCCACGACTACGCCATCGACCAACTGGTGATCGAAGCCAACCAGCACAGCCTGACGTTCGACCCGATTGCGCGGTTCACCGAAGACGGCGCCGGGAGAGTGGAAATACATTCCACGGGCGAGGAACTTGCACTGCTGCGCACCGTTGATGAACACGGGATCACCCACTGGTGGCTTCAAACCATCGAACCGTCCGGCCCACATCCTGATGCGGTGGCACTGACGGAGAGTGGCCTGCTCGCCATGGTGCAAACAGGGTTGTCGATCTGAGGGCGGTTCAAGCTTCGGGCTTCCTACCGAACAGAACTGGAAGTGAGATGACGCGCGGGCCGAAATCACCGGCTCGCGCCTGTCGTCAGCGATATTTCGGTTGACTTACACGAGTAGTGGCACCGTAGTATCGTCGATCGATACCCCTTCAGGCCTGTGATATGGATATACACCTAGCACGCGATCCCGTGGCGTTTGCCCGCGACGCCATGGAAGCGATCAACCCGGACATCGTCGAGCATTACGCTTGCCTCATCCAGTACCTGCTCATCAACCCCACAGATGGCGCTCAACGCAAAGGCTCTTCATTTCCTGTTGAATCGCCCCAATACATCGAATGGCTGGCAAAGAAGTTCGCTGCCGGTAGGACGGCAAGACACCCCAAACGTCCTCAAACCATACCGGATCCCATGGTATCGGTGATCCTTAACCAGTACTTCGACTGCCCGGAGGCCAATCTGGAGACGCTCAAGGAGGGGCACCTGCTGTCGATGGGGGCAGAAAACATTGTGGGGGATCTGCTGGAGCGCTACCTGGCATCCGTCCTTGAACCGAACGGTTGGGTCTGGTGTTCGGGATCGACGGTGACCGCCATTGACTTCATCAAACCGCCCTCACTTTACGAGGGGAACTGGACCGCTGTGCAGGTCAAAAACCGCAACAACACGGAAAACTCTTCGTCGACCACTGTGCGCAAAGGTAAACCCATTAAGCTTTGGCACCGAACGCATGCTCGCAAGACGGAAACCTACTGGCGGACTTTTCCGGATCCAGAGCTGACGCAGCTAATGTCGGAGGAAGGGTTCAAACACTTTGTCGGGCATTACCTGAACGCCCTGAAAGACCCGAACGCCTCACAGCCGCTGTTCAGGGCAGGCCATTCCAATCCAACAGCCGACCGTCGATCCTGATTTGAAACGCAACCCCGGGGAAGAAACGCCAGACCATACGCACGTCGATGACCGACCCACCGCGTTGCGCCGACAACCTGTCAAAACTGTAATCCGCCCCTCAGCCAACTGAAAGCTGCCGGCCGCTAGCCTCCCCGTCATTGCCGAACCAGACGGCTCGACGGGGATTTCCGCGCATGCATTCCAACACCTCCAGACGCACTTTCGTAAAGGGACTGGCCGCCGGCGGGCTGCTCGGCGGCCTCGGGCTGTGGCGCACGCCGGTCTGGGCCCAGGGCGACGCGGGCCTGCCCAACGCCTTGAGCGGCAGCGAATTCGATTTGTTCATCGGCGAGACCCCGGTCAATTTCACCGGTTCTCCCCGCACCGCCATGACCATCAACGGCGGCCTGCCCGGCCCGCTGCTGCGCTGGCGCGAGGGCGACACCGTGACGCTGCGCGTGCGCAACCGGCTCAAGGACAGCACCTCGATCCACTGGCACGGCATCCTGCTGCCGGCCGACATGGACGGTGTGCCGGGGCTGAGCTTTCACGGCATCGAGCCCGGCGGCGTGTACGTCTACCGGTTCAAGGTGCGGCAGAACGGCACCTACTGGTATCACAGCCATTCCGGGTTCCAGGAACAGTCCGGCGTCTACGGCCCGCTGATCATCGACGCCAAGGAACCGGAGCCGTTCCGCTACGACCGCGACTTCGTGGTGATGCTCAGCGACTGGACCGACGAAGACCCGGACAGCCTGATGAAGACCCTGAAGAAGCAGTCCGACTACTACAACTTCCACAAACGCACCGTCACCGACTTCATCCACGACGTCAGCGACAAGGGCTGGGGCGCCACCGTCGCCGACCGCACGATGTGGGCGCAGATGAACATGAACCCCACCGACATCGCCGACGTCAGCGGCGCCACCTACACCTTCCTGATGAACGGCCAGGCGCCCGACGCCAACTGGACCGGCCTGTTCCGCCCCGGCGAAAAGCTGCGCCTGCGCCTGATCAACGGCTCGGCCATGACTTACTTCGACGTGCGCATTCCGGGGCTGAAGATGACCGTGGTCGCCGCCGACGGGCTGCACGTCAAACCGGTCACGGTGGATGAGCTGCGCATCGCCGTGGCGGAAACCTACGACGTCATCGTCGAGCCCGCCGCCGAGGCCTACACCCTGTTCGCCCAGGCCATGGACCGCACCGGCTACGCCCGCGGCACCCTCGCCGCCCGCGCCGGCCTGTCGGCGGCGGTGCCGGCGCTGGATCCGCGGCCGCTGGTGACCATGGACGACATGGGCATGGGCGGCATGGACCACGGCAGCATGAACATGGACGACATGGCCGGCATGGATCATTCGGCCATGGGCATGGGCCCGATGCAGGCCCACCCCGCCAGCGAAAAGGACAACCCGCTGGTGGACATGCAAGCCATGACCACCGCCCCGAAACTCGACGACCCGGGCCTGGGCCTGCGCAACAACGGGCGCAAGGTGCTGACCTACGCCGACCTGCGCAGCGCCTTCGAAGACCCCGACGGCCGCGACCCCGGCCGCACCATCGAGCTGCACCTGACCGGGCACATGGAGAAGTTCGTCTGGTCGTTCAACGGCGTGAAGTTCTCCGACGCCGAGCCCCTGCGCCTGAAGTACGGCGAGCGCATCCGCCTGGTGCTGGTCAACGACACCATGATGACTCACCCCATCCACCTGCACGGTCTGTGGAGCGACCTGGAGGACGAGAACGGCGACTTCCAGGTGCGCAAGCACACCATCGACATGCCCCCCGGCACCCGCCGCAGCTACCGGGTGACCGCCGACGCGCTCGGCCGTTGGGCCTACCACTGCCATCTCCTGTACCACATGGAAATGGGCATGTTCCGTGAAGTCCGCGTGGAAGAATGAGGGGCCGACCATGATCCGATTCGCAGCGTTACCCGTTTTGCTCACCGGCACCCTGTCCACGGCCATGGCCGCCAGCGACATGGCCGGCATGGACCACAGCCAGATGCCCGGCATGGACGCATCCGCCCTGCAGGCGATGGATGACGGCGGCATGCAGCCCGCCGCGCCGACCGAAAGCCGCACGCCGATCCCGGCCCTGACCGACGCCGACCGCGCCGCCGTGTTCAACAGCCCCGGCGGCCACAAGGTGCATGACAGCGCCGTCCACACCTACTTCCTCGCCGACAAGCTCGAATGGCAGGACGCCGACGACGCCAGCGTGCTGGCCTGGGACGTATCGGGCTGGATCGGCGGCGACACCGATCGGCTGTGGCTGCGTTCCGAGGGCGAGCGCAGCAACGGCCGCACCGAAGACGCCGAGCTCCAGGCCCTCTGGGGCCACGCGATCTCGCCGTGGTGGGACGTGGTCAGCGGCGTGCGCCAGGACTTCAAGCCCGGCGCCCCGCAGACCTGGGCCGCGTTCGGCCTGCAAGGCATGGCGCTGTACAACTTCGAGGCCGAAGCCACGGCGTTCCTCGGCGAGGGCGGCCAGAGCGCCATCCGGCTGGAGGGCGACTACGACATCTTGCTGACCAACCGCCTGATCCTGCAGCCGACCGCCGAACTCAACGTCTACGGGCAGAACGACCCGCAGCGCGGCATCGGCGCCGGGCTCGCCAACACCGAGGCAGGCCTGCGCCTGCGCTACGAGATCCGCCGCGAATTCGCGCCGTACATCGGCGTCACCTGGAACCGCACCTACGGCAACACCGCCGATTTCGCACGGGAGGAAGGCGAAGACCGCAGCGAAACGCGCCTGGTGCTCGGCGTGCGGCTGTGGTTCTGACCCCTTCACCCATCCCAAAAAAACACCGCCCCCGAGCGGAAAGAGGCCTTGCATGCGCACCATCAAAACCGCCGTCGTACTCGCCACCGGACTGCTGCTGAGCGCCCAGGTCCTGGCCCACCCGAAACTGCTGTCGTCCACCCCCGCCGAAGGCGCGGACGGCGCCGCCCCCGAGAAGATCGAACTGCGCTTCTCCGAGCCGCTGACGACCCAGTTCTCTGGCGCCAAACTGGTGATGACCGAAATGCCCGGCATGGCCCACTCGCCCATGCCGATGAAGGCCCGGATCAGCGCCGGCAGCGACCCCAAGACCATGCTGGTCACCCCGCTGGCGCCGTTGCCGGCCGGCACCTATCAGGTGCAGTGGCGCGCGGTGTCGTCGGACACCCACCCGATCACCGGCAACGTCACGTTCAAGGTGAAGTGACCGATGGATGCGCTGATCAACGGCCTGCTGCGCCTGGCGTTGTATGGGGATCTGCTGCTGGTGTTCGGCGTGGCGTCGTTCGGCGTGTACAGCCTTAGCGGCGAACAGCGGCGCTCCGGCGCGGTGCTGGCGCTGCGCCCGATGCTGGCCTTATTGGCCGCACTGGGCGCGCTGCTGTCGGTGGCCGGCCTGGTGATGATGACTCGCAGCATGAGTGGCGAAACCGACCTCGCCGCCCTGTGGCCGCACCTGCAAATGATGTTGGGCGAAACCGATGTGGGAATGGCCTGGGCGGTGCGGGTCGGCGCGCTAGCGCTGGTGGGGCTGGCATTGACGATCCATCCGCGCAGGCCCGGCCTGAGCCTGTGGATCGCCTCGCTGGCCGGCGCCGTCGCCCTCGCCTCGCTGGCCTGGAGCGGCCACGGCGCGATGGACGAAGGGTCGCGCCGCGTGTGGCACCTGCTCAGCGACATCCTGCACCTGCTCGCCGTCGGCGCATGGCTGGGCGCCCTGCTCGCCTTGGTGCTGATGGCGCGAACCGACGCCAAGTTCGACGAAGCGCGGCTTAGGCTTTTGGCCTTTGCCGTCAAACGCTTCGAATGGGTGGGCGCGATGATTGTGGTGACGCTCACGGTCACCGGCGTGGCGAACTACCTGTTCATCGTCGGCCCGACGCTGGGCGAGATCCTGCTCGGCGCCTACGGCATCCTGCTGGCGGTCAAGGTGTTCCTGTTTGCGGGGATGCTGGTGCTGGCGGCGCTGAACCGCTTTCACCTCGGGCCGTTGCTGGAGCGGTCGTTGCGCGACGGTCAGCACCGGGTGGCGGCGAACGTGCTGCGCCGCAGCGTGGCGGTGGAGTTGGGGATTGCGCTGGTGATCGTGGGGTTGGTGGCGTGGTTGGGGACGTTGAGTCCCGAGATGGAGGGACAGTGATTGGATCCAGGTGTTGTACAAAACAACATCAAAGTGATATCAACCTCGCACCTCCACGATGTATGGACACCGCATGCCGTTCCCAGCCAATGCCCAAGCCGCCGCCCGTGCGGCCATGGAAGACGTCAACCCGGACCTGGTCGACCCGTTCGCCACGGTCGTCGAGTTCCTCAGCGCCAACCCCGAGTTCGCCCCCAAGGCCACCAAAGCGGCGCCGCTGGGCAGCGAGGCCTACATCGGCCGGCTGGCGCAAAAGTTCTCCAACGGCCGCGCCGCCAAACAGCTGATACTGCCCAGAACCGTTCAAGACCCGATCATCCCGGTGATCATGGGCGCGCACGGCAACTTCGCGCCCGAAGAGCTGCAAAAGATGCAGACCGCCCATGCCATCGCCATGGCCGCCGAAAACCTCACCGGCGACCTGCTCGAAGACTACATCGCCAGCAAAGCCGAACCCACCGGCTGGGTGCAGTGCTCCGGCTACACCACCAAAAAGGCCGACTTCATCAAGCGCGCGGACGACGGCTCGGGCGACTGGAAAATCCTCCAGATCAAGAACCGCGACAACTCCGAGAACTCGTCCTCGCGCTCCGTGCGCGAAGGCACGAACATCCTCAAGTGGCACCGCACGTTCGCCCGCAAGGAAGGCTCCAACTGGCACAACTTCCCGGACGCGCAACTGGCGCCGCAGTTGTCCGAGCAGGATTTCCAGGCCTACGTCGTCCAGCAGATGACCTCGAACAACCCGACGTAATCCACCGGCCGCAAAACCAAAGGGCGATCCGCAAGATCGCCCTTTTTCATGGATGCCCGCCCCTTCCGAACCACCCGCGCACTACACTGCGTCCACCTCCACTCCCCACAGAAGCCCCTCACCCATGACCACCCCAACCACCCGGATGATCTTCTGCGGCCTGCTGACCCTGGCCGGCGTCGCCCAAGCAGAGCCCACCCCTTCGCACCTGGACAGCGTCCAGCAACAAGGCCGGCTGCGCGTCTGCACCACCGGCGACTACAAGCCCTACACCTTCAAACGCGAAGACGGCGACTACGAAGGCATCGACATCGCCATGGCCCGCACCCTGGCCGACAGCCTCGGGGTCAAGGCCGAATGGGTGCCGACCACCTGGAAAACCCTGATGCCGGATATGCTGGCGGGCAAATGCGACATCGCCATGGGCGGCATCTCGGTGACGTTGGAGCGGCAGAAAAAGGCCTTCTTCAGCAACACCCTCGACGTCGACGGCAAGATCCCGCTGGTGCGCTGCGCCGACCAGGCCAAGTACCAGACCGTCGAACAGATCAACCAGCCCGGCGTGCGCCTGGTGGAACCCGCCGGCGGCACCAACGAAGCCTTCGTCCACGCCTTCCTGCCCAAGGCGCAACTGGCGCTGCACGACAACGTGACGATCTTCCAGCAACTGCTCGACAACAAGGCCGACGTGATGATCACCGACGCGTCCGAAGCACGCTACCAGCAGAAACTCAAACCGGGCCTGTGCGCCGTCAACCCGGACAAGTACATGCAGTACGGCGAAAAGGCCTACCTGCTGCCCCGCGACGACATCAGCTGGAAACTCTACGTCGACCAGTGGCTGCACCTGAGCAAGGTGACCGGCAAGTACCAGAAAGTGCTGGGCGAATGGATCGCCGCGCCCACGGCGCCCTGACCTCAATCGTCGTGCAACAGGCCCGAGCTGTACTGGTTGAAGTTGTTGCCGATGTTGCTCCCGCCGAACTTCAGGGTGTTGGCGTTACGGCCGTCCAGCGACTGGCAGTCGGCGGAGAAGCACGTGGTGGTGGTCATGCCGCCGCCCGAACAGGCGCTCAGGGCTGAAACGGCGGCGACGATCAACAACGCGTGAATAAATCGGGCATGCATGGCTGGGCTCCCTTGGGATGCGGTCGTGTCGCTCCCATCCTAGGCGCCCGGGGCGGGCGACAACATGAAACTTCACGGCTCGACAGCCGGGGTTCAGCATTGCCGCCCTGTCCTGCCCTATCGGCGACAGGCCAATCGCCGGGCCGTGGCTTACGTCTTCGGCTCGACGTTATCCAGCGCCTGATTCACCGCCACCTCGCTCAACATCACCAACTGCGCAATGCCCAACGCCATCCGCCGCTGCCCGGCGCCCAGCACGGCGGCGAAGTTATTGAGCATCTCCGACGCCGAACCGAGGTTCTCGCTGGCGTTGGCCAGCAGGGATTCGGTGTCGTACACCGGGTTGGCCAGGTACATGGGTTCGGATTCATGGGGAGTGCCCATGATCTGCGCGGTAGGGTTGAGGTAATGGTCGAGGGCGCGTTCGGCGGCTTCGTTGAGCTTTCGGGAATCGATGGATTCGTAGGGGGATGCGGGGTCGGTGAGGGGTGGGTTGGGTGTTGGTTTGATCATAGGTAACGCTCCATATGGGACTTAAGGAGCCGTCACCCTCGCTACCAAACGAAGGGTGGCGGCCATACGAAGGTTGGTAGACCGGCCCACATGGAAAATCCGGCGCGCCCGAAGACGCCCTGCGCATGGCCACCATCAAACAGATGCCGAAAAGGCACCTGCACAAGGTGACGCTTATGCGTCGTGTGGGAAGTCGGGCTACCAAACCCGATCACTGGTTTTCAGTGACCCTGGAACGATAAAACCCGTGCCCTAGACGCACAAGTCGGCGGATTCTGGCTTAGGTGTAGGGGGTGGTGCAAGGCTACGTGGGCAGTAGCCGACAACACAAACCAATGCTTAAACATGCACCGACCATTGCTGTTTAATTTTGCATTCAGCAATCTTGCGCCGCTCTAACGAAACAACAAAACCATCGCCCCAATCATCACCACGACAAGCATCACGGCGACCACAACCGCCAGTGCAGTGATTTTCTTGCTCAGGGTCGTATTGCTTTCTACTAGCTGTTTGATATGCAACGTATTGTCTATCACCGTTCTTTCAATCACGGTCCTTTCTGGTGCCAGACTCGACACCAAGGCCTGTTCGTTGTCGCTGGAGGTTTTATCGGCATAGGCAGCAATGATGCTACCGCCGGCCCCCGCACAGGCCAGCGAAATGACCTGTCCAAAAATCTCAAAATGGTCTACGGCATCAGAGGGCATGATCGACTTGTCGACAAAGATATAGAAAAACTTTGGATAGACCACTTGATAAAGCACACCTGCGCCTATCAGAAACACCCCTTTCAACACGCGGTCTTGCCTCATTTCAAGAAGCATCAGGAACAATACAAAGCAACTTAAAAATGCTGCATAGGTCGCAATTCTTGGGTGGCTGTAGACGCCAGCAACAGGCACTCCGAAAAACAGTATGCAAAACGCGACAATCGTCAGTACGCAAATCGAAACGTTAAATCCCTTTCTCATTTCTAGCAGTCCAAGGTAATGGCATGTGAAGCCAGGCACGGTAACACCGCGCTTTAAAACAGAAAGAAAAAACCGCAAAAGCAGGACTTCTCGATAGAAAAAATCCTCTCACCAGCTACCTGTCCGTCTGGCCAAAGCCCTTGAGCCCTTCGCGCTTCCAATCCTGATAAACTCCCCCACCTCCCAGCCCCACCCACTCCAGAACCGCCCATGTCCCCGATTACCGCCGCACCCGCCCCGCTCTCCCGTCGTTTTTCCGTCGCGCCGATGATGGACTGGACCGACCGTCATTGCCGGTTCTTCCTACGCCTGCTGTCGAAGAATGCCCTGCTCTACACCGAAATGGTCACCACCGGGGCGTTGCTCAACGGCGATCACGAGCGGTTCCTGCGGCACAACGAGGCGGAGCATCCGTTGGCGTTGCAGTTGGGCGGCAGTGTGCCGCTGGATCTGGCGGCGTGTGCGCGCATGGCGCAGGCGCATGGGTATGACGAGGTGAACCTGAACGTCGGTTGCCCGAGCGACCGGGTGCAGAACAACATGATCGGCGCGTGCCTGATGGGGCATCCGCAGTTGGTGGCCGATTGCGTGAAGGCGATGCGTGATGCAGTGTCGATTCCGGTGACGGTGAAGCACCGGATCGGGATCAACGGGCGGGACAGTTATGAAGAGCTGTGCGAGTTCGTCGGCACGGTGCGCGATGCCGGCTGCACCAGTTTCACGGTGCATGCGCGGATCGCGATTCTGGAGGGGCTGTCTCCGAAGGAGAACCGGGACATTCCCCCGCTGCGCTATGACGTGGCGGCGCGGTTGAAGGCGGATTTTCCGGAGCTGGAGATCATCCTCAACGGCGGGATCAAGACGATGGAGGCCTGCCGCGAGCATCTGCAGACCTTCGACGGCGTGATGCTGGGCCGCGAGGCGTACCACAACCCTTACCTGCTGGCCGAGGTGGACCAACAACTGTTCGGCAGCCAGGCGCCGGTGATCAGCCGGGCCGAGGCGCTGGCGCAGCTGCGGCCGTACATCGCCGAGCATCTGCTGGCCGGCGGCGCGATGCACCACATCACCCGCCATGTGTTGGGGCTGGGCACCGGGTTTCCGGGGGCGCGCAAGTTTCGTCAGTTGCTGTCGGTGGACATCCACAAGGCCAAGGATCCGCTGGCGCTGCTGGATCAGGCCGCCGGGCTGCTCGAAGGACGTTGAAAACTGTTTGGCCAGGCGGATCGCTCCGCCTGGCCGAATAGACGTCAGGCCGCCGCAGCGGTCCAGTTCACCCAGCCGAACAGCCAGGTCGCCAGGATCAGCAGACCGAAGGCGATCCGATACCAGGCGAACGCCGCGTAGCTGTGGTTCGCAATGAACTTCAGCAGCCCGCGCACGGCGATCATCGCGAAGATGAAGGCGATCACAAAGCCCAGGGCAAACACCGGCAGGTCGCCGGCCTGGAACAGTTCCCGGTACTTGTAGCCCGAGTACACCGCCGCACCGACCATGGTGGGCATCGCCAGAAAGAACGAGAACTCCGTGGCAGCCTTGCGCGACAGGCCGAACAGCAAGCCACCGATGATGGTCGACCCGGAGCGGGAAGTGCCCGGAATCATCGCCAGGCACTGTACGAAACCCACCTTCAGCGCGTCAGACCAACGCATGTCGTCGACATGGTCGACGCTCACCACGTGTTCCCGCCGTTCCGCCCACAGCATCACCACCCCGCCCACCACCAACGCGACGGCGACGGTGATCGGGTTAAACAAGTAGTGATGGATTTGGTCAGCAAACAGCACGCCCAACACCACGGCAGGCAGAAAGGCGATCAGCAGGTTCGCGGTGAAACGCTGGGCATTGCGCTGGGTCGGCAGGCCTTTGACGACTTCGAAGATCTTGGGCCGGAACGCCCAGACCACGGCCAGGATCGCCCCCAGTTGAATGATGATGTTGAACGCCATGGCGCGTTCGCCGCCGAACTCCAACAGATCCGCGACAATGATCTGGTGGCCTGTGCTGGAAATGGGCAAGAACTCGGTCAGACCTTCTACAGCCCCTAGTATCAACACCTGGAATAAGGTCCAGAAATCCATTAATCCTCCGTCAGATCGCTCTTGAAGAGCACTTCGTCCATTGCATTCAGAAATTGCGTCTATGATGTTAAACAGTTCGTGTATCCATACCCGACTGTTCTACTCGGCGACGGAGAATAGGCCTTATCAAAAGACGCACTCAAGCCATGTTATTAATCGTCCGAATACGAATTCATCGAAATAAATTTAGGGCCCGGGTGGAAAAATCGGCTTTGACCCAATAAAATGTGACCCGCCTCACATTATCCATTCACTTGAACAATGATCGATGCGCAGGCAGATAGTGGCAAAAGGGCATAAAAAACAAATCGCCACAGATACAAAATGATGGCACAATTCCACATCGCCATCATCTAACGCCTCCTCTTCCACTAGTTCACCCCTCCGAGAAAATCAACTAAAAGCTTGAAAAGCTTAGTTATTGTTAGAAAACTCGGGAGCCACGTCTAAAATCCGCGCAAATGTTACCAATTGTCAGTCACAGATGAGAAACTGTGCTTTAACATCCCGATGTCAGCACTTTTTCGAGTCAATGCATGATGCTTACAGGGAACTTGGCGACCACTAGAAGCCAACGCCGGACAAACGACGAGCCAGGTGTCCTCACCCTGGCCCGCACCCGTGGCGTGGCTGAACATTTCAGTGCGCTGGTCGCCAGGCACGTGCGGGCCGACATGGAGATCGAGGCCAACTCGTATGGCCGTTCATTTAAGCAACATGAACATTGCGGCTCGTATCGGGCCATCTTCATCGTGATCGACAGCCCCCAGGCGCTCGAAGAAAGCCTGGCGCTGGTGGAAGCGCTGCGCAGCGACAATCTCAAGCCGATCATTTGCGCCGTGCTCACAGGCCGCGGCGCCTTCAACAAGATCAAGTACTACCTGGCCGGCGCCGACTTCTGCATCAAGCTCAATACCCTCGCCGACGAAGGCGCAGAACTGCTGGCCGAGTTCTTCAACAGCGAAGAATGGCAACGGGATATCGACCTGGTGCTCGATCCCACGCGCATCTGCCTGTCCGACACCAGCAAGAAGCTGGACATCTCCTTCGCTGAAATGAAGATCCTGGAAGCGTTTGCGCAGACCGGCAATCACATACTCAGCCATGATGAAATCGCCAACATCATGGGGCTCAACACCAATTTCTACGACCCCCGGGCGCTGGAGAAGTCGATCAGCCGTCTACGTGGAAAAATCAAAGACATGTATGGTACAAACGCCATTCAGAGTATCCGTGGATACGGATACCGTCTGATGAGGGGGTTGATCTCAACCGCCTGAACCAAGGATAAGCCGTTTTTTTGCATGCATACGAAGGAGCGTCTGATGCAACCATATAAAGATCCTGGATCTCGTCGTTTCATTCATGTTTCAAATTCAATAATAAGTTGTCGATTGCATGAGCGCGGTGGCAACACCGAACCATAACAATAAAGCCCTGTTTCACGCAGCAGATCGAGTGAAGTCTATTCGAGGGCCACTTTCGAGCCCAGACCCTGCCTTATGGTTATTGCCAAGGTGGTTATTACTCGCCTGCCGAATATCTTTTAGCCAAATTTTGGCGTGCAGTTTTAGGAGAGAGACATGGAAACCAGTACCACCCTCCACCGAAAATATTTTGTCGTCGTGACACACAGCACTTCGTCGCAACGTGAACTTGAATCGATCCTGTCCAGTGAGCGGTTCAACTCGTTCGGCACGTCCCAGGCACAAATGTTCATCGAAGGTGTTGCGTCGCCCTCTTCCGCCCCCATGCTGATGGAGTTCACCTACCCGAGCGTCACAAGGAAGAATGTCGCGCGCAGTATCGAACACGACACGCAAAAGATATTGGCCACCCTCGAATCCGAGTGGCTGGCGGCCCAATCGGCCAACCCGTTCCACAGCCATCCGCCCGCGACGGCGGACACCGGCGGCATTGCCCGAACGATCGACGTCGACGCCGGCGGCTCCGAGGCCTGGCACCTGGACGACGATCATGGCGTATTGGTCAAGCAGGGTGTGGAGATCAGCCTCACCGGCCTTGAGACGGCGCTGGTACGCAAGATGCTGCACCATGAGGAGCGCGTCGTCAGCCGTGACGAATTGATCCTCAGCATCGGCCGGGAGCCTGAGCACTACCGCGGACTGGAGATGTGCCTGAGCCGCCTGCAGGACAAGTTCAAGAGCGCCAGCAACGGTGAGCGACTGTTTCGTGCCGTGCGCAACCGAGGCTACTGCCTGATTCAGGAAGTCGTCGCGTAACCACGGCTTTGAATATGTAAAACAAACGGAAACAGTGCAAAAACAAAAATAAAAAAGCACTCCTGTTTGACCTCCTCCCTTTTCCGAACGATCCCGCCTCCCACGCCTCCTACAGTATCAAACACAACATCATTTATTCACCCCTCCGCTTTTGACCTTTTCTAACGTCCGGAACTTCTTGCCACTCAATAGTTGGCACTGTGCCATCTTGTTAGAACTCGTCAGACACCATCCCCGGCAATAACTTAGTCTATTCAATGACGACAGTTCGGCATATCGACGCTGTTACCTCAGGACACTGGCTCCAACAAAAACAACAAGTCTATTTAACAACTCGGTTTTCAACTGTCGAAACCTGAATGGACGTCTTTTGGGGATATCGTATGGATCTTACTCTTCGTATCAACAGAAACACCGGCCTCAAGGGACTTACCTTCTGGGGCCAATGGGCATTGGCGCAGTGCTTTATTGTTTCACTGCTGTTCATATTGGCCGAGCAGCACACCGGCAAGGTCGAGTTCTATTACCGGATGTGCACCATGCTGGCGGTGCTGGCCTCGGTGCCGGCCTACACGTTCAGCGGCGCTTACCGAAAACGGGACAATTACCTGACCGGACTCGGCCGGCTGTTGGCAGGCTGGTCCATGACCATGGGCGCCCTGGCGTTCATCGCGTTCGTCTGCAAGGCCGATGAGCTGTTTTCGCCGCCGGTGATCCTGGACTGGGCCGTGTACGGCTTCCTCGGCCAGGCGTTGCTGTACGCGCCGCTGCATGCGTTCTCCAAGTACTACCAGCGCACCCGCAAGAGCGAGCACAAGACCCTGATCGTCGGCACCGGCGAACTGGCCCTGGGCCTGGCGAAGAAGCTGAACCAGAGCGAAAACCTGCCGCTGGTGGGGCTGGTGAGCAACGGCACCGCTCCTGCGCTTGAGGCGGGCGCACCGCGCGTCGTCGGCGCCCAGGAGGAATTGCTGGAGCTGATCCGCCGCCATGGCATCCGTCGCCTGTACATCACCCTGCCCCTGAGCGAAGCGGCGAAGATCGAAGCCATGTATGTCGATCTGCTGGACGCCAACGTCGACGTGGTGTGGGTGCCGGACCTGAACAGCCTGACGCTGCTCAACCACTCGGTGAAAGTCGTGGACGGCCTGCCGGCGATCTACCTGAACGAAAGCCCGCTGACCAGCCGACCGACCGCGGCGCTGAGCAAAAGCCTGGTGGAGAAAGCCGTGGCGCTGGTGGCCATCCTCCTGCTGAGCCCGGTGCTGCTGCTGATCGCGCTGGCCGTGAAGCTCAGCTCGCCGGGCCCGGTGTTCTTCAAGCAGGACCGCCACGGCTGGAACGGCAAGGTGATCCAGGTGTGGAAATTCCGCTCGATGCGCGTGCACGACGACCGTGAGGTCAAGCAGGCCAGCCGCAACGATTCGCGCATCACGGCGGTCGGCCGCTTCATTCGCCGCACCTCGCTGGATGAGTTGCCGCAGCTGTTCAACGTGCTGCAAGGGCACATGGCGCTGGTGGGCCCGCGTCCGCATGCCGTGGCGCACAACAACTACTACTCGGGCAAGATTCTCGCGTACATGGCACGCCACCGAATCAAACCGGGTATCACCGGCCTTGCCCAAATCAGCGGCTGCCGGGGCGAGACCGACACCCTCGACAAGATGCAGAAGCGCGTGGAGATCGACCTTCAGTACATCAACAACTGGTCGTTGTGGCTGGATGTGAAGATCCTGGTGAAGACGCCGTTCACGTTGTTGTCGAAGGACATCTATTGAGGGCCGGGCAGTAGAAGGCGCAAGGGGACGAAAGTCCCCTTTTTTGTGGGTGGTGTTTTTTGTGTGGAGGGTGCGTTTGCCTGCGGCGCCTGCAAGGGCGCCATCGCTGGCAAGTCGAATCGTCGCACCGAAGCTCCCACAGGGTTCTGTGGTGTGCTGGGATGTCGCGGACAGCCGAGATCCCTTGTAGGAGCCAGCCTGCTGGCGATGGCGGTGGGTCAGGCAACAGAGATGTCGGCAGTGCCGGCCTCATCGCTTGCAGGCAAGCTCCTACAGGTTTTGTGGTGCACATCGATTCTGCGGGCACCGGAGATACCTGTGGGAGCTGGCTTGCCAGCGATGGCGGTGGGTCAGGCAATAGAGATGTTGGCTGTGCCGGCCTCATCGCTGGCAAGCAAGCTCCCACAGGTTTTGTGGTGCGCATGGATTCTGCGGGCACCGGAGATACCTGTGGGAGCTGGCTTGCCAGCGATGGCGG
>NZ_NEIP01000023.1:0-73067 GCF_002112745.1 Pseudomonas sp. B7(2017) | reverse complement strand
ACGGTTCCTGACGCCGGATCCGATCAAGCTGGCGGGTGGGTTGAACAACTACCAGTACGTGCCTAACCCTACGGGGTGGGTGGATCCGTTGGGGTTGAACAACTGTCCTGGAGGAGATGGCTGTAAACCGGATGTTAACTCCGGCGATTCTTCGACAAAGCCCCAAGTGGATGAGGGAGAACAAAAGGCACCTGAAACTGGAGGTGCTGCAAGGGCTGCTCAGTATGCGGCGAATTGGCCTAAGGCAAACTTGAATAATGCAGTCGAAAAATTCGCAGGCCCCAACCCAACCATCACCACGACAGAAAAGGGCAAACGAATCTATAAAAATCCTCAAAACGGTGTAGAAGTTGTAGAAGATATGAACGGAAATTATTTCCGCATATACGACCCTTCCCTTCCTGGAAAGCGCAAATATCTTAACTTGGACGGAATAGTTCCAAGCAACAAAACGCTACCAAACGGTAAACAAACAGGTAGAACGCAAAGCGAATACAACGAAGTTACGCACTTCAACAAGGAGCCATGAATTGAAAGTTATTTCAGTGCCACTTTCCCTTGATGCGATGCATCGGCTCGACATTGATGAGTCTCTTCCTGGCGACCTAGAAGAGCTTTCCCTTACAGAGGAAACATTTCGCGAACTATCCAATACAGGATTATTTGACAAATTAAACTCTGAGCTTGGGAAAATAATTGATGAGTATGAAGACGAAAGCATCCAGGATCAGGGCGATCTTGCAGTCTCACTAAAAATACTAGAAGATATCAGTAATAAAACCTACATAGAAGAACTTTCCAAGATAAGCAATCTCATCAAAATAGCAATAGATAAAAAAACTGGGATTTTCTTTTACTTCTAGAAATTATTTTCTCGATAGGAAGACGTTTTTACCCCCTCCATAAGCCTGCCTCTAGACGACTAGAGGCAGACAAAAAGGCTCAATAACAGAAAAGCACAAAAAATCAATCCTTATTGAGTGCTTTATGTTGGACAGTCAATCTATTAACTTAAAATATGCAATGGCCGCAAATTGACTTTGAAAACTTCAAGAAACAATCTGCCTCCATTTCGTTACCGCAGTTACATCTACGAACCCGGCACCTTCCGCCCGCTCGCGATGCTCGACGGCGAAGGCTTCTACTACCAGCTCGACCACCTCGGCACCCCGCAGGAACTCACCGACTACAGCGGCGAGATCATGTGGTCGGCCAAGTACCGCGCCTACGGCAACCTAGCCTCCGCCGTCAGTGCTTAGTTGGCCAGCAGCACCCATACCGCAGCAGGGACGTTCTTATCCGACAAACCTGATTCTGGGCCCCCCTGTCACAGTCGTTCCGATCATCCACGCCCCACTCAACCTCTGCACCGCGCACAAAACGCTGCGGCAGCCCCATCACCGGGCCACCGCAGCGTGCTTCGCAAACCGTCAGACTCAAACCTGCGCCTGCCCCCCATCGACAAACAATTCAGCCCCATTCACAAAGCTCGAATCATCGCTCGCAAGGAACACCGCCGCATTGGCGATCTCGACGGGCTCACCCACTCGTCCCATCGGCACTTGCGAAGCCAGGTAGTCGAGCAACCCTTGCTGTTGCGCTGCATCTTGGCCAGCCAGGTCGACCAGGCCGGGCGTACGGGTCGCACCCGGGCTCAGGGTGTTGACCCGGACTGCGCGATCCTTCAGATCCAGGATCCAGCTGCGGGCGAAGGCCCGTACCGCGGCTTTGGAGGCTGAGTAGACGCTGAACGCCGCGGTGCCCGAGCTGCCGGCCGTGGAGCCCGTGAGGATGATGGACGCGTTCTGTGCCAGCAGTGGCAAGGCCTTCTGTACGGTGAACAGCACGCCTTTCACGTTACGATCGAAGGTGTCGTCGTAGTGGGCTTCTGTGATTTCGCCCAGTGGCAGCATGGAGCCGCCGCCGGCGTTGGCGAACAGCACGTCGAGGCGTCCGTGGGTCTGGTTGATGCGGGCATACAGCGCATCGAGTTGGTCGAGCCGCGTGGAGTCGACGGCGATGCCCGTGGCGTTGCCGACCAGTTCCACGGCCTTGTCCAGTTCCGCTTGGCGGCGGCCGGTGATGTAGACGTGGGCGCCTTCCTCGGCGAAGCGTTTGGCGGTGGCGAGGCCGATGCCGGTGGTGCCGCCGGTGACCAGTGCGATTTTGCCTTCCAGTTTCTTGCTCATGATGTTTCTCCCGTGGGGGTTGTGATTTGGTGTGGGAGAAGCGTATCGACCTCGGGATGTTTTCAAAATAGAATCATTTGAAAGTCATCATTGCAGAATTGAAATGCCAAGAATTCCGGATTTCGAAGGGCTGGCGATGTTCGCCAAAGTGGCCGAAGAAGGCTCTTACGCGGCCGCCGCACGGGCCATGGGCGTGTCGGTGCCTACGGTGTCGCGAGCGGTCGCGCGCTTGGAGGAACGGCTCGGTGGTCGCTTGTTCAACCGCACGTCACGCCAACTCTCGATGACGGAGTTCGGCCGACGCATGGTCGAGCAAGCGAGTGCGATGTATCGCCAGGCCGAAGAAATGGAAAGCGACGCCCAGGAACTCTCTGTGCAGCCGCGGGGATTGGTGCGGCTGGCCGTGCCCATGTCGTTCGGCCTGCGCTGGGTCACACCGTTACTCCCTGAGCTGCTGGCGCGCTACCCGGCGCTTGAGCTGGATCTGCACCTGTCGGACTCAACCGTTGACCTGGTCGCCGACGGCTTCGACGCGGCACTGCGGATCGCTGCCCTCCCCGATTCCTCTCTGGTCGCTCGACGGATCTGTTCGGTTAGCCAGCACCTGGTGGCAGCCCCCTCCTATCTGGCCCTGCATGGCCATCCGACCCATCCGCGCGATTTGGCCGCCCATGCGTGCATGAGCTACGCCTATCGGGCACGAAGCCAAGTATGGCGCTTCACCCACGATGACGGCAGCGAACAGGATGTAACACCCAACGGCCCGTTGCGCGTCACCAACGCTGACGCCCTGGTCGCGCCATTGCTGGCCGGGGTGGCCATCGCTGAGCTTCCGGAGTTCATCGCCGCCGAATACCTGGCCGATGGACGTCTGGAACGCATCCTGCCTGAGTGGCACATGACGCGAGGCGGTCTGTATTTCGTGACCCCGTCAGCGCGTGCAAGGCCGAGAAAGGTTCAAGCCCTTTCCGATTTCTTTGCCGAGCATCTTTCAAGGCCAGGTTGGCAGGAGTGACTTGGCCGCTCACACTCCCCAACGAAGCCCCGCGACGCTCACCAGAATCAACCCGATCCAGAAAAACCGCCAAAACGAAACCCCATCCCCCAACCAGTACATTCCCACCAGCGCCGTCCCCGCCGCGCCAATACCGGTCCACACTGCATAGGCCGTTCCGACCGGCAGGATCCGCAGCGCCATCGTCAGTAAGGACAAGCTGCCAACCAACACCACCAAGGTGCCGGCGAGAATCCAAGGCCTCTCCAGGCCATTGGCGGATTTCAGGCCGATCGCAAAAGCGATCTCCAGAAAACCGGCGAGGATCAGCAGCAGCCAGGAGGTGCCGTACGTCATGGGACAAAACCTTTTTCGAGGGTAAAAAAAAGACGAGCCGCTCAGGGCTCGCCAAAGGGGAGGTAGACGTCAATCAGTTGGCCAACAGCTTGCCGCGCACCAGGCTGGCCAGTGTCTTCACGGTCAACACCGTCAGTGCCGCTGTGAGGAACAGCAGGATGAACACAGCGATGGCCGTCAGCAGGATGCTGTCCTGGGCATGTGCATACTTCAGCGCGGCGTTGCTCAGGGCTGCGATGGGAAAGCTGATGGCCCACCACGAAGGCGCGAAAGGCACATCGCGGCGGAACACCTTGAAGCTCAGCACCCCGAACAGGAACAGGCCGAAGTAGAACAACACGCTGGCAAACCGGTCGATCTCGCCGAACACGTTGGTGTACGCCAGGAAGCCGACTTCGAAGGGCGCGATCAACACCATCAGCGACGGCACCATGCCTTTGGCCAGCGCGGCCTGATGGACCAGCCGCGAAAAGATTCGGCTGTAGAACACCAGCGCCAACACCGCGCCCACGGCCATGGCGAACAGATTGAACTCGGCAGCCCAGGCCATGGGCATGTGCGCTCCGGTGACCGCGATATCCAGGGTGGCGACGCCGGGAATCAGCCAGGCAGGCACGGCATTGGACGGATCCTGACTGCCCGACAGCAGCCGTGAAACCACCAGGCCGGCCAGCAGCACGGTCAATCCGCTGCCCACGATCCAAAGTACCTCGCCGAGCAGCGCACTATGAGGCGCCGCCACCGCAGACAGCAGCAACAGCGCGATGGTGACCGTGCCGAAAAAGTTGCTGGCGACCGGATGATTGAACTCACCGCGCACTGCTTCCGGATGCTTGACCCATTTGCCCAGGTAACCCAGCGTCAGCAGCACGAACACGAGTCCTGCAAACGCACCGATCGCTTCACCCAGCAGGCCGCCGATGCCGAAGTACTGACCGCTCAAGCGCCATGCCAGCCCCAGGCCTGCCAGGCCCATGACGGCGCCGAACAGATTGATCGGCAGATTCTTGATGGAGGTCGTGCGGGCAGCTATCGATTGAGCCGCAGCGACGCTGGGGGTGTAGGCAGTGTTCATGGCAGTCTCCCGTTTGACTGAATTTGCTGTTGTGGCTATTTTCAGCCAATGAGCCTTTGGCTGAAACAGTCGCATGACGACGTATTCAGCCAATCATTCGACCAGGACAGACACCATGCGCATCACACTCCTCGCCTTCCCCCGCGTACAACTGCTGGACGTGGTCGGCCCGGCGGATGTCTTCGCTGAAGCGGCCAAGCAACTGGGCAATCCACGGGCCTATCGGGTGGAAGTGATCGGCACCGACAAGGGGATGATCAAAGGCTCAAGCGGCCTGAAGCTCAGCGTCGATCAGACCTTCGAGACCTACAAAGGCCGGATCGATACCTTGCTCGTGGCCGGCAGCCCGCACATTGACGAGATCGCCCTGAACCCCGCCCTGCAGGATTGGCTGCGCAAGCAGGCCAGATCGGTGCGCCGCATCGGCTCGGTGTGCAGCGGCGCGTTCCTCCTGGCGGCCGCCGGTCTGCTCGACGGACGTCGCGTCACGACGCACTGGAACGCCAGCGCGAAATTGGCCAGGGAAAACCCACAGACCCAGGTCGACGCCGACAGCATCTTCATCAAGGACGGCAACGTGTACACCTCGGCGGGCGTCACCGCCGGCATGGACCTGGCCCTGGCGATGGTCGAGGAAGATCACGGCCGGGAACTGGCGCTCAGCGTGGCGCGGGAGATGGTGATGTTCTTCAAGCGCCCGGGCGGGCAGTCGCAGTTCAGCGCGCAGTTGGCGGCCCAGACGGCCGAACGCAGCGTGATCCGGGAGGTGCAGGATTATGTGCTGCAGCACCTGAAGGCGGACTTGAGCGTCCCTGCCCTCGCCGTTCGCGCCGGCATGAGCGAGCGCAACTTCGCCCGCACCTTCAAGGCCGAGGCCGGCTCGACGCCGGCGGAGTTCGTGGAGCTGGCCCGCATCGATGCCGCCAGGCGCCTGATCGAAGATTCGGACGTCTCCCTCAAGCGCTTGGCCGACACGGTCGGCTATGCCAATACCGATGGTTTCAGGAGAGCCTTCATGCGTCGTCTCGGGGTGGGGCCGAGCGATTATCGGAAGCGGTTTTCATCGGTGTGACCGACGCCCAGAACTTTTCCCCATCTTGATCAAATCTTGAAAAACCCTTGAGCCGGCCTTGTGAATGGCTCCGTAAGCTCCCTCCGTCTGCTCATTGCGGAACCGTGCAAACCCTCATCGCCGGTTCCCCGACGAAGCCTCCCTCCTCTTTTTGATCTTGATAAGGAATACCCGCGTGCGCGTCATCAATGGACTTCGTAAAGGTCTGATCCTCTCCCTGACATTCAATGCCTCGCTGATCGCCACCGGCGCCCAGGCCGATGAGCTGCGTTCCGGCGACACCGGCCTCTGGGGCGACAAGACCGATGTCACCCTTGGCCTCGGCGCCGCCTACGGCCCTCGCTACCTAGGCTCGGAGAACTACACTTCGACGGCCCTGCCGATGCTTCGCGTCGAACGTGGGATGTTCTTCTTTGACCTCAAGGAAGGCCTGGGCCTGCAATGGCAGTCGCCTTCAGGTTTCAGCGCCAGTGCCTCGATCGGCCAGGATGCCGGTCGCGCCGACGGCGACAGCAAGTACCGCTACGGCTCGGACAAGCTCAAAGGCATGGGCGAAGTCGGCAGCTCCACCGTGCTCAACCTGCATGCCGCCCAGCAACTCACCTCGTGGCTGGCACTGAGGGCCAAGGCCGAGCTGCGCACCGGCGGGGAGAAGCGCGGCGATCAGTACGCCTTAGGGTTCGAGAGCAAGCTGTTCGACGGCGCCCGCGACAAGGTCACTTGGGGCTTCGATGCCCACGCCGGCAACGCGCGTTTCAACCAGACCTACTTCGGCGTCACCGACCAACAAAGCGCCAAGTCGCGCTTCGCCAGCTACAAGGCCGACAAGGGCATCTATGCCTACTCGTCCGAACTAACTTGGATGCACGCGTTCGATGAGCACTGGTCGACCATCGCCGGCGTCGAACTCACCCACTACACCGACCAGGTCCGCCACAGCCCGATCATCACCAAGGACACCACGGCCGTGAGTTATCTGGGTGTAAACTACGCGTTTTGACGCCACACCAGCCTCCCCCGAACCTTGCCGTCGCCCGCCCGGGCCTCGGCAAGTCTTGTTTTCGAGCCCCTTATGACCAGCAAACTGATCCTCATCGTCGAGGATGACGCCGACAGCGCGAGCATTCTCGAGGCCTACCTGAAACGGGATTTCTTCGATGTGGCGATCGCCAAGGACGGACTCATGGGCGTCGAACTGCACCAGCGGCTCAAGCCCGACCTGGTGCTGCTCGACATGATGCTGCCGGTGATGAACGGATCCGAAGTGCTCAAGACGCTGCGCCGGCGCGGCGACACGCCGGTCATCATGGTCAGCGCCATGGGCGATGAGCCGGAGAAGCTCGGCGCTCTGCGGTACGGCGCAGACGACTACGTGGTCAAGCCGTGCAACCCCAAAGAAGTCGTCGCCCGGGTGCATGCGGTGCTGCGTCGGGTTCAGGCCGGCACCAAGGCCGCGTCCCGGCTGCGTTTCGAGTCACTGTGGCTGGACACCGACAGCCGCTCGGTCGGTGTGGTTCAGGAGGACGGCACGGATCTGCCAGTCGACCTCACCCCCACCGAGTTCAATCTGCTGGCGATCCTGCTGGGCTCGCCGCAGAAAGCGTTCAGCCGGGAGGATCTGTTGGCCCGCTGCTTGCCGGAGAGCGATGCGCTGATCCGGGTGGTCGACACGCATATCCACAATATCCGGCGCAAACTCGAGCTTCAGGGCATCACTGGTGTGCTGGTGACGGTGCGCTCGATCGGTTACCGCTTCCATTGAGGCCCCTGCGATGAACAAACCGGTCACGCTGTGGAAATGGGTCGGTTGGCGCATGGGGCTCATCGCCGGCAGTGCCGTCGTCTCGATGGCGATGATCATGTGGATCCGCTACCTCTGGTGGCAGAAAGAGGTCAACGCCAACATTCCCCTGCACGCGCAACAGCGCTTCGCCTCGCTCATGGAACAACCCGCCGGCCATGAGGCCGAACTGTGGGCCTACATCACCCGCTATTACCATTTCGATGACATCCGCCCCGGCATCACCGGCGCCGACTGGTGGACCATCGCCCTGCTCTTGGCCGCCGCGCTTCCGCTGATCGTCGCCACCGGTTTTCTGCTGGTGCGCCCGCTGTCGAGGCGGTTCATCGGGATTGCCGCCGCGGCGCAGAAGGTCGCCGGCGGCAACCTCAACGTGAGCCTTCGTGTCAGCGAAAGAATGCCGCTGGAGATGCAACGCCTGACCAGCGACTTCAACAGCATGACCCGCCGGCTCAGGCTCTACGAACAAGAAGTGCAGGCGTCCAGCGCCGTGCTGGCCCACGAGTTGCGCACGCCCCTCAACGCCGCGATGGGCCGGGTTCGCGGGATGATCGACACCGTGTTCCCCGCCAATGAAGAGCAGCTCGGTCTGGTGCTCAATCAATTGGAGCACCTGAACCTGCTGGTCGATGACTTGCTTCTGTTGTCCCTCGCCCAGGCGGGTCAGTTGCCCCTGACGAGAACCACCTTCAGCGTCGAGGAACTGCTGCACGAACGGATCAACTGGTTCAAGCCGCAGCTGGCCGACGCCGGACGCGAGGTCAAGGTCAGCGGCCTTTCGCCGCTGCCGATCAGCGCAGACCGCAACCGCATCGGCCAGCTGTTCAACATCCTTCTGGACAATTACCTGCGCTACGCCGCCACCGGGGGCGATCTGCACATTCAGGGGCGCCCGGATCCGGAGCGCTTCACGCTGATCTTCAGCGACCGCGGCCCCGGATTGTCCGAAGCGGCGCTGCAGCGTGTGTTTCAGCGATTCTGGCGCCAGGAGCCGTCGCGCAGCCGCGGTGCGGGCGGCAGCGGGCTGGGGCTTTCGATTGCCTTGGCCATCTGCACCGCCCACGGCGGCGAGATCGCCGCACGCCGAGGTGCGCAAGGCGGAATGGACATTGAAATCAGCTTGCCCTGTGCCTGCGACGACCTTGCGACATCAAAGGGTCATGATCTTTAAGCGTGACAGCGGCATTTGCCGCTGACCGCGGCGCACTCCCAGCGCCTGGCACCGACAACGTGTCGACCGTCACCCTTTCTCTGGGCTACGAATCGCTGAGCTCATTCAGCCCCGCGCTCAAGCGCAGCATGGCCGCCACGCTGGGCCAATACCGTCATCGCGCGGTCAACGCCCGGTGGGAGGATGTGCCCTTGCAAAACCCCGGCGACCGTCTAGCTTTGTGTTAGTTCCATTTAAATAACATCAAAACACCATCACCCAGCCAGGAGGCGCCTCCCCAGAAAACCATCAGCACACTGCCTTTAGTCACTGAAACGGATCTCAGTCAAAACGAATCAAGAGGGATGCTTGATGAAGCGCAGTCTTTTGCACCGTGTGCGTTCCGCACGCGGGCCAGCTGATCATTTCTGGGTGTCGGTGTTTTGCTTCTCGGGCCTTGTGATCGCCAGCTTCCTGCTGTTCGAGCAGCAGATCCAGGACTTCATCGCCCAGCTCGACCTCTACCTTCCCCGCACGCCTACCCAGCAAATCAACCTGGCCCTGGTGCTGATCGCACTGCTGGCCCTGGACGTCGTGCTGCCGGTGCCTTCGAGCATGGTGGCGCTGTTGGCCGTGGCCGCCCTGGGCGGTGTCGGCGGGTATCTGGTGATCTTCATCGGCCTGTGCCTGGGGGCCTGGTTGGGATATGCGTTGGGTGCCGGGTATTTCCGGGTGCTGTCCGGCCGTCTCGGGCTGCATCAACGCAAGCCGGGGCAACTGGCGCAACGGTTGGGCACGCTGTCGTTGATCTGTCTGCGCGGCGTGCCGGTGCTGGCGGAAACCTCGGTGGTGGCCGCCGGCATGCAGCGCTATCCGCTGCGCGCGTTCGTGCTGGTGACGACCCTGGCCAATGCCGGCCTGGCGCTGGCCTACAGTGCCATCGGCACCTTGCTCGTCGAACAGAACGCGCTGCTGGTGACCCTCCTGGCCAGCATGGTGTTGCCGGGTCTGTTCATCGCCGGTTACAGCCTGTTCAAGAGCCTGCGCAGGCCGGCGCCGGAGCGTCCGCTGCAAGGTCGCTTCAACGTGAGTTACGACTATCCGGTGCTGTTCACCGACCATCTGTTCGATCCGTCAAACCCCTGCCTGCACCAACAGCTCACCGCCGGCCAACGGGGCCCGGTGACCGTGCTGGCGTTCGCCGACGAACAGCTGCTGCAAGCCACTCCGCAACTGGCGGGACAGATCGAAGCCTGGTTCGCCGCCCACGCCGGCGAGCTGCGTTTGAAGGCCCCGCCCATCGCCGTGCCGGCCGGGGAACTGAGCAAGACGGCCGAGGTGCTGCAGCAGCTGTACGCCGACATGCTGGAGCACGGGCTGGATCGACACTGCTATGTCCTGGCCTTGGGCGGCGGTGCCGTGCTGGACTCGGTGGGCTACGCCTGCGCGACCTTTCACCGGGGCATCCGCCTGATCCGAATCCCCAGCACGGTGCTGGCCCAGAACGACGCCGGCATCGGTGTGAAGAACGGCATCAATGCGTTCGGCCAGAAGAACCTGCTCGGCGCGTTCTACCCCGCCAGCGCCGTGATCAACGACTTTCAGTTGCTGACCAGCCTCAGCCGCCGCGACCAGATCGCCGGCCTGGCCGAGGCGGTGAAGGTGGCGCTGATCAAGGACGACGGGTTTTTCCAATGGATGGAGCAACAGGCCGACGCCCTCGCCCGCTTCGACCATCCGGCCAGCCGCTACGCCATCCGCCGCTGCGCCGAGCTGCACCTGGGGCACATCACCGGCGCCGGCGACCCCTTCGAACGCGGTAACGGGCGGCCGCTGGACTACGGCCACTGGGCCGCGCACAGGCTGGAGAACCTCAGCCACCATCGCCTGCGCCACGGCGAGGCGGTCGCGGTGGGCATGGCACTGGACGGGCTCTACGCCAATGCCCTGGGCCTGTTGAGCGATACCGAGACCGAGCGTGTGCTGGGCCTGCTGACCCGGCTCGGCTTCAATCTGTCGCCGCCGGAACTGGCACTGAAAGACGCGCAGGGCCGTTCGCGGGTGCTGCTCGGTCTGGAGGAGTTCCGCCAGCACTTGGGCGGGCAGCTTTCCATCCCGCTGCTGAACCGCATCGGCGCATCGATCGACCTGCATGAGATCGACGACCGGCTGATGGAACAGGCGCTGATCCGGCTGTCCACCCGCGGTGCTTCGGCACTTGCCTTGAACGAGGGCTGCGCGCAATGAGCCAGATGTCGGGTCTCAAGACCTGGATGACCCTGGGCCGGATCTCCAACCTGCCGACGGTGTGGACCAACACCTTGGCCGCTGCGCTGCTGGCCAGCAGTGCCGGCGCCCTGGCGCCACCGTCGTCGCTGGTGTGGAGCCTGCTGCTGGTCACGCTCTCGCTGCTGTACCTGGCCGGCATGCTGCTCAACGACCTGCTGGATGCCGACTGGGATCTGCTGCACCACAACCCGCGGCCGATCACCCTGGGCCTGGTCAGCCGGGAACACGTGCGTCTCGCCGCCTGGCTGTTGCTGGCACTGGCGGCGGCCTCGACGCTGGGCCTGAGCCGACTGACCGAGCAGCCGCACTGGCTGCTGGGCAGCGTCGTCCTGCTGGTGGGCTGCATCCTCGGCTACAACCTGCTGCACAAGAAGTACGCGCACAGCGTCTGGCTGATGGGCGCCTGCCGCTCGGCGCTGTACCTCACCGCAGCGGCCAGCCTGGCGGTGCCGCCGGAGCCCATCTGGCTCTGCGCCGCTTTGCTGGGCGTGTACATCAGCGGGCTGACCTACCTGGCCCGCCAGGAACACCGCAATCAGTTGCTCAGCCGCTTGCCCCTGGTCCTGATGCTCAGCCCGCTGGCCCTGGCGGTGTACGCGGACAACCTGTGGTTCTGGCCGGTGTTGCTGCTGTGGCTCGGCTGGCTGGGATGGCACTACCGGCAGCACCTCGCCGATCCCCGGCGACGGCAAGTGCGCGCCTTCATCGGTGCGGGGCTGGCGACCCTGCCGCTGTTCGACGCGCTGGTGATGGCGGTGGCCGATCAGCCGCTGGGCAGCCTGTTCTGCGTGATGGTGTTTTTCCTGCTTCCCCACTTTCAGCGCTGGGTGAAACCGACATGAACATGGACGTCATCGTACCGCCCACGGACGCACTCGACATGCGCCGCGAATGCCTGGCCGAACGGCAGCAGGCCCTGATCCGTCAGCTCGATCCGACCGAGCTGCAATGGTGGCGCGAAGCGCAGGAACGGCTGGCCCGCTCCCCGGACGCCGACACCGCAGCGCTGCTGAGCAGCCAGTGCAAGCGCCATCTGCGCGAACAGGCGGTGGCCGACAGCGACTGGAGCACCCTTGAACTGGCCCGTGCACTGTTGTTGGCAGATCTGCTCGAACACAACGTTCGCGATGCGCAACTGCCGTTGCTGCATCAACTGTTTCTGTGGGGCGACGACCACGAGAAAGTCGCCCTGCTCAAAGCCCTCGACTGGCTCGACAGCCGTGGCCGTTGCCTTGAGCTGGCGTTGCAGGCCGGCCGCACCAGCAACAGCCGGGTGTTCGCCGCCCTCGCCCTCGACACCCCTTACCCGTCGCGCCATTACCCCGAACGAGCCTTCCACCAACTGGTGCTGAAGGCACTGGGCATGGGGCTCGACACCGCACGCCTGACCGGCCTGGCGCAGCGGCACAGCGTCACCCTCAACCAGCTGGCCCTCGACCTGCTGGAAGAGCAGCTCGCCGCCGAGCGCACGGTGTCCCCCGGCCTGCCCCGGCTGATCGCCTTCAGCCTGCTCGGCCCTGCGCAACGCCAGAGGCTGGAAGACCTGAACCAGCAGCACCGCTTGCCGCCGGAGTGGCGCGCCCACCTGGCCGGCACCCCATCGAACTGATGCCCAACCCGCCTGTGCCTTTGACGAGGAGTCACCATGCCCAAGTATTTCGATCCGCATATCCATATGGTCAGCCGCACCACCGACGACTACCAGAACATGGCGGCCGCCGGCATCACCGGGGTGATCGAGCCGGCGTTCTGGCAGGGCCAGGCCCGAACCAGCGTCGGCAGCTTCGTGGACTACTTCGACACCCTGCTGGGCTGGGAACGCTTTCGCGCCAGCATGTTCGGCATCCATCATTTCTGCACCATCGGCCTCAACCCGAAGGAGGCCAATGACCTGTCGGTGGCGGACGAAGTGCTGAAGATACTGCCGCGCTATCTGGTGAAGGACGGCGTCGTGGCCGTCGGCGAAATCGGCTACGACGACATCACGCCCGCCGAGGACCGTTTCCTGTGCATCCAGCTGGAGCTGGCCAAGCGGCACAAGCTGCCGGTGCTGGTGCACACCCCGCACCGCGACAAGATCGGCGGCACCAAACGCACCCTGGCCGTGATCCGTGAAGTCGGGATCCCGGAACATCAGGTGATCATCGATCACCTCAACGAACTGACCCTGCCGCTGGTGATGGAGACCGCTTGCTGGCGCGGCCACTCGATCTACCCCAACACCAAGATGTCGGAAACGCGCATGGTCGCGCTGCTCCAGCAGTACGGCACGGACAAGATGGTGGTCAACAGCGCCGCCGACTGGGGCATCAGCGATCCGCTCAAAGTGCCGAAGACGGGCCAGGCCATGCTGGACGCCGGCTTCAGCGAGGCCCAGGTCGAAAAGGTGCTGTTCCACAACCCGGTGGACTTCTTCGCCCAGAGCGGCCAGCTCGACAAGGCCCTGGTCAGCACGCCGCTGCCCATCGACCAACGTAAGCAGTGGCAAGAGAACTCCGCCCTGCGCGGTCAGGATCCGGTGATCAAATGAGCGCAGCCGCCGGTTGGACGGCCGCCCAGGTCGGCTATTGCAGCAACGTGCACCCGACCCGTGACCTGGCCGGGCTGCGGGCCTCCATCGAGCGGCACTTTCAGGGCGTGCGCCGGCTGCGCGGGTTGAGCGAACAGGACAGCGGCCTGTGGATCTGCGCCCGCGCCGCCGCCGAGCTGCGGCAGGCGCCGGCACGCTCGCAGTTCCTGAGCCTGCTGCAACAAAAAGGGCTGAGGCTGACCTCGCTGAACGGCTTTCCCTACGGGCAGTTCCATGACGGCGCGGTGAAGGCCGACGTCTACCTGCCCGACTGGTCCATGCCGGAACGCCTGGACTACAGCCTAGACCTGGCGCACCTGCTGGCGCAGGCCTTGCCGGCGGACTGCCCTCAGGGCGTGATCTCCACTGTCCCCTTGGGGTATGCCACCCGCTGGAGCCCGGCATTGCAGCAACGGGCCGAGCATCAGTTGCGCCAACTCACTGCGTCGCTGGCCAAGCTGCACCGGGAAACGGGCAAGAAGATCGTGTTCTGTCTGGAGATGGAGCCCGATTGCGTGCTGGAGAACACCGACCAGGCCCTCGCGTTCTTCCGCCATTGGCAAGCCGTCGATCCGCACCATGATCACCTGGCGCTCTGTTTCGACGTCTGCCATCAGGCGGTGATGTTCGAAGACTGCTATCAGTCGCTGAGCCGGTTGCGCCAGGCCGGGGTGCCGGTCGGCAAGATCCAGCTGTCCAACGCGCTGATCTGCCGCCTGGCCGGTCTGGACGAAAACCGCGCCCGGCAAATCCTCGACGTGTTGAGCGCGTTTTCAGAAGCCACGTACCTGCATCAAGTCAAGGCACGCGATGCCGAAGGCCGCTTGATGGCCTGGCCGGACCTGCCCGCTGCGCTCGACGATTGCGCGAAGCATCCGGGGCGATACCCCGAGCTGAGGATCCATTTCCATGTGCCGCTGTTCAGCGAACACTTGCTGCTGCCAGAGCTCAGCGGCAGTCAGATCGCCTTGGCGCAGACCTTCGATTACCTGGCCGACCACGGGGACTTTCGTCCGGTGCTGGAAGTGGAGACCTACAGTTGGGGCGTGTTGCCCGCGTCGCTGCGGCCCGCCGATGAGCAGGCGCTGCTTCAGGGGATCGGCGCCGAGCTGCGCTGGGTCGAGGCGCAACTCCGTCAGCGCCGCCTGCTGAAAGCCCACGCACAGGAGATCAGCGCCGATGTCCTCTGACCGTCCGCGTCAACCGTTGCTGCTGATCAACGTGGTCGGGCTGACCCCGGCGCTGCTGGGGCCCAACACGCCGCACATCAATGCGCTGCTGAAGACAGCACAGATGGCCAGCCTGCAACCGTCGTTTCCGGCCGTCACGTCCACCGTGCAGGCGTCGATCCTCACCGGGCTGCCGCCCTCCGGGCACGGCATCGTCGGCAATGGCTGGTACTTCCGAGACCAGGCCGAAGTGCGTTTCTGGCTGCAGCCCAACGCGCTGATCCAGGGCGAGAAGGTCTGGGACGTGCTCAAGCGCGAGCTGCCGGGGTTTCGCTGCAGCCAGTTGTTCTGGTGGTACAACATGTACGCGGACGTGGACGCCTCGATCACCCCGCGCCCGCATTACCCGGCCGACGGCCGCAAGCTGTTCGGCCTGTATTCGTCGCCGCCGGGGCTGCACGAACGCATCGAGGCGCAGATCGGCGAGTTCCCGTTCCCGGGCTTCTGGGGACCGGCGGCCGGCATCGCCTCCAGCCGCTGGATCGTCGATTGCGCCCTGCTCGAATTCCGGCTCAACCGGCCCGACCTGCAACTGATCTACCTGCCGCACCTCGACTACAGCCTGCAACGGGTAGGGCCCGATCATCCTTCGGTCGGCGCCGAAGTGCAGGCCATCGACAGCGAGGTCGGCCGCCTGCTGGACTTCGCCCGGGAACAGGGCGCGGCGGTGATGCTGCTGTCCGAGTACGGGATCGAAGCCGTCGAACGTTCGGTGTCGATCAACCGCACACTGCGTTCGGAAGGCCTGCTGCAGGTGCGCCAGTCGCTGACCTGGGAGCTGCTGGATCCGGGCGCCAGCGCCGCCTTCGCGGTGGTCGATCATCAGGTCGCGCACATCTATGTGAAGCACGCCCGCGACATCCCTAGGGTCAAGGCGCTGTTGCAGCGGGAACCGGGCATCGAACAGGTGCTGGACAAAGGCGAACAGCGCGCCCGGCAACTGGATCACCCGCGCAGCGGCGAGCTGGTGGCCGTGGCTGCCGCGGGACACTGGTTCGACTACCGCTACTGGCTCGACGACCGCAAGGCGCCCGACTTCGCCCGCACCGTGGACATCCACCGCAAGCCGGGCTACGACCCGCTGGAGCTGTTCATCGACCCGGCCATCCGTTTTCCGAAACTCAAAGTGGCGCGCCGCCTGCTGCAGAAGAAGCTCGGCTTTCGCTACTACATGGACCTGATTCCGCTGGACACGGCACTGGTCCGCGGCAGCCATGGCCGGCCGCCTGCCGACGAACAGACCGGCCCTTTGCTCATCACCGATTGCGACTTGCCGTTGCCGCAGCGTTTGGCGGCGACGGCGGTGCAACAACTGCTCCTGCGGCATTTCCTGGGGCAGACCTACACCCACCTGGCCAATGCCAAGGAGCTCACATGCGGCGAGCCATCTCCATAACCGTTCTCAGTACCCTGGCAGGATTAGCCCAGGCGGGAACGAACGACACCTTCGATTGCAGCAACTTCCTGCAATTCGGCGGCGACCTGAACAAGACCCGGGCCGAATTCGCGCAAAGCCCGGAAACCATGAGCTGGAACTGGTTCGCCTGTCTGAACCAACCGGCCTCCGCGAACAGTCCCGACCGGGTCTGGGAAACCATGAAACCGTCGGATCAGGTGTACCTGAGCAACGGCGCCCAGCCCCTGCCCTACGCCCAACGCGTGCCGACGCCCCAGGCCGTGCTGGACAAGGCCACGCAGCAGCAGATGAACCTGAACCGGGTGTTCCACAACCTCAACGCCATCCAGCAGGTGGACGGGCTGATCCTGGAAATGGGCGGTGACGTGCCGGAGGCCGAGCGCGGCAAGCCGGTGCGGTTCCAGTTGCTGATGGGCGAAGGCACCTTCGACTACATCGTCGAGAAGCAGGTCTACAACATGAATGGTCAGTACGCGCTGACCAGCAACCTGGCCTTCCCTTCCGACGCCTGGGAGCTGAAGTCCGGCTGGCTGTGGATCGGCAATGACCCGGCCTACCAGAAGCGGCTGGAAGACGACGGTTACTACATCGGCCAGGCCTACTACCAGGACAAGGACGGGTATCAGGTCGGCTACGCCGCGCTGAGCGCCCTGCACGTGATCAACAAGCTGAACCCCGGCTGGGTGTGGACCACCTTCGAGAACCGCAACAACAGCAAGTACACCGTGACCAATGCGATCCCGCCCACCCCGATGACCAACAGCACCGGCCCCACCCCGGCGGCGCAGCCGGTCAACACGCAGTTCCAGGGCCAGTTCCCGCAGTTGGCGCAATACGAACAGATCGGCACGCAGATTCGGACGACCCCCACCCTGCTCGCCAACTCTCAGCTGGAGTCGGCCTTCCAGAGCCAGTCCTCGTGTTTCGCTTGCCACGACACCGCCGCGTACTCGAAGAAAGACGGCTACTTCAATTTCGCTCTGAAACAGCAAGGAGGCATCGTTTACCCCACTGCCTTGGTGCCGGCATCGGATTTCGCCGGTTACAACAAACTGGATTTTGTCTGGTCGCTGAAGCGCGCCCAGTGGCAACGCTAAGGAGCATGACATGAGCGTACTGAACTTCCCCCGCATCTACATGAACGGCCATATGTTCTGGAACCCGCCGACGGCCAACAACAACGACACCTACCCGCTCTACGACGCGGTGAAGATGGAGATGAACTGGCGGTTCCTGGAGCACTACAACGTCACGCCGGAAAACGCCGCCGCCGACCTGATGCCCTGGATCATCACCCCACGGGTGCTGCACGAGGCACCCGCCTACGTCACCCAGGTGCCGGGCAACGTCGGCATGAGCTCCCCCACCATGCTGCCCGGTGAATGGGATCTGTTCGGCGACAACGCCTGCGGCACCGTCAACTACGACCAGACCCGCTCCGTCATCATCGGCGGCGAGTTGCCCAACGGCGGTTACGTCGATCAGGATCCGCTGATCAACCAGACCTACAACCTGATCGGCAACCCGTTCGGCAGCACCAGCCCCACGGCGGCCCGCTTCGTCGACGTCAGCCCCTGGGAGAACACCTTCACGGCGCTGTACTTCGACAAACTGGTGCTGGGCGACGACCAGTGCGGCCTGACGCTCAACCGGCAGTACCGGATGCTGGACCGCTTCCTCAACTTCAACTGGGCGGCGACGCTGCGCGGCCTGATCTACGTGACCGTCACCTGGCAAACCTGCTTCCCGAGAGAGAACCTGAACTGGGCCGTCGGCGATTCGGCCCTGCTGCGAAACCTCAAGGAACAGATGGAACAGCAGAACGCCCAAGGCTTGATGTTCCGGTTTTCCTCCTACCTGACCTGCTACGACAGGAACGGCGTGTTCAACAACTACCCCTTCGTCGATACCCGTTCCGATTCGCCCTTGGCGTTGGCGAAGCTGCAGGACATGTACCAGCAAGGGCTGGACAACGTCGGCAGCATTTTCTTCAACCCGGCCTACAGCCGCACATCAGGCACCCTGGGCCTGTGGCTGGACGGCGAGTACCCGACGGCGCCGTCGGGCCGGCGTCTGGTTCCGGCCAAGCCGGTTCCCGTCACCGGCATCGGACAAGCCGACAACAAGGTGACGCTGGGCGTCATCTCGGCGCAGGCCCATGGCGACACCTTGTCGCTGGATCTGTTGAACACCTTCCCCAGCTACGCGTTCGACTCGAAGGCCCCCATACCGGTGGCGGAAAAGTTCGAGGCCGGCAACTACAAGCTCGGGATACGCCAAGGCGACCAGTTCACCCCGTTGGCGGGTTTCGGCTTCAAGGAATACCGGCAGTCCGAGTTCGACAAACGCTCGGGCATCCTCGATCTGCCGCTCGACGCCGAGGCGCAGAAGCAACTGCAAAGCGGCACCCTTGAGCTGCAATTGCAGACGTCTCCCCCCGTGGTGGCCGCGACCCAGCAGATGTGGACCGCCGAGGTGGTCGAAAGCGGCAGCTTCATCGACGTGGGCGAGAGCCGCACGCTGCACATCATGGTGCAGCGCGACGGCCAGCCCGCGCCGCAAGGCACCGTGCTGACGGTGGCGGAGTACAACAACCCGTACCTTGTGGGCACGTCCGATTACTACCTGGCGTTCAGCAACCCGGCCGACTTCACTCTGTTCATCGATCATCCGCAAGACCGTTCGAAGAACACCTCCAACCTGCCCCAATTCGAAGGCATGCCTGCGGTTGCCCGCAAGGTCAACGAAGGTACGGGCCGTCAGCTCGTCGCGACCCGCGAAGCCGTGTCGTCCCCCACCGAGCAGCCGGTCAGCTACCGGCAGTACCTGCCCACGCCAGGCTCGGTGGCCCTGAGCCCCTGCCTGTCGTACGAGAACCCCATCCTGGCAGAAGGGCAACTGAAGGATGAGCCCAACGGCTCGGTACAGTACAGCTACACCCGGATCCAGACCGACGCCAACGGCGTTGCCCGGTTGACCGTCACCGGACGGGCGGCGGGCTTCCCGACCCTGCGTTTCTTCTTGCACGACAGCGGGCAGCCGCCGGCCATCCCCTTCAGTTTCGAGACGGGGCAGGCCTACCTCGACTTCCTCTCGCCGCTGCGCGTCCTGCCGCGGGAGCCGCAGATGGAGCAGGACTTCGTGGATGCGTGGAACAGCATCTACCGGCAAGCCGACGCCGGCGAGCTGATCTGGACGACCTTCATCTACCCGCGCATCCTGGAGCCCTTCTATTACCTGTACCCGATCATGAACAAGTACATGCCGCTCAATTCGCTGCCGCGGATCGAAGGTGCCATCGACCAGTTCATCGTGCTGATCAGCAAGGAGTACCAGGAAGAAAGCACCCTGGCGATGCCCATCACCCGGGACCTGCCGCAGAGCCGGCGGGCGATCCTGGAGCTGTGGGCGAACGCGCTGGTCAAGCATAACTACCCACCCGTCCCGCTCAGCCTGAGCGACTACCCGCCACGCAAGGCCTGAAGCGGCAGCGCTTCACGCAGGAACGCCGGGTGACAGGCCTGTCACCCGGCGCTTGTCCACGGAGAGAGACCCATGCCTATGCACATCCCGGCGCAGCCCCACGAGGTTCTGCGCCCCCAGACGATCATCGCCGAAGGCCTGCTGAACCCCCGCGGCGTCTGCGCCGAGGCCGACGGCAGCCTGCTGCTGGCCGAGGCCGGTTCCGGCCTGCCGGACGAACCGTTCAGCGGCCGGATCAGCCGGCTGCGGCCAGATCCGCACACCCCCGGCGCTTACCTGCCACGGGAAACCCTGGCGCAGGGTTTCCGCGCCATGAACATGCAGGCCCGCATGCTGCGGGACGAAATCATGGGGCTGTCGGACATCGCGTTCGGTGACGACCGCTGCCTGGTCAGCCAGACCGATTACGTCGAAGGCTCCAAACTGCTCGACCTGCACTACAGCCCGCCGGAACCGGTGTGCCACAGCCGGGGCAACCTCAACGCCCTGTGCTACCACCCGGGGCGCCGCAGCTGGCTGGCAGTCAAGCCCGATACCAACGAACTGGTGGCGTTCAGGCCCGGCCAAGAGGAACGCGTGCTGGTCCGGTTGCCCGACCTGGATCAGGGCCAGGAAGCGGTGCCCGTCACCCTGGTGCACGAACCGGCGACGGACGCCGTGCTGATCAGCCTGTTCTCCGGCGAACTGCACGGCGATCCGGATCGCAAGGGCATCGACTTCGCCGACAAGGCCGGCCAGGTGGTCCGGGTGTGGCCGGACAGCGGGCAGATCGAGCGCCTGATCGACGGCCTGCAACTGCCCACCGGGCTGGCCCTGAGCCCCGAGGGGGATGTACTGGTGCTGGAACTCTGCGAGCGCCTGCAGCAACCCTTGACCGCCGACTGGCAAGGCGAGCCCCGGCACGGCGGCTTCACCCGATTCAGCGGACGGCTGCTGCGCTGCGACCTGACAACCGCCCAAGTGACCGTGCTCGCCCGCGACCTCGACACCCCCTCCAACCTGTGCGTGCTGCAGGACGCGGTGCTGATCAGCGAAGGCATGGGCCTGACGGGCCGGCCGCTGCCCACGCCGGAGGGCGGCGTGGTGCCGCTGCGCGGCCGGTTGCGTCGGGTGCAACTCTAAAGGGGAAAGGCCCTGCGCCGAAACCTCAAATCAGGAATGAAGCCCCGGTCATCAGCAGCCCGAAGATCAGCAGCATCGTCGTCACCCGCGTGCTGACCCGAAGCTTGGGCTGATGCTCGACCACTTTGCCGACCGCGAAATACAGCCGTTCGAGTATCTGCTGCTCGTCGAGGTCCTTCGACTCGAAGATCGAGTCGATCACCGAGCCTGCATTGGGAAACGGATCATGCAGGAACGGCGCCGCGTCGAACGCGCCTTGCTGCAAGGCGCGGGCCGAGAGCATGGCGGAAGCCACCAGCGAGCCCAGGGCCATGACCGCGCACCCCGCCTCCAGCGCAGTGATCATGTCGAGGCTGGCGGACACGCTGAAGCGCAGTATCGCGCCGTACAGCGTCACTACGCCGGCCAACGCGCCGAGCGACAGCGTGAACATCAGGCGCAGGTACACCGTCACCAATCCGCGCGAGACGGAAATTTGCTCAAGATAGATTTTGACCAGCGTTTCGATGGTCAGGCGGCGGGCTTCGAATGCGAAACGACGTTCTTCTGCCGGGGTTACGGGGTGCATCGACAGCTCCTCAAAAACAGCAAACAGGGATGATCAACAATATAGGAACCAAATGGCAGAACCGTGAGCGGAACCGACTCACGCAAGGCTGTCGTCTTCATTCAGCGGGGTGTTCCAGATCAACAGTTCAAGGGCTGCGGCAATCTGGATACGGTGGTCGGCAAACTCGATGGGCAACAGGTCCTGGGCCCGCTCCAGACGGCGCAGCAACGTATTGCGGTGGGTGCCCAGGGCCTCGGCGGTCTGGGTGATGTTGCAACCGTTGGCCAGGAACGCATGCAGTGCGTGCTGAAGCACCGTGGACTCGGTCGCCAGCCGACCGAGGGTACTCACCACAAACTGCTTGGACGCCCGGGCGTCCTGGGTCATGAGGGAAACCATCCGCACCTGGTCGATGCGGGTGACCGCCGGCGCGCCGGCCAGGCGCCCCACCAGGCTTTGCGTGTTCAGCGCCTCCAGGTGCGAACGCCGGAAGCCGTTCAGGCCCGCCGCAGGAGAGCCGATGGCCGCGCGGATCTTCGGGAACTGCTGAACCACGCCCTGCAGCAAGCTTGGGTCCAAAGGCTTTGCCGCGCCGGCCCAGAGCCAAACGGTGGCGGGACCTGCAAACACGATCAGGGGCGCCGCGGTGCCGGTCAGGCGAGCCAGGGCGCGGGCCATCTCTTCCAGCGGGCGGATCTCGGCATCCTGGATCTCGCTCCAGATGACGTAGGCATAGTGTTTCTGCTGGAGGGAGTAGCCCAGCCGCTGGCTCAACTGTTCGGTGTCCACGTCGCGGCCATCGAGCAGCCGCGTGACCAGGCTGCGCTTGTCGATGTGGTCGTGGTGGGTCAGTGCGCTCTTTTCTTCCAGGACGATCTGGGTGATCACCCGCATGTTGCCGGCGATGAACTCCGAGATGGAGCGGGACGACACCTCCAGCAACTCTTCAAGCAGCACCGGATCCTGCGTCAGGCCGAAGGCCATCTTCATCCACATTTCCCAGGCCGCGCTTTGCGTGGTTCTGGCGGAGTTCATCAGGACTTCCGACAGCCCTCTGCGCGCCAGCTCCCGGGCGGTGTCCACCATGTCGGCGGACACATAAACCCCCACCGGCTCGCCAGGGCGCTGCATGTTGGCGTTCGCCCAATGCAGCAGCTCCGAGCGGTTGGCCCGTCGGCACGCCGCGAGGATCACCGGATCCTCCAGCAGCTTTTCGTCCTCGGGCGACGAAAACAGTGACTGGTTCAGGCGCTCGATCCATTCCGGCGGCAGGCTTTGCGCCCTCTCCGCGCCTTTGCGCATGAGCTCGCGAACGGCTTCCGACGGGCGTGGCCAGGGCTGTGCGGTGGTGTTCATGTGATGTTCAAATCAACCCAAAAAAGCCATTGGAATGGTGCACTTTGTATCTTGTCGAAAGTGCCCGGCAAAAATAGCATGAACCCACTGCCTGAACCAAATGACCCTAACGAAGCGCCCTGCTTCTGCACATTTGTCTTGAGTTCAGTGCAGTCACTTCCGTAACGGCCGGCCTGTCCAGTGACGCAGTTCAATGCGTCTCTGAGCGCCCGCCTGCGCGAAATCCGTTCCTCTTTAATTGGAGTCGCTTCAATGTCCAGCGATCGAAATTCAACCGCCAGCCTGCCTATCGTCACCCGCTCAAACTCAGCGCAGGAAATCGTCTCGCTCAGTGACGGCGCGGGTGCGGTCATCATCCGGGGCTTCATGACGCCGGAGCAAGTCGCGCGCATCAACCACGAACTGGACGCACCGCTTGCGGCGTTGAATGCCGGTTCGAAACATGAACTTCAGTTGGTCAAGGATTTTCATGGCTATCAAACCAAGCGGCTCACCAACCTCATTACCTACAGCAAGACATTCCGCGAAGAGATCCTCGATGACGACCTCTTCCACGAAATCGGCCGTGAACTTTACGAGTCGGAATGCGGCGACTGGTGGCTGACCACCGCGCAACTCATCGAGATCGGCCCGGGCAACACCGCGCAGATGCTGCATCGGGACTCGGCCCAGTACTATCCGTTCGTGGCCATGGACAAGCATGCACCGCGAGCCATCACCAACCTGATGCTGGCCCTGACCGACTTCACCGAAGAAAACGGCGCCACACGGGTGATTCCAGGCAGCCAGGATTGGGACAACTTCGAGGATGTGGGATCGCCCGAGATGACCATTCCCGTCGAGCTGAAGGCCGGTGACGCCGTGCTGTTCGGGGGCAAAGTGGTTCATGGCGGCGGCGCCAACGTCACAGCCGACCAATTCCGTCGTGGCCTGACGATCCCGCTGCAGGCCTCGATCTTGACGCCCGAGGAAGCCTATCCGTTGATCGTGCCGCTTGAAGTGGTCAGAACCCTTTCCCCTCGCGTGCAGAAGATCATCGGCTTCCGTTCGCAGTACCCCCTTGCCAGCCCGGGTCTGTGGCAGCATGACTACGCGGACCTGGCGGATTATCTCAAGCTCTGACCTCAAGCTCTGACCGATGCAAAAGGTTCGGGGGAAGGCAACCGCCTTCCCCCGAACCGTTTTCACTGCCCTGTCGACGACGTGAGCAACACGCCACGGCGGGAAAACAGCACCGGCGCCCCTTGCGGATCGAGCAGCGCCGCCGTCAGCGAAAGTCCATCCACCGACTGACTCTCCTCGAAGCGCTCTCCCCCATCGCTGCTCTTCATCATCAGCCCGTCCAGCCCGACCGCCAGCACCCGACCGCCGGACACCGCCACCGACGTGACGGAGCCTTTGCTCTGGGTCGGCACTCGGCGAAAATCCTTGCCCTCGGCCGTGCCGTGCATCAGCGTGCCGCGCTGGCCGCCCAGCAACAGGCTGCCGTCTGCCAACACGGCGCCGGACCACAGCGTGCCTTCGTAACCGGTGCTGATGTACCGCCAGCTTTTGCCTTCATCCTCGGAAAGCAGAACCTGGCCGTGTTCGGCGGTGGCATAGAGCTTGTGTTGGCCATCGGCAAACAGCCCCATCAAATTGAGGTCCGCTTTCTTCGCGCCCGGCGGCGCTTGCAAGGTCTGCTCCGTCCACGTCAGCCCGCCGTCCTCGGTGGTCAGCACCAGGGACCAGAGCCCCACGGCGACACCTTGTTGGGCATTGAAGAAATGCACGGCGAACAGCGGCCGATCCTCTTCGTTGGACATGCGCTGGACCTGCCAGGAGTCGCCGCCGTCCGCAGTGACCAGGATCGCGCCCCAATGGCCCACGGCCCAGCCCCGTTTGGCGTCGACGAACGACACCCCCGTCAGCGGCGTGGACAACGGCACCGAGCTGGCCTGGCGAAAGCTTTTACCGTGGTCGTCCGACAGCAGCACGATCCCGTGGTCGCCGACCGCGACCACCCGCTCGCCGGCCCAGACCGCATCGAGCATGGTGGCATGGCTGGCATGTTCCGACTGCACCGCCGGCACCACCTGCAACGGCGAAGCCTGCAAGGAAAACGGCGGCAGCATCGCGGCGATCAACACGCCGATGGACAAAAAACCGTTACGCATGACTCTCTCCTCAATGCATCAGCACGCCGATCATGCGCACGGGGCGCCTGCGCGGGAAAACCCGTTCCAGCCAGACCGCAAAGGCCGGCAGCACGGTCATGGCCATGACCATGTTGACGATGAACATGAACGCCAGCAGCTTGCCCATGTCGGCCTGGAACTTGAGGTCGGAGAACGCCCAGGTGGCGACGCCGATCGCCAGGGTGATGGCGGTGAAGATGGTCGCCATGCCGACTTCCAGCAACGCATGCTCCACGGCTTTGGTGATGGGCTGGCCAAAAGCCTGGTGCAGTTGCAGGCGGTTGTAGATGTAGAAGGCGTAATCGACGCCGATGCCCACCGCCAGCACCATCACCGGCAAGGTGGCGATGGTCAGGCCGATCTGCAGCTCCTTCATGAACCAGTAGCCGATGAAGGTGCCGATGGTCAGCGGCAGGCAGCAGACCAGCACCGCCCGCCAGTCGCGGTAGACGACGAACACCAGCAAGGCGATGGCGGCGTAGACGTACAGCAGCATCGGGGTTTCGCTCTTCTCCACCTCTTCATTGATGGCGGCCAGCACGCCGGCGTTGCCGGAGGCGAGGCGCACCGTGACGTCGGGGGACGGGTTTTCGCTGCGCAAGGCCTTGGCCGCGTCCACCACCCGGTTGATCGTGGTGGCCTTGTGATCGGCCAGATACAGGTGCACCGCCGACATGCTGCAATCGGAACGCATCAGCCCGGGTGTGCGCGCGACTTCGGTGGCCAGTGCGGCGTAGTTCATCGGGTCGATGGGCACCGCGCCCATCTTCGGGTTGCCTTCGTTGTAGCCCTCGTTGAACTGGCGCATGGTGGACGAGAACGAGGCGACGGACAAAACCCCGGGCACGCCCTGCATGGCCCAGACGAAACGGTCCTGGTACTGCCCCGCCGCGACGTTCTCGCAGGCAGCCTGGCTGTCTTCGCCGGTGCTGTCGCGGTTGGCCTCGAACACCACGCTGAGCCAATCGAGGCCGATGTCGTAGTTGCTGGCGATGGACACGGCGTCGCGGTTGAAGCGCGAGTCTTCGCGCAACTCAGGGGCGCCGGCCTGCAGTGTGCCGACGACCCGGTCATGGCTTTGCCAGATCGCCACCACGAAGACCGCCAAGGCCACGCCCAGCACCCACTGTGCGTTGCGCCGCTCGGCGAGCCGGCTCAGGCCGTGCAGCCAGCGGGTGCGGCGCTGGCGGGAGACTTCCTGCGCGGCAGCGTACTTGTCGTCCACCTTGAGCAAGGACGCCACCAACGGCAGCATCACCAGGTTGGTGACGATCTTGTAGGCCACACCGAGCGACGCGGTGATCGCCAGCTCCCGCACCATGGGAATCGGGATCAGCAGCAACGTCACGAAGGACACCAGCGCCGTCACCAGCGCCAAAGTGCCGGGCACCAGCAGCCCGGTGAAGCTTGCGCGCGCCGCCTGCTCGGCGCTCTTGCCGACGGCGATCTCACGCACGATGAAGTTGATCTGCTGCACGCCATGGGACACCCCGATGGCGAAGACCAGGAACGGCACCAGCACCGCCAGCGGATCGAGGCCGTAGCCCAACAGGCGCAGGCTGCCGAACTGCCACACCAGCGACGCCAGGGAGCACACCAAGGCGAGCAAGGTGAAGCGCAGCGAGTGGCAGTACCAATAGACCGCGGCCGCCGTCAGCAGCAACGCCAGCAGGCAGAACTCCAGCACCGCCGAAGCGCCATCGGCGATGTCGCCGATCTGCTTGGCGAAGCCGATCATCTGGATCTCGAAATCGCCGTCCTCGAAGCGCTGCCGGACTTCCTTCTCCAGCGCGTGGTTGAACGCGACGTAGTCCAGGTGGGCGCCGTTGGCGTCGAACTCATTGAGCTCTGCGGTGATCATCGCACTGCTCTGATCCCGCGAGACCAGGGTGCCGATGAAGCCACCCTGGGCGCTGGAGTTGGCGATGGTCGCGATGATTTCATCGTCCAGACGTTCGGGCGTCACCGTCCCCGGCACCAACGGGTCGGCCCGGAAGCCCTCTTCGGTGATCTCGTTGACGAAGGCATTGGGCGTCCACAGCGAACGCACGCTGCTGCGGGACACGCCGGGCAGGAAGGTGATCGCCTGGGTGACGTCGTAGAGCCGCTTGAGGCCCGGCGCGCTCCAGATCGCGCCGTGGCGGGCCTTGACCACGATGGTCAGGCGGTTCGCGCCCATCAGGTCGTTGCGGTAGGCCTCGAAGGTCTTGATGTATTCGTGGCCGATGGGCAGTTGCTTTTCGAAGCCGGCATCCATGCGCAGCTGCACGGCGAACCACGCCATGATCAGGGTGAAGACGGCCAGGCTCGCCAGCACCAGCCGGCGATGCCCGAACAGGACGCCCTCGACGCGCGGCAGCAGGCCGCGCGTCCTTGCTTCAGTCAATTTCACAGAACCATTCACGGCAGGCCTCACAATGAGCGGGAGATCGCGATGCCGACATAATCTCGGTCACGGTAGAGCTGGTCGTAAGGCGTGTCGCCGCCCATGAACTTGGCGTAGTTGAGGTTCACCTGCCAACTGGCCGGGTTGCGCACGAAGTTGAGGTACAGGTTCATGCTGCTGGCGTCTTCCGTGAAGGTGGCGGTGAGGTTCGGCGTGCGCCCCCCCAGCGAGCGCGAGTAGAAGATCCCCGGCGTGACTTGCCAGCCCGGCAGCAACGTACCGTCGTAGGTCAGGCTCATGTCCAGGTTGATGCCCGAGGACGTCTTGTTGCCGTGGGCCTTGGGCGGGATCGCCGGATCCAGTTGCCACGTGTTCAGACCGGGCGCGAGCGGCTCGCCGTTGACCTCGTCATGCAGCCCCGGGTACTTGATGACCACCAGTTCCGACAGCAAGGTGCCGGTGCTGGCCCCGGTGAAGTCCAGCAGCGTCGGCGAGTTGGACGGCGTGAAGCTGTACAGGCCGGTCAGGTGCCACTGGAATTTCTTTTCGTCCTTCCAGCATTTGCCGCCGTTGTTCGCGCACAGGTCGACGACCGGATTGAGCATCACCGCATCCTTGGGCCGGTACGACAGCTCAGTGCCGACCGCCCAGTCGCCGATCGGCATGTTCGCGCTGACGCCGTACATCATGCGGTCTTCCTGGTACTCCCAGGTGGGTGCCACGGCGAAGGTGTTCGGATCGAGCGCCACGCTCAAAGTCGGCAACTTGTCGTGGTAGCGCATCACGTACAGGCCGTAGTTGATGTCGCTGTCCTCCGGCTGCCAGCGCAGCGAAAGGCCCCACTGGCCGCTGTCGCGGGCCTTCTTGTCGGAGAACCCGTAATCGCCCATGCCCTTGCCCGGGCCGTTGCTCGTGGACCAGTAGCTGCCCACCGGCGGCAATTCGCTCTTGTTCCAGCCGAACTGGTAGTAGGTCTCGATGTTGAGCCCCGAGCCCAGGCCGGAAGCGACGCTGAGCATCGGCGCCGGCAGCACGGCCTCCTTGAGCTGGACGCCGGGGCGCGCCAGGGCCTGGTAGTCGTAGGCGTTGGTGTTGTTGATGCCGCCGGCCACGAACAGGCTTTCGCCCCAGTTGATCACCTGGTTGCCCAGGCGCGCCCGGACGCGCTGTTCGCCCACGTCGAAGCCCTTGCTCACCCACAGGTCGAGCAGTCGGGCCTTGAACGCGAGGTCGTCGTGGGCAGAGTCGCTGAGGCCGTCGCTGCCGACGCTCGCGGGGGTGTTGAAGGACTGGGTGCCGGTGGTGTCGGTGGCGGCGAAGTCGCGGATCCAGCTGCCGCGCGCCAAGAAGCTGACGTCGTTGGGCATTTTGAGCAGCAGCTCGTGCGTGCCTTTGAGGTAGTTGGTGAACAGGTCGCCGCGGTCGTAGTTCAGGTCGCCCTGGTCGGCGACACCCGAGCTCTGTGCCAGGCAGCCCGAGGGCGCGTTGTGCCCGGTGACGCCCTGGTTGATCAGGTTGCAGGCGCGCGACTCCGTGCGCAGGCCCATGCCTGCGGTGATCGTGGAGTCGAACGAGCCGCGGATCGTTTCGGTTTCAAACGTGAAGCCCATTGCAAATGGGGTGGCGCACGCGATGACAAGGCCTGAAGCTTTCGTAATTGTTTTTTTCATGCTGGCTCTCGATCTGACGACGTTCGTTAGCGTTCGCTGATGGCTCGCAGGTTATCGGAGGTGAAGAAATCCCTTTTCAGGCGCGGGCTGGCGTTGTCCTCGGTGAGCCAGCGGATGTCGCTCTTGCCCGCGCCGACCGTGGTCATGTCGAAGAGGTAGCGGCCGTCCACCAGGTTGTACTGGATCTGGGCTTCCACATCGCAGGTGCCGGTTTCGTACACGGGCGTGGAGAGCCCTTCGCGCACTTTCCAGATCTGCCCTTGCTTGTCGTAGTCGACGGCCATCACCGCGTTCCAGCTGTCCTCGTCGATGTAGAACAGACGCTTCGGCGCCTGGTGGCGCATGCCCTGGCGCACGTTGGCTTCGACGACCCAAACGCGGTGCAGCTCATAGCGGCGTGCCTGCGGCGCCACCGAGTCGTTGCCGGCGAAGGCTTCCACTTTGGCGGCGGTGTCGTAGGCGCCGAACATGTTGTAGGGCACCAGCAGCTCCTGCTTGCCGACCAGCTTCCAGTCGAAGCGGTCCATGGTGCCGAAGAACACGTTCCCTTCATCGACGGTGTACTGGTTGTCGAGGCCGATCTGCGGCGCGTCGTAGGAGTACGACGGCATGCGCCGCACACGGCGTTGGCCGGGGAAGTAGTAGAAGGTGGTGGCCTGTTCGCCGGCGACGGCGGTCTGCACCGCGGCCTGACCGGCCAGCGCCGCCGGCTCCAGGTAGTTGAAGAAGGTGGCGTTCTCCAGGCGCCCGACGGACGAGAACAGCGCACTGCCCTTCTTGCCCCACGGCGTGAAGAAGAATATGTCCACCGACTGGCGTGACCACTCCCCGCCCTTGCGCGGCGAGATCCCGGAAACGCTGCGCGGGATTTCGACGCCGACGCCGCGGTAACGCATCTTCATGTTCCACATCACCTCGGCGCCGTTCTTGGGGGCAGGAAACGGAATGCCGGGCACATGGGCTTCTTCGAGGGCGAGCCCCGCGGCGTCAAGCTTGGCGAAGCCGATGTTCTGCTTGGTGTTCTCGGCCACGAAGTCCGGCGCGCCGCAGGTGCGGCGGGTCTGGTAGACATCCATGCGGTAGCCGGGAATCTTCTTGAACAGCTCAAGCTGGCCGGGAGACAGCTTGGCGGCGTATTGGGCGACGTTGTTCGAGTCGATGCTGTACAGGGGCTTGTCGCCCTTGAACTTCCAGAAGTCGCCACGAACCTGCCCGTAACTCCATCCCGCGCCCTGGGGCCCCGGCTGCGTCCAGGCCGGAATGTCTCCGCTTTTGCTGGCGGCGACCTCACCGCCCAAGGGGGTCAGCTTCGTCCCCAGCATGGCGGGCTCCACGCTCTCGGCCTGGGCCGAAAACACCACCGTCGCTACAGCGATCCCCACGATCAGTTGCCGGATGGCATGACGGGGAAAGACTGCGCCTTTTGGATGTTCAACTACGTCATTCATTGCAAGATCCTCAGGGGGCTTTAACCGGCGGCTCGACCGCCAAATGCAAGAAAAGCTGGATGCCTCATGGGTAGATCACCTGACATGATCATTTGATCAAGTCCGAAGATCAGAAAAGCAAGCCATATGCCAAAATCCGGGGATTTGGATTTTTCGCCGGCGTATCAATGGGTTATGGGTTGGCTGTGAATTTGTGTGCGTCGACGGCCCGCACTGCTCTGTAAAATATGGAAACACCTGTTACGAAGATTCACTCGACCCTTCGGGCCCCAAGGGCCATTTCAGGCCCCACTCCGTACGCACCCGGTGTTCCGCCTCGCGCTGCCCCGCCACGGGGCGCCCCGATCCCTTTTGCACCGGCTTAGAACCTTCTGTGTCGGCGCGCGTCGGCAATTCGAATCGGGTCGGGCTGTCCTGCCCGCTTCACATATGCTTGAAGAGATCGCTCATGCTGACGATCGGATGTTTGGTCGGCGGCATGGGTGACGGCCTCACAAACTCTGTTTTCAGTACGTAGATGGTGCTCAGGGTCAGGGCGACGCCAAAGCAAGCGAATCCGAAACGACGCATGGCAAACCTCCAGAATCAACCTTGTTATTGTTTGAACTTGATTGCTGTCCTACACATCCGCCTCATCGCGAGGCTTGAACCTTACCTGGCGCCCAGCAGCGAGCGGGAAGCCACTTTGCGGGTTCGCTCCAAGGCGCCGTAGGCGTAATACGACTGCACGATCGAATAGGACCAGGTCAGGAAAGCGAGGGTCATGAACACCAACTTGGTGTCATCCCCGGCGATGGGGAAGAAGTCGTACCTGAGCGCGATGGTCAGCCCCGCCACCCCGCCCAGCGCGGTCGCCAGCGCATGGAAACCGGCGCCTGCGCGCACCAGCCGCCACGTGAAGTAGCACAGGTACACGGTGTAGAGAGACCACATCACCACGTAGAAGTAAGGAAGCGCCCCTTTGGTGAAGTCGGACAGGTAGTAGAAAAAGGTCGCGGCAAATCCGCCGACGAACAGCAGGATGTCTTTCGCCCGGGATGGCTTGTAACCATGGGTGACGGCCATCAACCCCAGCGTGGCGATGATCGGCACGCCGACGCCCCGCGAAAAGGCGTCGAGAAACAGCGCGACCTCGTAATTGCCTTTCCAGCCCGTGGCGATGTAAGTGGTGAAGTTCGTGGCAGAGATGCCCACGATCAGGAACTCCAGCCCTAGCAGGTAATTTCCTTTTCTGATGAATCCCACCCCGTAGCACAGCCCGGAAATCACCAGGACAATGCACGAGACCAGTGCGCACGCATCGATCAGTTCCACAATGACAGCCTCTTATAGTGTTGTGGCGCCTTACCTGCGCCAGGGTTTTCAGCGCTTGCGGGCGCTGTCCTCGCGGACTTTGCGGTTGGTTCGTTCATCCATCCATTTGGCCGCCGCAAACGCCGTCTTCAACGCGCACCACTGGAACGGCTCGGGCAGCATCGAAGGCGTCTTGTGCTCCAGCGCCGTCAGGTGCGAGGGATCCGTGCCGTTGATCCGTGCGGCGAGGTACGAGCCCATCACCGATTGCGAGGCCAGGCCGTGGCCGGAGCAGCCCGCCGCATAGAAGATGTTGTGTTTCTCGCCGGTCGTGCCGACCACGGGCAATGCGTCGTAGGCCGCGCTGATGTAGCCGCTCCAGCAATGCTGGATGCCGAGGCCCTGCAAGGTGGGAAAGCGCTCGCGCAGCCCGCGCACCAACGCGGCATAAGCGCTGTCGTCCGGCACATTGGGGGTCTTGGAACCGTAGGCGTAGCCCAGCTGTTTGGTGGTCAGCACCATCGTGTCGTGGGCGGTCAGGCGGTGGCTCTCCATGGTGAAGTGCGGGGTGATCAGCCCTTCCCGGTTCTTCCAGCCCAGGGACGCCAATTGCTCCGGCGAGAGTCGCTGGGTTTCGATCGCCGACACCCGGATCGGCGCCACCTTGTTGCGCAGCAGCCCCAACTGGGGGGTGTAGGCGTTGGTCGTCAGCACCATGACCGGTGCGGTCGCGCTGCCCGACGGGGTCTTGCAGGTGATGGACGGTCCTTCGCTGAAGGACAGCAACGGCGTGCGTTCGTACAGTTTCACGCCGGCGGCGAGCGCCGCGCGGCGCAGGCCGGAGATGTACTTGCCGGGGTTCAGGGTGCCGCCGCATTGCCCGCTCCCGAACAGGAAGGCCGGCGGGATTTCACGGGCACGCATTTCCGCCGGGTCGATGAAGCGCGTCACCGAACCCAACTCATGCCCCAGCTTCATGTTGGCGCGCAGGCGCTTTTCCTGGGAAGGATGGACCGCTGCGCGGATGACGCCGGAGGGGTTGTAGTCGCAGTCGATGCCCAGCTCCGTCAAGCGCCTTTCCACATAGATCACCCCGTCGTCGTAGAGCCGGACGAACTGCCGGGCCCTTTCCAGTCCGACGCGTTTGACGAAGAGGTCAAACTCGATGCCCATGCTGCCGAGCAGATAGCCGGCGTTGCGTCCGCTGGCGCCGAACCCGGCGAACTCCTGTTCCAGGACAATGACCTTGGCGCCGGCCGCATTCAGTTCGAGCGCAGTCGACATCCCGGCGAAACCGCCACCGACCACGATCACATCGGCCTGTTCGTCGCCGACGAGTTCCGGTTGCAGGTCGATCGGGCGCTCCACCCAGCCGCCCAGGCTGCGAAATTTCAGCGGTCCGGCACCGCTGTTGCCGATCGCGTTGTTTGAGGCATTCATCTGTTTCGCTCCTCTGTGCATCCATCCCATCGGGCACGACGGCACGCGCCGCCCAAAGGGAGCGTGTCGTCGCCGTTCGGTCAGCGGGCTGACCGTGTTGCCGGCAGGGCCTTTCTGTGGGGGCTTAGATGCCTTTCCCGACCTCGGAGAAGGACTCCAGGGCAAGCAGTTCTTGTGGGTCCCGCATCTGCCCGTCGATTTCCACCCAGCCGAGCAGCGTGCTGCTGGCGCTCCAGCCCAGCAGGCGTTGCAGCTCGCTGGGCAGTTGCCGGACGCGTTCGATCGGGATCGACAGAAAATGGTTTTCTTCCAGCCGCAAGAAGGCCAGGTCGTAGGCCATGGTCAGGCCGGTGCGTGGCTGCGCCGTGGTGTTGGCCCCGCCGCCGTGGTACACCGAGCCCATCCACAACAGTGCGGAACCGGCCTTCATCTCGGCCGCCACGGTTTCTTCCTGGGTCGGCATGCGCTCGTCGTCCCAGGTGTGGCTGCCGGGGATGACGCGCGTTGCGCCGTTCTCTTCGGTGAAGTCGGTGATGGCCACCATAATCTGCAACCGGGCCTCGCGGCCGAACTGCGGGTGACGCCAGAGCGAGGTGGCATCGTCGCGGTGCAGAGGCTGCAAGCCTTGCCCCGATCCGATCTGGATCGCCTGGGTCATGCTCAGTTGGATGTTGGGTTCGATCGGGATGCGGTCGCTGCCCACCCATACGTGGGTCGGGGTCTGCAGGATTTTTCTGGCCGTCTCGATGAAGAGCGGGTTCAGCGCGACCTCGATGGCGGTGTCGCTGCGTTCGAAAATGCGCGCGACACGCCGGGTCTGGGTGCCCGCAAAGTAGGGATCGACACCGCAAGGCGTGGCGTTCAGGTAACGGTCGAGTTCTTCTTTAAGGGCCTGCAGCGTTTGCTGCGAAACAAAATCGGAGATGATGACGCCGCCGTCACGCTTAATGGTTTCGACCACCGCCTCGACAGAATCGCTGCTGCTTAAAGTCTTGAGTGTGAGTGTTTGCATTTATCAATTCCTGCCTATTGGATTTCACGTCAGAAAGAGGCCGTTCCACAGACTTGGCTATATAAAGGACAATTTTGATCGCTCGATATGATCATTTGACCAGGTCGCTTGATTAAAGCAATACACATGCCATTCTTTGAGGAGGCGCAAAACCGAGAAAGTTGAATGCCTGAACCCTGTAAGTTGGATATAAGCGATACCAACCTACCCACTTTTTTCCGGAGTTCTCTTTGATGTGTCACTTCAGGCCGGGTACTTACGAAACACTCACATGGCAGGAAAGGAAATCATTGATCCCTGCCCAAGCACGCATGGATTGAGACGCAGCCATGCGTTAGCATCCATCCCCGCAGACACTGAACCGGGTTACTGACGGAAACACCGAAAAGGAGGCTGAGCCTATGGCCAGAATGGGCGCGGAAGTGCGCAGACAAGATTTCATCGACGCCACCGTGAAGGTGATCGCGAAGTACGGCGCCGCCAACGCGACGACTCGCCGGATCGCCGCAGAGGCCGAGTCTCCGCTGGCGTCGTTGCACTACACCTTCCACACCAAGGATGAACTGTTCTATGCGGTGTACGAGTCGCTGATCAACACGCCGCAACAGGCTTTGGAGCAGATTCCGACGGGCGCCACCGCCGCCGAAGCCGTGGGGGAAATGCTGCGCCAGGCGGTCGACTGGTTCATGACCCACCCTGATCTGGCCATTGCGCAGTCCGAGCTTTTCACCTGGTCGTTGCGCAACAATCCGGCCATGGCGACCCAGATCTATGCCGATGCCGGCCGGGCGACAGAGCAGGCCATCGAAAAGGTCGTGGGCGCGGGGCTGGACAAAACCGCGTTGGTCACCGTCAGCCGTTTGCTGATCAATCTGCTCGACGGGCTGCTGGTCGCTTGGTCCGCCCACAGCGACGCGGAGCGTCTGAAGACGGACACCGACGCGGCCTGTCAGGCATTGAAGCTGTTGGTGGCGACTTTCGAAAAGGCTCCCGAAGCAGCCAGAACGTCATAAGAAGCCGGCGCGGGACCCTGACGCTCAGAACTTTTCAAGTTTCCGATTGCGTCTGTCCCCTGCCCGCTCGACAGCGTTGTCGAGAAATAAACATAACGCCGGCGCAATAGAGAGCAGGCAACTTCAAGTCGGTGAGAAAGTTATAAAACGAGTGCGCAAAAAATAATGACTACTTGAACGCGTCATTTGAAATAAGGCAGGCGAAGCAGAAATAAAAAAATTCAAACGTGAGCATGTAAAAAGAGGGGAGCAAACTGCACTCCCCTAAATGAGACAAATGCTGCTTACAGCATATGCCCTGCCAATAGCGAAAGTAGCGTGTCGTTTAGCGAGTTGGGAAAGTCATGCCCCATGCCCGGCAGAAGAACCAACTTCGATCCGGGGATAGCGTCGGCGGTGGCGAACCCTCCGCTGGTGGCGACCATCAGATCCTTATCCCCGTGAATGACCAGTGTGCTGCACCTTATTTGCTTCAGTTCATGGGTGCGGTCACCCGAGTTGATGATGGCGCCGATCTGCCTGGCGGTTCCCACATTGTTCAGCTCATCCCCTCCCCGACCCCAGGCTTGCGCGGCATAACTGCGCAAGCTGTCTTCGCTCCACTCCAGCGTGGAGCCGATGACGCGCATGATGTCCACATAGTCCCGTACGCTTTCCGTCTGGTTCCTGGGCGGGCGACGCAGCAGCTTCATCAGCGCCTTGAGTGCCGGCTGCCCCACGCGGAGCGATCCGGTGGTGGAAAAAATCGAGGTCAGGGTGATGACCCGCTGCGGGTAACGCGCCGCCAGCGTCTGGGCGATCATGCCGCCCATGGACATCCCCACCACGTGCGCTGCTTCCAGCTGCAGGCTGTCCATCAGCCCGATCACGTCATCCGCCATGTGGCCCAGGTCGTAGCCGTCAGTGGCCTTGCGGAAAAACTGCTGCAAGACCGTCGGCGGCGTCGCATCGGTGAAGAAGGACCGGCCCGAATCACGGTTGTCCAGGGTGATGACGCGCAGACCCTGGCCGACCAGGCCGGCGATGATCGCCTGCGGCCAGTAGGTCAGTTGCAGCCCCAGGCCCACCACCAGGATCACGGCCGGGTCGGCTTCAGCCCCGTAGCTGCGGTAACAGAGACGTCCCTTGCCCGCCAATTCACAGAAGTTGTCTTTGCTCATCGACCTTCACTCACAGGCTCCAGGCCGACGGTTTCCTGCCGGCGGACAGCAGGTGCCAAGGTGAACTTGAGGCAGTCTTCGGCCACCGTCCCGCGACGCAGCAGTTTGACGTCGCGGAAGTAGTCCATCGACATCACCCACGGCTCGCACGGGCCTTGGCGCGGCATGCCGTCCAGGGCGCGCTGCACGTAGCCGGCACCGAAGTCCAGCAGCGGACGGGTCTCGATCCCTTCAGGCGCCTGGGGCTCGCAGACGGTGTGGCCCTGCTCGTCCATGAAACCCAGCAGACGGCAGAAGTGGTCGCACAGCAGGCACACCTTCAACGTCCAGGACGAGTTGGTGTAGCCCACCGCGAAGGCGAAGTTCGGAACACCGGACAGCATCATGCCTTTGTAGGCCAGGGTCTGGCTCAGGGTCACCGGCTGGCCGTCCTTGTGCAGGGTGATGCCGCCGAAGAGCTGCACATTGAGCCCCGTGGCCGTGACGATGATGTCGGCCTTCAGTTCCTTTCCGGACTTGAGCAGCACGCCCGACTCGGTGAACCGCTGGATGTGGTCGGTCTCCACGGACGCCTTGCCCGCGCTGATGGCCTTGAACAGATCCCCTTCCGGCACCGAGCACAGCCGCTGGTCCCAAGGGTCGTACGGCGGGTTGAAGTGCACGTCCACCGGATAGTCTTTCGGCAGTTCCTGACGGGTCAGCCAAAGGAGCAGCTTGCGGGCGAGTTTCGGGAAGCGCTGGCAGAAACCCCAGAAGCCCAATGTGATTTTGGCGTTCTTCCAGCGGGTCAACGAATAGGCGGTCTGCGCCGGCAGCACTTTGCGCAGGAACGCGGCCACGGCATCCTTGGCCGGCTGATTGATGATGTAGGACGGCGTGCGCTGCAGCATGGTGATGCTGGCCACCTTGTCCGCCATGGCCGGGATCAGCGTCACCGCCGTGGCGCCGCTGCCGATCACGACCACGTGCTTGCCGGTGTAGTCCAGGTCTTCCGGCCAGTGCTGCGGGTGAACGATCTGGCCCTTGAACTGCTCCGCGCCCTCGAAGCGCGGGCTGAAGCCTTGGTCGTAGCGGTAATAGCCGCCGGCGCCGAACAGCCAGCGGCACTCAACCGTACGGGTGACGCCCAGGTGACCGTCCTCGACCTGAACCGCCCACAGGCCTTTTTCGCTCTGCCAGTTGGCCGACACGACCTTCTGCTGGTACTGGATGTAGGGCTCCAGCCCGTACTCGTCGACCGTCTCGCTCAGGTACTCGAGGATGTCCTTGGCGTCCGCCAGGGATTTGTCTTTGGTCCAGGGCTTGAAATCGAAACCGAAGGTGAACAGGTCCGAGTCGGAACGGATGCCAGGGTAGCGAAACAAATCCCACGTTCCCCCCGCTCGCTCACGAGACTCAAGAATCGCAAAGGCCTTGCCCGGCTGGTTGCGTCGCAGATAAGCCGCGGCGCCGATGCCGGACACGCCAGCGCCCATGATCAGGACATCCAGCGGCTCGGTGGGAAGAACTGCGTGAGAAGACATGTCGCCTCCTGTTGTTGTGTTATAGAGACCTGATCATGTGATTTGATCATGCGATCATGGTAAGTCGCGCTGTCGCCACGCAACAAGGTACAAAATGCACCACGATCCGACTGCTTTGGTGCAATCTGCACAACAAACAAGCAGCCCCGCAACTTCCCCCTCTGTGCGCTCGCGTCAAACTTCGTGTTTCAGGGGGAGCAATGAAGAGTCTTGAGGACTGTAGCCGATCAGCAGACAACGGCCCGCCTGCGGCATCACGCCGCGAGCGAGCATCGAGAGAGACATTGAGGAGGTGTTTCGAGGAAGTATCGCGAGGAAAAGCAGACCACGCGCCAGGCTCAACCGCCGGCCCGTGGCCTCATGCAGCGGCCGTCACATCTTGGCCTTGCCCACCAACGGGATGCGTTGCCCGGTTTCCAGCATGTCCGCCGCATCCAGCTGCTCTTCGATCTGCAGGAAGCGCATGGCGGTCACCGGGGACATCTTCTCGGCCACCTCATCGATGTAGCGGTTCAGGAGCATCTGCCGTTTGACGTGCAGGGTCTTGTAGACCTTGATCATCTTCGCCGCATCCTCATCGGTGACCGCGCCGGAGCCGTAGGCCCGCGCATACTCAAGCAGCAGCTGGAACGTGTCGCGGTTCAGGCCATCCGTTTCGTTGCGGTAGCGGGTGTAGATCGGCCAGAAGGTTTCGGCCTGCGCGCCGTCGAGCGCCATATTGGCCTCCACCATGCGCTTGCGCTTGTAGTTCAGGGTTTCGATCTGGTTGTTGATCTTCTCCTTGTTTTCGCTCATCACCTGGTCCACCGACGGCAAGGGTTCCTGGGCCGGTGCGGCATACGCGCAGCCGACAGCGAATAAAGCGGCAAAAATGAGGTGCCTGGACATCAGTTGACTCCTGTTGCGTTAACCAAAAAATTCGGCGCGATCATTGCGCGGTTTCCTTGAGCGGGATCTTCGGCGCCCACACCAGCCATTGCTCATCGACGGCCTCGAACAGCGCGAAGGTCTGGCCCGGCCGGGCCGGCTCGCCCATTTGCCCGTTGTCCGGCGTGGCGAAGGCGATGCCGCCTGCGACCATGGCCTCCAGGGATTCGGTGCGCACCGACACCCCTTTGAACAGGCCGGCCTCGATGCCGATTCCGCTGGCGTTCCAGAAGCGGCTGCCGGTGTGCACCAGCGGCGCGTAACGCGGCTCGATCAGGACGCTGATCAGCACCCGGTCCGCCTGCGGCCCCAGGTTCATGTCGACCACCTTGCCCACCGGCATCTTGCGGTAGGTCACCGGGCTGCCGAGCTTGATCGAGCCCTTGTCCACGGCGCTCAGGGTCAGGCGCAGGCCGCTGCCCTGCCCCAGCAGGTTCGGTGCTTCGGCCAGGGTCTGGAAACGCGTCTGGCGCTCTCCCGGACGACTGCCGGCCAAGGCCTCGATGTAAGGCCCGCTGACCAGCGTGCCGAGGTGTTCCGTGCGCAGCAGGCCCAGCGCCGGGCGCACCACCCAGAAGCGCGTGCCGCTGCGGGCGAACGATTCGCCATTGGGCAACAGGCGCGCCTTGAGCTGTACGCCGGACAGGTCGGCCTTAAGGTCGACGCTCTCGACCTTGCCGATCGTCAGCCCCTTGAAGCGGATGGGCGTGCCTTCGCGCAGGCCTTCGCCGTCCTCGACGCTCAGCTGGATCTCCACGCCCTGGGCCAGTGCGGCCTCTTCGCTGTCGTAGAGGGAGAACCGCCGGTCCTTGCCCGAGGCCGGCGCTTTCGCATCCGGGGTGTCGAAGGCGATGCCGCCGTTGATCAGGGTCTGCAGCGACTCGCTCTTGACCTTCAGGCCCGTCAAATCGCCGCTCAGGGTCACGCCGCTGGCGTTCCAGAACCGCGTGGAGCTGTTCACCAGGCGCGCAAACTCAGGCTCGACATGCACCCCGATCATCACCTGCCGGTTGTCCCCGGACAGTTGGTAGCTCTGCACGCTGCCGACACGGATCTGCCGGTAGAGCACGGGCGCGCCGACCTCCACCGAGCCGCGCTTGTCGCTGGTCAGCACCAGGTGCAGGCCCGGCACGTTGATGTCCATGGCCGGTGCCTTGGAAAGGACGCTGAACTCGCGCCGCGGCGCGCCGCTCTTGGGGAAACGCACGGCGATGTAGTTGCCCTTCACCAGCGCGTCCAGGCCGGTGATCCCGGCCAGCGAGATGTTCGGCTTGACGGTCCAGAACTCGGTGCCCTCCAGCAGCATGGCCTCGACCCGAGGATCCATCGCCAGCTCGGCGGTGGCGCCGCTGAAGTCCTGGTTCATGTCGACGCTCTTGACCAGGCCGACCTGCACGCCGTTGTACATCACCTGCGTCTGCCCCGGCTGGATGTCGCTCAGGTCCTTCATCCTCAGCGACACCCGCAGGCCGACCTGGGCCGCGTCATAGTCCTCGTACAGGCGAAAAGGCTTGCTGCTGTCTGTGGGCGGGCTGTCGCGGTGGTTGTCCGGCGTGGCGAAGGCAATGCCGCCGGCGGCCAGGGTCAGCAGCGATTCGCTGCGTACCTTGAACCCCGACAGGCCGCCGGAGATCGACAGGCCGCTGGCGTTCCAGAAACGCGTGTGCTTGCGCACCAGGTCCGCATAGGCCGGTTCGATGTGCACCTTGATCTCGATGGTGCGCTGATCCTCCCCCAGCTGAAAATTCTTCACCTGGCCCACCAGGATCTGCTTGTAGAACACCGGGCTGCCCTGCTCCAGAGAACCGAGGCGATCGGCCTTGAGGGTGATGTGCAGGCCCGGGACCTTTTCGGACATGGGCGGCGGCTCCTTCAGGGCCGTGTAGGCGCGCACGCCTTGATCGCCCTTGTCGCCCTTGGCCGGATCGACGGCGATGTAGACCCCGGAGACCAGCGTCTCCAGGCCCGTGACGCCCGCCAGCGACACCCGCGGCTTGACCAGCCAGAAGTGGGTGTCTTCGTTCAGGTAATGCTGGGTTTCCTTGTTCATTTCGATGGTGGCGAGCACGCCCTTGATGTCGTCGCTGACATTCAGTTCCACCACCTTGCCGACCGCGATGCCCTTGTACAGCACCTCGGTCTTCTTGGCCTGGATGCCGTCGCCGCTCTCGAAGCGCACCTGGATGACCGGGCCGGCCTCGTCATAGGCGCGCCAGGTCAGCCAGGCGCCGATGACCAAGGCCAGCAGCGGCAGAATCCAGATCGCCGACCAGTTGGAGGTGGGGCGTTTCGTCGGGGTGGGGAGGTCACTCATGTTCATTGTCCACGTCGGTGTTGTCCCAAATGAGCCGGGGGTCGAAAGTCAGGGCGGCGAGCATGGTCAGCACCACCACGCCGGCGAAGGCGGCGGCGCCGAGGTTGGCCTCGATGCGCGCCAGGTTGCCGAAGTTCACCAGCGCCACCAGGATGGCGATGACGAAGATGTCGAGCATGGACCAGCGGCCCACCCACTCGATGAAGCGGTACATGACGATCCGCTGGCGGGCGGACATCGGCTGGTGCCGCTGCACCGAATAGAGCAGCAGCGCGATCCCGGCCAGCTTGAAGGTGGGCACCACGATGCTGGCCACGAACACCACCAGGGCGATGGGGATCATCCCCAACTGCAGCAGGCTGATGACGCCGCTCATGATGGTGGCCGGCGCGCCCTTGCCCAGGACGCTGACCGTCATGATCGGCAGCAGGTTGGCCGGGATGTAGAGAATCGTCGCGGTGATCAGCAAGGCCCAGGTGCGCCGGATGCTGTCGGGGCGGCGCACATGCAGCAGCGCCTCGCAACGGCTGCAATGCGCAGGCTGCGGAGCGTCGATGGGATTGAGCTGATGACAGTCGCCGCAGACCTGGATGCCGGCATCGATCGCACGCATGGCTACCCTCCTCGCGCGGCTTGCGCCGAACCATTGCCGACAGACGCCGGATGCCCCTCCTGGGCCCGTGAACCTCCGCTCCCGATTGCGCGCACTGTGCCCATGACTCACCTGAGGCTTGATTGAAAACGGCGCGAATGCTACTTTTCAATCCCTAATGAGTCAATATTGTCTCATATGATTTATTTTTATCTTGGCTGTTCTTTTTCCAGAGACCCGGCACCCGATGTCCCCTTTACCTACCGGCCGCTTGCCGGACCTTCCCCTCGACGCGCTGCTCGCCTGCCATGAGTGCGACCTGCTCATGCGCCGCGAACCGCTCGCGCCCGGCGAGAAATGCTGCTGCCCGCGCTGCGGCTACGAGCTGGCCGTGCATCGCCCCCACTGGCAGAGGCGTTCCTTCGCGCTGGTGCTGACCGCCCTGCTCCTCTACATCCCGGCCAACTTCCTGCCGATCATGCACCTGAGCCTGCTCGGGCAGACCCGCAGCGAAACGGTCTGGGGCGGCGTGCTCGGGCTGTTCGAAAGCGGCATGCAAGGGGTCGCGGTGGTGGTGTTGCTGAGCAGCATGGCCATCCCGCTGCTCAAGCTGCTGTGCCAGTTGCTGGTGCTGTTGAGCGTGCGGTTCAAGGTGGCGCGCCGGGCCGGCCTGCAGCTGTACCGCAGTTATCACCACCTGCGCGAATGGGGCATGCTCGAGGTCTACCTGTTCGGGATCCTGGTCTCCATCGTCAAACTGGTGGACATCGCCGACCTGAGCCTGGGCATCGGCCTGGCCTGCTTCGTCGCCCTGCTCCTGACCCAGGTCTGGCTGGAACTGAGCATGCCGTCCCACCAGGTCTGGGAGGCGCTGTCCGACGATTAACGCCGGGCAGCGCCTGCCGTCAGATCAGGCCTTGGGAATGGGCCCACTCCGTCGCGTCATGCAGTGTCTTGCCGAACGCTTCGAAGATCGCGTCCACGTCGTCCTGCGTGGTGATCAGCGGCGGGCAGAACGCGATCGTGTCGTAGATGGCACGAACGATCAGCCCATGCTTGTGAGCCTGCCTGAAGACGTAGCTGCCCAGGATGCCCGGTTGGCTGAACGGCTGCTTGCGCGCCTTGTCCGCCACCAGTTCGATCCCACCCATCAGGCCGACGCCCCGCACATCGCCCACCAACGGGTGATCGGCGAAGGCCTGCAGCCGCTCCTGGAACACAGGCGCCAAGCGCTGGACATGGCCCACCAGATCGCGCTCTTCGATGATGCGGATGTTCTCCAGCGCCACGGCCGTGGCGACAGGATGCCCGGTGGCGGTCAAGCCATGCACGAACGCCCCCAGCCGCTCGCTTTGGCTCACCAGCACGTCATGGAGGGCATCGGACACCAGCAGCGCCGCCAGCGGCAGATAGGATGAGGTGAGCTGCTTGGACAGCACCAGGATGTCGGGCTGGATCCCGTACAGCTCGGAACCGAACATCGTGCCGAGCCGGCCGAAGCCGGTGACGATTTCGTCGATCACCAGCAGGATGTCGTAGCGTTTGCACACCGCCTGGATCGCCGCCCAATAGCCCTTGGGCGGCGGCAGCACGCCGCCTGCGGCGATGACGGGCTCGCCGATGAATGCGGCGATGGTCTCAGGCCCCTCCACCAGGATGTGCCGCTCCAGTTCCTCTGCCAGGCGCAACGAGAACGCCTCTTGCGACTCCCCCGGTTTGGCGAGGCGGTAATAGTTGGGGCAGGTCAGGTGGTGCACCGGAATCGCCGGCAGATCGAAATCGCGGTGGATCGACGGGATGCCGGTCAGGCTGGCGGACGCGACGGTGGTGCCGTGGTAGGCCTGCTGGCGGGAAATGAATTTCTTCTTGGCGGGTTTGCCCCGAGCGTTGTTCACGTACCAGACCAGCTTCACCACCGAATCGTTGGCCTCGGAGCCGGAGTTGGTGAAGAACACATGGTTGAGGTCGCCGGGGGCCAGTTCCGCCAGTTTTGCCGCGAGCGCCGCGGCTGGCGCGTTCGTCTTGTGGCTGAAGGTGTGGTAGTACGGCAGCTGATTGAACTGCGCCATCGCCGCATCGGCCAGCCGCTTTTCGCTGAACCCCAAGGCCGCGCTCCACAGGCCCGACATGGCTTCGATGTAGGCATTGCCCCGGTCATCGAAGACCCGTATGCCCTCTCCCCTCGTGATGACGAAAGGCCCGGTCTCACGGTGCAGCGCCAGGTTGGTGTAGGGGTGGATCAGTGCGGACAGATCGTCGCGCACGGTAGAAGTCACGCTGTTCATTCGCGGATTTTCCTGCTGCGAAGTGGGGGGCGATAAGGCCCCTTGCAGCGCCAACCTCGGCGCGCTGCAAGGGGCTGGCCGGTTTACTGGCTCAGTGCGGCGGCGACCGATTCGGCGAAGATCTTCAGGCCCTCACCCAATTGATCGGTCGGCGTGTTGATCGGCGGCATCAGCTTGATGATTTCCCCGTTCGGGCCGCAGCGGTCGGCCAGCAGGCCTGCCCTCAAGGCACGTTGCTGGGCGTCCTTGGTCAGCGCGACGTTGCCGCGGCCGAAGTCGATGCCGGCCACCATCCCACGGCAGCGCGCGCCGACGACGCCGGGGATTTCGGCGATGTCGGCCACGCCCCGCTCCATCAGCGCCATGTTCTCGGCCAGCAGTTTCAGGAAGGCCTCGTCGTGCCAGTAGCCGAGGGCGATCTGCGCGGTCAGGAACGCCAACTGATTGCCGCGGAACGTGCCGATGTGGTCGCCCGGCTGCCACACGTCCAGGGCGGAACGGATCAGCACGATGGCCATCGGCAGGCCGAAGCCGCCGATGGATTTCGCGCAGGTCACCAGGTCCGGCTGGATCCCTGAGCGCTCGAAGCCGAAGAAGTCGCCGGTGCGGCCGCAGCCGGCCTGAACCTCGTCACAAATGAGGAGCACGCCGTGGTCCGAGGTCCACTGGCGCAGCCGTTGCAGCCAGAGGTCCGAGGCCGCATAAACGCCCGCCTGGATCTGCACCGACTCCACGATGACCGCCGCAGGCAGTTCCGTTCCGCTGGCCTGGTCGTCGGCCAGGCGTTCGAGAAAGCCGATGCTGTCGAACTCGCCGTACGGGCTGTCCTCGTAGGGCACGAAAATCACCTCAGAGGACAACGCGGCACCGCGCCGGGTACGGTTGCCGGTGACGGCCAGGGCCCCGGCCGTCATGCCGTGGTAGGCGCCATAGAACGAGACGACCTTGCTGCGCCCGGTGGCCTTGCGCGCCAGCTTCAGCGCGGCCTCGACGGCGTCCGCGCCGGTGGGACCTGTGAACTGCACCTTGTAGTCCCAGCCGCGCGGATCGAACAGGTCGCGCTTGATCGACTCCAGGAAGCGGCGCTTCATGCCGGTGTGCAGATCCAGGGCATGGGTGATGCCGTTGGCCGACAGGTACTCGATCAAGGCGTCCCGCATGCGCGGGTCGTTGTGGCCGTAGTTGAGGGCGCCGGCCCCGGCGAAGAAGTCCAGGTAGTCGCGGCCGTCTTCGCCGCGAATCTTGCTGCCCACGGCGGTATCGAACACCACGGGCAGGTCGCGGCAATACATCCGCACGTTGGATTCAAGCTTTTCGAAGGTTTCTATGTTGTTCATGCGTAGCCTCTTGCAATGGATCCGGGCCTGTCTGGAATTGACAGGCCCGGGGGATTCACAATCCCTTGTGTCGATGGATGGAGGGAAACCTAAGCCAAGGCGTCCGGCACGGGGCTGCGGAAGAAACCGGTGCGGCACGCCAGGTAAACGGTGCCGATGCCCAGCCAGGCGCACCCCAGGATCAGCGCATCCTTGTCCAGGCTGATGAGCATCCAGCCGGCGGTGATCACGCCGATGACCGGCAGGATCACGCCCCGCAGCAGTCCGGCGCCGTCCCGATATCCGGCATCGAAGGTGAGCCGCAAGGCGCACAGGTTGACCGCGGTGAACGCGACGAAGGCGCCGAAGTTCACCAGGGACGTTGCGGTGGCGATCGTCAAGGCAAAGCCCACGGTGCCGAACGCCCCGGACAGCAGGATGTTGAACACCGGCGTGCGGAAGCGAGGGTGCAAGCTGCCGAACAGCTTGCGCGGCAGCTGGTTGTCCCGGCCGAGGGCGTACAGCAGCCGGCCGACGCTCGCCTGGAACGACAGCCCCGCCGCGAAGTGCGCAATGATGATCCCCGCCAGCACCGCAGCGAAGAACACATCGCCGCCGATCATCCGGGCGATCTCGAACGCCGCGCCGTCCACGTTGGCGAACGCCATGGAGGGATGCGTCAGGTGCATGAAGTACGACGAGCCCACATACAGCACCCCGCCGATCACCGCGACCAGCAGGATCGCCCGCGGAATCGTCCGGCTCGGATCCTTGGTCTCCTCGCTCAATGTGGACAGCGCGTCGAAGCCCAGGAACGAATAGGCGGCGATGGCTGCACCGGCCATGGTCGTGGCGAACGGCACGTCCGGGTTGAAGAACGGACTGGCCGACAGCAGCCCGCCGGGGCCGTTGGCCGCAACGATGTAGTGCCAGCAGAGGCCGATGAAGACCGCAATGATCGCCATCTGGACAACCATCAACATGATGTTGAAGCGGTTGGCCACCTGGATGCCCAGCACGTTGAGCACCGTGCTGGAGACGATGAAGCCGACGATCCACACCCACTGCGGCACATCCGGGAAGGCCATGCTGAGGTAACTGGCCCCCAGCAGCCAGATCAGCATCGGGATGAAGAAATAATCGAGCAGCGCCGCCCAGCCCACCATGAACCCAAGGTTCGGGTTCAGCATCTTGCGGGTATAGGTGTAGGCCGAACCGGCGGCCGGGAACACCCGGACCAGGCGGCCGTAGCTCAACGCGGTGACGATGACGCCCAGCGCGGCAATCGCGTAGGACAAGGCCGTGGTGTTCTCGCTGGCCTGGGAGATCACCCCGTAGGTGCCGAACACGATCAGCGGCGCCAGGAACGCCAGACCGAACAGCAGCACGGAAAACGGGCCCAGGGCGCGCTTCAACGAAGCATCGGAAGATGACTGGCTCATGATCTCCCCCTCAACCGGCGAAGCGGTAAGCGGCGACGATGATCGCGTGATAAGTCTCCACGGTCATGGCCTTGGCGTTGCTGGGGTCGGAGAAGTTCTTCTTCGACTTGTCGGCGATGGTCAGGAAGTCCTCTTCACGTACCCCTTTCACGTCGGCGAAACGAGGAATGCCCAGGGCCTTGCTCATCTGGAACAGGTACTCGACCGCCGCTTGGGCGGCGCTGGCCGGCGCCAGGCTCGGGTCGATGCCCAGCGCGTAGGCGACCTGGGCATGGCGCAGAAGGTCCGCATCGATGTTGTGGCCGAACACAAACGGCAGGAAGATCGCGTTGCCCACGCCGTGCGGCGTGTCGTACATGCCGCCGATGGCCTCGGAAATGCAGTGCACGCTGCCCACGTCGGCGTTGCCGAAGGCCATACCGGCGATCAGGCTGGCCACGAGCATCTGCTCGCGGGCCTCCAGGTTGTCCGGCTCCTGCACGGCGGCCTTCAGGTGTTGGCTGATCAGGCGGATGGCATGCAGCGCCAGGCCGTCGCTGATCGGGTTCGACACGCGGCAGGTGTAGGCCTCGATGGCGTGCGTCAGGGCGTCCATGCCGGTCGCGGCGGCGATGGCCGACGGCAGCGTCGCGGTGATGTTCGAGTCGAGCAGCGCCAGCACCGGGCCGATCCGGTAGTCCAACAGGTTCATCTTGAAGTGGCGCGCGGTGTCGGTGATCACCGAGAAGCACGTCACCTCGCTGCCGGTGCCCGCCGTGGTGGGGATCGCCACGATCGGCAGCACCCCGTGGGTGAGCTTGAAGGAACCTTCGTAATCTTCGATCCGGCCGTCGTGGGTGAGCAGCACGCTCAAGGCCTTGGCGGCGTCCATCGCGCTGCCGCCGCCGATGGCCAGCAGGCCGTCGATGCCTCGGCCCCGGAGTGCCTGCGCCGTGCGGTTGATGTCATCGCTGCGGGGGTTGGCCTTGACGTCCGAGATCTCCTCGAACGCAATGCCCGACGCGTCCAGGCTGGCGTAGATGCCGGTCAACAGCCCGGCGGCCTTGACCCCGGCGTCCGTCACGATGAGGACGCGCGCAAGGCCCAGCTCACGCAGATGCTCGCCCGTGCGCTCGCGCAGGCCAGGTTCCATGACGACTTTGGTGGGGAGTAGGAATTGGAATTTCATACGTACCTCTTGCCGGTCAGGCTCAGTTTTTGTCGTTGTTCGGGTTCTCGGCAGTTACATCTTCCGGGCTGTACGTCCTGCCCGAATCCCGGCGTGTGCAACGCCGGGGTCACGTCCTGTGTTGATCTTGTTGTTGTTCAATGTGCAGCCGTCAGGATCCGGTATCGGCGGTCTCCTGTTGCCGTGCCCACTCGCGCAGCACGAATTTCTGGATCTTGCCGGTGGCCGTCTTCGGCAGCGGCATCAACGACACATGCCGCGGCGCCTTGAAGTGCGCCAGGCGTTCGCGGCACCAGCGGATCAGGTCGTCGCCGCTGATGTCGGCCAAGGCGTCCTCGCGCAGGGTGACGAAGGCGTGCGGGGTTTCGCCCCAGCGCGCATCGGGGCGCGCCACCACGGCGGCCTCGATCACGGACGGGTGCTGGTAGAGCACTTCTTCGATCTCCAGCGAGCTGATGTTCTCGCCGCCGGAAATGATGATGTCCTTGGCCCGGTCCTTGATCTCCACATAACCGTCCGGGTGCAGCACGGCCAGGTCGCCGGTGTGCAGCCAGCCGTCGGCCAGGGCATCGCGGGTGGCCTGCGGGTTGTCCAGGTAGCCTTTCATCACGGTGTTGCCGCGCACCACCAGCTCGCCCAGGGTCGCGCCATCGGCAGGCACCGGCCGGCCGGTGTCCATGTCCAGCACCGTGGCCTCTTCGAGCATCGGGTGGGCGACGCCCTGGCGGCTCATGAACCGGGCCCGGGCCTCCAGCGGCAGCTCGTCGATGCCCGGCTGCCACAGGCACAAGGTGCTGGGGCCGTAGCTTTCGGTCATGCCGTAGGCGTGGGTGATGCTGAAGCCGCGGGCCTCCATCGCCGCGATCACCGCACTGGGCGGCGCCGCCCCGCCGGTGATCACCGACACGCTCGTCGACGGCGTTGCCGAGTTGCCGTGCTCGGCGTGGATCAGCATCGACATCACCACCGGGGCGGCGCTCAAGTGGGTCACCCCGTGCTCGGCGATGGCAGCGTGGATGGCATCGGCCTGCACCTTGCGCAGGCACACATGGGTGCCGCCGGACAGGGTCACCGCCCAGGTGTGGCTCCAGCCGTTGCAGTGGAACATCGGCAAGGTCCACAGGTAGACGCTGCGCGGGCCGAGCTGAAAGATCAGCGCCCCGGCGCAGGCATTGAGGTAGGCGCCGCGGTGATGCAGCACCACGCCTTTGGGGTCGCCGGTGGTGCCCGAGGTGTAGTTGATGGCGATGGACTGCCATTCGTTCTGCGGCGCGGTCAGCGGTCGGCCGGGGTCGCCTTGGGCCAGGAAGCTTTCGTAGTCCAGGCTGCAGTCCAGATCGTGAGCCGGCCCCTCAGCCTGGCTGTCGTCGATCCCCACCAGCAGCGGCGGCGAATCGAGCAGGGCCAAGGCTTGGCGGACCACCGGGCCGAACTCGCGGTCGCAGATCAGCACCTTCGCGGCGCAGTGACGCAGGATGAAGGCGATGCTGCGTGCCTCCAGGCGGATGTTGATGCAGACCAGCACGGCGCCGGCACCGGGCACGCCGTAGTGGGCCTCCAGCATTTCCGGAACGTTCGGCGCCAGAATGGCCACACGCTCTCCCGGCCGCACGCCGACATGCTCCAGGGCGCTGGCCAGGGCGCGGCTGCGCTGGTGCAACTGGCGGTAGCTGTAGCGCCGCTCGCCGTAGACCACCGCATCGCGTTCCGGGTACACCTGCGCGGCGCGCTTGAGGAACGACAGCGGCGACAGCGGCACATGGTTGGCTTCGTTGGGGGCCAGTCCGTGCTCGAAGGTCGAGGTCATCATGACCGCCCCTCCATCAAGACATCGCCCAGGCATCGCACATTCATACACACCTCCTGTCCGTTGCGGGTTCTTGTTGTTCTTGCGTTAGGGCGCCTCACAGGCTGCTGCACAGGTGCCCGGCGTCGACCACGATCTCGGCGCCGCTCATGGCCCGGCCGGCATCGCTGGCGAGCAGCAGCAACGCGCCGTCCAGGTCCTGCGGCTGGCTGAAGCGGCGGCCGGGAATGCGCAGACGCAGCTTTTCGCCGGCCTCGCCGGTGAGGAAGTCCTCGTTCAGATCGGTCATCACGTACCCCGGCGCCAAGGCGTTCACGCGGATCCCGTGGCGCGCCAGTTCCAGGGCCATGGCGCGGGTCAGGTGGGCCAGGCCGGCCTTGGCCGCCACGTACGGCGCAATGGCCCCCGCCACCCGACTGGCGAGAATCGAAGTGACATTGATCAGGCTGCCGCCGTGCCCGGCGGCGATCATCCGCCGGGCGCTTTCCTGGGCCACCGTCCAGGCGCCTTTGAGGTTGGTGTCCAGCACGCGATCCCAGGCCTGGTCGTCGCAGTCCAGCAAAGGCTGGCTGTCGCTGACTCCGGCGTTATTGACCAGCACATCCAGCGATCCGGCGGCATCGAGCACCCGGCAGACGTCATCGCGGCAGGTCACGTCGAGGGCGAAGGCCCGGGCACGGCCGCCGGCCGCCTCGATCGCTTCCACCAGCGTCTGCAACGGCTCCAGGCGCCTGGCCGTCACGATCACTTCGGCGCCGGCGGCGGCCAACGTCATCGCGAAATGGCGGCCGAGGCCGCTGGAGGCGCCGGTGACCAAGGCGCGGCGCCCCTCAAGGTCGAACAGTCGGGCAATAGAGGGTTGCATCACCGATCCCCCAGACGTTGGTCGAGCAGCTTCTTCGCCAGGCTCATGCGGTGCACTTCGCTCGGGCCGTCGTAGATGCGGAATGGGCGGATGTCGCGGAAGATCCGTTCCACCACGGTCTCCCCGGTGACCCCGCGCCCGCCCAGGACCTGCACGCAACGGTCCACCACCCGCCACAGCGCTTCGGCGCTGATCACTTTGGTCATGCTCGAATCGACGTTGCCGCGCCCGCCCTCGTCCAGCACCCAGGCGCAGTGCCAGATCGCCAGGCGCACCACGTGCAGGTCCATCAGGTTGTCGGCCAGCATGAAGCCGACGCCCTGGTGTTCGCCCAGCGGCTTGCCGAAGGTTTCCCGGGTGCGGGCGTAGTCGCAGGCGATGTCATGGGCGCGCCGTGCGGCCCCCAGCCAGCGCATGCAATGGGTCAGGCGTGCCGGCGCCAGGCGCACCTGGGCGTAACGGAAGCCTTTGCCGATCTCCCCCAGCACGTCGCTGGCCGGCACGCGCAGGTTGTCGAAGCGCAACTGCCCGTGGCCGCCGGTGAAGCAGCTGTCCAGCGAGTCCAGCTGACGTTCATGGACGATTCCTTCGCGCTGCATGTCGGTGAGGAACATGGTCGCGGTGCCGTCCTCCATGCGCGCCATGATGATGGCGAAGCCGGCGCCCTCGGCCCCGGTGATCAGCCATTTGCGGCCATTGATCAGGTAATCGTCGCCGTCGCGGACGGCGGTGGTGCGCAGCATCGAAGGGTCGGAGCCCGAGCCCGGCGCCGGTTCGGTCATGGCGAAACAGGAACGCACGTGCCCCTGCACCAGAGGCCGCAGCCAGCGGTCCTTCTGCGCGTCGGTGGCCACCACGTCCATCAGGTGGATGTTGCCTTCGTCCGGGGCATGGATGTTCATCGCCACCGGGCCCAGCGGCGAATACCCCGCCTCCTCGAACACGATTGCCTTGGCCACATGGCTCAGGCCCAGTCCGCCCATCTCAAGGCTGGCGTGGGGCGTCAGCAGGCCGGCGGCCCGGGCGCGGGCCTGCAAGTCCACGCGCAGGGCGTCGCTGGGGCCATGGGCGCCCTGGCGCGGGTCGTTCTCGAACGGGATGACCTGCTCGGCGATGAATTCGCGGGTTTTGCGCTGCAGTTCAAGCAGCTCGTCCGGGAGGGTGAAGTTCATGGTTATCCTTCTTTTTCTCTTGGCAGTTCGGGAAATGGAGGGCGGCGCGGCGCTCACGGCACGGCTTTGGGATTGCTGATCGCCAGCCGGGTGAGCGTCATCTGGCGCAAGGCCTCGGTCAGCGAGCGCTGGCTGTGCGCGGCATCGTGATGGCCCTGGCGGATGTCCCGGGCCAGTTGCCGGCGGGCCTCGCGCAGCGGCGCCCCGCCGTCGCCGGTCAGGACGCTGAGCAACGCCAGTTCCTGGCAGCGGGCATCGGCTTGCAGACGGTTTTCCCGGGCGGCGATGGCCATGGCATTGGCGATCATTAGCAGCGGGTAGCGCAGTTCCCCGGGCAGCGCAGGCAGCAACTGTTCCAGCAGGGTCTGACGGGCGATCTCCAGCAGTTCATGGGCGTTCGGCTGGGTCATGGCGCGTCTCCGCAGGTCAGGTTCAGGATGTCGAGTTCGAGCTCCGGCAGTAGGCGCGCGGTCAGTGCCAGCTCAAGGGAAGGCTCTTCGCCGGACAGGTGGCGTTGGCCTTGCTGCAGGGCGATCACGGCCCAGCGCAACGTCGCCATGACCTGCCAGTAATGCAGTTGGCCGGGTTCGATGCGCAGCGGCGAAACCGAGTGGTAGCCGGCCAGGAAATCCTCGAGCCGGCCGATGCCGCCCGCCTCCAGGTCCGGCCGGGTGAAGCGCCAGCAACGGGCGGTGAACCAGCCCAGGTCCTCGCAAGGGTCGCCCCAGCCGGTGAACTCCCAGTCCAGCACTGCCTCCAGCCCTTGTTCGCTGGCCAGGTAGTTGCCGGTGCGGTAGTCGCGGTGCAGCAGGCAAAGGTGCGTGCTGCGCGGTGCGTTGAGCTCGCACCAACGCAGGCCCCACTCCAGGACCGGATAGGCCTCGTCGAGGGTGTCGAGGTAACGGCGGTAGGCGCTGACGGTGCCCAGGGCCGGCGACGCCTCCGGTACGGGCAGGAACGCCAGCGCCGGGCACGGCGGGCGAAGCTGATGCAGACGCGCCAGGTTGGCACCGAGTTGAGCGGCCAAGCGCGTCCGGCCTTGGGGGCCCGCGTCGGCGCTGAGCAGGCGTCCGGCCGCAATGCCCGGCACATGTTCCATCAGGAAGAACACCCGCCCATGGACGCTCGTGTCACGGCACAGCCAGAGCGGCCGCGGCACTTTCACCCCGGCCTGGTGCACCGCTTGCAGCACGGCGAACTCCTGCTCGCGGCCAAGGCTGGCCGGCAGCGCCGAGAGCGCGTCGCGGCGCAACACCCAGCGCCGCGCGCCGGCCCACGGGCCGCCTTCGATCTGCAGTTCAAGCAGCCAGTTTTCCTGGATGGCGCCGCCGCTCAGGCGTTTGCGGGCCTCAATGACCACCCGGGTCGCTTCGGCTTGCTGGCGGATGAAGTCGACCAGATTCCCGTCGCTGGTCTTGGTCGAGAACGAATCATCAGCCTGATGCTTAGTTAGGGAACTGCTCATGGATCCAAGGGCCCCGCCTGCACTTTTTGAAGTTGTTGGGTCAGCTAGAGCAATGCTTGGGCCAACTTTGCGGCGACGGGCTAGAGGCCACGCGGTTCGGGCGTCTGAGATCTTTCGCGGGTAGGTATGAACGGAACCGGCGTTTCACACCTGCAATGATTTGGTTCAGTATTGGGACATTTCACTCCTGAACAGGTCTCGCCATGCACTCCCCCGCCTCCAAGGTCGTCGTGCTGATCAGCCACCTGCAACGCCCCCGGCAACGCAGCCGCCTCGCCCAGGTGGTGGCCGGGCTCACCGGGGATTACCCCGACACGCACATTGAAGTGCTCGACACCTCGGTGTCCGAAGCGCTGCAGACCGCCCGCGAGCTGGAACAGCGCGGCGAAGCCGATGTGTTCGTCTGCGCCGGCGCCACGGCCGCCTACCTGCGCAAGCACCTGGCGCGGCCGGTGCTGACGATGCACGTCGGCGGCGATGACCTGCTGCGGGCGCTGGGGCGGGCCCGCGAGCACTCCCCGCAAGTGGCCCTGCTCAGCTACAACAGCATCAACCACGACCTGCAAGCCATGAACGCGCTGTTCACCGTGCAGGTTCATCAGGCGGCCTACACCTCGCTGGAAGAAGCTCGCCAAGCTGTCGAACACGCCGCCCGGCTGGGCTGCCGCAGCATCATCGGTTCGTCGACGGTGGTGGAACTGGCGCTGCAGGCCGGCCTGCACGGCGTGCTGTCGCTGAGCGAGGACACCGTGCGCAAGGCACTGGAAGAGGCGTTGGGCATCCTCGACAGCCAACGCATCGAGATCGCCAAGCGCCGCCATTTGAACGCCGTGCTGCAACACATCCCCACCGGCGTGGCGGCGGTCGACAACCAAGGCGTGGTGCAGTCGCTCAACCCGGCCCTTGCCCACTTGCTCGATCTGCCGGCCGGCGAAGCGCTGGGCCGTCCCCTGCAGCAGCTGTGCCCCGAACTGGATCTGCCGCAGGCATTGGAAGACGGCAGCGGCGAAGAAAACCGGGTGATCCGGCTCGGTTCCCACGCGGTGGTCAGCAACCTGTTGCCCATCCTTGAGAACGGCGAGCGCACCGGCCTGGTCCTGACCTGCCAAGACATCACCGCCGTGCAGCGCGCCGACCAACGCATCCGTTCCACCCGCCGCCCGGGCGCGTTCACCGCCCGTTACCGGCTCGAGCAACTGGCCGGCAACAGCCAGGCCAACCGCGACATGTTGCAATTGGCCAAACGCTTCGCCGCCAGCCACTCGACGATCCTGATCACCGGCGAAAGCGGCACCGGCAAGGAACTGCTGGCCCAAGGCATCCACAACGAGAGCCCCCGCCGGCAGGGCCCGTTTGTCGGCATCAACTGCGCGGCGTTCCCGGAATCGCTGCTGGAAAGCGAACTGTTCGGCTACGAGGAAGGCGCCTTCAGCGGTTCGCGCAAGGGCGGCAAGCCCGGCCTGTTCGAAGCGGCGCACCGCGGCACGCTGTTTCTCGACGAGATCGGCGACATGCCGGTGTCGTTGCAGACCCGCCTTCTGCGCGTGCTGCAAGAGCGCGAGGTGCTGCGCCTGGGCGGCACCGAGCCGATCTCCATCGACGTGCGGATCATCGCCGCCACCCACCAAAACCTGCGCACCGCCATGGACGAAGGCGACTTTCGCAGCGATCTCTACTACCGCCTCAACATCCTGCGCCTGCAGACCACCCCGCTGCGCGAACGGCCAGAGGACATCGCCCTCATCTGCCGGGGCATCAGCCAGCGCCTGCTGGTCCAGGGCCAGCCGCCGGGGGCCGCCGACATCCCGGCCGCCCTGCTCCCGCACCTGAGCCGTTATGCCTGGCCGGGCAATGTCCGGGAACTGGAGAACGTGATCGAACGGGCGATGCTCTCCGCCCGCGAACTGCTGCACGACCACGGCCTGGACGAGCAATACCTGGCCCGCGTGCTGCCCGAACTGTGCGAAGGCCCAGCCCTGACCCCGGCCCCGAAAACGTCTTCACGGGAATCGGACTTGCAGATGATCGGCAAGGCCGCGCAACTGCGGCACGTGCAGGAAACGCTGGACAGTTGTCAGGGCAACCTCGATGAAGCGGCGCGCCGGCTCGGCATCAGCCGGACCACGTTGTGGCGACGGCTGCGCTCCGTTCAGTGATGAGGCATTGAGGGCTCACTCGGCCGCATGCACCCGCGTGCGGTTGCGCCCCTCATGCTTGGCCCGGTACAGGGCCTGGTCGGCCAGGCTGACCCAATGCTCAAGTGAAGCGTCGCCGTCGAGCTGCACCATGCCGATGCTGACGGTCGACGCCAGCTCGCCGCCGGGCACCGGCAACCGGTGCTGGCTCCAGGTCTCGCGCAGGCGTTCCAGCAAGGCCAAGGCCTGTTCACGGTCGGTCTGCGGCAGCAACAGCACGAACTCCTCGCCGCCATAGCGGGCAAACAGGTCTGTGCGCCGGACATGGCTTTCGCACACGGCGCTGAAGGCCTTGAGCGCTTGGTCGCCCACCAGGTGGCCATGGGTGTCGTTGACGCGCTTGAAGTGATCGATGTCGAACATCGCCAGGCACGCCGGACGGCCTTGTTGGCGGGTTTTGGTCAGTTCAAGCTGAGCTTGCTCGATGAAGGCCCGGCGGTTGAGGACGCCGGTCAAGGCGTCCCGCGCGGCGGTCCGGCGCAGTTCCTGTTCCAGGGATTTGCGGCCGCTGACGTCGCGGATCTCCGCGACCTGTGTGCCATCGTCGAGGGCAGCGAGCGTCAGCTCCGCAGCGAACCGGCTGCCGTCGCAGCGCACTGCCACACGGTCCAGCGCCACACCGTCGCAGCGGCTCAGCTGTTTCTGCAAATCTTCGTCGGTTTCGAACAGCTCTTCCAACGGACGCTCGTACAAAAATTCCCGCGGGCAGCCAAACAGGTGCTTGAGCACCGGGTTGGCATCGACGATCCGGCCTTCACGCACGATCACCACGGCAGCGCTGGTGATGTTCATCAGGCGTTCGAAGCGCACCGCACTGCTCTGGGCCGCCAGCAGAAAGCGGCGCAGGCTGAGCAGGGTCAGGCCGAACAGGCACAGGATCCACAACGGATAACCCACGTTGTAGGCAAGCATTTCGGCGGCCGGCTCGACGTCTTGGCGCCCCTGGCTTTGCGACAACCCCTCGAACAGACCGAGCACCCCGCTGCCGGCCGCGCTCAAGGCCAGCAAGCCAAACATCAGCGCGGCGAAGATCCGCGCGCTGTGCAGCCGACGGTCGCCCGGCAGCCGCAGCAGCGCATAACAAGCCATTCCCCGGATGAAGGCGCTGAGGAACGCGTACAGGGCCACCACGTCACCGGTCTCCAACGGCTGCAAAAGCCAGTGCCAAAGCCACCAGGGCGCCGCCGCCAGGAAAGTCACCGGTATCAGCCACCAGGGCGTGGGGCGGCCGAGGAAGCGGAACACGCCGATGACCAGCACCGTTTCTCCCGCGGTCAGCAAGCTGTGGCACAAGACGTTGTAGGGCAGCGAGGCCGTATAGGCGGTGCCCTGCGCCAGGTATTGGCCCACCGTCACCAGCAGGACGCCGCACGTCCAAAGGCCGGGCCCCGGATGGGGCCGCGAGTAGTACCACAGGGCCAGGCAAATGATGGCGCTGGCAATCAGGATGTTGGTACCGATCAGGTGGGGTGACAGCAACAAGGCATTCATGGCGGTGGGAGTCTGCAAACCGAAGGGGTCGATCACTGGACGGAGCGCCCGGCGAGGCCTACGAGTTTTCTGCCGGGCCCGTCCGAACTTTAGGCGGCCGGCGAAAAATCCGCCCGTCGGGCTCCTGGTTTGCCCGCCGCCGCCCAAAGAATGCGCTTGACCTTAAAGGCAGCTTTAATCTTAGGGTGCACACCACCCCGACTCGACATCCTCAATCCTCATAGGAAACACCATGCAAACCGTCCTGGGAGCAACCGGCCAGATCGCCATGGAGCTGGTTCGCGAACTGCACCGAAACCATACGCAAGACATCCGGCTCGTCAGCCGCAAGCCCCTCAAGGTCAATGACACCGACACCTTGGCGCCGGCCGACCTTTTGGATGCCGAACAAGCGACCAAGGCAGTGAAAGGCAGCAGCATCGTCTACTTCACCGCCGGGCTGCCGCCGGACACCCAGGTGTGGGAAACCCAATTCCCCGTGATGCTGCAAAACGCACTCGACGCGACCCGCGCGGCCGGGGCGAAGTTCGTGTATTTCGACAACACCTACATGTACCCCCAAGATGCCCGCGTGCTGAGCGAAGACGCTCCGTTCGAGCCGTTCGGCCGCAAAGGCCGGGTGCGCGCACAGATGGCGTCCATGGTCCTGCGGGAAATGCAGCGAAGCGAGATCCCGGTCGTCATCGGCCGCGCTCCGGAGTTCTATGGGCCAGGCAAGACCCAGAGCTTCACCAACGCGCTGATCCTCGACAACCTCAAGGCCGGCAAGACACCCCGCGTACCCGTGCGGGACGATACGAAGCGCACGCTGATCTGGACCCCGGACGCCAGCCGCGCCCTGGCCGCGCTGGGGAACGCACCGGACACCTACGGCCAGACCTGGCACCTGCCCTGCGACGACGACCGCCTCACCTACAAGCAATTCGTGGCCCTGGCATCCGGCATCGTCGGCAGGGAACCGACCTACAAGGTGCTCGGCAAATGGACGCTGACGGCCGCCGGCCTGTTCGTCAAACCAGTGCGCGAACTGCGCGAGCTGCTGCCGCGGTACGAGCACGACAACCTGTTCGATTCCTCGAAGTTCAAGCGGCGTTTTCCGGAGTTCGAGGTCACGACCTATCGCGAAGGGCTCACCCGGATACTGACCGGCCCTGGTCGCAGCATGGGCTGACCGTGCCGGCACATCGAGACGAATCGCTGTTCAGAACTCACAGGACCAGCGCCACTCGCCCTGAGCCGAGCGAAAGAACAAGCCGACACCGTTCTCTGCCCATTTCCAGTTGATCAACGATTCCGAAGCGATCTGAAACACGAACTCGTCGAGCCTGGAGGTGCGCAGGATTTCAGAAGGATAGCCACCCACCTTGGTTCCGGTGCAATGGGCGGCCGCCCCGTCGCAGGAACGCCCCGCTGTCTGGCTTTGAAATGCATCGGCCCCCTCGTGCGCCTTGCGCCAATGGATCGGGTAGGAATGATCGGGGGACAGAACGTTGTGAACCGCCGACAACCCCTCGGCGCAAGCGTATTCGCGGATGGCCCAGCCCTGGCCATGAGGCTGTCCGAACGGGTAGCTCTGAAGGTTCATGTACAACACCAGGACTGCGATGTGCCTCAATTGCACAGGGACAAAAGGCAGTTCATCGACCCTGATCTGAAGCAACGGAAACATCGGTTTTCCTTCCCAGAAAAGCGTGTCTTCGCCGGCATGGCGAACGCCATGGAAAAAACGCGAATCGACATAGGCCGTCGGGCGTGTCGGTTTGCCGATGACCGCGACCGAAACGCTTCGCCCAACGACATCCAGTCTGTCCGGTGCATTGATCGTGCTTGAGTCCATTCTGTACCCCTGTCCTTTGTGACCGTATCGGGCAACGCCGTCATTGGCGCGCTCATGCACTGGAGCGTTCGCTCAGAAACGATCCGGGCTGAACGCCTGGATCGGAACCGTCGTCGCCCCCTCCAGCGCCAGCTGGGCGGCGGCCAATCCTACTGCCGGCGCATGCTTGAAGCCATGGCCGGCAAAGCCGCCGCACAATACGAAACCAGGCAACCGATCGGACTGCCCGAGGATAAAGTCCCCGTCAGGCGCCTGTGCGCTCATGCAAGGCCGAGCGAAGGCCGGGCGGGCCGAGAGACCCGGCAGCGCCGCTGCGACAAAATCGCTGACCGGTTGCAGTTCCTTGTCGTCCGGTTGCCTGCCCTTGTTGTCTTCCGGACGGTCGAGCCATTGTTTTTTCTCGATGGAAGCGCTGCTTACGCCGACTTTCACGCCCATGCCGTCGATGTCGGGGATCCCCCAGCCATCCAGCGCCCCGCTCTTGTAGGTGAACACGGGAAAGGACGACGGCCCGTAGCCTGACGGATCTTCGAGGGACTTGAACCATGACAGCGTCGAGCGCTGCAGGCGGATGGGGCAGTCCAGCTTACGGGCAAAATGGTTGAACCAGCCCCCCGTCGCCAGTATGACTTTCGATGCATTGAACGTCCCGGTGTCGGTGATCAGCTTCAGGGGCTTCCCCGCCCGGTCGGCCTGTATGTCCAGGCACCGGGAGCGCCTTTCGATCCGCGCACCCTGCCGAACAGCGACGGCGATGGCCGCCAGCACCGACGCCTCAGGACGGATCACCCCGGCGCTAGGCTCATACAGGCCCAGATCGCCGCTTGCGAGTGAAAACTGAGGAAAGCGCAGGCCCATGGCCTGTCGGGTCAGGCACTCGAACGGGATGCCGTGGGCAGCGGCATTTGCCATGGCGTCTGCGATGAGGCGGCTTTCACCGGGTGCGACGGTAAGGCCGCCGCACAGGGTCAGGAGCGGCTGACCGCTCTTTTGACCCAGCGCCTGATAAAGAGCGAGGGACGTTTTGGCAAGCGGGACATAATGCTTGCCCTCCGCCCCCAGTGTCCGGAAGATCCTCGACCCGCCGTGCGATGCGCCATTGGGGTGCCCGGGGTCGAACTGTTCGAACGCTATGACCTTCGCCCCTTGCTCCGCAGCCTGCCATGTCGCCATCGCCCCCATTACCCCTAGTCCGACGACCGCAACGTCAAAGCGATCAGACATGGCATTCTCTCCTTCCCGCCAACCCTGGCGGCATTTCCGGCAACGCTGCCGGCGCTGAAAAACGTCGCAAGGGCAAAGGCATTCCGAGGCACCTCACAATCCTTTGCCGTGTTCGATCGATGCCGTGTGATTCAGGGACGGCGTGCGGCAAGCACTGTCCACACCAGCAGTCCATCGCGGGCGAAACCGATTTTCTTGTTCCAGCGATCCAGCAAGTTGTCGTATTCAGCCGAGGACAAGTCCTGCATGAACAGTTCCTTTTGCGTCAGCAACAGTTCCCTTCCCTCCAGCATACTGTTCAATAGATCCTCGGTTCGATCACTCAAGACGATATCGGTGAAACCGGCGGCGGTCAGGATTTCGATATAGCGCGACGGCAACATCATATGTTGGCCCCAGGCATCCATAATGTTGTCGAACGCCGTCGACTCAGCAGGCCCTTTGCAATAGTCCGTTATGAGAACTTGCCCGTCCGGCCGCAGTGCCTGATGTAAACGCCCCCAGATATCCGCCTTTTCTTGCTCGCTCCAGAACGCGCCGCAGTCCCGGGTCCACACCACGTCGAACGAGGCGGGTTCCAGCAGCGCTGTCGTGCGTACATCGCCGGTCGTAAACGTTACGCCCTTGATCGGCGAATTTCGGTAACGCTCAAGGCATATCCCGGTCATGTCCGGTGCCGCGTCCAGGCCGACCACCGCGACACCGAACTTTTCAGCCAGTCGAAGGCAGTCTCCGCCCAGCCCGCTCCCGACGTCCAGCACGCTCAACCCCTGCCTCAGGTCGAGCCTGGCGGCCAGTCGGTCGAAAACCGCCTCGCTGCCCGGGCCCTGATACCCATGCCCGTAGAGTCGCTCGTGTCGCAATGCCACTTTGCGCGAATAACGCTCATCCATAACCGCCGACATATGTTCGTCCATCCTGTCTTGAAATGAATAGTGAAGTCAGAGCCCCACACTAAAAGAACAAAAAACAATCATTGTTAACATCGTTTTATGACAATTACATGACCACTCCCCAATGACTTGTTTATCAAGAACACCGACCTGACAAATATTGTCAAAAGCAACGACTGCGCCAATGCAATTGAATTAACATCCTGCGATACAGCCAGAACAACATAGGCAGACGAACGTTTTTTCGTTCTGCCGACAACAGTTGCCCGCCCCGTTTTTTCTGACGACCGCACGAGGAACACATGAAGGAACAATGGAAAAGTACCCACTTGGACAGTCTCCCGCTGCGCAGTGACCTGCGAGGACAAACGCCTTACGGAGCACCTCAGCTCGACGTTCCGGTGCAACTCAATGTCAATGAAAATCCCTACCCTCCCTCGGAAAAAGTTGTCGCTGAAATTACCAAAGCCGTGACGCTCGCCGTCCAGAACATCAATCGCTACCCCGACCGAGAGTTCCTGGGGTTGCGCGGCGACCTGGCGTCCTACCTGAGCGAAGACACCGGGACACCGTTGCAGGCCGAGAACGTGTGGGCGGCCAACGGCTCCAACGAAGTCCTGCAGCAACTCCTGCAAGCCTTTGGCGGCACCGGGCGCACTGCGCTCTGTTTCGCCCCGACCTACCCCATGTACCCCGAGTACTCGCGCAACTCACTGACTCAATGGGTGGAGGGGCGACGCCAGGAAGACTTCAGCCTGGACATCGGACACGTGCTGGATTTGATCAATGTCCATAACCCCTCAGTGATCTTTCTGACCTCCCCCAACAACCCCACGGGAACCGCACTGACCCTTCCCGAGATCGAATCCGTCCTGATCGCCGCCCCCGGCATCGTCATCGTGGATGAAGCGTATGCCGAGTTCCGGCGCGCCGGTGTCCCCAGCGCGGTGTCTCTTCTGCCCCGCTACCCTCACCTGGTTGTCAGCCGGACAATGAGCAAGGCGTTCGCGTTGGCCGGCGGTCGTCTCGGTTATCTGGCGACCTCCCCCGCGATTGTCGATGCACTGCGCATCGTTCGGCTGCCCTATCACCTCTCGGCCGTCACCCAGGCGGTGGCCCGTGCCGCCCTTTCACATCGTGACGCCTTAATGGCCAACGTGGATGAACTGAGACAAGAAAGGGACAGAACCGTGACCTGGCTGCGCTCCATCGGCCTGGAGGTCGCTGATTCTGACGCTAACTTTGTCCTGTTCGGACGTTTCGATGACCGCCATGCCGTCTGGCAGGGCCTGCTTGAACGGGGGGTACTCATCCGTGAAGCCGGCCCTGCGGGATGGTTGAGGGTCTCCATTGGAACCGCTGCTGAAATGCACGCCTTCAAAGAGGCGCTGGTTTCGGTTCTGGCCGCTCCGGCCGCCTGACCGGCTCGTGCCCCGAGCTTCTCTCGGGGCTGCTTGCGGATGTTTGCGCCTGCACATGCCCCCAGAACCCCTTCAGCCATTTAAGGATGTCCTGCATCACGTAGTGGTTCTGCGAGGGACGCAGCGCCGACAGCAGAAACGACTTCCCGCCCTCCGCCGGCGGGCCCAGCACCGTGATCTGCGTCTCGACCGTTCCATCCTTGCGGATCGGGTGATGGTCGTCTGTCAAATCAATCCCGCCAGGCACGTAGCGTTCTCCCGGCAATGAGTCGTTGGCCCACATGCGCACTGTCCCTCGGGCAATCAGGTTTCGGTACAGCCTTGATGCGTCCTTGCGGGGGTCAAAGGGATGAAGCCTTGCGTTGATCAGCGTATCCACCCTGGCCAGCCTCCCGGTCTGCGCCCCTCTGACCGTGAAACAGCCATGCGCCTGATCGGTTTCGACCACCGCGCCCGGGCCGATGCCGACATCCAGCAGACCGCACTCTATCAACGCCCGGACTTTTTCCATGATCTGCGCCGCAGCGCCGTTTGAAAGCCGGTTGTGGATGCTCAAGTACTCTCGCTGGAAGCGCTGATGAGAGGCGGCTGTCAGCCCGGCGTCGTCAATCGCATGGGAGATCACCGAGCGCAGGTCCCGCCAGACGCCGTCTGCGGCAGCCTTATGGGGGTTGTGCAGGTTTCCTTGAGCCGCCCACAGCAGATCGCGGTCCATGAAGTCGAGCACCGCTGCGCGATACGCGTGCCCGTCAGCACAATCGCTCGGCGAAACGGGATTGATCGTCAGTTCCCAGCAGAACCTGTTCCCGCGCACATCATTCTCCAGCCGCCAAGGCGACGACCAGGCTTGGGCGATACCGGCTAGGCCTGCGGGGTCATGCAGCTGCATGCGCGCCTGTTCCCGCGCCTCGGCACCGTGAACGACACCGATCCAGTGCTCCAGAACGCATTCGACCGACCACCCGGCCGCCTGCCGCTGGGCTTGCGCCACCGTCGCTTGCCCGGTCAGCACCCGGGACAGCACCGCCGTCACCTCATCGACGATGCCTTCAATCGCGGCGAGTCCGTCGAAGTCAGCGGGCAAGGTGGCTTCATTGGCGGCATGCGCCTGAAAGTCAGGCAGCACGCGTGCCGAAACCAGAACGTCGATCGAAGGCCCGAACAGTGTGAGGTAGTGGAGGTAGCCCATCTCCAGCTTCAGCACGGGCAACAGGTCCGCGTCAAAATCAAACTGCGGCCGTGCCTTCTCGGCTTCGCTGCGCCGGCCGGCGAGCTTTCGGCGCAAGCGGTCAACGGTCTCCCTGGTAAAAAAGACCCCCTGATGCTCCAGGTTCACCGGGCTGGTCTCCTTATGGTTTTCCGGGCGCGCAAAGGTAAACAGGCCCGAATGGCTGAACGCCAGGATGGAGGATGGTTCCCGGCCACTGGGCTGATAGTGCAAGCCGCCGTTTTGCGCCTTGGAGAACCACCCCCCTCGCCCCTCCGTCAGATGCAGGATCACATCGATCGCGGTCAGGCCCATGCCCCAGCAGCCGACCGTTTCGGGCCTTTCCTGGGTGGGCGACGGAAGCGCCCTGTCCAGCGGGTAGGCAAAAGGGACGTAGGCGGCCTGCTCGTGGCGCCGGGCAAACTCGATCAACGCTCTGGCGTCGTCGCACCGGTCCGGATCATGGTGGGTGTGCCCCGTCAGCAGCAGCACATAATCGACGAGGAACACCTCGCCCGCCGAATCTTCGACATGGAACCGTGCGTCTTCGGCGAGGACATCGACCACCTCGGTCGGGCGCAGGATCACCTTGGCTCGGGAATCGGCGTCTATGTCACGAATGAAGTCCATCAGCATGTCCTGAAGGGCCAGCCCATGGACATAGCGCTTGGGCCAGTCGGTGGGGCCCAGATCGAAATCGCGATGGCCGGTCAACGCATACTGGCGCCGACACCACTCGTGCAATGTCGGACGCTTGTGCGCCGCACGGAGGGGGCCCGCATCCGTGACACTTTCATCGGCAGCGAAACTCACCTGGCCGGCGATCCTGTTGAGATAGCTCGTCTTGGGTTGGGAGCCACTGTGCGCCTGGCCCGCACCGAATTCACCGCTGCGCTCGAACAGGTACACTTCCAGCTCCGCATCAGGGCCGAGCCGCTCAAGCGTCGCCGACAGACGCTCCATCGCATAGACCGCTCGGGGGCCGCCACCGACCACAGCAAGCCGGTATGGCCTGCCGTTCACAGAAAGATTATTCATCGCGAACCCCGTCTCAACGATCGTGCGTTACAGGCCGGACAGACAGAAACTGCGCCATCGTCTCCAGGAAGCCGTCGATGTCCTCCGCGGACATGCACCCCATGGTGGACAGCCGGAAGAACCTGTTCGCCAGATGTTCCTGGGCGGTGTAGATGACGTACCCGGCGCTTTTCAGCACCGGGTGCAGATCCGCATAGTGGACACCCTCCGGCAAGCCGACCGTGGTCAGGCCGACCGCTCGGTGTTCGGGAGCCAGCAAAATGCTCAGCCCCAGTCGGGTCAAACCGTCGCGCAGGCGCGTCGCCAACCGACGGTAGCGCGAGTTTCGCTCCGCCACCCCTTCCGCCATCAGCAGGTCCAGCGCGGTGTCCAGTGCGTAGAACAGGGGAACGGCGGGTGTGAACGCCGGTGCGTTGGAGGTCTCTTGCGCAGTGAAATGGCGATGCAGATCAAGGTAAAACGTACGTGCCTTGTGGGCTTTCAGGGACGCGAAATCCGCTTTGAGAGCGCACACGAATGACAGGCCCGGCATCCCCTCGATGCACTTGCCGGCGGAGCCGATCAGCCAGTCGATGCCATCACGTGACTGGTCGATCGGTTCAGCCCCCAGGCTGCTGACGGCATCGACAATCATTTTGCAGCCGTGCCGATGGGCAATGGCGGCCAACCCGACAATGTCATTGAGCATGCCGGTGCTGGTCTCGTGATGGACCACGGCCACATGAGTGACGCCGGGGTTTTCACGGAGGGTTCTGTCGATCAGTTCCTTATCGACCGGCACGCTCCAGCCCAGCGTCAACCGAACGCTGGCGATGGCGTGGATTTTGGCGATGTCATGCAGACGCTCGGCGTAGTGTCCGTTGTCGATGATCAGCACGGTGCCGCCGTCCGGTATCACCGACGCCATCGTCGCTTCGACCGCCGCGGTGCCTGAACCGGTCAGCACGACCGATGCGTACCGGTCATCGCCCCCCGACACTTGGGTGATCTTTTGCCGGACGGCCGTCATCAGTGCTGCAAACTCCGGCTCACGATGACACTGGTCGGGCCCCGCCAACGACAATCGAACACGCTCTTGAGTTGTGACAGGCCCCGGGTTCATCAATACCTGGCGTTTATCGGCCGCACCCTGTGTAGAAGCCATATGCAAACCTCCTCCCTGAGTCAGTGGACTGACATTCAGAATGATTGATCAAACGGCGCGCACCCCGTGTCTGAACGCGACACCAGGACGGCGCGGATAACGAGTGCACTGAGGTTCAATCGCCTTCAGCCAAGCGACAGGGCGTCCAGCAGCGCTTCAAGAAAACCGTCGATGGCCGCCGCTTCCTGAGGTCTCGCCACCGTTTTCAGGTGAGCCGAGTAACTGCCTGCCTTATTGATGACATTGAGCAGTTCCTCAACGCTGAACGCCCGTGCGTCTGTCATTGCCGACAACCGCTGCTTGAATGCGCCTACGGATGCGTAGGGCGTGGTGTCTGCGCCCCCTGCTGGCTCGCCGCCTGATACGGGCGCACGACTATGGCTCTCGGCGTACCCCTTGGTGGCGAACTCGGGGCAACTGTCGGCCAGGTTGGTCCTCAATCGTTTGAGTTCACCTTCTTTCAGCAGGTCGGCAGCCCAGATGACGTTATTGCGGCTTGATGAGATCTTGGCGTTGTTCAGGAACAGGAAAAAACTGGCCTTCAATGCCGTGGGCACCATGGCGGTGATGCCCAGCACCATGGAAAGGTAGGGAAACAGGAACGCATAGTAATAAGAGTTATCGATCCCGAAGTAGGCGACGACCTCAGGCGGGTGCTCCAAAGCGTTCAAGCGCCGCACGGACTCTGCAAAACCGACTGATGTGTCCACATTGCACGCTTTCAGAACGGAATACAGATGCCCGAAGTAGATCTCAATCCAGGGATTCAAGGCCCCCTGCATCGTTTTGGGAAACACGCCGTACGCGGCATCGTAGCTGAACCCGATCCGGTGGGCCTTCAGGTGCTGGAACATCGAGTCGATGCGACGGTTGCCCGAATGCAGCGTGTCGACCACTTCTGCGATCCGTTCAACTTCCTTGGCCGTGATCGCAAGGAACTGCACCTCTTTTTCGCTCAGGACATGATCCGCATGACCGCAGGTATCGCACACCGGTGCGATCGCTTTTTCAAACGCCATAGGGATGCAGCAATTTTCGCAGACGTTGAGAAAGGCGTCGTGAAGACAATGGCTGCAAAAGCCTTTCACGTTGGCCTCATACAGCGAACTGTCACACTTTGAGCAATGCTTTGCCTTGGCGGTTTCCAGATTCAGCCGGGGGATCAGGTGCTCCACCGCCGAATCGAGAAACGCCAGGTATTGCGTCGAGGTGTTGTCGATGAACAGGTCGTGGTCGATGCCGAACGATTTGAAGTCATGCTTGATGCCCGCCTGGACATCCTCGAAGAACTCATTGACGTCACGGCCCAGTTGAGCCGCCTTTTTCGGGACGTAGCTCTGATAGGTATCGATGTGGGACAGGTGTTGGACGGGCCGTCCGCTCACAAACCGCATCAGCCGTGAATGCAGGTCCGCACGAAGGTAAGGGCCTGAGATATGGCCGATGTGCAGACGACCGTTGGGCGTCGGAGGTGGCGTCAGGATGATCATGGGCGATGAAGGCGAACGGCTCACTGTGCTCATGCCGGCACCTGCTCGGTGCTCACCGCTTTCCACCACAGGCTGAACAGGCGGGCCTTATCGGTCGACGTGTTTTTGAACGAGTGGCTTTGTCCGATTTTCGCGAAAGCGACATCGCCCGCCTTCACGGAATGAACGACGCCATCCAGCGTGAAATCAGCCGTGCCATCGAGCAGCAGAAAAATCTCTTCTACGTTTTCTTTATTGATGTGCTCGCGGATGGTTTCACCTGGATAGAACTCGACCATGGCAGCGCCCATGGCCTCCTTCTTTGCGGAAGTCAGGGCCAGCAAGTCACTCAGGCGGCGTACCGATACATCATATTCGGCATTGTATTTACTGCTTTCATCACGATCGATAGTCACGCTTAAATCCCTCTTAGGTTAACTATGTTTTATTGAACTGCGGGCAATGCAAAGCCCTTCGTGGATATCGCTTGTTTGCGCAAAACCTGAGCGCAAAACAAGCGACACCACAAATCATCAAAACAACAGCGATCATTTGGACATGCCCTTCGCAGGCGAGTCCGTCTTTCTTTTAACAGCGGCTCGTTCGCTTCATCGCAACGATGGCTGACTTACCGTAACGAAATGACGAGCAGGCCCAGCAACATCACAGCGACACTGATGATCTTCAGGGGCGGCGCTGTTTCCTTGAGCCACACCACGCCAATCAATACCCCTACGGGAATCGACAGTTGCCTCAGCGCGACGATGTAACTGACATCCGTACTGAACGCCATGGCGATGAGAACAAGTCCGTAAGTAGCGGTAATCATCAAACCGGTGACGAGTATCGAGCGACGATGCTCGCGCCAGACAGGAGCGAACACCGTTCGCTCTGAACTCATCACCGCAATCAACGGCAGTCCCCACAACACCGTGGTCAACGCTTGCAGCACCATGTAGTTGGCGCCGGCCGTCAATCGTGAAAAGCCGGCATTGACCATCATATCCAGCGCCACTTTGTCGATCACCGAATAGCCTACGGTTCCTGCGGCGGCCAACAGCGCATAGCCCAATGCCGGGTTGAAGTATGTTTTCAGTCGAAAGGAACGGAAGCTGCTCAACGGCAGACAGAGTGCGCCCAACACAATCAAGACAATGCCGTACCAGTCTCTGGCGACCAGCGCCTGGCTGCCCAGCAGCCCCACCGTCACCATGGGAACCATCACCACCGGCAGCGCTCGGGCCAGCGGGTAAATGACGCTGACATCCCCACGGGAATAGGCCCAGGCCAACCCGCCCATGTACAGCATCTGGCAAAGCCCGGTCGCCAGCAGCAGCCACCAGAACATCGCCGGCAGCTTATCCAGGCCCGCCCCCAGGCTCAGCAGCGGGCTGAACAGAATGGCGCTCGTGCCGATCGCCAATATGAAAAAGCTCAAGGACGGCGCCTGTTTCTTGCCGAGCAGATTCCAGCCCGCGTGCATGCATACCGACAAAAGAGTTATTGCAAATGCCATTGAGTTCAAACGCTTTTTCTCCTTGTGCTTGTCGCTTATCCCTGGCCTGCCGCTGCATGAGCCGGCACCCTGCCGATCGCCGGTGCCGGCCACGGACGGCACGACAAGGTTGGGATTCAATCGGAAACGAATGCCATGAACCCCGCCAGCCTTTCCTTCAAGTCCATCGAGGGCCGACCCAGATCGCCTCGGGCGCCCTTGTCGACCATGATCTCCAGCAAGGCCGGGCCCTGCGCATCAAGCAACCACTCGATTTCCTCAAACAGATCGCCGCGCGCGACGCAGAGCGACACGTAGCTGTAGCCACAGCCGACGAACACTGACTGCAGGTCGATCGATTGCGCGACGGTCGGCTGACCGCCCACGGAGTCGTGGGCGCCGTTATTGATGACAAGGTGCTTGAAGTTGCCTTTGGCCCTCGTCCCTGCAATGGCCGCGCTCCCCATGTGCATCAGCAGCGCGCCGTCCCCGTCCAGGCAGATCACCTGGCGATCCGGCTTGTGCGTGGCAATCTCGAGGGCGATCTGCGAGGCGTGCCCCATGCCGCCGATGGTCAGGAAGTCCGCGTCATGCCCTTGTCCGTGCCTTTTGCGGCACTCGAACAACTCCCTGGAAATCATGCCGGTGGTGGCAACCACAATGTGGCGTTCATCGAGCCGCTGGACCAGCGCATCGATGACGTCTTCGCGAGAGTAGGAAAACACCTTATTGCCCTCGACGCGGGGTTCGAAGCTGCCGACGGCCCCGCCCTTGACCACCAGTGCATAGGCGCGGGACTGAGAGGCGGCGGTCTCGACCGCTCTTGATATGGCTGCCCGGGCGAGGGATTCGTCACCGTCAATCACGTCATAAGGTATTTCCATGGCCTCCAGCAGCGCCAATGTCACGCGCCCTTGCTTCAGGTGCTGCGGCTCATCCTTCACCCCAGGCTCGCCTCTCCAGCCAATGATCAGAATCATCGGGATAGAGTAGACATCGGGATCGCCCAGTGACAGCAACGGATTGATTGCATTGCCCAAGCCCGAGTTCTGCATGTACACCGCCGGGATGCCGCCTGTCGCCAGGTGATACCCCATCGCCAAACCGATGGCGCCGCCCTCGTTGGCCGCGATGACATGATGGCTGGCGGGTGTGTGCTCGGAAACGTAGAAGCAGAACGACTTCAACAACGAGTCCGGCGTGCCCGCAAAGTACTCGACACCCTTGCTTTTCAGTGACTGGTAAAAAAACTCTGGAGAAATCATCGAATCACCGCGTCCCTGGTATCAGATCCAAAATCTCGTTGATCGGCATGCATTCCGACTCGCACTCCATGGAGCGGCCATGCGTCAGGATCGACTGCGCGATGCGGCTCATCGCCGGATAGGAAGCCCGCAACATGTGGTTGGCGTAGATGACGATGTTCACACCTGCGCGGGACAACTCAATGTCAGTGATGCTGTTGTAACTGGAGGGAACGGCGACAAGGGGTACGCGCTCATCGAACATCGCGTAGTGCCGGCAGAACTCCAGGATCTCGGCAGGGGATTTTTCACGGCTGTGGATCATGATGCCGTCGGCCCCGGCCGCGATGTACGCCTTGGCGCGCGCTAGCGCGTCATGCATGCCTTTCTCGAGTATCAGGCTTTCGATTCTCGCAATGATCATGAAGTCATTGGTTTGGCAGGCCGCCTTGCCGACTTGGATCTTATGGCAAAACGCTTCGATACTTTCCTGATCCTGCGTGACGGAGTTGCCGAACAGTGAGTTCTTCTTCAACCCGGTCTTGTCTTCAATGATGACCGCAGAGACACCGACCCTCTCCAGGCTCTTCACCGCCAGCGCAAAGTGCTCGGGTTTGCCGCCGGTGTCGGCGTCATAGATGAGCGGTTTGGTGGTGACCTCAAAGATGTCGTTGATGTTCTGCAGACGCGACGTCAGGTCCACCGCCTCGATGTCGGGTTTCCCCTTGGATGTCGAGTCGGTCAGGCTGCTGGACCACATCGCATCAAACGTTCGGGATTCTCCGCCTGATTCGACCTGCAGGTTTTCGATAATCAGCCCGCACAGCGGTGTATGGGCCTCGAGCACCCGGACAAAGGACTTGGCCTCAAGAAGGCGGCTCAGTTGCTGCTGCCTGGAATGCGGTCTGGCGTAGGCCTTGTTCAAGCGCTCAAACACTGACGCATTCGAGCCTGTGTGAGATTGATCGCTGACAATCAGTTTCCCGCCCCAGCCGGAAAGCGCCTGTTCGACGCGTTCCCGCTCGGGCCGACCGATGCCCTTGCCTTCATCGTCCCAGTGGAGAACGTAGGTCGGTTGTAAATCCAGAATGTTGGTGATGGCGTCCGCACTGTCTTGAGGCACCACCTTGGAGACACCTTTGACACGACTGAAAACACTTGCACGCTGTTCGAAATTCAATATCGGCTCGCGTCCGGACAACGCCATCGCCTTGTCCGTCAACACACCAACGACCACAGAACCATATTTTTCCGCTTCACCGATCACGTCAATGTGACCCGAATGAAGAATATCAGCGTTCATCTTTACGTATACAACATTGCCAGCAATATCCATATGCCCTATTCCAGATCTTCATGATAATGCTATTGAAGTTGACGTCTCGAACCAACCGCGCCCGCCCTGCCCATTAGAACCAATAGGCAAGTTTTAATCAGAGCAAACACGAGTTCACCCCAACAGAATGCGCAGGCCAAACATATATAAGAATTGAATAAGTGAGCGACGACCATTGGCTGCCTGTAAGGCTACAGTGCCGTAACTGTCGGGCAACACGAAACAAGATACTGGTATTGCAGAGATCGGGAGCCGTTTCGAAGCAGGCGAGTCTGATTGGACGTTATGCTTCTCAGGAATCTTATTCCATCGACGGTGAAGTGCTTTATTACTTCCGAATCGAAGTATCTTGTCATGAAATAAACATGTCAATATTTTTTTATCGGAGCAAAACTTTAATATTTAATTCACTTTCATGTAGCAATTGTGAAATATTGCCCAGGCTCGCCTTCTGCAGAAGTTGCACTGCATTATATGTACATACAACTATAGCCATGTAAGAAACATATCGCAGACACCGTACGGTGAAAGACAACGAGAACATCGCAAGTGCGGCACCTGAGCGTTCCGCGACAAAGGAGAACAGGCGCAGGACGAGGCGCAGCGGCCATGCCCTGCTCCGGCACGCCATTTGAATGCGCCCGGCACTTGCGGCTGTCCCTCCTAAGCTGTGAGGATAGCGGCTTTGTCGCCAAGACTCGGCAAGCGCCTTTGCCGTGGAAGAGATTCGGATTGATTGACTGATGACTAAGAATGCGCCGCAAGCGCGCTATCAACGCGCGAAGGATTTCGTGCAAGGCAAGCTTCGCGCCGGGGTCTGGAAACCCGGCGACCTGATCCCTTCCGAGCATCAGTTGGTGCAGGAGCTGGGCATGTCGCGCATGACGGTCAACCGTGCCCTGCGCGAACTCGCCGACGAAGGCCACCTGGTGCGGATCTCGGGGGTCGGCACGTTCGTGGCCGAGAGCAAGCCGCAGTCGAACCTGCTGCGCATCACCAACATCGCCGACGAAATCATCGCCCGGGGGCACAGCTACACGTGCAAGGTGCTGCACCTGGCACGCGAGGCCGCCTCGATGCAGGTGGCCGCTGCGTTGGCGTTGCCTACAGGGGCGTCGGTGTTTCATTTGATCTGTGTGCACAGCGAAGAAGGCGTGCCGGTGCAATTGGAGGACCGCTACGTCAATCCCGAGATGGTGCCGGAGTTTCTGCAGCAGGCGTTCGGCGAAAGCCTGCAACCGGCCCGGTACCTGTTGCAGGTCATCCGGCCGGATGAGATGGAGCACATCGTCGAGGCCAGCCACCCCAGCGGCGACGAGAGCAAATACATGCAGATCGATGACAACGAGCCTTGCCTGGTGCTCATGCGCCGGACCTGGAACCAGGGCAAGATCGTCACCTATGTGCGCCTGGTCCATCCGTCGTCGCGCTACCGTCTGGGCAGCCGTCTTCCGGTCAATGGCGCCCACAGGGAAAGTTGATCCCTCAGGGCTCCACCGCTTTCAAAATCCAATCGCAATGCCGCTTCCGCAAGGTGTACAGGCTTCAATGCGGGAGCAGCTGTCTTTACGGCGCCTGGACTGCCGTCATCGCTGGCAAGCCAGCTCCCACAGGGGACTGCGCAGAACCCGTGGGAGCTGGCTTGCCAGCGATGAGGCCCTTACAGGCTCGGCAGCAGTTTGGCAGGCACCAACGCGCTCAGGCACCGCGACGCCAGCAGCCCGGTCGCCGCGTCGATGTCCGGCGCAAAGAAACGGTCCTTCTCGTAGAACGGCACCTCGGCGCGCAGGGCCGCGCGGGCCTGCTCCAGCGCCGGCGAGCTCTTCAGGCCGTCGCGCAGGTCCAGCCCCTGGGCCGCCGCCAGCCATTCCACCGCGAGGATCCCCCGGGTGTTCTCGGCCATTTCCCACAGGCGCTTGCCGGCGGCCGGGGCCATGGAGACGTG